>JALHQB010000010.1 GCA_022842185.1 Acetobacteraceae bacterium
GCGCTGCGCCTCGATCACCTCGGCGGCCGATCGCGCCGCGGCTTGTTCGGCGGCGCGGCGACCGCGTTCTTCTTCCCCCGCCTGCGCCAGCGCGGCCTGCGCCTGGCGTTCGAGTTCGTCACGCAGCGCCGTCAGCGCCTGCACCTGCTGGGACAATTGCGCGAGGTCCGCCAGCCGCGCCTCGATGGTCGCGCGATCGGCCCGCACCTGCGTGTTCAGCGCCGCCGCCTCGGCCCGCAGCCTTTCGAGCTCCGTCCGCGCCGCGGCGAGTTCTTCGGCAGTCTGCGTCGCCTGGCGTTCCAGCGCCGCGCGCTGCTGTTCGGTCTGCGCCAGGCCGCGCCGCGCTTCGGTCAGGTCACGCGTCGTGCGCGCCGCATCGCCCCCGACCGTCTCCGCCCGCGCCACCGCCTCGGCCAATTGCCGTTCCAGCGTCGCGACGCGGTCTTCCGTGCCCCGCGCACCGACTCCAAGGTCAGCGAGCCGCGCGGCCAGCCGGTCCTGTTCGCTGCGCGCGCTGTCGCGTTCGCCCAGCAGCCGGTCGCGTTCTTCCCGCAGCGTGCCCAGCGACCGCAGCGCCTCATCCCGCGCGGCCGCCGCGGCGGCGAGTTCCGTGCTCGCCCGCGCCAGCCCACCGCGCAGTTCCGCCGCCTGCCCGCGTTCCAGCGCCAGCAATTCCGCCAGTTCCGAGACCTGCCGGTTCAGCCGGTCCAGCGCCCGGTCGCGCGATGTCAGCGCGACCGACAAAAACCCCTGCGCCAGCACGAAGACCAGCAGCACGAAGATGATGACCATCAGCAGCGTGGACAGCGCATCCACATAGCCCGGCCAGGCATCGAGCCCACCACCGTTGCGGCGACGCGAGGACCGCCCGGCCATGATCAGGCCCGGCCGGTCATGAGCGCGGCGATTCCTCGGCGATCGCCGCGATGGTGCGCGTCAGGATCTTGATCTCGTTCCGGATTTCCGCCGTGGCCTGGACACGGCCCTGCGCCACCTCGTCGATCAGCCGCGCCATGTAGAGTTCAAGGTTGCGGATATTGCCGCGCGTGGCTTCGTCGATCGCCCCGCGTTCCTGCCCCTCCGCCAGCTTCGCCAGCGCCATCGCGATGGTGGACTGCCCTTCGGCAACGCGGACCATGACCTGGTTGTTCGCGCGCATCTGTTCGGTCAGCACGGTCAGGCGCTCGGTCATCGTCATGATGGCGTTGGATGTCGCCGCGCGGCCTTCTTCACCGCGCTGGAGGATGGTCTGCAACCCTTCGAGGTTCTCCGCCGTCTGTTCCAGCAGGGCGTTCACATAGGCCGGGATGGAACTGTCCCCCTCCTGCCCCAGCACCCCGGTGGACAGCCGCGTCAGCCCGGCCAGCCATTCTTCCAGCTCATTCGTGAAGCGCGTCTGCGCCTGCCCGGCCGTCAGGTCCATGAACCCCAGCACCAGCGCACCCGCCAGGCCGAGCATCGAGGTGGAGAACGCCGTCCCCATCCCTTCCAGCGGCCGCGCCAGCCCGGCCTTCAACTGGTTGAACAACTGGTTCAGATCGCCCGACCCCACCGACATGTTGCCGATGACATCCGCCACCGAACCGATGGTCAGCAACAACCCCCAGAAGGTGCCCAGCAGGCCCAGGAAGATCAGCAGCCCGACCATGTAGCGCGACAATTCGCGCGTCTCATCCAGCCGCGACACGATGCCATCCAGCAGCGACCGCATCGCGATCGCCGACATCGAAACCCGTTCCGTCCGCCGCGCCGACAGCATGGATGCCATCGGCGCCAACAACCGTGGCTGCACCTGCTGGTCCGCCCCGCGCACAGACCGGAACCCTTCAAGCCAGGTCACCTCGGTCCGCAGCACCACCACCTGGCGCAGGTTCCACCCGATGCCGAACAGCAGCACCGCCAGGATAACCCCGTTCAGCACCGGATTCGCCTCGAAGGCGTGCCGCAGTTCCGGCCAGACGGCGAAGGTGACCACCGCCACGAAGGCGAGGAACCCCAGCATCCGCCACAGATAGACCATCGGCTGCGTCATCGGCCGCTCCGCGCCCCCGTATTCGGGCTGACCACGCCGGGCGGCAGGATGTCCACCAATTCCACCGCCGCGGCCAGCCGCCCCAACGGGCGCAGATCAACCCGAGTCGCGTCCAGCCCGCCGGCAACCAGCGCCGCCTTCACCGCCTGCGCCCGCGCCAGAGACGTCCGCCGCGCGATCGAGCCATCATTGACCGGCCCCGCCACCTGCGCCTCGATCGTGATGCGCCCGAAGGGCAGCGCGGCAAAGCGTTCGCCCAACTGGCGCAACGCCTCGGTCATCGCAGGATCAAGCCGGTCCGTCCGCAGCGCGATCCGCACCGCTCCATCGGCCAGCGCCGTCATCCCCGCCGGCAAGCCAGGCTGCGCCGGCACCACCTGCGGCACCAGCGGCGCCCCGGTCGGCGCCAAGGCAGGCGGCGGCGGCGGCGCCGGCGCGGGTTCGGGCAGCAACACCGGATCGGGCATATCCTGCGCCGCACCCGGCACAGCCCCGGCCAGGACCGCCAGAAGCCCGAAAAGGACCGCCCGCCGCATCATCCGGCCGGGCGGGCCTTCACCGCGGCCAGGCCCTCATTCACCAAATCCCGCAACTTCGGCTGCAAGGCCTGGTTCCCGGCAACCACATTGCACGACACATACGGATCGGACCCATCCGGATCAGTCGCGGAACCACCCGCTTCCTTCACCATCACCAGCCCGGCCGCGATATCCCACTTCTTCAACCCAAGTTCCCAGAACCCGTCATACCGGCCCGCCGCCAGCCACGCGAGGTCGAGCGCCGCCGCCCCGAACCGCCGCACGCCCGCCACCTGCGGCATCACCCGATGCAGGATCGACGAAAACTCCGCCTTCCGCGGCACCCCCGCGAACGGAATGCCGGTGGCGAACACCGCCTCCCGGATATCCTTGCGCCCCGAAACACGCAGGCGCCGATCATTGAGGAACGCCCCCACACCCTTCTCCGCCCAGAACAACTCGTCGGACGCCGGATTGTAGATCACCCCGGCCACGACCTCGGACGTATCCGTCCCGGTGCGCTTTTCAATGCCCACCGAAATCGCCCAATGCGGAATGCCATGCAGGAAATTGGTGGTCCCATCCAACGGATCCACCACCCAACGCCATTCCCAGGACTCATCGCCCGACGCCCCGGATTCCTCCATCAGGAACGCAAAACCCGGGCGCGCCTTGGACAAATCCTCCTTCAAGCTCTGCTCCGCCCGCAAATCCGCCGTCGAGACGAAATCCGACGGACCCTTCATGCTGACCTGGAGCTGCTCCACCTCCCCGAAATCGCGCAACAACCGACGCCCCGCCTTGCGGACAGCCGAGGTGACAACCTGCATGGCAGGCGATAGGCGCGAGGATACGAGAGCCATGACAGATGGAACCTTGCGGGGAAGGGTAAAAGAGCGAAGGAGCGGAGGGTTAGCGGAACGGCGGGAAGCAGGCCAGGGGGGCGCGGTTAGGTAGGGGTCCCGCCCCCTGCGCGCGCAAGTATGGCAGGGGGCCAGCCCTCCTGCACACGCGAGTATGGCAGGGGGGCCTGCCCCCCTGCACCCCCCGCTGGGGGCATACGTGCCCCCAGACCCGCGGTAACTTTTAGTGGCGGCCGACGCGGTTGACGGGGCCGCCCCGGTTCATCGGGGTGCCAGGGGCGACGCCCACGCCAGGGGCGCCGACACCAACGCCAGGGGCCACACCCACGCCAGGGGCACCGACACCAACGCGAGGGGCCACGCCCACGCCTGGGGCACCCACGCCAGGGGTCGCCCGCACCACGGGGGCCACAGGACGCACCACACAACCCACCGGCACACCCACCGACCGGCAATACACGACAGCTTCAGCCGGGCGGGCCATACCACCCACCGCAACCAAGGCCACCACCAGCACCGAACGCCAAGACGTCATGACACACCCTCCCGACGGCACGACGATCGCACCGCGTGGGGGGGAGCATGACACAGACTGGTTAGGCGAAGGTTGTCCTGGCGCCGGAATTCACGGCGCCCAAACGCTTCACTTCGCGCGTTCGTAATACGTCGCGTCGGCGGTCTTCACGACAATCTTCTCGCCCGCCGTGATGAAGGGCGGAACCATGACCTTCACGCCATTCGACATGACCGCCGGCTTGTAGGAGGACGACGCCGTCTGGCCCTTCACCACCGGGTCAGCCTCGACCACCTCGAGCACGATCGTCTCGGGCAGGTCCATCGAGACCGGCTCCCCTTCGATCAGCTTCACATTGACCGTCATGTTTTCCTGCAGGAACGGCAGGCGGTCACCCAGGATTTCCTTGGGCACCACGGTCTGTTCGAAGGTTTCCGGATCCATCAGCACCAGGTTCTGATCGTCGGCGTAGGAGTAGGTGAACTCCTTGTCCTCGGTCATCAGCCGTTCGACCGTGTCGGCCGTGCGCCAGCGCTGGTCCTTCTTGGCGCCGGTCTTGATGTTGCGCATGTCCACCTGGATGATGGCATTGCCTTTCCCAGGGATCATGATGTTCTGCTTGGTGATGGTGTAGCGCTGGCCTTCGAACTCGATGACCATGCCGGCACGCATCTGGTTGGCTTGCATCTTCGCCATGGGGGCGGGTGTCCTGAGCGCTTGAAGGTGTGACGTCTAATGATTCGGGCCGATACACCGAGACATGGACAACGGCAAGTTCAGCGAATTCTCGAGAAAATACTAAATACAAATATGTAAATAAAGTAGTTAAATTCAATTATAATTCACATTGAGTCAATTTTGGCTTTGTATTTAGCCATTAATTCGAGATGAATTCGCGCGAATTCATTATCTGGTTCGACTTGCAGCCAAAAAATTAGCTTACCTATAAGACGCTCTAATGCCAAAGGATCATAAACATTTGGACGATCAGTATAATTTGATAATCCTTTCTTCAGAAACATGTGAACTTTAAATCGAATTTCACGAGAATATGGGCGAGGTAGCTTTAATTGGGAGCCAGAAACCGAAATTCCTGTCACAATTTTCTTATTATTGCCAGACATTATCCGCGTTTTTCGTGAATTAATAGTAAAATTTTCCTCTGATATAATATTAGATACAGAACCAACAAACCAGTCTGGTATTGAGCTGCCGGAAAAAATGATATCATCAGCATATCTTGTGAATGTAAGGTCCAGTTTTGTCGCCAGACCAAATAATCTTCGATCAAGACGTTTGGCAATTATATTGCTTATACTGGGACTAGTAGCAGACCCTTGAGGAAGAATGCCATCAACAAAGCAAAGTGAAGCAAGATAGTAGCTTACCTTTCTCGAATATCCGCATCGATTAAATATCGATAAACCATTCTTAATGGATATAGATGGAAAAAAATCTTTCAAATCGAATCTTACAACTACATTTTGACCCAAATGAGATCGAGCGTTGTCAATAAAACTCCTACCCTTTACGTAAGCAAAAGAGGAATCATGCACATTTATATTATCAAGAATTTGCTTTTTTATCCATCTTTGGATATGCAATAATGTTGGTGAAGGGGTTTGTATAGTTCGCATCCCGCCGAGCCGCTTTGGGATCTCAAATTTTCTATAAAAATGCGCCGGATTCGTTATCATTTTAGCAAGTAAGTCTCTTTCAATTCCAATAAGATTTGACAGGTGATTGAACTCAAGAATTGGAGGAAAGTTATTAATAGTTAAATTTTTTACGTACTGAACATAAGCAGCAACCATCCATTTCCGATGATGAACCTTTTCATCAAGAAATTGGGACCAAATTTCTGGTATCAGGCTAGAAGTCTGTGACATTTGAGGGTTCCGTGCGGATCGTCAGGTACCGAACTTCGCAATCGCAGATTCCATCAAAGCCCATATTTTGCAATGCAAAATTGGTGCTTTGTCGCGGCTCCGTAAGGAGCTGCGGCTATGCACGGATGTGCATCGGAAAAGCTAACGTCAGCCTTAGTCACTGAGGCGTCATCACCTCTATATGCTACCAGTCGAGCCGCACGGAAAGTTTATACTAAACGAGCTAAGCTATTTCCGCAATCCAAAGCGCCTGAAAAAACTCGGCTCCATCTGGCTAAGCCTCGGTAGGTAAGGTGCGGATGTCGATTGCATCACTTTGGACACTTGTGGAACCGCCCAAGGTCGCTTGACAGAACCAGAGAAGATGCTTAGCCGATTTTTCAATACCCAATTTCGACCTTTAGCGGTAATTCTAGCGGTTAATCCTTCGAATTCAAGTAGTTCTGCGCCCCCTAATTTTATAATGGCGTCGGCCAGCTGCCCTGGCGAGAGCAAAAGCCGTTCATGCAGAATATAAAGATCAACCCAGGAATCTGACCTGAACGCCAATCGAATGATCTCGCGTTGAGCAGTACTGATCTCATTGATCCGCACGATCAAATCCTCGGAAGAATTGGGCGCCACGTCGTTCTCGAAGAAGCGCAACGCCACCAAAATATCGGGAATATATTATTTGGAGGATTGCAGCCATCTCGATAATATAAAGCCTCTGTTTTTTTGTATCCGAACCTGAATTTCGTAAGAGAAAGATCTCTGTGGTTAGCGCATAATTCAGATTCGAGTCTCGCCATATCTTCAAGCGCCTCAATGAGAGATTCACCCTCAAAACTATCAGATATTCCGCGCCTCAAGAAATCCACTACAAAATAATCTTTGAAAATAGGAGGGAGTTGAGCGATTGCTTTTTCCATTCCTGAGACGGAGCAAACATAAATGCTAACCACAAGGCCTTTGTCAGCAATTTTTTGCGCAAGCCATTTTACACGTCTCTGAATAGTTTCGCCTGACCCGATAAAATCATCGAGCAAAATAACATTATCGCCGGCATTCAGAATATCCGGCAATCTATTGAAATTTGATATAAAATTAGGCGTATCCCACGCTAGATTAGCATTCGCAGCAAAGCTCGCCTTCAAAGCGTAAAGTACTGCCTCTGAACTATCTGCATAGTCAGACTTCTGAAATGCAGATATTTTTGTGTTACAAGGTTGCAGACTCCAGTCATTCGTTATCTTGTCTCTAATTAAATCAATTCGCTTTCGAACATCTGCGTCGGTTAAGTAATGAAACTTATCAAGCAAACTTGCGATGAGACTTTGCTCTCTTGTCGTTTTGCACAAATCAAAGAGTTCAAGAAACGCGCCTTGTCTACCTATGAGCCACGGTTGCTTGATTGTAAGCAAGACAAGCTTCTCGAGGGTATCTCGAGGTATTTTGTTGTTGCTGCGCTCAATGGAGCCTGTTGCCTCT
The DNA here is from genome assembly GCA_022842185.1 of Acetobacteraceae bacterium. Lineage (GTDB taxonomy): Bacteria > Pseudomonadota > Alphaproteobacteria > Acetobacterales > Acetobacteraceae > Neoroseomonas. The sequence goes on from JALHQB010000010.1 coordinate 7,287, forward strand.
GCGTCATACATTGATATGAAGATTTCACCTTTCACCAAAGATTTAGCCCAAGTTTAGCACTGAGCAAAGCGTGATTGACAATCGGGATAAATTCCTATAAAACTGAAATATGCACCCTCACCCCTTCCTCCCCCTCAGCGACCCCGAATACGCCTTCCTCTCCCGGCACCTCCCGCCCACCACCGGCCGCCGAGGCCGCCCGCCTGCCGACCCGCGCCGCACGCTCAACGCCATATTCTGGGTCGCCTGTTCCTCCGGCCCGTGGAAGGACCTGCCGGAGGAATACGGCCGTCCCGACACCGCCTCCCGCCAGCTTCGCCGCTGGGCGAGGTCCGGCCATATGGACCTCCTCCTCACCCTCGTCGCCGGCCGCACAGCGCAGGATGACATTCTTAACGCCCTCGCCTGGCGCATTTGCCGGGCGTGGCGGCGCATCAGCCGGGTGGTCTCGTTGTCCAGCCTGGTCCGGGCGAGGGACCTCAATGTCCGGGCGGCGTTGCCGGCGCCGCCGAATTTTCTCCCCAATCCGAATTTGTCCAAACTGGCACAAGCGACCGTGATCGCCTGCCTTGCGGTGCCGAGGGTCCACCCGCCCGGCACCTTCAACCGCCTGGGCAAGCTGTTGCTGGATGCCGGCGGCCGCCCCCGCCACTGGCGCCTGCGTTGACGGCCAAGCACCAAGTCCTGGCGGGGTCCGGGGTAACCCAGTTACCCCGGCGGGGGTTCGGGGGCGGCGCCCCCGACCTTCAACGCGCGCGCCATGGACACACCCCCCACCGCACCGCACCATGGCGGCGTGTCACAACACAGCCCGCCGCCGCAGCGCATTCTTCTGGGTATCCTGTTCATCTGCATGGCGGGGGGCTGTTTCGCCTTCATGCTGGCGGCGGCGAAGGCGTTGGGGGCGACCTATTCCTCCTTCCAGATTTCCTGGGCCAGGGCGTTTGGCCACATCGTGTTCCTGCTGATCGCCTTCCTGCCGAAATACGGGCTGGGGGTGATGAAAACGCGGCGGCCGGTGGTGCAGCTCACGCGCTCGGCCTTGCTGTTCACCTCGAACCTGCTGAGCTTCCTGGCCCTGAACTTCATTCCCTTGGCCAAGCAGAGCTCGATCAGCCAGACGGCGCCCTTGATCGTCACGATGCTGGCCGGGCCGATGCTGGGGGAACGCACCACGCTACCGAGGGTGCTGGCGTTGCTGTGCGGGTTCACCGGGGTGCTGCTGGTGATCCGGCCGGGGAGTGCGGTGTTCCACTGGGCGTCGGTGGCGGTGGTGGTCAGCGCGGCGGCCTATGCGCTGTACCAGATCCTCACCCGGCGGGTGGCGGGGTTGGAAAGCCCGGAGACCTCGGCGCTGTATTCATCCGTGGTGGGGGCGTTCGGGATGCTGCTGGTGATGCCTTTCGTGTGGATCACGCCGGCGAACCTGACCGACCTCGCGCTGTTCTGCGCGCTGGGGGTGTTGGGGGCGCTGGGGCATTACTGCATCGCCATCGCCTTTGGCTTCGGGCCGGCGAATATTCTCTCGCCCTTCCAGTATTTCCAGCTGCTGGCGTCGGTGGCGGTGGGGTTCGTGCTGTTCGGGGAAGCGCCGGATTTGTTCACCTGGCTGGGTGCGGCGGTGATCGTGGGCAGTGGCCTGTATCTGGGCTGGACGCAGACGCGGGGGAAGAAGGCGGGTCAGGCGTGACCGATCGGCGCCTTGCCGCCGCCGGCCGGGCGTTCGCGCACGAAGGCCGGGATGGCGTGGCCGGGGATGCGCCCGCGCAGGGATTGCAGCAGCGCCAGCCCCTGTTCGTCCGGCACGGCGAAGCGGGCGGTGCCCGGGGCGGCGTCCAGCGCATGCAGGTAATATGGGCTGATGCGGGCGCGCAGCATGGCGCGGAACAGGTCTTCCAGCGCCTGGGCGCTGTCGTTCACCCCGCGCAGCAGCACCGATTGGCCCAGCAGCGGCACCCCCGCATCCACCAGCCGGCCGAGTGCCGCGATGGCGGGCGCGGCGAATTCCCGCGCGTGGTTGGCATGCACCGCGATGAAGACCGGCTTGCCCGGCCGCAGCGCGTCCAGCAGGGCGGCGTCGATGCGGGCCGGGTCGGCGACCGGCACGCGGGTGTGGATGCGTAGCGTGTCGATATGCGGGACCGCCGCCAGCCGCGCCAGGATGGCCCCGAGCCTGCGCGGGGACAGCATCAGCGGGTCGCCGCCGGTCAGGATGGCTTCCCGCACCGACGGCGTGCGTTCGAACCACGCCAGGGCGGCGTCCAGTTCCGCTTCGCTCAGCAGCCCGCCATCGGGGCCGACGACCTCGCGGCGGAAACAGAAGCGGCAATACACCGGGCAGGCCAGCAGCGGCTTGAGCAGCGCGCGGTCCGGATACCGGTGCACCACGCCCTTGATGGGCGTGAAGGGGCCGTCCGCGGTGGGGTCGTCCGTCTCATGCGGGGCGGTGATCAGTTCGGCCGCGTCGGGGATGTATTGGCGGGCGATGGGGTCGGCGGGGTCGGTCCGGTCGATCAGCCCGGCGACGTGGTCGGTGACGGAAATCGCGAAGCGTTCGGCCACGCGCGCCGCCGCGGCCTCGTCGCGCAGCAGCCCGGCCTCACGCAGGGCGCGCGCGGTGCGCAGGGTCCGTCCCTGGCGTGTGGTGTCACCGTCCGGCATGGTCGCGGCCCGTACTCCAAGGCTTCCGTGCAGACAATGGCGAAACCCCACTGGCATCCCGAACGGCTGGCCGCGCGGTTGCCCTTCCTCGACCGCCGCGCCGCGCTGGTGGCCGCGACGCGCGCCTTCTTCACCGCGCGGGGCTATCGGGAAGTGGAGACGCCCTGCCTGGTGCCCGCCCCGGGGGCGGAGGTGCATATCCGCGCCTTCGAGACCGCCTTCGACCCGCATCTGGGGGAAGGCACGCGGCGGGCGCTGTGGCTGCGGACCTCGCCCGAACTGGCGATCAAGAAATTGTTGGCGGGCGGCAGCGGGCCGGTCTTCGAACTGGCCCGGGTGTGGCGCAATGGGGAGGTCTCGGCCCGCCACGCCCCGGAATTCACCATGCTGGAATGGTACCGGCCCGGCCTGTCCTTCGATGGGCTCATGGCGGAGACGGAGGCGTATATCCGCGCCGTCTGCCCGCCCGTCGTCGAACATGGCGGCGTGCGCACGGACCTGGCCCTGCCGTTCGAACGGCTGGCGATGCAGGATGCCTTCGCCCGGTATTGCAACGGCCTGGACCTGCTGGCGACCGAAGGCGACACCGCCCGCCTGCACGCAGCGGCCCGGCAAGCCGGCCTGCCGCCGCGCCCGGACGAATCCTGGGAGGATCTGTTCTTCCGGCTGTTGCTGGAACGGGTGGAACCGGTGATGGGCCGCGGCCGCGCAACCTTCCTGACCCATTGGCCCGCCCCCCAGGCCGCGCTGGCCCGGCGCGATCCGGCCGACCCGCGCGCGGCGCTGCGATTCGAAGTCTTCGCCGCCGGGATCGAGCTGGCCAATGCCTTCGACGAATTGACCGACCCGGCCGAACAGCGGTTGCGATTCGAGGAAGCCAATGCCGAACGGCGGCGGACCACCGGCGCGCAGGGCTGGGATGTGGACGAGGATTTCCTCGCCGCGCTGGAGGCCGGCCTGCCGCCCACGGCGGGGATCGCCCTGGGGTTCGACCGGCTGGCGATGCTCGCATCCGGCGCGCCGCGGATCGAGGACGTAGTGTGGCTTCCCGTCACTTGACCCCGCGCGGCTGCCTCGCGTCTAAAGGCGCGGCATGTCGATCGGAACAAGACGCAACCGGGAACGCCGGCGCCGCACGGGGCAGATCGCCCTGCGTGTGGCCAAGTGGGTATTCATGCTGGCGGTTTTCGTCGGGCTCGGCTTCTGGGCGTACCAGAGCGGGCTTGACCTCGCGCGGTCGGAGGTGATCGTGCTGGAACAGCGCCTCGATACCGTATCGGCCGATGCGCGCGCGGCCCATGCCCGCAATGCGCAGTTGGACGGCGAATTGCGCCAGGCGCGCGAAGGCATGGCGGCGTTGCAGCGTCGTTACGACCGCGATGTGCCGGCGGGCGAGGCGGCGGCGCTGTTCGCCCTGGCGCAGCAGCGCATCGGCGCGGGCGTGCCGCGGGACCGGATCGAGCAGATCATGCGCGATGCCGGCCCGGTGCACCGCTGTGAAGGACGCGCGACCGGGCGGCGCTTCGCCGTCGCCTATGGCCCGCGCGTGCCCGACAATGCCGGGATCGAATTGCTCGACGGGCTGGTGCGGGTGGTGGTCAGCGCGCCGAACCAGACCGACGACCTGACGCGCGCCGCGACCGTGGTGGTGACGGTGGCCGGGCAGGAACCCGTGACCCTGACCGGGCTGCCGCACCGCCAGCCGGTGACGCTGGGCAATGCGGAGCTGGTTTTGAACGTGACGAGCGAGATCCGCGGCTTCGCGACGGCGGCGCTGACGACCTGCGGGTAAGATCCTCACTGGATTTCGGAATGTTTTCCTGTTACTGAGTCCAGCATCATGACCCAGGTGCTGGACGCCGCACGCATCAGCGCGGCACATCCCCCTGCAGCGTGATGCGGTGCATCTCCCGCCGATGCCCGTGATAATCGTTCACCGGATAATGCTGCACCGCCCGGTTGTCCCACAGCGCGATGGACCCGGGTGCCCAGCGGAGGCGGCAGGTGAATTCCGGCTTGGTGATGTGGGCGAACAGGAAGTCGAGCAGCGGCTTGGATTCCGCCTCGGTCCAACCCTCGAATCGCGTGGTGTGGCCCAGATTCACATACAGCGACCGGCGTCCCGTCTCGGGATGGGTGCGGACCACCGGATGGGCGGCTTCCAGCACCTCCGCATTCGTCACGGCGCCGCGTTCCTTCTGGCGGTCCTCCCGCGTCTTCGATGCATCGGCCTTCTTGGAGGAATTGATCGCGCGCAGGCCGTCGAGCGTGGCGCGTAATCCATCGGACAGCGCGTCATAGGCCGCGCGGCAATCGGCGAAGAGCGTATCGCCGCCCGAGGGCGGCACCTCCCGCGCGATCAGCATGGTCGCCATCGGCGGGCGTTCCAGATAGGCGGTATCGGAATGCCAGACGCCGCCGAAATTGATGCGTTCCTCCGGTTCCTTGATCACCGGGGTGATCTGCGGCAGCCCGTCCAGCCCGCGCACGAAGGGGTATTCGACCGGCGTACCGAAGCGCCCGGCGAAGGCAAGGAAGTCGCGCGGCGGCAGAGTCGCGTCGCGCAGGAACAACACGCCATGTTCCAGCCAGGCGGCGCGCAGTTCGGCGATGATGCGGTCATCGGGCAGGCTGCCCAGATCGAGGCCCGACACCTCCGCCCCGCAGGACCCCGAGGCGCGCGTGACAATCAGTCTTTGTGCGGTGGTCGACATGGGTTTCCTCCGTTTGGCGAAAGGCTACGCCGCCCCCCGCAACCGCGCCAGCATGGCCGGCGCATCCTCCCGCGGCAGCGCATAGAACACGAAGACATAGGGGTCCGACGCTTCGAACATCGAAGGGTCGGGTGACGCGCGCTGCATCGTCGCCCGATCCAGCGCGGCGATCGGGAACCAGTCCCGGCCGAGTTCAAACAGCACGTCGTAGCCCAGCGCATCGAGGAAGGCCGGAACCGACCAGGTGCTGCCGTCCCGGTGGCGTTCCTCGACCTCCAGTGTCAGCACGGGGCGGCAGCGCAGCAGCGTCTCCCGCGCACCGCGCAGGATCTCATATTCGGCGCCCTCGGCATCGACCTTCATGCCGGTCAGGTCGGCGATCGCCAGATCGTCCAGCCGCATCAGCGGCACGGTGAATCGCTCGACGCCGACCCGGGCGGACAGATGCGCGGCGTAGTCCTTGGCGGTACTTGCCCATTGTTCCTGCGCGACGCCGTCCAGCACCGGCATCGCCAGGGAGATGTCACCAGCCGCGTCACCCAGCGCCGTGGCGCGGCATTCGACATGGGGCGGGACGGCGCCGAACGCCTCCGTCAACGCCGCCTGCAACCGCGCGAAGGCGGGCGGCAGCGGTTCGAAGGCCAGGACGCGCGACCCCGGCAGCCGCGCCAGGGGAATGGTGATCAGCCCGTCATGCGCGCCGACATCGACCAAGGTGCCGGGGCGGTGCAGCAGGCGGTGGAAGGTGGTTTCGTCCATGCGCTGCATCCAAGCTGTCTGCGCCACCGTACCGCAAGCGGACGGCCCCCGCGACCGGGCGGCCGAGGAGGATTGCGCGATGCGACATTGGATCATCGGCGCGGCGCTTGTCGCGGCCAGCGCCGGCCTGGCTTCGGCGCAGGAGGATTACGGCGCCTGGCCGCCGCTGCCGCGCGTGTTCGAAAGCACCGGCGGCGGCGGCATCATGATCGGCGAGTACGAACCCGTGGTGATCCGCGATCACTGCCTGACGCGCTTTACGGCCACCGAACCCAACGGCACGGTTCATCGCAACATCATCCTGTTCGATGCGGTGCCGGCGCAGGGCGGGGTGCTGTGCACCAACGGGATGTGGCGATCCCTGGATGGCGATGGAGAGGGTACGACCACGTTCCGCGTGTTCATCCGCGAGGGGGTGCGGCGGCGTTCGCCCTGACGAGGCAGCCGAAGCCGCCGGGACGCACCCGGCCCGATGCAGGCTGACCCGGCGCGCGGCACGCTGCGCCGCGATCCGGATCCAGGGGGATGAGACGGAGGAACCCGCTGGGTCGCGGCCTCGGTAACGCTGGGCATCGAACGGTGCTTCGGCAATGATGCGGGCAACACCCGGGGGACGACCATGCGCCTCACCCAACTGATCTACACCTCCCGCCCCTTCGGCTTCGACGAGGCGACGCTGGACGACATCCTGCTCGCGGCGCGCGTCAACAATGCGCGGCGCGGCGTCACCGGGTCGCTGATCTGCCGGGCGGACATGTTCATGCAGTTGCTCGAGGGCCCACGAGACGCGGTGACCGCGACGCTGGCGCGCATTCTGCTCGATGACCGCCATGTCGATGTGGCGGTCGTCCATTGCGCCGACGTGCCCGAACGTCTGTTCCCAGACTGGACCATGCGTGACGACCCGCCGCGGTCATGGATGTGGACGCGCGAACAGGTGCGGGCCGGCGCCGCGCGTGACGCCACCGCAGCCGAGGCGCTGGCGGTATTCCAGCGCCTGGCTCTGGAGCCGCGCGCCAGGTGAGGCCGCGCCTGCGCAGGGCGCCGGATCAGCCCGGAGCAGCCTCCGCGATCGCCGCATTCATCGCCCGCACCCCGGCCGCCGCGCCATCGGGGTGGTTCCACACCGCGCCGACCACGGCCAGGAAATCCGCCCCCGCGCGGACCAGCGGCGCGCAATTGCCCGCGGTGATGCCGCCGATCGCGACGCACGGCACTTCCATCATCTCCGACCACCATTCCAGCAGGTCGGTGCCGGCGGTGTGCACCGTCTCCTTCGTGTCGGTCGGGAAGAAGGCGCCGAAGGCGACGTAGTCGGCGCCGCGTTCTCCGGCTTCCATCGCCAGGTGGCGCGACGCATGGCAGGTGATGCCGAGAATGCGGTCCTGCAGCAGCGTCCGCGCGCCTTCGTGGTCGCCATCGGTCTGGCCCAGATGCGCCCCATCGCAGCCCAACCGGGCAGCAAGGGCCGCATCGTCGTTGAGGATGAAGGCCACGTCATGCGCCTGCGCGACCGGCATCAGCACATCGACCGCGCGCTTGACGTCATCCGGCGCGGCATCCTTCAGCCGCAATTGCAGGCAGGCGACGTCGCCGGCATCCAACGCCGCCGCCAAGACATCACGAAACACGGCGAGGTCGATCCGCGGCGGCGTGATCAGATACAAGCGGCAACCATTCGAGGAGGAGGTGTCCCGTGCCGCGTTCATCATCCGTCATTCCTTGCCTGCGCTACGCCGACCCTGTCGCCGCGATCCGCTTTCTGACCGAGGCTTTCGGCTTCGTCGAGAAGCTGGTGGTGCCATCCCCCGATGGTGGCGTGATCCACGCGGAACTCACCTACGGCGAAGGCGAGGCGCAGGGCATGGTCATGCTGGGCGGGGACCGCGCCTTCTTCGACATGCGCATGCCCGCGCAGGCCGGCGGCGTGACGGACTGCATCTATGTCGTGGTGGCGGATGCGGATGCGCATTGCGCAACGGCGCGCGCGGCCGGTGCGGAGATCCTGGAAGGCCCGCTCGACCGGGATTACGGGTCACGCGAATATGTTGCGCGGGACCCGGGCGGCTATCTGTGGGACTTCGGAACCTATGACCCCTGGGCTGCCCGCGACTGACCACGCGCGGCGCGGTGCACCGCCAGCCACAACGCCGGCACGACGCCCAGTTCCATCAGCAGCGCGACGAGATGCGGCCCGGGCGGGCGCGGATCGACCGCCAGCCCGCCCAGCCGCGCCAGGCCACCCAGCGTGACGATGGCGCAGAGCACGCCGAAGGTGCCGGCCCGCCGCACCGGCGCCGCCGCGCACCACCAGGCGACCAGCCCGATGCCGAGCAGGAGGCCGGAGAGGTAGCGGAAATGGCTCGCCATCGCGGGGCCAGCGGCTTCGCCCAGGAAAGCGGGGCCGAACAGCACGCCCGCACCGCCGGCAAGGATGGGGACCAGGGCGGCAAGGCGGATGGCGAGAGGCATCATGACGATACTACGCGCCGCGAAGGCCGGTAGATGCATGGCGGTGGGCGGAGAGAGGGGCGCTGCCCGATGTGCGGGACTATATGGCGATGGTGTCCTTGGAGAGGGGCGTCGCCCCTCTCCAAACCTCACCCCACCAAAGGCTTAAGGCCTTTGGAAACCTCAACTTTGGTGTTGGACGCCGGCGGTCGGCGCCGCGATGCATGACCCATGCTTGGCAATGGGGCGGGCAAGGACTGCCCTGCGTGAAAGACGCCAGGGATCCGTTGGTCCCTGGCGGGGTGGCTTGGAGGGGCAGCGCCCCTCCAACCTTCCTTCACGCCTTGGTCTTGTACACCTCGATCATCGAGGCCAGCAGTTTCAACGCATCTTCCTTCGGCCGCTGGAACGCGTTGCGGCCGACGATCGACCCGTTGCCGCCGCCGGCATGGATGGCGCGCGCCTCATCGATCAGCGCCTCGGCGCCCTTCGCCTCGCCACCCGAGAACACCACCAGGCGGCGCCCGTTGAAGCAGGCCTGCACCACATGCTTGATGCGCGCCGTCAGGTTGGAGCCGTCGATCTTGCGGTCGGTGTAGGTCTTCTTCGCCGCGTCGAGGGAGACGGGCTCCATCGGCGGCTTCACCTTGATGATGTGCGCGCCCATCAGCGCCGCCATGTGTGCGGCATAGGCGCAGATGTCGAAGGCCGTCTCGGCGGTCTTGTCCAGCATCGGCCCGCGCGGATAGGACCACACGACGACGGCGAGGCCTGCCGACTTCGCTTCCTCGGCCAGCTCCCGCAGTTCCTCCATCATCTCGAACTGGTATTCGGAGGACGGGTAGATCGTGAAGCCGATCGCCGAGCAGCCCAGCCGCAGCGCATCCGCCACCGACCCGGTCACCGCCTGGTCCTTGGTGGTGGACAGGCTGTTGGACGAATTGACCTTCAGGATGGTCGGGATGGCGCCGGCGAAGGTCGCGGCACCCGCCTCAATCATGCCCAGCGGCGCGGCATAGGCGTTGAGCCCCGCCTCGATCGCCAGTTCGAAATGGTAATGCGGATCATAGGCCGCCGGGTTCGGGGCGAAGGACCGCGCCGGGCCGTGCTCGAAGCCCTGGTCCACCGGCAGGATCACCATGCGGCCGGTGCCGCCCAGCTTCCCTTCCATCAGGATGCGGGCGAGGTTCGCCTTGGTCCCGGGATTGTCGCTCTCATACCAGGAGAGGATTTCCTTCACGCGACGGGTGAGCTTCATCTTGCGTCCTTCCTTAAGACCGGCCTGTCCAGGGCGCGATAGCGCAGCCTTACGGCCCTGTCACGATGGCGGCGGTGTCGCCCATGCGTGTGGCGCTTCCATGGCGAGCCAGTCGGCGAGCGCTGCGCGATCGTCCCGCCGCCGCAGATCGGTCTGCCCAAGGTCGAAGGCAACCGGGCGGCTGGGCAGTATGTGCGCGCCCACCTCAGCCGCCGCCGCCGCGACCGCCGCGAATGCCGGGCAGGCGCCGTCGAGCACGATGATCCCCACCCCGGCCCGCACCGCCGCCAGCGCGCTGCCCGCCGCATCCGCGCAATCAAGCGCCGCCGCACAGGCAACGGCCGGGTGCCGCCGACGCGCCTCCGCCACCATGGTCACAAACCAGCGATGACCCGCGAAGGCCCCGGCGCCATGGGCGGACAGCAACAGCACGCCGCGCGGCCCTGCCGCCGCCAGCGCGGCGTCCGCCTGGGCCAGCGCATGGATCACCACTGCCGGCATGCTGTTGCCACACGCTGTCACCGTTGACCCCGAGGCCCCTCTCTGCCAAGGCTTTCCCTAACCCCGCCGTCACCTGCGGGGAAGCGCAAGCGGACCTTCAGGGGGCTGATGATCGACGCGACGGACCCGGTGGCCGAAGCCACCCAGCGGCTGGAAGCAGCGGTCGAACGGCTGGCCCGTGCGGCAAGCGCCCGGCCCGCGATGCCACGGGGCGCGGATGACGGGCCAGGGGTTGACCCGGCCGCCGTCGCGGCACTCGCGGCTCGGCTGGATGAAACGATCGCGCGGCTGCGTGGCGTGCTGGGCGAGGAAGCCTGATGGCCCAGGTCACGGTCCGCGTCGGCGGCTATTCCCACCCTGTCGCCTGCCAGGATGGCCAGGAACGACACCTCACCAACATGGCCGCCGAGGTGGACAAGCGCATCGGCACGCTCAAGGCCATGGGCATGCAGTTCGGCGAGACCCGGATGCTGCTGCTCGCGGCCCTGCAACTGGCCGATGAAACCGCCGATCTGCAGGCCGAAATCGACGCATTGAAGGCCGGCGGCGCCGTCGCGGCACCCTCCCCCGTGCCTGCCGAACCCGATCCGGTGGTGGTGGAACGCCTGAACGGCCTCGCCGAGGCGATCGAGGCCATTGCGGAGGGGCTGGAGCGCGCCTAACTTCTGTTGGCGGGGCTGCCCGGCGCGCCCAGGCAATCATCCCCAGGGCCAATAAGCACCTCCCGGGAGCTGGCTCTGTCTGGATCTTGGTCCGGATACCTGGCGCCCACCTGCATAGCAGGCCTTGGGAGGATGAAACGCCAGCGGCCCATGGTGGCTCCGCACTCGGCTTTTTTGTCCTTCAGACGGCGGGCGCCGGGCATCCGCCCGGCTTTCCTTCGCGCCACGCGCTGGAGCGTCAGGGACCACTGACAGGCTGTGCGCGGTCGCGCTTTGCGCTCTTCGATCGAGGCATCCGCCTCGATCACTTTTGCGTCCCCCGGGCTGGAGCGTGGCTCGTCCAGCGACTCCCCTACGCGAACGCCGCCCGCTCCAGCAGCAGTACCAGGTCCCGTCCCGTCCCGGGTTCGGGCACGCCATGGGTAAAGGCCAGCGCCACGTCGTTCAGGCCGGCCCGCAGCATCAAATCCAGCACGACCTCCGCGGACTGGGTCAGCCCGGTGCCCTCGATGCCAATCTGCCGTGGCGAACCGTCTTGCGCGCTGACCCGCAGGCCCTGGTGCGGCAGCAGGCAACGGTAGCGCAGGGCCAGCCGAACCGGCCCCGGAGCGTCGGTCTCGACCACCAGCCGTGCGTCGCGCGCGACGATCCAGCGCACATCCGCCGGCACGCCAAGGTCCTCGAACGGTCCTTCGGCGCCACCAAGCCCCTGGCACAGATCCCAGCGCAGGCGCGGCCCGTTGGGTGGCGGCAGGGCTGGCGGTGCGGCGGGTTCGACAGACGGCGCCTGGTCCCGATCGGTCAAGGGTCGCGTGGTGCCAGCCAGGGTGGCGACATCCGCCGATAGAAGCGTCGCCGACTGCCCGGCTGCCAATACGGCCGCCAGCGACCAGCGTGCCGGCTCCCCGGCCGCACGCAGCAGGGCCGGCGGCAGGGTCGCGGTTCCAAGCCACACGCTGTCGGCGTGCGGCGACAGATGAAGCCGCGCGGTGGCCCCGCCCAGGCTCAATGTCACGGCCGGTGACGGCAACGGCGGCTCGCAGCGCAGCCGGAAGGACAGGACGCAAGTCCGGTCCAGCGCGGCCGACAGTACCCCGCCGACGCTCGGTGCCAGCGGCCATCCCCCGCCGGGCGCCTCAGCTCCGTCCACGCGCAGGGCGGGCAGCACCGAGGCCCCCTGCCCGCCAGGCACCGCCTCGCCTGCCACCGGCCCGACCTGCATCCCGCCGACCAGGATGCCCAGGTCGCGCGCGTCATTCTGCGGACGCATGGTCGTGGGCAGCCGCAGGCGCAGGTCGATGCGCGGCCCGGCCCGGCCCGGCCCCGGCCCGCGCAGCGTCAGCCGCGCCAAGCTCCCGTCCTGCTGCCAGCCCAGCGTCACGCCAGGATGGGCGCCAACCAGTTCCAGGCGGTCCAACTGACCTGCCCCCAGGAAGGACAGCAGCGTGATGTCGAGCTGCCATGCCGCCTCGAACGGCCAGTCGAAGGAAATCACCGGGTCCTGCATCGACCACCGAACCGGTCGCCCTTCGACGACCTCCGGCCGGTGCCAGCCCGCATCCAGCCGCGCGAGATCGATCGCCATGGCGGATGGCCGCGCCACCAGGCTCGCCGCCGCCTTGTGCCGTACCCACAGCGCGGCGACCTGGTCCATCAGCGCCGCGGCACCGTTCGCCGCCCGATACCGCGCCCCGGCCGCTGCCGAAAGCGCGGTTAGTTCCCCGATGCGCGGCAGCGCCGCCGCGAAGGCCTCGGCAATCCCCGCCGCGTCATGGGCGTCGTAGGCGATGTGGCCGGCACCCCAGTAGCGCGCCTCATTTTCGAGCCAGGTCCCGGCGGGAACCACAACCGGCGTCCCAAGGCTGATCGCTTCCCACAACACGCCGGAGGATTTCCGCCGGTACAGCACCGGATCATAGGGGAACAGCGCGATCCCGACGCTGCGCGCCAGCGCCTCATAGTCCGTCCGCGACAGCCGCCCACCGGCGTATTCGAGGTTCGGCACGGTGTCCGCCAGCGCCGCCAGCGCCTGGGTGGCGTCCTTCGCCGCCCCCCAGGCCGCATGGCCGTTCACATGCGCGACCAGGCGCCAGGCCGGATGCGCGGCCGCCAGGCGCAGGATCAGGTCGGGCAGCAGCGCCACCCCCTTGTCGTGCCTTGCATCCCCCGCGAACAGCAGGGCCCGCTGCACGACGGTGCCCGGCACGGTGCCGGGTTCGGGGCGGATCGGCACCGGGTGCGCCGGAATCGGCCGGCCGAACAAAGCGGAGAATTCCGCCGCATGCTGCCCGCCACTGGCGAACAGATGGACCGGCGGCCCATCCTCCTGCGCCGCCCGATCCGCGAGCCGGTAGAACAGCGCGCGAAGCGGATCCTCGATCACCGTCGCCCCGGCGCCATCCACCGTGACGCCCGACGGGAACATCAGGTGCAGCAGGAACAGCGGTGCTTCGATCGGATCGAACTGTTTCATCCAGCCGATGAATCCGGCCAGGTGGTTTTCGGTGGTGGTCGGCACCAGAACGGCATCGCCAGCGCCGAATTCGGACCGCGGCAACTGCGCCAGCTCCGCCTGCAGCAGGTCGTTGAAATGCCGCCAATCGTCCATCGCCCCGGTGACCGGGTCCGGGTGCAGCTGGGCATAGGTGCTGGCGGTGAAATGCGGCAGGATCCGCACGCCATCGATCCCGGCACCGGCGAAGCGCCGGTTGGCGACGATTGTCACCGGCTCCCCCCGCGCCAGCGCCTCGCGCGCGATGGCCATGTCATAGGCCAGGTGGTGCCCGGCTTCGCCTGCGAGGTTGGGGTCGAGGATGACGAGGGCCATGAGACCTATTCAGTCAGGGCGGCGACGAAGGCGCCAAGGGCAGGGCTGCGGTCGAGCGGATACCGCACGAGATGCGCGAGGACATCGGCGGTCGCCCGCCGCGTCGCCTCGCCGTCCCGGTCGGCCAGCAACATCTCGGCCACAACGCCAAGCGCCGTGTCGAGGTCGCAGGCGGCGAGCGCCGCCGCGACACGGGCCGCCCCGGCTGCCCTGTCATGGGGCGAGCGGCGCGCCGGGCTGCGGATTGCGCGCGGGGCCAGCAGGGCGAGGGTGGGGGACTGGGTCATGGGTAGGGCGCGTCGTGGCCAGAGAGGGGCGTCGCCCCTCTCCGGACCTCACCCCACCAAAGGCTTAAGGCCTTTGGAAACCTCCACCTTGGTGCTGAACGCCATCGGTCGGCGCCAAGATGGCGGCCCAATTCGGGACATCTGACCATGAGCGACGCCAAGGTCCCGCGGTCCAGGGACCCGCTGGTCCCTGGCGGGGTGGCTTGGAGGGGCAGCGCCCCTCCAATCTGCCCGCCCACGGGGCAACGCCCCTCCAGTGCTTCCCCGCCCGTCACGCCCGCAGCCCGGCATATAAGGCGGCATGTGCCGCCGCGACCCGCCGCCAATCCAAGGCTTCGGCGCGTGCGCGCGCCGCGCGGCCCAGGGCTTCGGCACCGGACGGGTCGGCTGCGAGCCCGAGCACGGCATTCGCCAGCGCCCGCGCATCGCCCGGTGGGCAAAGCCGCGCCGCGCCCGCGGTCATCTCCGCCACGCCGCCCACATCGGTGCTGACGACCGGGCGGCCGCAGGCCATCGCCTCCAGGATCGCGTTGTTGGCCGTGGCGTCCTGAAGCGGCAGCATCAGCGCGTCCGCGTCCCGATAGGCCTGGCGCAGCGCGTCGTCCGTCAGGCCGGATTCGACCACGACACCGGCCGGCGCGCCGGCCGGTGGCGAGGGGGTGATGATGCGCAGACTGGCGTCCAGCCCGGCGTCGCGCAGCAGGGCCAATGCGTCGAAGGCCCCGGCGTGGTCGCGCAGCCAGTGACCGACTGACAGCAAGCGGAAGCCGCGCCCCGGCGCGCGAGGGCCGGGGGTGAAGAAACCGGAGTCGATGCCGTGCGGCAGGATATGGACACGGCCAGGGTCGATCGCGGGGGGCATGGCGGTGCGCTGCGCCTCGCACAGCAGGATGATGGCATCGAGGCTGCCGAGCAGCGCGGCATTCACCATGCCGGCGAGCAGCGCGGGTGGCTGGTGGAAGGTGGCGACCATGGCGGGGCGCCGGCCGCCGGCGAACAGCGCGGCCGGCAGGCGCGGCAGCAGCCACAGGGCCAGTTCGCCGTCGATCGCATGCACGATGTCGGCCGGCACCGCGGCGCAGGCGGCGAGCAGCTCGGCTTCGGCGAGCCAGGCATTGCCCTGCTGGCCAAAGGCCGCCGTGCCCAACAGCCGCCCCCAGGCGTGGAAGGCCCCTGCCCGGCCCGCGGCCAGGCCGGCGCCGAGCGGCGTCGCGCGGATGTCGGCGGCGATCTCCTCCGGCAAATGGCGCAGGAACTGGTACGGCCCCGACCGCGCGCCATGATGGACGTGGCGGGCATGCAGCGCGAGCAGGCGGGTCCCGACCGGTGCCGATTCGGCTGGCGGCGCCGCGAAACCGGCCACCGCCGTCCCGCCCTCCTGCCGCAGCAGCAGATTGGCCGGGAAGCGCAGGAACGGTGCTTCCGGCCGGGCCGAGACGGCGACCGGCGCGTGGCGGAAGGCGCCTAGTGCGCGTGCATGCGCGGCGGCGTCCGGGGCGATCGGGCGCTCCGGCGGGGCGATGCTGTCGTAGAGTTCGGCGAGTTGCGCGCCGATCACCGGCAGGGCGTTCTCTGCCTCGACCTGTGCTCGCGCTGCCGCCCGCAGGCCCCAATCGCCGTGGTGGTGGGCGATGAAGCGCAGCAGCGCCTCGGCCAGCGCCTCCGGATCGGGGGCGTCGGCGACGACGCCGCTGCGGCCTTCGCGCACCAGCTCGATCAGCCCACCGACCGGGGTTGCCAGGCATGGCGTGCCGCAGGCCAGCGCCTCCAGCGCGATGTTGGGGTAATTGTCCTCCAACGAGGGGATGCAGGCGAGATCGGCCGCGCCCAGGATGTCGGCGAGCACGGCATCATCGGTGACGTTACCGAAGGCGAGCGTCGCCAGTCCGTCCCAGGCCGGCAGCGGCGACTTGCCAAAGCCGGCGAGGGCCACGCGCGCCCCGGCCGGCAAGGCGGCGGCAAGGCGGCCATCATCATGCAGCCGGCGCAGCGCTTCGATCAGGATCGCCCCGCCCTTGCGCCGTTCCTCATTGTCATAGGCGCCGAGCACCAGCAGCAGGTCGTCCGGCCCGATGCCGAAGGCGGCCCGCAGCCCGGCCCGGTCGGCGCGCGGGGCGAAGTTGTCGGTTTCGATCGCATTGGGGATGACGGCGATGCGGCAGTGGCGGAACATCGCGCTTTCCGCCGCGCGCGCCGCCATCCAGCGCGACGGCGCGACGATTACCGGCCCCGGCGTGGACCAGGCGGCGCGCTTTTCCGCGAAGGCATTGGGCACCAACGACCAGGCATCGTGCAGCTGCGGGCATTGCAGGCAGGCGGTGCGGTATTGGTCGCAGTCACCTGGATAATGGCAGCCGCCGGTCATCGGCCACAGGTCATGCAGCGTCCAGACCACGGCGCGCCCGGCCGCCCGCCAGCGCCGCAGCACCGCGGGCGGCACCGACCAGGATGTCCAGTGCAGGTGCAGGATGTCGGCGGCGGCCACCAGCGCCTGGCGGTCCAGCGCGAGGCCCGGATGGGCGATCGAGAACAGCGTATTGGTCGCATCCGTGCGCGCCGACTGCACCACGCCCCATTGCACCCGGTCGCGCAGCACCGTCGCGAGCGCGGCCTCGGCGGGGTCCTCGGCGCGGGTCGGGTGCAGCACGATGTCGTCCGGGGCAGTCGCCGCGCCATCGGCGAAGGCGAAGGCGGACAGCAGCCCGGCCTCACGCCCGGCGAGATGGGCGCGGCGGCCGGCGCGCCCGGCACCGCCCGTGGCGCCCGTGCAGAGATGGACGACGGTCCTTGCCAAGCGGCGGCCCCACTTTCCCCGATCCCGCGCCCCAGGGACGCGGCGCGCCAACCCACAGGACACGGCATCCGCGCCTAGAGCAGATCGCGCCTGGGTGCAATCGCCCGCGGCGCGGGATATCCGCCGCCAGCGCGCGCCTTCCGCCATGGGCGGGGCCATGCGATCCTGCGACGCACCTTTGGAGTTTTCGCGTTGAAGCTGCCGGACCACCTCGCTGCGCGCACCATCGTCACCATCGCCACCCAGCGCAGCGGCACCAAGGCCTTCGCGCAGTCGCTCAACAGCGGCGACTGGGTGCGTTCGGCCTATGAGATCTTCCTGCCCAACAACCCCGCCGGCAGCGTCACGCGCGCCTGGGCGGCGCATCTGGGCGCTCATCCGGATTTCGGCTTCACGCAGAATGAGATGACGGCGTTCCTCGATGACTTCTTCATCAAGCTGCACGCGTCGATCGACCGCGATTATCTTCATTTCGATGTGATGTACGACAATCTCGGCGTGCTCAGCCCGCTGTGGACCTATCCGGTCGGGCTGCCGTGGCGGAACTTCCTGATGGGCTACTTCCGCGCCCGCGGCTTCCTGGTGGTGCATCTGGTGCGGGACGACATCCTCGCCTGTTTCGCGAGCAACATCATCGCCCAGACGCGCAACCTGTACCACACGGACAAGGACATATCCGGGCAGCAGGACGCGCCGATCACGCTCGATCCCGATCGCGCGCTGCACTATGTCCTGCCGGTGGCGCGCACGCGGGAACTGGTGCGGGAAGCGTTTCGCGGCAATGGCCGCTGCATCGAACTTGCCTATCCCGACTTCATCGACAATGACCGCATCGCGCCCGCCACGTTGGAGAAGGTCGCGCAGGCACTGAAGCTGGCCCCGGATGCCGCCGCCGGGCTGTTCGGCCCGATCCGCATGCGCCCGACCGCCCCCGACAAGCGCCGCCTGATCAGCAACTACGATGCCGTCGCCGCCCATGTCGCCCCGGCGCTGGCCAAGCTCGCCGAACCACGTAATCAGCGTTGGTAGCCGACGGCGCCCGCGCATGACGCTCGACGCCGCGCTGGCGGCCTTCAACCCCGCCGGATGGCCCGTCCATGTCATTGACGGGCCGGGACAAACGCCGCCCATCGGACCGGCAATGGTCGTGATCCACGACGCGAACGATCCCGCCCACGACGCCACGAAGCGCCGCCTGGTCGATGTGGGCGTCATCGGCGGCGCGCGGCCGGCCTGGATCGGCGCGACGCATCCGCCACCCGTGCCGGCCGGCGATGCAGCGCCGCTCATCGTGTCGTTCTACACGCGGGCCACGCGCTACGAGGCCCATGCCGAACGGCTGCGGGCGAGCCTGCTGGCGCAGGGCGCGCGCTTCGAACTGCTCGGGCTGGATGTGCCCGGCAGTTGGGAGATGGTCTGCGCCTTCAAGGCCGAATTCATCCGCGAGCAATGGGCCGCGACCGATCGCCCAGTGGTCTGGCTCGATGCCGATTCGACGCTGGAGGCGCCGCTGGGCCTGCTCGCCGCGCCCGGCTGCGACTTCGCCATCCACAAACATGTCGGCTGGAAATTCGCCTCCGGCACGTTGTTGTTCGGGCGTGGACCGTCCGCGGGCGCGTTGCTCGACCGCTGGGTGCTGCGCTGCCAGGCCGATCCGCTGATGTGGGACCAAGTGCATCTGGACGCGGCCTGGGCGGATGTCTCGGCCCGGATACCGTTGGTCACGCGCTGGCTCCCGGCCGCGTATTGCGCCATCCACGACCACTACGACGCAGCGGCGCAGGGGCCGGCGGTGGTCGCCCAGCATCAAGCGTCACGCGCCGAATCCCGCAGCGGCCGCAAGCAGGAACCTCCGCCCGCCTTGCCACCCACCCTGCGCGCCGCGCGGCAAGCGAGCCGCTGGCCAGCCAGCCAGCCCTCCGCGGCTGTGCAGTCCAAGGCGGATGCCGCCGGCCTCGGGTCCCGCCTGCGTGCGCTGGCGGAAGGCTGCCTGCCGCTGGTCGATGTCGGCTGCGGCGACAGCGGCATCGCGCAGGCTTTCGCGCCTGGGGAGTATATCGGCGCGGATGCCCGGCCGGAGGCGCTGGTCGCGGCGCGCGCCGCCCTCCCCGGCCATCGCTGGCGCATCCTGATGGATGACTCGCCCTATCCGGGCGGCGGCACCGTCCTGTTGCTCGACGTGCTGGCGCAGGCGCCGGCAGCGGCCGTGCCCGCCATCCTGGAGCGCGCCGCGGAGGCGGCCGGGCGGCTGATCATCTGCGAAGCGCCTGGCGGGCCGCCGGTCCCGGCGGGTTGGCGGCTGGAGCGGCGGGAGGTAGCGGGAGCGCGGGAGATACGGGTTTACGGGCGCGGCTGAAGGGGCGGGCGGCGACAAGCTTCATCGGCGCCCTTCCCCTTCAACGCACGCCCTCACACCACCCCTGCATCCCGCAGCGAGGCATGGGCCCCGCGCGCCATGACCAGATGGTCGTGCAGCCGCAGCCCCAGTACCCGCGCTGCCTGCTGAAGACTGCACGCCATGACGATGTCGCTCTCGCTCGGCGCCAGGGTTCCGCCCTCATGGCCGCGCGCCAGAACGAAGCCCTCGGCCTCCAGCGCCATGGCGCGGCGGATGACCCGGCCGGGAACGGATGCCGATCCGTTGACGCTCACCGTCTCCTCGGCAAGCAGGACACCGCCCCGATCGAGGAACAACGCCCGGAATTCGCCCGGCGCGATCCCTGCCCCGCCGCGACGCAGATGCGCGATCCAGCTCGCAGGATGCACCAGCACTGGGCGGCCGCCGCTGCGTTGCCGCTCCAGCTGCGCCGCGGCCGCCTGGAGCGCCATCAGCACCGCGGCTCCGGCTTCACCCAATTCCGGCACGGCCGCCAGGTCGCACGGCGCGGCGGCCATGACCTCTGCCAAGCTGTCAAAGCGGTCGAACAGCGCCTCGAGCGCCTCCGCGGCCTCCATACAACCCAGGCATGGCGCCAATATCGTGAACAGGATTTCGCGGTCGTCCCCCTCGCATGCCGGCCCCGGCGTCGCGCCGATGTCGTGCGTGGACCGTGAAAAGGATAGCGAAGGGTCGCGTGGGAAGGCATTCATGGCGTGCTGCTCTCCGGAAAATTCAACTTATGGGTGAATTCATTTGTTCTTTTTCCTGCGTTGATGCACATCGGAACAGCGTCGGCCGGCGTCGGAAATCCGTCGGCGCGTCGAGTCGCACGGGGGGTGAATCACGTTGTCGAGCGTCGGCTCTACGCTGCTGTCACAGCCGGGCGCCGCTCCCCGGATCCATATCAGGCTGGCCGATTCACTACAGATGGTCGATGCGGGCGGCCGTTCCGCGCTGCCCGGCGGCAGCCGTCCACGCGCGATCATAGCCCTGCTGGCCCTCGCCCCCGGGCACCGGATGCCGCGTCGGCTGATCGCCGGACTGTTGTGGTCCGGTGCCGATGCCGGTCACGCGCTTGGTCGCCTCCGGGACGTTCTGCACGACCTTCGCGCCGCGCTCGCCACGGCGGGCGCCGAAATCATCGGCACGGATGCATCCAGCATCTGGCTGCTGGCCGGCGACGTCACCATCGAGAACGCCCAGCGCAGCGCCGGCTGGCCCTTCCTGTCGGAATTGCGCGGCATCGATCCGCAGCTTGATGACTGGCTGTCCCGTGCCGGTGACGGAGCGACGAATGGCGTGGCGATCGAGCCCGTATCGGTGCCGGACCGCACCACCGACGCAAAGGTCTCCCGCCGCGCCTCGGTGCTGGTCGCGCCGCTCAACAACCTGGCGGGCGCCAAGGCCGCGGTGTTCGACATCGCGACAACAGACGCGATTGTCGCCGCGCTGTCGGCGCTGAGGTCCGTCTCCGTGCTGGTCGAACTGCCCGGCCACCGGCCTCCGGTTCCGGACTACATGCTGACGGGCAACATCCATCTGGCCGGGCAGCGGCCGCAAGTCTTGCTGCGGCTGGTCGATGTGGCCGGCGGTGGGACCGTGATGTGGTCATCAGTGATCGCCCCCGACGAAGCCCGCCCGGCCGCCTTCGCCGAGGAAGTGGCCGCCCAGGCCAGCGCCCGCCTGGAGCATGAATTGCTGCTGCTGGAAGCGGAACGCGCCGCCCAGCGCCCGCTGGCCGAAGCGAGCCCACAGGAGATGGTGCTGCGCGTGGTGCCCGACATCTACAGGCTGGAACGCGATGCCTTCGAGCGCGCGGGCAAGGTACTGGTGATGGCGGTGCGGCGCGACCCGCGGCTGGCATCGGCCCATGCCTGGCTGGCCTATTGGAACGTTCTGCTGGTCGGCCAAGGCTGGGCCGCGCAGGAGCGGGATGCGCTGGCCGCGGCGGGCCACGCGGCGGAGCAGGCCATCCTGCTTGACCCGCGGGATGCGCGGGGGCTGGCGATTGCCGGGCATGTGCGCGGCTTCCTGCACCACCAGATCCCCGAGGCGCTGGCGCTGACCCGCCAGGCGCTGGAGATCAACCCGGCGCTGCCGGCGGCCTGGACCTTCTCGGGCATGGCCCATGCCTATGGCGGGGAGCTGGAGACGGCGCGGCGGCACCTCAAGCGCGCCCTCGCGCTGCTGCCGCGCAACCCGCATGCCTTCTTCACCGAGGCCGGACTGGCGACGGTCGAGATGATGCTCGGGAATTTCGAAGCGGCGATCGAGATCGGCCGCGCGGTGCTGCAACTGCAACCACGCTTCACCGCGGCGCTGCGGGCGCAGATCGCGGCGCTGGGGCATCTGGGGCGGGTGGAGGATGCGCGGCCGCAGGTGCGTGCGATGCTGGAACTCGACCCGGGCTTTACCATCCAGCGGTTCCGCCATGCCGCGCCCTATGTGCGGCGGCGGGACATGGACCATTTCCTGCGCGGCCTGCGGCTCGCGGGCATGGCGTAGCAGACGGGGGAGGAACACCTCCCCCGAATCCCCCTCCGTTTTCTGGCACTTGGCGTCGGCTTCGATCTCATTCCCAAGGATCAGAAAGGGGAGGGCACGCGGGGGGCGTTCATCTCCCACGGCTTCCTGCGGCGTTGCGCTACGCACCCTCAGGCCCCACGCTGACCCTCCAACGCCGCCGCCAGGGACACGGAACACCATGAACGACGCCGCCAAAGCCCGCCTCGACGCACTTCAGCCCGAACTCGTCGCCATCCGACGTGACATCCACGCGCATCCCGAAATGGGCATGGAGGAGATCCGAACGTCCGCCCTGGTCGCGGAGAAACTGCGCGGCTGGGGGCTGGATGTCACCGAGGGCGTCGGCAAATACGGTGTCGTCGCCACCCTGAAGGGCACGCAACCGGGCCAGCGGGCGATCGGTCTGCGGGCGGACATGGATGCGCTGTCGATCACTGAGGCGACCGGCCTGCCCCATGCCTCGACCAACACCGGCGTGATGCATGCCTGCGGCCATGACGGGCACACCACGATGCTGCTGGGTGCGGCGAAGATGCTGAAGGACGATCCCGATTTCGGCGGCACCGTCCATTTCATCTTCCAGCCCGCCGAGGAAGGCCGCGGCGGTGCGAAGGCGATGCTCGAGGACGGGTTGTTCGAGCGGTTTCCCGTCGATGCCGTCTATGGGTTGCACAACAAGCCGAACCGGCCGCTGGGGACCTTCGCCATCCAGCCGGGGCCGGCGATGGCGGCGGGCGATCGCTGGGTGGTGACCTTCCGCGGCACCGGCGGCCATGGCGGATCGACACCGCATATGGCGACCGACGTGACCGTGCTGACGGCGCAGTTCATCCTGGCGCTGCAGACCGTCGTGTCCCGCAACGTCTCGGCGATCGATGCCGCGGTGATCAGCGTCGGCGCGATCCATGGCGGGTCGCTGCTGTCCACCAACGTCATGCCCGCGGAGATGGTGATCGGCGGCACGGCGCGGTCCTTCACCGAAGACGTTCGCGACATCATGGAGAACCGCATGCGCGAGATCGCCGCGGGTCTTGCCGCGACCTTCGGATGCACCGCGGAGGTCGAGTACCTGCGCCGCGGCACCGCGGTCGTGAACCATGCCGAGCAGACCGAGATCGCGCTGCGCGCGGCAACCGCGGTGGTCGGCGCGGATCGCACGACCGGTCAGGCCGGGCCGGTGACCGGTGGCGAGGATTTCTCCTTGATGCTGAAGGCGCGGCCGGGGTCGTTCATGTTCATGGGCATCGGCGCCGGCGGACCGTCCTCGGAAGGGCTGCACACGCCGACCTACGATTTCAACGACGATGCGATCCCGCTGGGCGTGCAGTATTGGCTGAGCCTGGTGCGGCAGGAGCTGGGGTCGGTGGGGACTTAGGGCAGATCGCTCCTGACTCGACCAAGTCAGGTGCGCGAATTTGCTCGATCAGAAACAGGCATAGAGCGTTTTGCGTCAGCACGGTCTGGCGCAACGCGATCCAAGGCCGCCTGAGAACGGGAGACAGTGTGCATGGACGACGTGACCATCAGGCCAGCAACGCGGCGCGCCACGAAGGTAGCGCCTTCGGGCAGCTTCACCGGCACGGTGCTGCAGGATTCCCTGGCGACGCCGTCCGCCCCGTCGCGCACCAGTGCCACGCTCGTGACCTTCACCCCCGGCGCGCGGACCAACTGGCATACGCACAAGACCCGCCAGGTGCTGGTGGCGACGCAGGGCACCGGCATGGTGCAGGTGCGCGGCAAGCCGCCGCAGCTTCTGCGCGCAGGCGATGTGGCGGAAGTGCCCGCGGGCCTGGTGCACTGGCACGGTGCCATCGCCGGGCACCTGTTCGCGCATATCTCCTTCGTCGAGACCGACGGGCCGGACAACACGCATTGGATGGAACCGGTGGCGGAGGACGAATACCAGGGGGTGGCGACGGCGGCTGGTTAGAGCAGATCGTGCCTGACTGGAATCAGTCAGGCACGTGAAGATGCGCGCTCAAGCAAGAATGCTCCAGGACCAGCACGCCTGGTCGCGCGGGCCTGGCGTCCTGGTAGCCGATGATGTGGCGTTCGGAGACCTCTTCTTGCACGAACGCTTCACGGAAGTGCTGGCCGCTCACGGGGTCTCGCTGGCTTGGGCTGCGATTCCAGCGCGGGCGGCGAGGCATGTCCGCCGGCGCATCACGCTGCCGCCTCCAGTGCCGGCAGGACGCGCCCGAAGCCGGGCTGTCCGCCCAGTATCGCCTCCAGCGTCAGGGCAATGCGCAGCAGGCGAATGTCATCGCGGTAACGGCCGATCACCTGCAGGCCGAATGGCAGCCCGTCCGGGCCACGGCCAGCGGGGATGGTCGCCACGGGATGCGCCGTCCAGGTGATGGGCGTGTTGATGCCCGCCTTGGGCATGCGGTCGAAATCGTACTCGTCCAACGCGAAACGGGCGTTGTCCGCCGCCAGCGCGGCCTCGCGCCGGTTGATGTCCTCCACCGTCGCCAGCGGCTCGGACGCACCGGGCGTGATCAGCACATCGTAGCCAAGCAGGAAGGTCGCGAGGGAGCGGAAGGCGAGCGACTGGGTGCGCTGTGCCTCCGCGATCATACGCGCGGAGGCTGCGAAGCCCCGGCGCAGGTCCACATTCTTCTGCGCCGTCAGCCTGCCCGGTTCGCTTTCATGCACCGCACCGTAGGAAACGAGATAGGCCAGGGTGCGCAGGATGTAGAAGGCGCGGTTCATGTCGCCGAGATCCGGCGTGGCCCATTCCACATGCCCGACATGCGGCGCAATGGCGCCGATCGCTTCCTCGAAGCGCGCGCGGATCGCGGGAGTCACCTCGACACAGCCGAGATCGGGAGACACGGCGATGCGCAGCGTCTTCGGATCCATTATCTGTGGCGCCAGGAGCGGTGCCGGATCGGGGTTCCAATCGAAGGGGTCGAGGTGGCTTGAACAGATCATGCCGGCCAGCAGCAGCATCACGTCTTCCGTGCTGCGCGCCATCGGACCAACCACCGAGGAGACGTCGAAGGCCAGCGGAATGCTGGGGTATGCGATGAGGCCAGGCGTCGGTCGCAGCCCGGCGATGCCGTGCGCCGCCGAAGGCCCGCGGATGCTGCCGCCCATGTCCGACCCGGTGGCGAGCGGCACCATGTCGCTTGCGAGCGCGGTGCCAGTTCCGCCGGAGGACCCCGAGCTCGAATAGCGCGCATCATGCGCGTTGCGCGTCAGCCCATAGATGCTGTTCTGCGACGTGCCGCCCTGCAGCAGTTCCGGCACGTTGGTCTTGCCGATGATGATCCCGCCCGCGCGCCGGATGGCGGCGACGGGAGGTGCGTCGGCAGCCGCGACACGGTCCTTGTAGAGCAGGCTGCCGAAAGTCGTATGCAGCCCTTCGACATCCGTCGATTCCTTGACGCCGACCGGCAGGCCGAACAGCGGCGGCAGGTCGGCCACGCGGGCGTCGGCGCGGGCAGCCTCCGCCTCGGCGCGGTCCCAGGCCATTTCGACGAAGGCGTTGAGGTCAGGGTTCAGCCGCTCGATCCGCCGGCGGAAGGCGCTGAGGACCTCGGCGGGGGAAACATCGCCCTTTGCCATCCGGCGGCGCAATTCGGTGGCGCTCTGCGCCGTCAGATCGGTCATGGAGGATCCCTTGGAATGGCGTTGCGGAGCAATTCGGCGCGCCGACGCGCGCATCGTCAATCGAGGGACCTTTCGGTGGTGCCCCCCCCTCGCCTGGGCGGCTCGTCGTGCAACAGGCACACTGGCCGACCAGTCCTTGCCCGCGGCGGTGGCGTCCGGGTTCGCGGCCGCGACGCATTCCGGCCCGGGCTGGTTGATCTGCCGCGCGCCCGCAATCTCGACGCGCGAGCGAAGCCTCGTGCCGGTGGACGTGCCGACCGTTGCCGAAGCCTGCCCGGGGCGGTACTGGAATGGGCGGATGGCACTCTGGACGCCGGTGGTCCGCTCCTCCGGCGCAACGGCGGATGACAGCGATGTTTGCAACCGAGAGCGATACAGTGACCCGCAGGCTGACCCCAGCGCTGCGCGAACAGGTGCGACACGAATTGCCGGAGATCGCGCAGATCCGCGACGACGACCTGCGGGAGAAGGTGATCAGTGCCTGGTGCCTTGCCTTGGCACGCAGCAGCTACGCGTCAATCCGGGAGATCCCGCCCGAGGGCAATCCCGGCTCGATGAGGCTGATCCGCGGCGATCAGACGGACCACATCCGTGGCGTGACGCGCCTTGCCATCGCCATGGCGGACGAACTCGCGACCACCAATCCGGACCTGCCGTTGAACCGCGACATCGTGGTGGCTGGCGGTATCTGCCACGATGTCGGCAAGCCCTGGGAGTTCGACCCGGAGAACCGCAAGCGGTGGCAGGGGGCGCGGCACAAGGCGGGCGTACCGTCGCTGCGCCATCCGGCCTATGGCGCGCATCTCTGCCTGCTGGTGGGTCTGCCGGAGGAGGTCGCGCATATCGCCGCCGCGCATTCCGGCGAAGGCGAGTTGCTGGTGCGCAGCCTGGAGAACACGATCGTCCATACGGCCGATATCGGCTATTGGTCGATCATGCTGGCGGGCGGGCTGATCGACCCCGACACCATCGCGGGCAAGTATAAGCGGCCGATATCGCTGTAGCTTCCGCCAGGATAAGTTAAGGCGCGACCGACCCTCGACGGCGGGCGGCCGGCGCGTAAGAGCGTTTTGCGCAGAACGCTCGCGGGAGCCGACAGCGCCACGCGAACAGGCCCCCGGCCTGGCTGTTCGTTCCGGATGGGGATCCCGCCCTGCCGCGGCGCCGGCAATCGGAGGCTCCCACTCAACAAAATCCATGCGCCCATCTGCGCAGTCCGCTTGGGGTGATGCGCCAGGGCTGACCGAGTCTGCGGTTCGATTACCGGCAGCAGTGCACGACGATCTCGCCGTGTTCCTGAAACCACATTTCTCACATGACAAGGCACGGTCCCGTTGAGGACAACCCGCTACGCGGCGCAGACGATCGCCGTCACACCGTTTCCGCCAAGAGCGTGCCCCGCGCCTCGATGCATGCCTCGAACAGGGCAAAAGCGCCCATCGCGGCGGAAATCATCGTGTCGCGGTCTTCGTCAGCCGCGCCCATGCGCTCGATTGCGTCGCAAAGGTCGCGCCACATGGCGCCGTGTCTCGGTCCGTATCCGACCAGAAAGGAACGCCCCACCGTGCTGCCGGGCGCCAGCAGCCCATCCAGGGATCGCGCCAGACCCAATCCCCCCAACCGGGATCCTTCGCTGACGTAGAGATAGCCGATCGCCGCGGCCGCGGATCCCGGCACCAGCAGGAACTGGTGCACTGGCGACGGCGCAATCATCGCTGGCGCGCCAAGATCGGCGAGGTCATTGTGCAGCAGAGGCGACCGGCGCCGCTCGGCCACATCTATGCCGTGTTCCGACAGGTCCGGACCACGATGAAGTCGATCCTCGACAGCCTCGTGGAACATCAGGAACCGATGCAGCAGCGCGATATAGTCGGATCGCGAGATGCTGCCCTCGGCCAGGCGCCGCAGCATCGGATGCTGGTGCAGCCGCTGATGAATGACATCCGTGGCGCGGCGCAATCCATCGCGCGCCGACCGGTCAGGCATGGGCTGCTTCTGGACGGTGTCGTCCATGATCAGGGGCGCTTCGACGACAGGTATTGCGCGTGTCCGATCAGGACCTCCAGGACTTCCGCAGTCCGCGCGACGGAAGCCCGCACGCTTTCCAGCAAAACCGGCATCCGTTCCGGTTCCACGCCATCGGTGATCTCCAACGCCGCCAGCTGGGCATTTTCCACCACGGCCGCGAGCAACGTGCGGAAGACGAGGTCCTCATGGGAAGAATGGCGCCCGGCACGCGGCCGGTGTCCTGCGACGATGTCCTCCTGGAACCGTCTGCGGGCCGCATCCGCTTCCTTGCGTCGGGTCAGGTCGTTGAACAGGAAGACGAACCCCAGGACGCGATCCGGTGCCGAGAAAACCGGATCGGCGCGCACCAACAGTGCAAGTCCGTCGTCCTCCCCTTCGCCTTGCTTCAGCCGCACTTCCCCACGCCAGCTTCGCAGATTCCCCAGCAGGTCGCGCAGCCTTCGCTGGATCAACTCGTCATCGGTCAGGCAGCGGATCAGGTCCGTCATCTGGCGCGGTATGGGGCGTGCCGCCTCAGGCAGCAGGCGTTCGAAGGCGGAGTTCGTGAGCTGGATGGTGCCGGCAGCGTCGCAGATCAGGACGGGCAGATCCGATGCCAGGACCTGGCCGCGCACCAGATCCATCTGGTCCTGGACGATCAGCATGCGGACGGACCGGAACTGCAACACCACGTCGGTCACCGTCTCCCCGATCATTCGGGCCGCGGTCAGGTCGCGCGGGGTCCATGGGTCGCCGGTTCCTTCCACCAGCTGACGCCACTGCGCGAAGGACCGTCGCGGCGAAAGGTCGGATGGGCTGTTGCCGACAACCACAGGCTTCGTCGGATCGCCGCCCCAGGTGACGGTCCGTTTCCGCTCGGGCCGGAACCACAGCAGGTATTCGCCAGGGGCGGTTGAAATCGAGGCGGCGATCAGCCCGCTCGCCACTGGCGTGAGGCGCGCCAGGGACGGCTCCCGCAGGCCGAGCGCATTGATCGCGGCAACCGGCATGCGCGGCTGCGAATCGAGCCAACGGCCGATCTCCCGCAACTCGACGGTGCCGGGCACCTCGCCCACGCTCTGGACCTGACCTTCGAACAGCAGCGCGGCGCCGGCCGCGCCGACCGGTGAGAGCAGGGCGTCGGTCGCCTCGAACAGTGCCGTGCGCCAATCGCCCTTGCGGGAGATGGCCTCGATCATGCGCTGTTCCAGTCGGCGCACGGCAATCTCGGCCTGGCCCTGGACGAAGCTCTCCAGCGCGGCAATGCGCGTGCCCAGGGCCTCCGCCAGCATCTCGCAGACCGCGCGCGTCTCGAAGGCGGCGAAGCGCGGGACGTAGTGGTGGCAGGACACCAGGCCCCACAGCCGCCCACCCACCATGATCGAAGCGACCATCGTCGCCGCCACACCCATGTTCCGCAGATACTGGACGTGGATCGGCGAGGAACTGCGCAGCACGCACATCGACATGTCGAGCTCTGCCCCGGTCAGCGGCGACAGGCGCGGTTCGATCGGCACCGGCGTGTAGTTGATGTCGATCAGGACACGGACGCGGTTGCGCTCATACAGGCGCCGCGCGATCTGCGGAATATCCGAGGCCGGGTAGCGATTGCCGAGATAGGGCTCCAGTTCCAGCCGTCTCTGCTCCGAATAGACCTCGCCGTGGCCGTCCTCGTCGAAGCGGTAGATCATCACGCGGTCATAGCCGGTGACAGCGCGGAAGACGCGCGCCGCTTCGTCGCACAGGGCCTGCAGCGTGTAGGTGCCGAGCAGCCGCTGCAGCGCCGTCTCGACTTGCCGGGCAAAGTCCACCGCCTCGGCCGCCGGTTCGAATTCGATCACCAGACCGCCGCCAGCCGGGCGATGAACGAGCACGTCGCAGGCCATACCGGACGGACCGGCCACGCAGCGCAGGGCCGCCGGTACCGCATCCAGCTGGTCATCGAGAAACGGCCGGATCCGCGCGTCGAGTTCGCTGCTGATCTCGGCCAGCGTCACGCCCGGGCGCAGATGATCGCAGCCGAGGAAGGCCGCGCAATTGGCACTGGCCTGTACCACCTCCAGCCCGGGTTCGCTGACGACGAGGAGGGCCCCATGCGGCTGGATGGAACCAGCCAAATGGATCTGTTCGCGCTCACAATTCGACAGATCGGCCTGACCAAAGGCCGGCAGGAAAGCCTGAGCCAACCTGGAGGCGTCTGTCACACCTCGTCCTCCACCTCATCGTCGGACTGCGCGTGAAAGCCGTAGCGGTCGAGCTTGGCGTAAAGGCTCTGGCGACTGAGACCGAGCAGTTCCGCCGTCGCCGTGCGATTGCCATTGGCGAGCGCGAGGGCGCGTTCGATGCAGTGGCGTTCCAGCACCGCGGCCGTCTGCCGCACCAGCGCCGGCAGAGGCGTTTTACCGATGCCATCCTCGATCGCGGTGAAGGCCTTGCTCAGCGGTGTGGTGTCGTCACGCGCGGACATCCGGCGGCCGATGTCGCGGACGATCAGGCCAATCGCACGAGCGCTGCCGATGCCGCTGCTGGCGGCTGAAATCTCGACATCCGCTTCCAGGCCCACCTCGCCGGTGATCACGGTGGGGAACTGGCTGACCGCGCCATGTTCATGCAGCGTGGCCAACAGCACGCCAAGGCTGGAGCCGGGCCGGGACAACCAGCGTCCGATCGACTGACCCAGGACGCCGGCTTCCGTCGGCGCCTGGATCAGTTCAAGAAATGCCTTGTTGGCGCGCCGCATCGTGCCGTCCTGGTCGGTGACGGCGAAGGCGTCGGGCAGGCGCTCGAGTATGTCATCGACCCGCAGCAGCGTGCCGCGCGCGGCCGATTGCGTATCCGTCCCGGCACTGGCGAGCTGCAGGAGGAAAACGGGCCCGGGGTCCCGCGCCATAAGCGTCGCTCGCACGAGCCACGATGTGCGCTCGGCACCCAGATGCACAAGGATACCCGGCGCGCGGCCATGTTCGCGGGCGCGCCGCAGCATGCCGCGGAAGGCCTCCTCGTCACGCGGTGCGACCTCGTGCAGGAACTCCCAGCCCGGAGCCAGGCCGATGGCGCGGATTGCCGCCGGATTCGCCTCGATGACGCGCAGCGATTCCGCTTCCACCACCAGCACCGCTTCATTCGAAGCGTCGAACAACAGTCGCGAGCGCGTCTCGATGTCGCGCAGCTTCCAATAATCCTGCTCACGCGCCTGCTGCGTGGCGATCAGCCGGGACTGGAGCTCGGCCACCGCCTGCAAGTTCTTGCCGACGGCGATGAGGCCCGCCTCCCCGCCCAGCCGGACGGTGGTGTATTCGATCGGCAGTTCGAGGCCGCTGGGAAAGCGTTGCCGGACCTGGCGGAAGGCCGAGACGCCGCGATTGCGCGCATCATCCAGCATGCGGCTGATCCAGTCGCCGCCCGTATCGCCCACCGTATCGATCCAGGGGCGGCCAACCCAATCGCCAACCTGCTCGGTCGGGATGGCGCTCGACAAATCGGCTTGCCGAATCACACCCTCCCAATCGAGCATGAGGGTAATGTCGGGTTGCGCGAAGTTGACACGGTTCATGGTACGTTCCAGCGGCGCCGACCTTATCCTGACATCGACCCAGGCACTACTGTAAACCATATCATCCGGCATTGCAGGCCTGAGTTTGTCAGGCCTGCAATGCGCGATGGACCGCGATGGTCACTGTGCGGGCGGGGAAGCGAGTTCCGGATAATCCCGCAGCATCGGCGCGCCGAACAGCGGCCGGCTGACACCTTGGTGGCACGTCGCGCAATTGACCTGGAGGGCATCGCCCATCGGCCCCAGCCGGTTCGCTGGCAGGATGTCCCGCAGTGGGGCGATGTAGTTCGTGTTCAGGTCACGCACCATGCGGATACCGTGCCAGGCCGGTACGCGCGGACCGCGGCTTTCATCCCAGGGCGAGAATGAACGGGTGTTGTGACAGAAGGTGCAGTTCACCCCCAGCGCCTCGGACATATGCATCATCATGCCATAGACCGATTCCGCGTTCTGGATGGAATGCGGTGTACCGGTCGCCAACGCCGTCGGACTTTGAAGCCGGATGTTCTCCGCCCCCGACAGGTAGTTCGAGAATGGATCATGCGGCAGCGATGTCAGTCCGACGCTCGGTTCGCCCCGGTTCTGCATGCGGGGCGATGCCGCCATGCCGCGCGCGCCCTGTTCTGGCGCGGCCGACCACACTTGCTCGGGCACCGGCCGTCCACGGTGGCAGGTGTAGCACGTCACGCCGGTCTGCTGCACATGGTTGGCCCAGCCGTTGTTGACGTGACGCACCATCTCGATCATCCGGCGCGCCACCTGCTTGCGGTAGTTGTTCTCGGCCGCGAAGTCGCCTTCCACATGACAACCGTTGCAGCCGGCTTCGGGCGAGACCCATTCGGTCATCACCTGCATGATGCGGCCGAATTGCTCGATGCTGAGATGACCCAGGAGGGGGACGTTCTCGTAGATCGAGGAGGCGCGGTCGCCCTCGGCGTCGGCCGCCTCCGGCGGCGGCGGCACCTGGTTGCGGTCCCACAGGATCGCGTCGGATCGTGGATTGGTCACCTGGACCATCCCGGTGCCGCGGAAGCCGGTCTGTGAGCTGAGCACCGGGGGCCGTTCGAAGGCCTGGAGGACGAAGACCACGCCGAAGAACGACGCAATCAGCACCGCCAGGACCAGGGGAAAGCGGTATTTCATCGCGTGCCTCCCACGCTGAGCGCCGGATCGATCAACAAAGGCGCAACCGAGGGATAGCTCGGCGCGTAGCCCCGCTGCATCGCCCAGGCGTACCAGTTGTCCACCACCGTGCCGGTCAGCAGGATGCCGATGCCACCGGCGATCGGGCACAGCGCCGCGAACCACCACGCCCAGCGATGCAGCGATTCGAAAGTGGCGTTGAAGCCCATGGTCCAGCGCCAGAAGATCGCCGCACGTTCGGCTGCGGTGCCCCGATCCACGGCCTGCTCCACCTCCCGCTCACCGCCGAAGCGGCTGACGGCGAGGATGGTCGCGCCATGCATCGCGAAGAGCAGCGTCGATCCATAAAGGAAGACGATCGAGAGCGCGTGGAACGGGTTGTAGAACAGGTTGCCGTACTGGATGGAAAACGCCGCTGTCCAATCCAGATGCGGGAAGATCCCGAATGGCACCGCCTCGGACCAACTGCCCATCAGCAGCGGACGGATGAAGCCGAGCACCAGGTACAACCAGATCGCCGCGGCGAAGGCCCAGGACAGATGCGTGCCCAGTCCAAGCTGCCGTGCGCGGCGATACAACCTGGCCCACCAAAGCAGCACCGAAAGCGTCAGGAAGAAGCCCGCCATCAGCCACCATCCGCCATCATGCAATGGCGGGAAACGCAGCCCATAAGCCGGCGCAGGTGGTTCCAGCGCAAGCCAGGGCAAACGACGGACAAATTCTATCGGGCTCCAATTCACCGAGGCCAGCATGTTCAGCCCGATGATCTCGAAGGCGACGAAGCCGAAGAACAGCGACAGCACACCGAGATGGCCGAGATAGATCGGACCGAGCTGCGCGTCGCCGATCTTCCCTATCAGGTAGTTGAAGCCGCTGGACTTGCCTCGGTAGCGTTCATCGCGTCCGATCGGTGTGCCGGCATAGAGGGGCCCGCGCACCTGCACGCGGGTAAAGAGGTTGAGGTATTCGGCCATCGACCTGTCCTCCCTTACCGCGCCCAGATGGGCAGGTTGAGCCACCAGCCCCACCATTCGGGCCAGCCGCGTGTCCAGAACGGACCGCTGATCACGATGCAGACCGCGCTCCAGAAACCGGCCGACAGCGCGATGAACAGCCCGAGCCGATGGATGCCGAGCGTGCCGATGGAATAGCCGATGGCATCGCGGAAGAAGGTGTTCTCATGCTCGGTCGTCTTCACCGGCTCACCACGTCCTGGATTGATCGCCGCCAGCACCACCGAAGCGTGCATCGACAGCGCCAGCGTGGTGGCG
Organism: Acetobacteraceae bacterium; assembly: GCA_022842185.1. Lineage (GTDB taxonomy): Bacteria > Pseudomonadota > Alphaproteobacteria > Acetobacterales > Acetobacteraceae > Neoroseomonas. The sequence continues at coordinate 40,696 of JALHQB010000010.1, forward strand.
AAGAAGAAGCTTACCGCCAGCATGTGGGCCGGATTGTAGTGGAAGTGCAGGTACTGGTACCCGACGTTCGACACCCAATCGAGATGCGTCCAGATGCCGTACGGGAAGCCGTGCCCCCAGGCACCCATCAGCACCGGCCGGATCACCACCAGCGAGAAATAGGCGAAGATCGCCATGCCGTAGGCGAAGGGGATGTGCATGCCCATGCCGAGCTTGCGCGATATCTCCGCCTGTCGCAGCGCCCAGGATATGAAGGCGCCGAGCGCGCAGACCGTGATCGCCTGCCAGAACCCGCCCTGGCGCAACGGCGCAAGCGCCAGGCCATAGTCGAGATCCGGCGGCGCGACTGAGATTTTCCAGGGATTCCACACGCCATCGAGCGCGGTGGAATACAGGATCAGCGCCGTGCCGAGCACGCTGAAGAAGATCGTCAGCACGCCGAAGAAGCCGACGTAGAAGGGCCCGACCCAGAAATCGAACAGGTCGCCGCCGATCAGTGTTCCGCCGCGGACGCGGTATTTCTTCTCAAATGACAGCATCGTCATGGGCGTGTCCTCCCGCCTGCCGCGGCGACGCAAGGTCGCCTGAGGGAGCCCGGCGGCGGGCGGCACGGTGGGAAGTGCCGTGCCGTCCGTCGCCGGGCGATCGCTACCGGGGCGCCGAAACGGCCGGAGCGGGGCGCGGACCTTCGATCCAGTTGAACCTGTCGGTGCTGAGCAAAATGAAGTGGATCAGCAACGCCAGGGTCATCAGGAAGACCGAGAGCGCGACGAGTACACGACGCGGATCGAACAACAGCCAAAGTCGCCACATGTCCTGCGCTCCTTCAGACGATGAAGGTCGCCGCGGTCGTCACGCCATCCATAAGTTCGGTGTAGCCGCGCGGCCCGGGAAGCCAGGGACGCCACATCCACACCAGGATATGCGCAATGATCGCGATGACAGTGAAGCCGATGAAGCTCGAGACGAAGATTCCGTGGAATTCCTTCGCCTCGGACTCCGTGAGGCCGCTGATCGTTCCTTCCGGATTGGCCATCATGAGGCCTTTCGGATGGCGGCCCGAGGGCCGGTTACCGCACATCTCCCGTGCGGCAAGGACGCAACCGGCCCGCAGGGACGGTTGTGGCGTTCGACCCGGCGGAACCAGGTCGGCGCGTGTACTCCGTGGATGCGAAGATCGACGGAGGTCGGTCGGCGCGGACGCGGACCGAATGGGGTGAGGCGGGGCGCGCTCATGCCGGAGCGACCTCTCGCATACGGCCGAGCGTGGCTTCGACGCGCAGGCGCGTGACACGCACCTCGCCGGCCGCGCGGGCCGCTTCCTCCACCTGTTCGCGAAGTTGCTTCGCGGTGGAGATGCGGATCAGGAAGGGCGCGTTCTCGACATGGTCGTCCAGCAGGTCGCTCGCGGCATCTTCCCAACTCTCCGCCGCGGCAGCACGCGCAGGTGTCGCTGCTGCCGCGCGATCAAGCTGCGTACCCAGTGGCAGGATGTGGAACAGCGCATCGAACAGCCCGTTGCAGTATTCCTGCACAAGGTATGTGGCACCCGCATAGCCCATGAACGGCGTGCCCGTTGCGCGACGGATGATCGCACCCGGGAAACTCGCCGGGATGTATTGCGCGCGGCAGCCCGACTCGGCCGCATACATGCGTTCGTTGAAGGACCCGAACAGCACCAGCGGCGGGGTGCGGGCGATCGCCTCGCGCACCGCGGCATTGTCGGTCTTCTCGCCCGGCTTGCGCGCGAAGCTGAAGGCGCAGGGAATGCCGAGCTCTTCAGTCATGAAGCGCCGGATGCCGGTCGCATAGGTCTCGGTCGCGACAATGGCGAAGGAGGCGGTGGCGAAGAAATCCTGCGTCACGCTGCGCCACAAATCCCATAGCGGCTTCAGCGTGGTGTGCTTCTCGCGCTCGATAAAGGGTTCGGGATCGACGCCTGTCAGTTCACCCAGTTTGCGCAGGAAATTCGTCGTGGCGTGCATGCCGATCGGGGCGCGCAGCCAGGGACGTTCGAGCGTCTCGCACAACCGCGCGCCGAACTCGCGATACAGGCAGATATTGACCTCGGCATCGGCAAGCTTCGGCACATCCTCGATATGGCTGCCGAGCGGGAAGACCAGGTTGATCTCACAACCGATGCCTTCGACCAGGCGACGGATCTCGGCGAGATCCGATGGCATGTTGAAGGTGCCATACATCGGGCCGATCAGGTTGACGCGCGGGCGCTCACCCTCCTTGCGGGGCTTCAGCGCCTTGACGCGCTTCGCACCGAACTCGGTCCAGAGCCAGTTGATGGCGCGATCGCCTGCCTGCCACTGGTCTTCGTCGATGGTGCGCGGGATGAAGCGGCGGAGGTTCGATCCCTCCGGCGTCACGCCACCGCCGATCATCTCGGCGATGGAACCCGTGACGACGACGGCGGGCAGATCCGCATCCTGCGTCGCGGCGGCGCGGGACAGCAGCGCCTCGGTGCCATTCTTCGTCAGCGCATCCTCGTCGATGCCGGTGACGACGATCGGCAGCTCATGCGGCGGCAGGCCGTCCGTGTAGTGCAGCACGGCGGTGACGGGCAGGTTCTCGCAGCCCACCGGACCATCGATCACCACGCGCAGGCCGCGCACCGCGCTGAAGGCATAGACGGCGCCCCAGTATCCTCCGGCCCGGTCGTGATCGATGACGAGCATCTGCGCTACGTCCCCACCGCTTCTTCGGCCTTGGCCCGCGCGGCGCGCAGCTTGCGCTGGCGCTCACGGAAGCCTGGCGGATCGACGGGGCGTTCGCGGAAGCCATAGCCGGCGCCATCAGGCGTGCCGACCCCGGCGAAGAAGGACACCATGCGGCCGAAGCGCTCCCGCCCGCGCGTCTGCGCTGCGACGATGCCGGCGAGCGACGCCGCGCCAGCCGCGCCGAACAGCGGCCGGGCCGACACCATGTTGGTGAAGTACAGCGCCGGGATGCCGAGTTCCTTCGCCTTCTGCACCAGCGGCGTGGTGCCGAGCGCGAGGTCGGGCTTGGCATCGCGCATCGCCGCCATGTCCTGTTCCAGGCTCGCCCGGTATTGGACATGCGTGCCGTGAGCGGCGAGCCAGGCGCGATCCGCCTCGCTCCATTCCGTACGCGGGCAGGCGGTGCCGACATAGGGAACCTCGGCGCCGGCCTCGATCAACAGCCGCGCGACCAGAAGTTCGGAGCCTTCATAGCCGGAGACGGTGACGCGCGCGTTGATCGGGTTGGCCGAGAGCGCAGCCCGGATCGCCGGCAGCGCGCTGGCCTTGGCCGCGTCTCGCTGCACCTCGCTGGCCCCAGCCGCGGTGGCGATGCCATCGAGCCAATCCGCGGTGCCATCCACGCCAACGGGCCCCGAGCCGACCACAGGGCGACCGGCGGTGCGGAACTCGCGGACCGACGCGACGTAGAAGGGATGGACGGCCGCGACCACGGCGCAGTCGAGCGCGCCATACAGGTCACGCCACTCGCGGGCTGGCAGTTGCGGCGCGATGCCCAGGCCCAACGGTGCAAGCAGCGCAGCGATCCCCGGCGGATCGCCCGGGAACAACTCGCCGATCAGCGCAACGCTGCGCGTGCCATCCTGCATCACCTTCGGACGCGCAACCGGGCCAGCTTCGGCTTCCAGCCGCGCAGCGCGTAGCATCGCACCGGCCAGGACATCCTTCGCCTCGGCATGCGTCGGCACGCCGAAGCCAGGCACATCGATGCCGATAATGCGGACACCATTGATGACCTTCGGCAGCAGGTCGAGCGGCACGCCCGAGGCGGTCGGCACGCACAGGTTGATGATAACCACGGCGTCCTGTTCGGCCGGATCGGCCATCTGCTGGACGGCGTCACGGATATCCTCGAACAGCTTGCCGGTGACGAGCGTTTCGGAGTTGAAGGGGACGTAACCGACGCTACGGCGCGCGCCGTAGAAATGACTGGTGAAGGTCAACCCATAGACGCAGCAGGCCGAGCCAGAGAGGATCGTCGCCACCCGGCGCATCCGCAGCCCGACGCGCAAGGACCCGAAGGCCGGGCACATGGATTGCGGCTGGTCATGCGGGCCGCGCGGATAATCCGCGGCCAGGCGATCGATGACATCGGTTTTCCCCGCGGCACGCGCGGCGTCGAGCATGGTCTCTCGCCCGCCATGGCAGCCTGTCGTGGTTGGGGGAAGCGTGTCCACGCTGTCAGCTCCCCTCATAAACCACTTCGAGGGACGGCTTGTTCAGCACTTCCGCCGCGCACATGTCTTCCATCGTCGCGGGGTTCAGCACGACGTGCCGGCCCACCGCCTCACCCTTGAACAGCCCCAGCAGCGCATCCTGCGTGAGCGGTGTCGGCCGCAGCGGGGGCGCCAAGGCCACCTGTTCGCCGAGCAGTTCAAACAGGCTGGCCCATTGGCTGCCTGGACGGCCGATGATCTCGTAATTCGCGGATTTGCGCCGGATGTCGTCATCGGACGGGATGGCGGCGAGCACCGGGATACCGGCGGCGGCGGCGAAGGCCGCGGCTTCGCCGGTGCCGTCATCCTTGTTCACCACCATGCCGGCGACGCCGACATTGCCGCCGAGCCTGCGGAAGTAATCCACCGCCGAGCAGACATTGTTGGCGACATATAGCGATTGCAGGTCGTTCGACCCGACGACGATCACCTTCTGGCACATGTCGCGTGCGATCGGCAGGCCGAAGCCGCCACACACCACGTCACCCAGGAAGTCCAGCAGAACGTAGTCGAAATCCCACTGGTGGAAGCCCAGCTTCTCCAGCAACTCGAAGCCGTGGATGATGCCGCGCCCACCGCAGCCGCGCCCGACCTCCGGCCCGCCGAGTTCCATGGCGAAGACGCCGTCGCGCTTGAAGCATACATCGCCGATCGCCACCGGCTCGCCCGCGGCCTTCTTGCGCGAGGAGGTCTCGATGATGGTTGGGCAGGATTTGCCGCCGAACAGCAGGCTGGTCGTGTCGCTTTTCGGATCGCAGCCGATCAGCAGCACGCGCTTGCCCTGTTGGGCCATCATGTAGCTGAGATTGGCGAGGGTGAAAGACTTGCCGATTCCGCCCTTGCCATAGATCGCGATGACCTGCGTCTTCTTTGTTGCCGGCGCGGTCGCCATCGGATCAGGTTCGATGGCAGCTTCGGCACGCAGCCTTTCGGCCATGGAAACCGCTGCGGGCGCACCTTGCGCGTTGCCAAGGGGTGCGTTCATGCGGCGCGTCTCCAATCGAGTGCGAGCTTGAGGCAGGCGGAGTCGTCGAAGGCGGTGCGATAGGCCTGCTCCGCTTGCGCCGCGTCCGCCCGATGCGTGATGAGGCCATCGAGGTCGAGCTGCCCCTCGGCGATCATCTCCGCTACTGCGAGCATGTCGGCCGGGCGCCATTCGGCGGCGACGCGCAGCCGCGCCTCCCGCATGAAGGCCGGCGGGAAAGCGAAGGAGAGGCGATCCGCGTAGAAGCCTGCGAGGACGATCTCACCGCCAGGCGCGAGCCGCGCGATCAAACCATCGAGCGCGGCGGCGTCGCCGCTTGCGTCGTAGATCGCACGATAATCGCGACGTTCGTCATCCTCCGGCCGCAAGACCGCATACCCTGCCGCGCCAGCGTGGCGCGCTGGCTGCGTCTCCCAGACCATCGGCGGCGCGGCGCCCGTCAGAATGGCAAGCCGTGCGAGCAGCCGCCCAAGCACGCCATGTCCGACAATGAGATCCGGTGGCGATGCGCCTGCTGCCGAAATCGCGTGCCATGCCGTCGCGGCGAGGGCGATGAGGGTTCCACGTTCACCCAGCGCTGGATCGATGCGCGTGGTACGCGCACCTGGCACGACAAGTCGTTTCGCCGCGCCCCCGAACAGCCCGCGCACTTCCACGCCATCGAGCGTGCCGAAGCAGCGTGCGCCGGGGACGAAGATCGCATCGCCTTCGCGCCGGCCGGACTGCGGACCGGCGGATACCACGCGGCCCACAGCCTCATAGCCAGGCACCAGCGGATATCCCATCCCAGGAAAGGGCGGCATGCGCCCGGTCCAGAGCAGGCGTTCGGTGCCGGTGCTGATGCCGCTCCAATCCACCTCGACCACGACATCGGAATCGCCGGGGGGTGTCAGGTCGAGGCGCCTAAGCGCCATCTCCTGCGGTGCCGTCATCACGATAGCGACGGTGTCCATGTCCCGGACTCCCACCCTTACGATGAGTGTCAGTTTAGAAAGACATTTTGGAGTGTCAATGCAAATTGACGATTGCTGCACCGCGATTGTCATGGCGCGCGATCAGCCACGATCACGCTCACGATCAGGGGTACCTGCATGCGCAAAACGCGCGGACGCACAAACCCCGCATCGCGCAGCATGGCGACGAGTTCATCGGACCGGCGCGGCCGGCCTTGGCCCATGGCCAGCAGATAGACTCCGAAATACGCGGCGCCCATGCGTTCCGCGCCGCGCGTCGCGGTCATGGGCTCGGCGATCAGAATGCGTCCACCTGGCGCCAGCGCGGCATGCACGCGACGCATCAGTGCCGCGACGACCGCGTCGTCATGGTCGTGCAGCACGCGCACAAGCGTGACGAGGTCGGCACCGGCAGGCAGCGGATCCGTGCGGAAATCCCCACCGATCGCATCGGCGCGACCCGCGAGTCCTGCCGATGCGAGCCGAGCACGCGCCTGCAAAGCGACCGGCGGGACATCAAGAAGCACCAGCGACGCGCCCGGTGCACGAGCCGCGATCGTGGCGAGGAATGTCCCGTCGCCGCCGCCAATGTCGAGAATTCTGCGATGGCCGCCAAAGCGATAGGCCGCACCGATTTCCTCGGCCACCATCGGCTGGGATGCGCTCATCAACGCGCTGTAGGCGCTGACGGGAGCAGGCTCGCTGTTCGCGCCAGGCGCGCTACGGGCATAACTCCAGAAGGCGCTCAACCCGTCACCACGGCCATTACGCAACATCGCGACCGGATCGCGCAGGTCGTCGTAGAGAATCGCATGGTGCTCGACCATGGCGGCGATGCCGGGATTGTCGAGCAACGCCGCCCCGAGCGGGCCGAGCGCATGGCGCCCATCGACGGTCGGCGCCACCAATTGCAATGCCGCCGCGGCATCGAGCAGCCGCACTGTGACGTCAGGCGACAGGCCCGTGCGTCGCGCGATTGTCGTCGCCGGCAAGGCGCCGCCGCGCAGCATCTCGAACAGGTTCAGCCTGAGGCACGCTGCCAGTATCTGCGAATAGACAAATCCCGCGCAGAGATCGAACAGCGCGGCCGCCCGTCGTCGCGCGATTGGCCGCGTGAGCGGAAATCGCGCGGCCCATCTGCGGAATCGCGAATCGCCGGCCAGGCGCGCCTGCCATGCGGCCAACCGGTCGCGCAGCGCCATGAATGCCGTGGCGCCGGGCACTGCGCTGCCGGCGCGCGATGCCATCAGGCGGCCTTCTGGGTCAGCTTCGCGGGCAGCAGGCGATGCATCTCGGATTGGATCAGCGCCCCGAGCGGTGCGGCGCCGGGACCGGGCGGGATTGCCGCGACGGCGGCATCGGCCAGGCCGCGCAGACGAGCCAGCGCCCCTTCGACACCGCATGCGAGCGCGGCGTTCGGGCGGCCCAGGACGGCATCGCGGCCGACCGGCTTGCCAAGTTCCGCTGCCTCCCCCACCGCGTCGCGCAGGTCGTCGGCGACCTGATACGCTTCGCCAAGTCTCTCCCCGAGCAGCCGCCACGGCTCCGCTTCCACACCCGCGGCCGCGGCGCCCGCCATGGCCGCAGCGGCGAACAGCGCCCCGGTCTTCTGGCGCTGATATTCGGAAAGATCGGCGCGCGGCTCGCATTCCCAGGCTTGGCCGGCAACGATCCCGAAGGGCACGCCAACACCGTCGCCAATCACCATCATGACACCGGGCAACCGCTCAGGTGTCGTGGCTGCGGCGCGGGCCAAGGTCTGGAACGCCAAGACGATCAGGGCATCACCGGCGAGCAGGGCAAGCGGCGCGCCGAAGGCCCGGTGTACGCTCGGCTTGCCGCGCCGCGTATCGGCATCGTCGAAGCAGGGCATGTCGTCATGCACGAGAGACGCGCAATGCAGCAGCTCCACCGCCGCGGCTGCCGCTGCCGAAAGCGCCGGCCGGTCATCGCCGCAGGCCCCCGCGACAGCAAGGACAAGCCGCGGTCGAACCCGTGCGCCACGTGGGAACACCGCATGGCGCAGCGCGGCCGCGAGCCGTGGCGGTGCGCCGGCGGCTTCGGCCAGCAGGACGGAATCGGCGAGCGCAGCTTCGATCCGTGACACCGCATCCATGGCCGACCTCCTTGGGGCGTGTGGACGGGGACGCCACACTGTCTATTGGAACTGTCAGATAAAACTGTCAGTCTTGCCTGACGGTTCTGTCAATCACTTTCAACGGACATTCGCGGCGGATGCGCAGTGAACGGGTGGCGATCATCGGCGGCGGCGTGGGTGGCCTTACGGCCGCACTGCTTCTCGCCGCCCGCGGTCTCGATGTCCTGGTTCTTGAGCGCGCCGCGACCATCGGTGGCAAAATGCGGGAAACCGTCATCGGTGGCCGGGCGATCGATGCGGGCCCGACCGTCTTCACGATGCGCTGGGTGTTCGACGAAATTCTCGCCCAGGCGGGCGCGACGCTCGAAGACCACCTGACGCTGCGCCCTGCGGGCATCCTCGCGCGGCATGCCTGGGGCGCGTCGGCGCGGCTCGACCTGCATGCCGATATCGATGCCTCGGCCGATGCGATCGGTGCCTTTGCCGGTCTCGACGCGGCGCGCGGCTATCATGCTTTCTGTGATCGCGCGCGCCGGGCATATCAGGTGCTGGAACCGGCCTTCATCCGCGCTCCGCGACCGACACCACTGTCGGTCGCCTTCGCCGGCGGTATCGGCGCCTTTCGCAATGTCTCGCCCTTCGCCACGCTCTGGCAGGCCTTGGGCGATCATTTCAAGGATCCGCGGCTGCGGCAGTTGTTCGGGCGCTACGCGACCTATTGCGGCTGCTCCCCGTTTCACGCCCCAGCCACCTTGATGCTGATCGCGCATGTCGAGCAATCCGGCGTGTGGTTGGTCGAAGGCGGCATGCATCGCATCGCGCGGATGTTGGGTGACCTCGCCGAAGCACGCGGCGCGACCATCCGCACAGGCGCCGGGGTGACGGAGATCCTGGCGGGTGGGGGGCGCACCATTGGCGTGCGTCTCGCCGATGGCGAGGTCATCGCCTGCGGTTCAGTGATCGCAAATGCCGATGTTGCAGCGCTGGCCACCGGACGCTTCGGCGCGGCGGCCCAGCGCGCGGTGCCACGAACCGAAGTGACGCAACGATCCCTGTCCGCCGTGACCTGGGCCATGCTGGCCGAAGTCGAGGGCTTCCCGCTGGAGCGCCACAATGTCTTCTTCGGCGACGATTCTGCCACGGAGTTCAAGGACATTTTCGACCACGGCCGGTTGCCGGAATCCCCGACGGTCTATGTGTGCGCGCAGGACCGCGGCGCGTCTGACACGCCGTCGGGGCAGCCGGAACGCCTGCTCTGCCTGGTCAATGCGCCGCCGCGTGGCGACGCCTTCAAATCCGATGCGATGGAGGTCGCCCGATGCGAGACGAGAGCCTTCGCGCTGATGGAACGGGCCGGACTGCGCCTGACGACATCGCCGCGCAACACGGTGGTGACGACGCCATCAGGGTTCGAGCAGCTGTTCCCGGCCACGGGCGGGGCGCTCTACGGCCGGACAGTGCATGGCTGGCAGGCGAGCTTCCGGCGCCCGGGTGCGCGGACACGCCTGCCGGGCCTGTATCTGGCGGGGGGCAGCGTGCATCCGGGCGCGGGCGTGCCGATGGCGGCGATGTCCGGACGGATGGCGGCCGAGCGGCTGATGGCGGACCGCGCTTCGACGCGCCGGTTCCACCGGACGGCTATGCCTGGTGGTACGTCGATGGGCTGAGCGACGATGGCCGCCACGGGCTGACCATCATCGCCTTCATCGGCAGCGTGTTTTCGCCCTGGTACGCCTGGGCGCGCCGTCGCCGACCGACCGATCCGCTGCGGCACTGCGCCTTCAACGTCGCACTGTATGGCGCGGGCACGCGGCGATGGGCGATGACCGAGCGCGGCGCGGACGCAGTCCGGCGTGACGCGCAGACGCTGTCCATTGGACCCAGCGCCGCGCAGTGGAACGGAACGTCGCTGACGCTGACGCTTGCCGAACGCGGTGCGCCGCTGCCGCGACCAGTCCGTGGCGTCGTGCGCATCCACCCCCTGGCGCTGGGCGATCGCGGCTTTGTCCTCGATGCCGCGGGGCGACATCGTTGGCGGCCCATCGCACCGCGCGCGCGCATCGAGGTCGCGCTGGACTCACCATCCCTGCGATGGTCCGGAACGGGATATTTCGACACCAATGACGGCGACGCCCCGCTCGAAAGCGATTTCCAGACCTGGGACTGGTGCCGTGCCATGGTGGGTGATGAAGCGGCCATCCTCTACAACACCCGCCGCCGCGACGGCACGGAGCAATCGCTGGCGTTGCGGGTCGATCGGCACGGCCGCGTGGAGGATATGTACGTGCCACCGCCAGCGCAGCTGCCCCGCACGCTGTGGCGCCTTGCCCGCCCCACGCGCGCGGAGGCTGGCACCGCGCCGCGCGTGACGGACACAGTGCAGGACGCGCCATTCTATGCACGTTCCGTCATCTCGACGGGGCTGCTCGGCCAACGTGTGGTCGCGATGCATGAAAGCCTGGACCTGGATCGCTTCGCCGCGCTGCCGGTCCAGATGATGCTGCCCTTCCGGGTGCCACGGTCACTTTGGTGAGCGGTCCCGCTTCGCCTTCCGTGCATCGCGTCGCAGCAGGATCAGTTCTCGAACACCCCATCCGAGCGCAAGCCCGAAGGGCAGGATCAGATCGAGGACGCCGAACACGGAATCGGCCATGCCACCGCTTCAGGCGCGGTCGCTGGCCGGCACGCGCCGACGCTCCCGTTCGTCGAGCCGTGCGAGGAGTTCGGCCGCCCAGACGATGCGATCGCCAAAAGCCCACCAGGGCACGACCGGGCACGGGCGTGGAAGCGCCGCTACGGCATCGACGAGGAATCGATTGGCGTCCAGCGGCCCTATGGCCGGCGACACGCCATCGGCCCGCCAGGCCAGCAGAGGCGCACCTGCGAGCAGCGTGAGCTTGCGCCTGGCGCCGACCACAGCGCGTGCCGAGATCGAGTCATAACCCTGGCGTTCCAACACCCGGCCGATCTCGGCATAGATCAACCGAGCCGCCGCGATACCGGCGCGGCAATCCACCGGCAGAAGCGGTATGCCAGCCTCGGCCCGCTGATAATACACGTCGGCAACGCGAAGAAGTCGCGCGACAACCATCGCCAGCGCCGGCGTGAAACGTGGTGAGGCAAGCCAGGCCTCCGGCTCGATCCCGGCATCGATCAGCCATTCGCGGGGCAGATACAGCCGGCCGGCGCGCGCATCCTCCCCCACATCGCGTGCGATGTTCGTCAGTTGCATGGCCACGCCGAGATCGGCCGCGCGGGCCACCGCCGCCGGCGATACCGCGCCCATCAACAGCGACATCATGGCGCCCACACTGCCGGCCACCCGCGCCGCATAAGCCTCCAGCGCATCGAGCGTGTCGTAAGCACGACCCTCCGCATCCCAGGCCAGCCCTTCGAGCAAGGCGGCGGGCAAGGCGTGGGGGATGCCGTGGCGCTCCACGACCGCCGCGAAGGCGCGGTCGGCTGGCCACGGCCCCGGACGGCCGGCGCAGATGGCGTCCAGCCGGCACTCCAGCGCGCGCACCGCATCCGTCCCGCCACCGTCCCGGTCGATAAGATCATCCGCGACGCGACAGAAGGCGTAGAGCGCCGCGGCCGGTCGCGCGATGCGCGCCGGCAACAGCAATGACGCAACGCGGAAGCTGCGGGAGCCGCCGGCGAGCATCGCGCGGCAGGCGGCGAGATCGGCAGGCGCCATGTCAGGCGAAGGCATTGGCATGCGGCACCACCTTGTCGAGAACGCGAGCGGAGGACAGCACACCCGGCAGGCCAGCCCCCGGATGGGTGCCGGCACCGACCAGATAAAGACCGTCCACATCCTCGCTGCGATTATGAGGACGGAACCAGGCGCTTTGCGTCAGCACCGGCTCCATGCCGAAGCCGGATCCGCGCCAGGCCAGCAGATCGTTCTGGAAGTCCTGCGGGGTGAGGACTTTCGAGGTGACGATCTCCTGTTCCAGCCCAGGCAGCAGCGTCTCCGACAGGCGGCGCTGGATCGTTTGGCGATAGGGTTCCGCCTCGCGGTACCACGCGATCCCGGCCTGCAGGTTCGGCACCGGCGACAGAACGTAGAACCCATCATGCCCTGGTGGCGCGAGCGACGGGTCGCTGGCTGTCGGGCGATGCAGGTACAGGCTGAAATCCTCGGACAGGACCTTGCGACGGAAGATGTCATTCAGCAATTCGCGATAGCGTGGCCCGAGCAGGATTGTGTGGTGGCCGACTTCCGCATAACGGCGGCGCGTCCCGAAGTACCATACGAACAAACCCATCGACGAACTGGTGCGATCGAGCCGGCGATCCGTCCAGCGCCGCCGCGGCGTGTCGCCGAGCAGGTGCCGGTAGGTCCAGGCGGAATCCGCGTTGGAGACGACGACGGTGGCGCGGATTTCCTCGCCGCTCACCAGGCGAACGCCACAGGCACGGCCGCCTTCGACCATGATCTCCGCAACCTCGGCGCCGAGCCGCAGCGCACCACCCTGCCCCCTCAGCAGATCGACAAGCCCAGCGACAAGCCGGCCCGTTCCCCCCATCGCCCAATGCACGCCCCATTGCCGTTCGAGATGCGGGATCAGCGCATAGATGGCGCTGGCGCTGAACGGATTGCCGCCGATCAGCAGGGGATGAAAGCTGAAGGCGGTCCGCAGGCGTTCATCCCGCATGTGCCGCGCCACGGTCGCGTAGACGCTGCGCCAGGCACCAAACCGCGCAAGCGCCGGCACGACCCGCGCCATGTCGGCGAGCGACGCGAAGGATGCATCGCCCAGTTCCTCGAAGCCGAGCCGGCACAGCGCCTCCGACAGCGCCATGAAGCGTTCATAGCCTTCGACATCGCTGGGTGAGAGCCGCGCCACCTCGGCGCGCATCGCCGCCGGGTCGGCGGAACAATCGAATGTACTGCCGTCGTGGAAACACAGGCGGTAGAAGGGCGAGAGCGAACGCAGCGTCACATCCTCGGCCATGCGGCGTCCGCACAGCGTCCACAGCTCCTCGAACAGCTGCGGCGCTGTCACGATGGTGGGACCGGCATCGAAGGTGAAGCCGTCCTGCTGGAATACGCGGGCCCGCCCGCCGGCCTGGTCGAGCCTTTCCAGCACCGTGACGCGATAGCCGCGGGCGCCGAGCCGGATGGCCGCGGCCAGCCCACCGAAGCCGCTGCCGATGACGACGGCATGCGGCTTGGTCCCTTTCGCCGACTCGGCAGGCAAGCGTGCCAGCATGTTCATGGCCGGGCCTCCGATTCATGCGTCACCGCCCGCCGCAGCCGCCGCGTCGCGAGATAGACCATGATGGCGATCACAGGCACCGATGCCGCGACCATCAGTTCATAGGGCACCGGCAGGCCGGCGACGCCGACGCCGCGCAGGACATAGGCGAGCATCCCGACCAGATAGTAGGTGATGGCCGCGACCGAGAGTCCCTCGACCGTCTGTTGCAACCGCAACTGCATCCGCGCGCTGCGATCGACCGAACCGAGCAGCGCCTGGTTCTGCTGTTGCCGCGTCAGGTCCACCTGGGTCGAAAGCAGCCGCGTTGCTCGCGCGATGCGCGCCGCCAGCTGCTCCTGCCGGATCGCCACCGCGCGACAGGTCGCCATCGCCGGTGCCAGGCGACGTTCGGTGAACTCCCGGAAGGTCTGAAGACCTTCGATCCGCCCTTCGCGCAGATCCTCGATCCGCGTCCGGACCAGCGCGTGATAGGCGGCGGCGGCATCGAAGCGGTAGCGGTCCCGGGCCTCGCGATTCTCGGTCTCCGCCGCCAGGCGCGTCAGTCGCGCCAACAACCCAGGCTCATCGGCAACCTGCCCTTCCACCATGGCAGCCGTGATCTCGGCGAGGTCACGCTCGTTCTCGGCCAGGACAGGAACGAGGGCGCGCGCGATCGGCAAGGCGAGCAGCGCCAGGATGCGATAGCTGTCCACTTCCAGAAGCTGCTGGGCGATGCGGCCCGCCTGCCATGGGGTCATGGCGCGATCGAGGATGAGGATGCGCCCGAACCCATCCGCATGGATGCGGAAATCGGTGAACGCCATGCCGCGTTCGCCGAACAGCGTCGCGCCGATCAACGGGTTGCCGTCGAACAGCCGCGCCGCGATCTCCGCGGGATCCGAATCCTCCCGCGGCAAGGGCAACAGCGCTGCGTGCGTCGCGGCAATCAGTTCCCCCGGTAGCGAGGCGACCCAATCGGCGGGCAGCGCGGCGAAGGCAGACGCGGCGAAGCCATCACCCCCTGCACCGGGCAGGATCGCGGTGTAGCGGCTGAACTCGGTATGCCGTTCCCATTTGAGCCGGAATGCGCCGAAATCGGCGCTGAAGTGCCGCACATCCCGGTCCGGCGGCGCGACGCCGTGCCGGGCCGCAAGGTGGCACAGCGCTTCCCATGGCGCGTCCCTCGACGTCGCGTCCGGCTGCAGCAGCGCGATCTGGGAAATCCGCACAGGCGGCACCAGCGCCTCGGGCGGGCGGGCATGCACCTCGTCATTGAGCTCGTTCCGCAAGCTGTGCTGCCGCGGCAACCCGACCGCGGCCTGCGGAACGCCGATCATGACCCATCCAGCTGCGGGGGCTCGCCACCCGACAAGCGCATTTCTCGCAGGATCGCGGCGGCGACAAGCGCCGGGCATTCTTCATGCGCCAGGTGACCGAGACCAGGAAGCGTGACGATGCGCGCCGTTGGCAGAAGGCGCTGCACACGCCGCGCCTGGCTGGGCGGAATGGCGCGGTCATGCGTGCCGGTCAACAGCACCAGCGGTGGGGCAAGCTGCGGCAGATCCCGCAGCAGCGGCGTCAGATCCCAGTTGGCCATCATACGCAGCGCAGCGCCGATATGCGACGCATGGCGAAACAGCCGCGCATAGAGTTCGATCCCGCGCGCATCGATGGTCGATCCCGTATCCCGCAACAGCCGTTCCGCCACCGATTGGCGCGATGCCTGCCAGGCAAAAAGGCGTGGCACGAAGGGCAGACCCACCAGCATGCGGGCGGCATGGGTGAAGAAGGCGGCGTGTGCCTCGCCCAGTGGCATGAGCGCGGCGTTCAGGCCGATCACCGCCCGCGGCGCGATGGCGCCATCCAGCGCCATGCGCAGCAGGATTGCCGCCCCCGCCGAATGGCCGGCCACCAGCGTCGGCTTGATCTCCATCGCCTCGATCAATGCGGCGACGGCGCGCGACATGGCCACCAGCGTCAGCCGATGCGGCGGCGGCACGGCGGTGAAGCCATGGCCCGGCAGATCGGGCGCAACCACCGTGAAGTTCATCGCCAGAAGCGGCAGCAGGTCCCGCCACGAATGCGTCGCCGCCGCCGTGCCGTGCAACAACAGCAGCACCGGTCCACTGCCCATGACCTGCACATGCCAGCGCAACCCGCCGGCGATGATGAACCGACTTACTTCGCGATTGGGCCAGTCCCGGCCGTCGAGCGACCAATTCGGCGTGCCGGTCTCCCGCACCTTGCCATGCGCGGCGCCGGACGCCATGGCGGCGGTGGGGATCTGCCCGTTCATCTCACGCAGCCCGCGCGGCGGCGCCGATGACGGCGGACATCGCGGCTGCATCCGCCTGCGGCAGAGGCACGTGGCGCCCCCCCATCGCATCAGCCAGTGCGCGCGTGAAAGGCTGCGGCCGGGGGGCCGTATCCACCAGCAGGATGGGCAGCCCAGCCGCGCGCAGCAGCGGCGCCATGGCCAAGGCATCCGCCTCGCCCGCCACGCGTCCCGTCTGCCCGTCGCGCGCAACATTCGCCCGGCCATCGGTCATCAGGATCAACAGTGGCAGGCGTCCCTGGCGCCGTTCGGCTTCCGCAAGGCAGCTTGCAGCTTCCAGCGCGGCGGCCAATGGGGTTGCACCGCCCCCCGGCAACGCCGCAAGGCAGCGCCGTGCCCGCGCGAGCGCCTGTGTGGGTGGCAGCAGCACGGTCGCTGAATCGCGCCGGAAGGCGATCAGCGCGACGCGGTCCCGACGGGCGTAGCATTCCGCCAGGAGCATCTCAACCGCACCCTTCGCTTCCGCCATCCGGTGCAAGGCCGTCGATCCGGATGCGTCCACAGCGAAGATTGCCGTCGTGCCGCTGCGTTCTTCGTACCGCCGCAGCCGGATATCCTCGGCGCGGATCAGCACAGGCCGGTCGCCCCGGGGATCGCGCCGCCGACGCATGGCCTGCCAGGGCGCCGCAGCGCGCAATGTCTCGATCAGAGCAAGCCGCGCGCCATCATGCAGACGGCCGGCCCGGGCACCAAGCGCGCGTCCACGCTTCCCATCGCGCCGCACGGCGCCGGCGCGACCCGCAGCACCGGCGCGTGTCGCGGCCTGCTGCGCGGCGGCAAGCCTGGCCAGCAATGCCGGTGGCATCGCCGCGCGGGCCGCGGCCGTGACAATGTCGGCCAGGTCTTCGTCCCGCGGTTGCTCCGCCGCGGGATGGCTTTCGGACTCCATCGCTTCGGCCGGATCGGTCTCCGGCGGGGCCTCCTCCGGCGTTGCCTCCGGCAGACGCGTGGCGCGCGGCGCCAGGACCAGGCGCGCGGCGATCATGGCATCCTCCTCCCGCGCCATCGTTCGTCCGGCAAGAGCCACCGCGGCGCACATCGCCCGCAACGCCAGAAGTACCGCGCGCGGTGAGGCGATCCCGAGGGCCAATGCCGTGGCACACAGCGCGTGCAACAGCTCGGGCTGTATCACCACCCGTGCCAATGTCTTTCGCGCCGCCGCGATGATCTCCGGCCCTGGCGAGATCACCACGGCTCCGCGCGGCAGATCATCAAGCCCGATCATGAAGGCAATCCGGTCGAGCAACTGCGCCGGCGGCATCTCCTCCGCATCGATGCCCTCATCGAGGGCTATGATGCAGATGCGTGCCGGCCAGCGCCGGGCGAGACCGTCGCGCTCGACCACCACCTCCTGCGTATCGAGCACCGCTGCCAACCGTGCCGCCATCACGCACGCCAAGCGCTCCGCCATCGGCAACACGACGATGCCATCATCGGCTTCAGCAAGAATGCCGCGTTCAGCCAGCGGCCGTCCCGCGGCGAGTGTGGCGCCGAGGTCCAGGCCACCCAGAACACGGCTGTCCGGCGTATCCGGCGGCATGCGTCGCCACGCGGTGCCGACGGGCATCGCGCCCCGGAATGCCGCAAGCCAGTGGTCGCGGATGGCGCACGGCGCGGCCCGCAGCACAGCACCGCCAAGGCCAACGGGATCGACCGCCAGCAAAGCGACGGCCAGGCTTGCATCGTCGGCCGGCTGCGCGGCCATGCGTGTCGCGTCGCCGCCCGCTGTCATGGGCCGAGGACCTCGGTGATCGCACGTTGCACCCGCGCCGCGCTGCCGGCCTCGTCCAACGGATTGCGGCGCAGCCGATGGCAGAGCGAGGCGATGGCGACGGCGCGCAGTTCGGCAACCGTCACCTCCCGGCCGCCCTCGAATGCGACGAGCGCACGCGCGGCTCGGATGAGCGTGAGTTCCCCGCGCAGCCCGTCCGTGCCGAGCGCCATGCACAGGCGTGCGGCCATCTCCAGGGCGGAATCCGGCGTCACGATGCGTGGCAGGCGCTTTCGCGCCGCTCCGATCTGTGCGCGCAGACGGCTTTGGGGCCGGCGCCATCGGGCAGCGAAGGCAGCCGGCTCGCGCTCGAAACTGTCACGACGGCGCACCACCTCGATCCGGGTGGCGAGATCCATCGGCGTCCGAACCTCGACCGACAGACCGAAGCGATCGAGAAGCTGGGGGCGCAACTCGCCCTCCTCGGGATTACCGCTGCCGACGAGCACAAAGCGCGCCGGATGCCGCAGGCTGATCCCTTCCCGCTCCACCACATTCTCGCCCGACGCCGCGACATCAAGCAGCAGATCGACCAGGTGATCCTCAAGCAGGTTCACTTCGTCGATGTAAAGGAAGCCACGATGAGCGCGGGCGAGCAGGCCGGGTTCGAAGGCCCGGACGCCATCGACGAGCGCCCGCTCGATATCGAGCGCACCGGCGACGCGATCCTCCGTCGCACCGAGCGGCAGATCCACCACCGGGATCGGCACCGTCGTCGCGGTCCGCACCCGGCGTGCGCGGCAGTCCTCGCAGAAGCCGCCGGACGTGGCCGGATCGCACCCGAAGCGACAGCCGACGACCACGCGCATGGGCGGCAACAGCGCAGCCAGCGCGCGCACAGCGGTGGACTTGCCGGTTCCACGGTCGCCCTGCACCAGCACGCCGCCAATACCTGGATCGACGGCGACGAGCAGCAGCGCGCGCAGCATCTCCTCCTGCCCCACAAGCGCGGAGAAGGGAAACAGCGGCCGCGGCGCTGGCGGCGCGGCGGGGCGGCGGGGCGCCTGCTTCGCTGGGCGTGCCGCTTCCGTTGCCTCGTCTGGCGCTTCGGCCTGGTGGCTGCCGGTCGCGTCCATCATCATGCCGCGCGGCGGAGGCTGAACCGTGCCCAGATCGCTTCCAGCGCGGCGACCAGATGATCCATATCCTCGTCGCTGTGGACCGGCGACGGCGTGATGCGCAGTCGTTCCGTCCCGCGCGGGACCGTGGGATAATTGATGGGCTGCACATAGACGCCGTGCTCATCGAGCAGGCGATCGCTGATCTCTTTGCAGATGACGGGATCGCCCACCATCACCGGGACGATATGGCTGCTGTTGTCCAGATGCGGCACGCCGACGGCATCAAGCCGGCGACGCAGCGTCGCGGCGCGTTCATGCAGGCGTTCGCGTTCCCGGTTGCTGGATTTCAGGTGGCGCAAGCTCGCCCGGACACCGGCCGCGATCGCTGGCGGCAGCGCGGTCGAAAAGATGAAGCCGGAAGCATAGGACCGCACGAAATCGACCATCGCCGCTGAACCCGCGATGTAGCCGCCGATCACGCCGAAGGCCTTGGCCAAGGTACCTTCAATGACCGTCAGGCGATGCGCGACGCCATCCCGTTCGGTGATGCCGCCGCCGCGCGGACCGTAGAGGCCAACGGCATGCACCTCGTCGCAATAGGTCATGGCGCCAAACTCAGCCGCGGCGTCACAGATCGCACCGATTGGTGCGATGTCCCCATCCATCGAGTACACGCTTTCGAAGGCAACAAGCTTCGGCGCCGCAGGGTCCAGAGCGGCCAGGACACGTCGGAGGTCGGCAACGTCGTTATGGGCGAAGACGCGGCGCTCCGCCCGGCTATGCCGCATGCCCTCGATCATCGACGCGTGATTCATCTCGTCGGAGACGATCACGCAGCCCGGCATATGTGATGCCAGGGTGGACAGCGATGCCCAGTTCGACATGTAGCCGGAATTGAACAGCAACGCGGCTTCCGTGCCGTGCAGTTCGGCCAGCTCCGCCTCCAGCAGGACGTGCTCGTGATTGGTGCCGGAGATGTTGCGTGTCCCGCCGGCACCTGCGCCATAGCGGTCGAGTGCCACATGCATGGCGGCCAGCACATCCGGATGCTGCCCCATGCCCAGATAGTCGTTGGAGCACCAAACGGTAACCTCGCGCTCGCGGCCGTTCACATGGCGGATGGCGCGCGGATACTGCCCGGACTGACGTTCGATGTCAGCAAAGACGCGATAGCGGCCTTCCCGATGGAGGCCCTGGATCTGATTCCGGAAGAAGGCCTCGTAGTTCATGTCCGGCTCCCATGGGGCGGCGGTGTATCGGTTGTCGTCACCGCGCCGCACCTGTCGCGATGATCACCGTGGGGAATGCCGCGGCGCGCGGCCGGCAGAAGCCAGCGCCACATCGCCTCGGGCGGAAAGGGCAGGATCATGAAGGCATGTTCCAGCACGCCGAACGCGGCAAGGCTGGCAAGCAGGGTGAAACCCGTGGCCGTTCCGGCATCGCTTTCGGGCGCCGCCGCGACCGCGACAAGCGCCACGCACAGTGCGACCCCCGCGACGACCGAGAGCGGGAACAGTGGGTTCATCCGCCGGCGCGCAAAATAGCTTTCGATGTAGCGGAGATGGTCGGGCAGCAGCGACTCACCGAGGTTCCGCACGCCAAGGAAGATGTTGAGCTTGGCGCTCAGCCGCATCACGGCGAGCATGAGGAAGGTCCATAGGCCGATCCGGTTCGGGCCTTCGGCGGTCACCATGACGACAACGGCGATTCCACCGAGGATGGCCAGTTCATGCCACAGGATCGCCGCCACCGCCGCGCGGAATCGCGGCCAACCGCGTGCGCCTGGTGGACATGGTTGCCGGCGTGGGCCGGTCAGGATACCGGTCAGGAAGGTTACCTCGATCCAGGCCCAAACCAGGATCGCACAGGTGAAGGCCGCATAGGCGCCGCCCGGTCCTGTGTTTGTCGTGCTGCCCGAAAGCCCCGCCAACCCGACCCCGAGCAACAGGGTCGCGCCAATCAGCGTCCATCGGAAGGTCTCCCGCCGCAGCCCATCCAGCACGAGGATCGCACCCGTGCCGCCCCACCAGAGAAGCATCGCGAACAGTGCAGGCAGCAGGTGCTCGGTCATCCGGCGCTACCAGCTCGGTGCCAGGCGGATTTCCGCCGGCAATGCCTTGCGGCGACCTGGCAGCAGGTACAGATGCGCGAACTGCGCCGCCGCCCGCGCCGCCAAGCCAGCACGCCGAAGTTTCCCGCCAATCCCTGTGGCCGCCTTCGCCGCAAGCATCCGGTTGCTCGTCATCCGCAAGCGTTCCATCCGCGCGTGAAAGGCGGGATGATCGATGTCGAGCGTCACCGGGAAGACCTGCTCGCAGATCGCCGAGGTGATACGGAAGACCTCGTAGTCATAGTCGGTCGGCGTCATCCCCAGCGCCTCGTGGAAGGCGGGCCGCTGATGGTCGCGCACATACATCGTTGCGAAGACCGCAAGCTGGAAGAACTTCACCCACAGCTTGTTGGTGCCTTCGAGCAACGAGGGATTGGCGCGCATCAGCAGCGCGAAGGCCTCACCATGGCGAAACTCGTCATTGCACCACTCCTCGAACCAACTGAAAATTGGGTGGAAGCGCCGCTCCGGATGGCGCTGGAACTGCCGGAAGATCGTAATGTAGCGGGCGTAGCCGATCTTCTCGGACAGGTAGGTCGCGTAGAAGATGAATTTCGGCCGGAAGTAGTGGTATTTCTTGGCGCGCGTCAGAAAGCCGAGATCGACACCGATGCCAACATCCTTGAGGCTGTCATTGATGAAGCCGGCATGGCGGGCTTCGTCACGGCTCATGAAGCCGAACAGGTCCTTCATGTCCTGATTGGTCACCCGCTTGCGTATTTCGGCGTAGAGAACGCAGCCGGAGAATTCGGCTGTCACCGAACTGATCAGGAAGTCCATCAACTCCTTCTGCAGCGGCTCGGGCAACGCCTTGATGTCGAAGGCGTCGAAGGCGTCGGTGCGCACGAAATGGCCTTTGTTGGGATCGGCGCGGAATTCCGCGATCAGAGCATCCCATTGTTCGCGCACGAGCGAGACGTCGATCGCATCCATCGCCTTGAAGTCAGTCGTGTAGAAGCGCGGACTGAGCGCTGTCTCGGTCAGCGCGCTGCGTGTTGCGTCGTTGACATTCGCGCGGGGCGCTGGGGTCACGGCGTTCATGCTGCCTCCTTGGGCTCGAAGCCGCAGTGATAGAGCTCGGTGAGTTCGAACAAGGCGCGGAACTCGGTCCAGACGCGCTCGATGCCACGCGCGCGGATGACCGTGGCGCGGCAGGTCAGGACGCGGCTTTCACCGAACGGCACCGTGGTCGGCGCTCCATGCACGATGACGCAGTCGCCCGGGTGCAGGTCGATACCGTCCGGAATGGCATGAGCATGCAGGCTGTCGAAGGTCTGCTCGATATCGACACTGCAGGTGATCTCGATGCGCTGCCGCCTCGCGAAGGGCAGCCAGGAGGCCAGGCGTTCGGCACTCATGGTCTCGTGCTCCCGTCGGTTAGGAATCGAACGAAGGCTTCGGCTTGTGTGTGGCCGAAGGCCTTGATGTCGATCCGGCGGCCGGTCGCCGGGTCGTCGAGTGTGAGCCGGCCGTCGTCCCATGCGACCAGGCGGAAGGGAATCTCGGGGCCATGCGCATCGCGCATCCGTTCTCGTGCCATGCCGCGCAGCGCCGCACGGATGAAGCCATTGGTGCCGGGATCGAGGATGGCGAAGGCCGTGGTGTTCGTGGCATCGCGCACTGTCACGGCACCATCCGCGCGATCCTCGAAGACCAATTGGCGCTGATGAAGCACGTTGGCGGTATCGGCTGCGCGCGTTCCGCCGATCAGCGCGATTCCGATCGTCACCGCAAGCAGTGCTGCGACGCCAAGCAGCGGCCCCAATGGGAATCCTCGGGTGACAGTGGCGTGCGCTTGCATGCTGTGTGCTTCCTCAGGCTGCCGCGGCCGCTTCGGGTTGTGCCGCGCGAGCGTCTTCCACTGGCGTCCCGTGCAGCGCCCGCACCGGCATGCCGGCAGCGCCAGCCAGCGCCTGCGACAATGCGCGCCCCGCCACCTCCGCGTCAGGCAGCGCCCGGAGCATGGGTTCGGGGTTCGACACGCGCAGCATCCGCAGATGCGGCCACATCGCGAAGTAGGATACGCGACGCCCCGGCATCAGGCGCAGTTGGATGTCACCGGTGCCATCCTTGTTCAGGCGCATATCCGCCTTGCGCACGGATGAGAACGGTATGTTGACCGTCATCGGCAGTGCCACGCCGACGCGCATCACGATGCGCCGGTTGGTGATGGTGTAGAGCGTCGTGCGCGCCGCCAACCTGCCGAGGCCCAACAACAACACAATCGGCACAGCGCCCAGCGTGATCAGGCGGAGTGCGCCCAGCACCGCATCCTGTGGATCCGCACTCCAGCCCGCGGCGAGATACCAAGCGGCCAGGAGCACGAAGTAGGCCGCAAGCCCGCGCAGATGGAAGGCACGAAGCGCGAAGGGTCGCCAGGATGGCGCGCCCTGCCAAAGGATCGTCTCGCCCTGGGGCAGATGTTCGGGCAGGCCGGGAACCGGCTCTGAATCGTGCTCTCTCATAGCATCGGTCCCAGCCGGCCGGGTGTCGCATACAGATGGCCCGAGGCGAAGTAGGCCGAGATCCGATCCTCCTCCCGCAGGGTGATCTGTGTCGGGTCGCGCGTGACCGGAGCCGCCGCAAGCTGCGCCGCTGTCACCGAGGCCAGGTTCACCCGGCGACGGCGATGGTCGATGCGCACCAGCGGCATCGGCACCAGCACCCGGCGCGCACCTTCGGCAGTAGCGACCTCCACTTCAAGAAAGCGCAGCGCCATGTCGGATCGATCGATCCAGGCATCCACCACCGTGCCGCCGGCGTTGTGGTCGAAGCCATAGACCGTCATGCCGCGCGGGTCGGGGTCCTCGGGCTCGATCGAATAATCCGGTGCCGTACGCAGCGGTACGATCTTGGGAACCGGCGCATCGAACATCATGTCCGGCACGTCGTGCCGCATTGCATAGGCGGCGGGGCCGACGCCATCCTGCATCGGGTTCCCGGTCGGTATCATCGGCGCACCAGGAAAACCCGCAGCGGGTCGGGCGGCCAGCGGCAGCAGCTCCTCCCGCCGCGGCACCTGAACGCTGGTGCCATCGGCAAGCCGGAATGTCTTGGACGGCGGCATCGCCGGGAAGCCCTGGACCACCACCCGGGCGCCACGATCGGAGACGAGCGGGTAGCCTTCGCGCTTGTCCTCTCGACGCAGGTAATAGATGAGCCCCGCAAAGAATATCCAGAACGCATAAAGGGCGATCAGGGCCAGGTCGATTGAGCCGACAACGTTGCGCATGACGTGCTCCGCTATGTCACGGTGCTGTAAACGATCCGGCGAGTCCGAACCGCGACGGATGATCCGCTTGGTCTTCCCGTGCCCATTGCACGAGCGGACCAAGCGCAACCAGGGTGGCAAAGAGCAGCACGATCTCGATGACATAGACCGTGCAATAGGCTGTCACCGGCGTGATGAGCGCCGCGCCGAGTCCACCGGCGTTCGCCAGAGCCCCGATGCCGTCGCGCAGAAGTCCGCCCAGCGCGATGGCGATTCCAGCGGCGGTGGCCTGCGCGGCACCCCACGCACCCAGCGCGAGGCCGATCTGGCCCTGCGGTGCCGCTGTCATGAAAGCCGTCAATGTCGCGTGGGCAAAGCAGCCTGCGCCGAGCCCGATCGCGAGTGTTCCGAAGCCGAAGATCGCGGCGCTTTCCATCGGCGCAGCGAAGATCACAAGCGCGAAGGCAACCGCGCCGATCAGCGTCCCGGTGCCCGCGACGCGATACGCGTCCACATCACGCCCAATCAACCGCGCTCCACCGACGAATCCAACAATGCCACCAAACGCGAACAGGGCCGTCAGCGTCGTCGTTGCGGCCACACCAAGGCCCAGAACCTGTCCGCCATAGGGCTCCAGCAGCACATCCTGCATCGAGAAGCCGGCCGTGCCGAGAGCAACCGCAACGAGCCGCCGCTTCCAGGGCCCGGTGCCGCTCAGCTGTCGCCAGCTTTCACGGAAGCCCGGCCCGTCCCCGCGGCCGCGCGTGCGCGATGGATCACGCGCCTCCTGCTTCCACAGTGCAACGATGTTCAGCAGCATGGTCACCACCGCGGCGCCCTGGATCACCCGTATCAAGCGCAGCTGGCTGAAGTTCACCAGCAGCGCGCCAAAGACCAAGCCGGCGATCAACATGCCCAGCAGCAACATCACCGAGAGCAGCGCGACCACGCGTGGCAAGCTCCGCGTCGGCGCAAGATCCGCCGCAAGCGCCAGGCCGACCGTCTGCACCATATGCATGCCCGCGCCGACCAGCAGGAAGGCCACTGCCGCGGCAACATGCGCAGCCCAGGCCGGCCCGTTGCTGTCACCCGACAACAGGATAAGCGCGAAGGGCATGATGGCCAGGCCACCGAACTGCATCAGCGAGCCGAACCAAATATAGGGCACACGCCGCCAGCCCAGCACCGACCGATGCGTGTCCGACCGGAAGCCGATCAAGGCACGGAAGGGCGCGAACAACAGCGGCAGCGACACCATCGCCGCGACCAGCCCGGCCGAGACGCCGAGTTCGACGATCAAGACACGGTTCAAGGTGCCGATCAGCAGGGCCGCAGCCAGGCCCACAGAAACCTGGAACAGCGAGAGCCGCAGCAGGCGCCCCACCGGCAACTCAGGCGTCGCCGCATCAGCAAAGGGCAGGAAGCGCGGACCGATCCGCGTCCAGGCACGCGCGAAGGTGGCGCCACCAAGCGTCATGCCCGCGCTACCTCCAACGCCTGTGAAATGTAGAAGCCGCGGGAGACGCGGTGGCTCCGGCCGACGCGCGCGCGACCGGACTCGAACAGCATCGCTTTCAATCGGTCATGGCGAACCGGCTCGATGGTTGGGGCACGGTCGCCACGCGGAAAAAGTCGGCCCGCTGCATGCATGATCGCCAGAAGCGTTGTCCGCGGCGCGAAGGTGAACAGCACCGAACCCCGCGATCGGGAGGCAAGTTGCTCCACGGCATCCGCCATGTCCGCGGCGCGGTAATGGATCAAGCTGTCCATCGCCACGACGTGATCGAAACGGCCCAGCGCCGGGTCCAGCATGTCGCCCACCGAAAAGCGGATCTCGCCACGACCTTGCCGACACTCGGCGCGCTCCCGCGCCAGCCCGATGAGCGTGGGCGAGATATCGACCGCCGTCACCGACGCGCCCCGCTGGGCAGCCTCGACCGCCAGTGCGCCGGTGCCGCATCCGGCATCGAGCAGGCGCAACCCGCGCATGTCCTGCGGCAGCCAGGAGAGAAGCGTGGCGCGCATTTCATCGCGCCCCGCACGCACCGTTGCGCGGATGCCGCTGACCGGGGCATCGGACGTCAGGCGTTTCCATGCGTCCGCCGCGGTGCGATCGAAATACGTCTCGAGTTCGCCCCGGCGAGCTCGGTAGCTGGCGGAGGTCATCAGTCATACCCCAGCAGATCGAAGATCTCGCGATCCTTGAGCGGCGCGGCATCGATCGTGTCGGTGCCCTCCCACAAGGATGTCGCCAGCCGCAGATATTCGTTCTGCGCAAGCAGAACTTCAGGCGAGTCCTCCATCTCGAACAGCGTGGATTTCTTCAGCCGCGAACGACGGATGGCATCAAGGTCAGGGAAATGGGCCAGCGTCTTCATGCCGGTTGCCCGGTTGAAGCGATCGATCTGGTCCGTGCCCGCGCTGCGATTGACGATCACGCCGCCGAGCCGCACCGGGTAGTTCTTCTCCTTCGTCTTGATTGCCGCGACGATGCGGTTCATCGCGAAGATCGAATCAAAATCATTCGCCGCAACGATAAGCCCGCGATCGGCGTGCAGCAGCGGGGATGCGAAGCCACCGCACACCACGTCGCCCAACACGTCGAAGATCACGATGTCGGTCTCATCCAGAAGGTGATGCTCCTTCAGAAGCTTCACGGTCTGGCCGACGACATAGCCGCCGCAGCCGGTGCCGGCCGGCGGCCCGCCAGCCTCGACGCACAGGACACCGCCATAGCCCTCAAAGACGAAATCCTCCCGCCGCAACTCGTCGGAATGGAAGTCCACTGCCTCCAACGCGTCGATCACCGTGGGGGCGAGCCGCTTGGTCAGGGTGAAGGTCGAGTCATGCTTCGGGTCGCAACCGATCTGCAGCACACGCTTGCCGATGCGGCTGAAGGCCACCGAAAGATTGGAGGACGTCGTGCTCTTGCCGATGCCGCCCTTCCCATACACGGCGAACACACGCGCCGAGTCGATCCGCGAGGCTGGATCGAGATGCACCTGCAGGCTTCCTTCGCCGTCGCCTTCGATCATCCCCGGACGGGGCCGCATCACGACCGTCATGTAGCAACTCCTTCAGTGATGCCCTCGAGGCGGTCTTCAAGTTCGTCGCAGGCCCGCCGCAGCGCATCCATCATGCTTGGGTCGGGCTGCCAGTACCGGCGCTCATGGGCTTCGATCAGCCGGTTCGCGATGCGCGCGGACGCCGTGGGGTTCAGCTCCGCGAGGCGCCGGCGCATCGCCTCATCGAACATGTAGGTCTGCGCCAGGTGCTGATAGACCCAGGGGGCGACGGCACCGGTGGTGGCCGACCAACCCATGGTGTTGGTCACCTGGGCCTCGATGGTCCGCACACCCTCATGGCCGTGCGCCAGCAAGGGCTCGATCCATTTGGGATTGAGCGCGCGGGT
This sequence comes from Acetobacteraceae bacterium, assembly GCA_022842185.1. Lineage (GTDB taxonomy): Bacteria > Pseudomonadota > Alphaproteobacteria > Acetobacterales > Acetobacteraceae > Neoroseomonas. Next base: position 68,064 of record JALHQB010000010.1, read on the forward strand.
GCGGGTCTCGAGCGCCACCTGTTCCGCGACGCTGCGCACCTTGCCCTCGCCGCGCGTCTGGTCGCCGACATAGGTGCGCGCGGCCTGGCCACGAACCGACTGCACCGCACGGCTGATCCCGCCGAGGGTGTCGAAGTAGTGATCCACGGAGGTGATGCCGAGCTCGATGGAATCGATGTTCTGATAGGTGGCATCCACAGTCCCGAGCATGTGCTTCAGCACGGTATCGTTCCGCTCCGGCCGGCCGGACATGCCATAGGCAAATCCCTTCCGGCGCTGCCAGGCATCGCCCAGCTCCGATTCATCCGACCAGCTGCCGTTCTCGAGGATGAGATTGACGTTGGCGCCATAGGCACCCTCGGTGTTGCCGAAGACACGCAGGCTGGCGTCTTCCATCGTGCCGCCATGCTGCGCCAGGAATGCGAGCGCGTGGCGGCGGACGAAATTCTGGCTGGCCGGCTCATCGGCCGAGGCGGCGAGGAAGGCGGCTTCCGCAAGAAGTTTTGTCTGAAGCGGCAGAAGGTCCCGGAAAATGCCCGACAACGTGACCATGACATCGACCCGCGGGCGCCCCAGCCGTTCCAGCGGCACCAGCTGCGCGCCAGCCAGGCGCCCATAGCTGTCATGCCGCGGCTCCGCGCCCATCAGCCACAGGGCTTGCGCGATCGGACCACCTTCGGTCTTGAGATTGTCGGTGCCCCACAGGACGACCGCGACCGTCTCGGGCAGCGCACCGTCGTCCTGCAGATGTCGGGCCAGAAGGCGTTCCGCCTGCCGGGCACCGTCCTCGACCGCGAAGACGGATGGAATGCGGAACGGGTCGAAGCCGTGCAGGTTCCGGCCGGTTGGGAGAACATCGGCGTTGCGCAGCAGATCACCACCGGGCGCCGGGCGGATGTAGCCGCCATCCAGCGCGTGCAGGATCGCCGGAATTTCATGATCGACGGCCAGCAGCCGATCCAGTTCCGCGCGTCGCGAAGGATCGGTGATACCCGCGGCATCCAGAGTTTCAGCGCGCTGCGCTGCGTTGGGCGGCTGGCCGACCACGTGCAGGCCATGTGGGATCAAGGCGTATTCGAGTTCCAGCAGCTTGTCCGACAGCGCCAGGATCTCGGCCGTGGCCGTGTCGCCCCAGACCGGCTCGGCCTGCGCGAGATCGACCTGGCTGGCTTGCGCCTGGATCAGGCCGGACAATACCTCGCGCGTTCCCACATCCGCATCCTGCGGCAGGCTGCGCCAACGATCGATCGACGATTTGAGATCGAGCAATCCGCGGTACAGGCCCGCATGAGCCACCGGCGGCGTCAGATACGATATCAGTGTTGCTGCCGCCCGCCGCTTCGCCAGTGAACCCTCGGACGGGTTGTTCGACGCATACAGGTTCACATTCGGCAGATCCGCAATAAGCCGATCCGGCCAGCAATCACCCGAGACACCCGTCTGCTTGCCAGGCATGAATTCCAACGCACCATGCATGCCGAAATGCAGCACCGCATCGGCGCCAAAATCCTCCCGCATCCAACGATAGAAGGCCGAGAAGGCATGGGTGGGCGCGAAGTCCCGCTCGAACAGCAGGCGCATCGGGTCGCCTTCCCAACCGAAGGTCGGTTGGATGCCGATGAAGACGTTACCGAGTTGCAGCCCATAGACCAGCACCGACGAACCATCGGTCTGAACGCGCCCGGGTGCCGGCCCCCATGTCGCCTCGATCTGCGCCAGGTGCTTCTCCCGCCGCACATGATCGTCAGCGGGAATGCATGCCGCGACATTGCAGGGCGCGCCATAGCGTGCGGCATTGCCTCCGAGCACCACGGCGCGCAGCGCTTCGACACTGTCGGGGACATCAACCGCATAGCCACCGGCCCGCATCGCCAGCAGCGTGTGGTGAAGGGATTCGAAGACTGACAGGTAAGCCGCCGTACCGGTTGCACCGGCATTGGGCGGGAAGTTGAACAGCACGATCGCCACACGCTTGGCGGCACGTTCGGTGCGACGCAGCGACACGATCTTGGCGACACGCGCGGCGAGCATGGCAACGCGTTCGGGATGCGGGGTCATGGCGCCGCTGCCATCCGCGATGCCACTGCGCCCGCCGAAAGTGATCGGCGCGATGGCGCCGTCAAGCTCCGGGATCGCCACCATCATCGTGGCCTCGACCGGCGTCAGTCCGCGTGCATCGCCCTGCCATTGGCTCAGGGTCTGGAATTCCAGCGGATGCGCGGCGAGATAAGGCACGTCGAGCTGCGCCAGGATCGTCTCGGCGGCACGCGCATCATTGTAGGCGGGTCCACCCACGAGCGAAAAGCCGGTCAGTGACACGACAGCATCGACCGTGCTGCGACCCTCGCGCAGAAAGAACTGCTCGATGGCCGGGCGTTGATCGAGCCCGCTGGCGAAGGCCGGCACCACCGTCAGCCCCTTGGCCTCCAGCGCGGCAATGACGCCATCATAATGGGCCGTATTGCCGGCCAGCAGATAGGACCGCATCACCAGCAACCCAACGCTGCCAACCCGTCCCTCATTGGGAAGCAGCCGGGCATCCGCGACCAGCCGGCCTTTCGCGCGCGGATGATACAGCCCGACATCCGGGTATTGGACGGGCGCCGCCACTTTCATCGAGCCCATCAACGCCCGGCGCGGCCCTGTTGCGTACCGGTTCACCAGCATGCGCATCAGGTTCGCGAGGTTTTCGCCGGTGCCGGCCAGCCAGTATTGCAGCGCCAGGAAGTACGCCCGGACATCCTGCGCCGTTCCGGGAATGAAGCGCAGAAGGCGGGGCAGCTCCCGCAGCATCTTCATCTGGTCGCGGCCGGAGGATTGCGGGCCTGGCTTGCGGTTTCCGCGTAGCCGCTTCAGCAACCCGGTGATGCCTCGCGCCTCGGCCGACATGTCGAAGCGCCCGAGACGCGTCAGGCGGACCACTTCCCCCGCGGACAGGCAGCACAGCATCGCGTCGCAATGGTCGCGGCGCGCGGTCAAGGCCGGCAGGACGGCACGGATGTGGTCGTCCAGGAACAGCATGGTCGTGATGACAATGTCGGCGCGGGCGATGTCGGTGCAGCACGCGGCCAGCGCCTCCGCATCGGACGCCCAGTGGTCCGCCGGGTGCATCGTCAGTGACAGCCCGGGCATCTCAGCGCGGAGAGTCGACTCGGCCTGCTGCACGACGCCGGCGAGATGGCTGTCCATCGTCACCAGCACGATGCGGAGCGGCACGCGCTCAGCGAGAGAAGTGCGCTTTGGCATCGTACAACGTCTCGACTGTGATGGTGGTCAGGCCGGCGCCGGCCGCAAACGACTCCGTGTTGCGGCGAGCCTTGCCGCGAACGAAGAACGGGATCTTGCGAAGCTCCTTTTCGGCATCGGGTGCCCAGCTCAACGTTTCGGGCTTGGTTTCCATGACCGGCGCGGCTGCGCTGGCGCCCAGATGAGATGCGCCCGCATCGTCGTGGAATTCGAAATCGTCGCGGAACATGTGCAGCAGATGTTCCTCAAGCCCCATCATCAGCGGGTGCACCCAGGTGTCGAACAGGACGTTCGCGCCCTCGAACCCCATCTGCGGCGAATGGCGCGCGGGGAAATCCTGCACATGCACCGGCGCGGAGATCACCGCGCAGGGAATGCCGAGCTTCTTGGCGATGTGCCGCTCCATCTGCGTGCCGAGCACGAGTTCCGGCTGCGCGGCGGCGATCGCGGCCTCGACCGCGAGGTAGTCGTCGCTGATCAGCGCTTCCAGCCCATAAACGCTTGCCGCGTCCCGTACCTCGCGCGCCTGTTCGCGGCTGTAGGTGCCGATGCCGACAACCTCGAAGGCCAGCTCCTTCGACGCGACCCGTGCCGCCGCAATGGCATGGGTCGCGTCACCGAAGACAAAGACGCGCTTGCCGGTCAGGTAGTTCGAATCGACCGAACGCGAATACCAGGACAGGCGGGAGGTCGCTTGCGCCAGCAGCGCAGTGGTGTCGATCCCTGCCAACGCGCCAACCTCGGCGATGAAGTCCCGCGTGGCACCGACACCGATCGGCACGATGCGCGTGCGCTTCTGACCGAAGACGCGTTCCAGCCAGGCCGCGGCTTGGTCGGCGATCTCGGGGTACAGCACCACATTGAAGTCTGCCTCGCCGAGACGCGCGAGGTCGGCCGGCGTGGCGCCCTGTGGTGCAACGACATGGACGTCCACACCAATGCGCTCGAGCAAGGCGCGTATCTCGACCAGGTCGTCGCGATGGCGGAAGCCAAGTGCGGTCGGGCCGAGGATATTGCAGCGGGGCCGTGCCGCCGCGACGCGCGGCGTGCCGATGGCCGGGCCGGCGAAGGTGCGCACCAGGCGATACAGCGTCTCCGCCGCGCCCCAGTTCTCCTTGCGCTGGTAGGAAGGCAGGTCGATTGGGACCACCGGCACCGGCAGGCCAAGCGTGCGCGCCAAACCGCCCGGATCATCCTGGATCAGCTCGGCGGTGCAGGAGGCACCAACCAGGATCGCTTGCGGACGGAAACGCTCGAAGGCGTCATGCACGGCCGTCTTGAGAAGCTCGGCGGTGTCGCCGCCCAGGTCGCGCGCCTGGAAGGTGGTGTAGGTGACAGGCGGCCGCTTCGCGCGCCGCTCGATCATGGTGAACAGCAGGTCGGCGTAGGTGTCGCCCTGCGGCGCATGCAGGACGTAGTGCAGCCCTTCCATCGCGGTGGCGATGCGCATCGCCCCCACATGCGGCGGCCCCTCATAGGTCCAGACCGCGAGCTGCATGGCGCTACACCTCAAGCCGCGCGCGTCGCGCGAGGGGGCGGACGAACAGCTCGGCAAGGTCGCCGGCCTGCTCGTATCCCTGGATGGGGGAGAAGACGAGTTCGATGGACCATTTGGTCGCCAGGCCCTCGGCCTCCAGCGGATTGGCCAGGCCGAGGCCGCACACCGTCAGGTCCGGCCGTTCGGCACGGAAGCGGTCCAGTTGTTTGTCGACATGCTGCCCTTCGCTGATCAGCACGCCCGGCGGCAGCAGCGCCAGTTCCGGCGCCATGTGCTCGCGATGCAGATAGGGCGTGCCGATCTCGGTCGGCACCATGCCGAGTTCACGCGATAGAAAGCGCGCGAGCGGTATCTCCAGCTGCGAGTCGGGGAAGAACCCCACCCGCAGGCCGGACAACCGCTCGCGCCGGTGAGACACGGCGCGCCGGGCGCGCTGCTCACCGAAGGCGGTGGCCTCATGGAATACGTGGGGAGTAACGTTCCATTCTTGGGCCACAGCGCGAAGCCATAACGTCGTGCCCTCGGCGCCCAGGGGAAACGGCGCCGCGATCCGCCGCGCGCCGCGGTCGCTCAAGGCGCGAGCCGTATCGGCCAGGAACGGCTGGGCAAGGATGTAGCGTGTGCCGGCACCCAGTGCCGGCAATTCCGCTGCGTGTCGCGGCGGCAGGAAATGCACCGGCCCGACGCCCATCGTCGCGAAGATGCGGCGGAACTGGTCCTCCACCACCTCGGCCAGCGCGCCCACCACGAGAAGCGCGCGCTCCGCATCCGGCGACGTCGCCATCTCGGGCACCAGCGCGGCAAGGCAGGCATCTTCGCCCTGGGTGAATGTCGTCTCGATTCCGCTGCCGGAGTAATGCAGCACGCGGACATCGGGCAGGAAGCGGCGCGACAGGCGCTGCGCGGCCTGGCCCAAATCCATCTTGATGACCTCGGAGGGGCAGGACCCCACCAGGAACAGCAACTTGATGTCCGGGCGGCGCGCCAGCAGCGCATCCACGATACGCTCCAGGCCCTCATTCGCATCGGCGAGGCCCGCCAGGTCGCGCTCTTCCATGATGGCGGTCGCGAAGCGCGGCTCGGCAAAGATCATGACGCCGGCGGCCGATTGCAGCAGGTGCGCGCAGGTGCGGCTGCCCACCACCAGGAAGAACGCATCCTGGATCTTGCGGTGCAGCCAGATGATGCTGGTCAGGCCGCAGAACACTTCGCGCTGGCCGCGTTCCCGCAGGATGACCGGCTCGCCGCAGCCGACGGCACCGTCCAGCGTCGGTTCTGCGACAGCAAGGGTCATGAGGCGAGGCCGCCTGGCGGGGCGTAGCGGCGCAGTTCGTCGCGCCGCGCGGCGCGGAGCTTCAGCAGGAACTGCCCGGCGTTGATCACATATGCGCCATAGGCAGCCAGGGCGAGGAGCATCTGGGTCCGCGCATCACCCAGGCCCAGCAGCACCGCGCCAACATAGACGGTGTGCAGCCCGATCACGAGGAAGCTGAACAGATCCTCCCAGAAGAAGGCATGGGCGAAGAGGTAGCGGCCGAAGACCTCCTTCTCCCAGATCGCACCGGTCACCATGATGACGTAGAGCACCATGGTCTTGATGCAGACAGACGCAGTCGCCAGGGCGAAGCCCTGCCCTGTCACAAGGAACCGCAGGACGAGGGCGAGGCTCACGAGGAACACCGCGAACTGCGCGATGGCCAGGACACCCTGCACACGGGTCCACGGTGACAGGTCGCGGCGCAACCGCTGTTCGGGGGTGTAGAGCGGGCAAGGTGCCTCGACACGGCCAGCGGACCGGCCGGTTGTGCTGCCCCACGGGCTGCAATCCAGGGCGTTGATCAAAGGGTCGATGAGCCGCGTTGTAAGCATGTCTTGACAACCCTCCGTCAAACGGGGTCCGCTTCGCCTAACAGCGGCGCTGGCCTTCGAAGCCAGCTGATTGACAGGGGGAAGTGATGATCCAGGAGCCTTTGGCCTCCATTCCTGCTCATAACGCCCTCCCCGAGCGAACCTCGTTCCACGACGCTAGAGCGGCGTCGGATTGAGTGTCAAGCAATATGGACGTACTAATAACTTGACACTTGCCGGGCGTCAGCCTGAAGTCATTGCGGGAGAGTGGGGATGGTCGATAAAGCGATGTCCGCTTCGCATTCGACGGGTCAATCGGACTACAGCCCTGACGGCGATGGCCGTTGGCGCGCCGAGGTGAGCGCGCGGTCCCTCCGCGCATCCGACGCCGACCTCGCGGCGAATGATTGTCGCGCGGAGACGGCCGCCTCCCGGCGCATCATCCTGCTGGCCCAGACCATCGAGCGGGACGTCATCCCGCGCCTGGCGCTGGCACACCGGGCCGCGCCCGCACCGGCCTATGTGGATCGGGCGCCGGGCGCGCTGCTGACATCGGAGGATGTCGCCACGCTGACGGCCCTCGTCATCCGTGTGGACCTGCATGATGTCGAGGCGTTCGTCGATGGAATCGAGGCCAAGGGCATACCGCTCGACCTGATCTACGTGGACCTGCTGGCACCCGTGGCGCGTCGGCTTGGCGAGATGTGGGAAGCGGACGAATGCGACTTCGCCACGGTGACGATGGGTCTGGCCACGCTGCAACAGGTCGTCTTGAACAGCGGGCGTCGCTTCTCGCAGGTGCCGCTCAGGCCGCGTGACGGGCGGCGCGTCATGCTCGTCCCCGCCCCGGGAGAGACCCACACCTTTGGCCTGGTCATCGTCGCCGAGTTCTTCCGGCGTTCGGGCTGGGACGTCTGGAGCGGCAACGGCGCCTCCCTGCCGGAGGTCACCGCCAAGGTCCGCAACGAACCCTTCGCGATCGCGGCCTTCAGCCTGGCCAGCGAGGATCACCTCGCGGCCCTTGCCAATCTGATCCACCGGGTGCGGCGCGCGTCGCTGAACCGGCGCATCGGCATTCTCGTGGGGGGGGCCATCTTCGCCGAGCGCCCCGGCCTCGTTTCGGATATCGGCGCGGATGCGACGGCGGCGGATGGAGAAGAAGCAACATTACAGGCCGAAACAATACTGGCCATCAGTGACTTGCGGACGTGAATCAAGCTGCCGCGTTCCCGTCGCGTGTGCAGAATTGACCTTGGGGAGGGTCGGATTGTCTAAGGCATCCTCAGGAATGAAGGACGGGTCGCAGCGTGAAGTCGTTCAAGGCTCCGAAGGCCGCTCTCGGCCATCTCGACACGGAGGCGGTCGCGACCCTGGTCGCCGCCGCCGCGGATATTTCAATCGTGCTTGACCTGGCCGGCATCATCCGGGACGTCGCTTTCAGCAGCGATGACCTGCTGGCCGAATTCGGCCAGAGCGAAAGCTGGATCGGCCGGCCCTGGGTCGATACCGTCGCCCGGGACAGCCGGCCGAAGGTGCAGGATATGGTGCGCGCGCCGCAGGACCCGGCGCGGCCGCGCTGGCGGCACATCAACCAGCTCGGTGCCGGCGGCGCTTCCATCCCGATCCTGTGCGCCTGCTCCATCCTCGACAAGCCCGGCAGCATTGTCGTGTTCGGGCGCGATCTGCGGCCCGTCTCGCAGCTCCAGCAGCGCCTGGTCGAGGTCCAGCAATCCGTCGAGCGCGGCTATTCCCAGCTGCGACAAGCCGAAACCCGCTATCGCCTGCTGTTCCAGACCTCCGAGGACGCCGTGCTGATCGTCGAAGGCGACAGCGGCAAGGTGCTGGAGGCGAATCCCGCGGCGCAACGCCTGTTTGGTGCCGCGGCACGCCGCCTGGTGGGCCGGCCGGCCACCGAGCCCTTTGCCATCGACAGCCGTGACGGCGTGCAGTCCATGCTGGCATCGCTGCGCAGCCTGGGCCGGGCCGAGGAGATCGACGCGCGACTGGCCGAGGGCGACTCGCAGCTCCGCGTCACCGGCACCGCGCTGCGCCACGACAGTGGCCTGGTGTTCCTCCTGCGGCTGTCACCGGGACTGCCGGACAGCCACGCGGCCAGCATGCCGGACGGCAGGCGCAATCTGCTGCGCCTGGCCGAAAACGCGCCTGATGCGCTGGTCGTCACCGATTCGGACGGGGTGATCCTGACGGCCAATGCCGCCTTCCTCGACATGGCGCAGATGACCGCGGAGGAGCAGGTTCGCGGCGAGTCGCTGGACCGCTGGCTTGGCCGGCAGGGACTCGAGGCAGACGTGTTGCTGAGCAACCTGCGGAACCGCGGTTCGGTGCGGCTGTATGCGACGTCACTGCGCGGCCGACTCGGCACCGCCTTGGATGTCGAGATCTCCGCCGTCTCCGTCATGGAAGGCGGCAAGCGTCATTACGGCTTCGCCATCCGGGACGTCAGCGCACGGTTGCGGCCGGTGCCGAATGGTGCCGCCGTGCCCGGCCGCTCCGTGCAGGAACTGACCGAGTTGATCGGCCGCGTCCCCCTCAAGGACCTGGTGCGCGAAGCCGCCGACGCCATCGAGCGCCTGTGCATCGAGGCCGCGCTCGACATCACCGGCGACAACCGCGCCTCGGCCGCGGAGATGCTCGGTCTCAGCCGCCAGAGCCTCTACGTGAAACTGCACCGGTTCGGCCTCGGCGATTTCGACGCCGACCCGAAGAACCCAGGATAGGCATCGCATGGCGCGCCCGACACCGTCACCGGCTGCGCCTGCTTCCTCATCCTCATCCTCGTCCTGGCCGGCGGCCTCCGCCGTGCTGGAACTCCTGAAGCCGATCACCTGGTTCCCACCGATGTGGGCTTTTGCCTGCGGCGTGGTCGCCTCGGGCGCCGCGCTGTCGCAGGCATGGCCCTTGGCCTTGCTGGGCATCGTGCTGTCCGGCCCGATCGTATGCGGCATGAGCCAGGCGGTGAATGACTGGTTCGACCGCCATGTGGATGCGGTGAATGAGCCGCAGCGCCCGATCCCGTCCGGCCGCATGCCAGGCCGATCCGGCCTTTGGATCGCGATCGGCTGGACGGGGCTGTCGATCGGCGTCGGGTGGCTGCTTGGTCCCTGGGGCTTTGCCGGAACCCTGCTCGGCGTGGCGCTCGCCTGGGCCTACAGCGCGCCACCGTTGCGATTGAAGCGCGACGGCTGGACCGGGAGCGCCGCCTGCGCGCTGTCCTATGAGACGCTGCCCTGGATCACGGCGGCGGCGGTGCTGTCGGGCGGCGCGCCGGATGCACGGCTGGTGCTGGTCGCCTTCCTGTATGGGGTCGGCGCGCATGGCATCATGACGCTGAACGACTTCAAGGCGATCGAGGGCGATCGCCGCTTTGGCATCATGTCATTGCCCGTCCGCCTCGGTCCGGAACGCGCGGCGCAGGTGGCCTGCCTCGTGATGGCGGTTCCGCAACTGGGCGTGGCGACGCTGCTGCTGGCCTGGGGAGCGCCATGGCATGGCGCGATCATCGGGATGTCGCTGTTGGTGCAGCTGGTCTGCATGCGGCGGCTGCTGCGCGACCCGCGCGGGCTGGCACCGTGGTACAACGGCACGGGCGTCAGCCTTTATGTGCTGGGCATGATGGTCAGCGCGGCCGCGCTGCGAGGCCTGCCGTGACGTCGCAAGTCACCTTTGGCTGGTTCAGCATCGTCCGGCTGGGCCTGGTGCAGACCGCGCTCGGTGCCGTGGTGGTGCTCACGACCAGCGTGCTGAACCGGTTGATGGTGGTGGAATTCGCGCTGCCGGCGACGCTGTCGGGCTGTCTCGTGGCGCTGTACTACGCGATGCAGATGCTGCGGCCCCGCATGGGCCATGGGTCCGATGTGGGCGGCCGGCGCACACCCTGGATCATCGGCGGCATGGCGACGCTGTGCCTCGGCGCTGTCCTCGCCGCCATGGCGACCAGCATGATGGACGGGCCGCTGCTGCCGGCGATCGCCCTGGCGATACCAGCCTTTCTGCTGGTGGGCGCGGGCGTCAGCGCCGCGGGTACGGCTTTGCTCGTGCTGCTCGCGGCGCGAGTCGCACCGGCGCGGAAGGCGGCCGCCGCCTCGATCGTCTGGATCATGATGATTGCGGGCTTCGTGTTGACGACCGCGATCGCCGGTCGTGCGCTTGATCCCTATTCGCCTGGCCGCCTGCTGGCGGTGACGGCCTGCGTCGCGGCGTTGGCCTTCGTGCTTGCGCTGGTCGCCGTGCTGGGCATCGAGGGGCGCGCGCCACAGGCCATCGATTCGCGACCGCAGCCAAACGGCGCCTTTCGCGATGCCTTCGCCCAGGTCTGGGCCGAATCGGAAGCACGCCACTTCACCCTGTTCGTCTTCGTCGCGATGCTGGGCTACAGCGCGCAGGACCTGGTGCTGGAACCCTTTGCCGGCAGCGTGTTTGGCATGACGCTCGGGGAGACCACGCAACTCGCCTCGGTCCAGCATGGCGGCGTGCTGGTCGGCATGGTGCTGCTGGCGGGGATCGGCCGCTTCACCCAGGGACGGCTTTCGGCATTGCGGACGTGGATTCAGCTGGGGTGCGGCGCGGCGGCGGCGGTGCTGCTGCTGCTCAGCGTTGCAGGCCTGTTCGCCACGGCCGCCTCGCTGCCACTGCTTTATGGGGCGCTGGGCCTCGCCAACGGCATCTTCGCCGCGGCGGCCATCGCCGCGATGATGCAGCTCGCCGCGCGCGGCGCCACGGGGCGCGACGGTGTCCGCATGGGCATGTTCGGCGCGGCACAGGCTGTGGCGTTTGGCCTTGGTGGGCTGGCGGGAACCATCCTTCTCGATGTCGGGCGGCTCGTCGCAGGCGGCGTGCAGGGCGGCTACACGACCGTGTTCCTCGTCAATGCATTCGTTTTCCTGGCCGCCGCCGCCATGGCGCAGCGCATCGGCGTGGTTGGCGAGCCCGACATGGCCGGCCTGCACACTGCCATCCCCGGTCGGTGAGGAGACACGGCATGGACCACGCCCTCGAATCCTTCGACGTGGTCGTTGTCGGCGGTGGCCCCGCCGGTGCGACTGCGGCCGATGATCTGGCGCGCCAAGGCCGCTCGGTTCTGCTGCTCGACAAGGCCGGGCGCATCAAGCCGTGTGGCGGCGCCATCCCGCCACGGCTGATCCGTGATTTCGACATCCCCGCCGAACTGATCGTCGCGCGCATCACCTCCGCCCGCATGGTTGCGCCATCCGCCCGTGCGGTGGACATGCCGATCGACGCAGGCGGCTATGTCGGCATGGTGGACCGGGATATCTTCGATGAATGGCTGCGTGACCGCGCCGTGGCCCATGGTGCGCAACGCCGGACCGGCAATTTCGAGCGCATCCTGCGCGATACCGACGGGACGGCCATCGTTGCCTATCGGCCCAAGGGCGCGCCGGATGATGCGCCACTTGTCCAGGTGCGCGCCCGCTGCGTGATCGGGGCGGATGGCGCCCGCGGGGCCGTCGGCCGGCAGGAGGTCAAGGGCGCCGAACGCGTGCCCTGTGTCTTCGCCTACCACGAGATCCTGCGCGCGCCGCGCGAGGACTCCGCCCGCTACGACGGCCAGCGCTGCGATATCTACTATCAAGGCAAGCTCTCGCCCGATTTCTATGCCTGGGTCTTCCCCCATGGCGACACGATCAGCGTCGGGACTGGCAGCGCCCACAAGGGCTTTTCCCTGCGCGGTTCGGTCGCCGAACTGCGCAGCGCGACCGGCCTGGACCAGATGGAGACCGTCCGACGCGAAGGCGCGCCCATCCCTTTGAAGCCGCTGCGCCGCTGGGACAATGGGCGCGACGTCATCCTCGCCGGCGATGCCGCGGGCGTCGTTGCCCCGGCCTCCGGCGAGGGTATCTACTACGCCATGCTGTGCGGGCGGCTGGTGGCCGAAGCCGCTGACGCCTTCTGCAAGACCGGCGATGCGCGGGTGTTGCGGACGGCACGCCGCCGCTTCATGCGGCTGCATGGCCGCGTGTTCTGGATCCTCGGGATCATGCAGTATTTCTGGTACGCCTCGGACCGCCGGCGTGAACGCTTCGTGTCGATCTGCCAGGACGCGGATGTCCAGCGCCTCACCTGGCAGTCCTACATGAACAAGCAACTCGAACGGCGCGATCCGCTCGCGCATCTGCGCATCTTCTTCAAGGACCTCGCGCACCTGTTCGGCCTGGCCAAGGCCTGAGGGAGCGCCACCATGCATGCGGGAGCAACCGGATGATCGCCTTTCCTGCCGGTGTCGGCCACAACGCGGCTGCGACAGCGCGCCCGATGCGCACCCCGGTCGATGGCGCGATGGTGCGGCCCCATCATCCCAGCCTGCCGCTGCGCATCGGCACGCGCGGCTCGCCGCTGGCGCTGTGGCAGACGCGCGACTTCCTTGGCCTGATCACACGCTTCTGCCCCGTGCTGCGCGATGCCAAGGCCTTTCAGGAACATACCATCCTGACCACCGGCGACCGCATCCAGGACCGGCCTTTGGCCGAGATCGGCGGCAAGGGTCTTTTCGCCAAGGAAATCCACGAGGCGCTGCTCGATCGCCGGATCGACTTCGCCGTGCATTCCTTGAAGGATCTCGAGACCGCCTTGCCCCCGGGCATCGCGCTGGCCTGCACGCTGAAGCGGGAAGATCCGCGCGACGCCATCATCCTCGGGCCTGGCATCGAAGCGTCCTGCGATCCGGCCCATCCATTCGATTGCCTGCCCTATGGATCGGTCATCGCCACGGCATCGGTGCGGCGCCAGTCGCAGCTGCTGCACGCGCGGCCCGACCTGCGGACCACGATCATCCGCGGCAATGTGCAGACGCGGTTGGCGAAGATTCATGACGGGATCGCGGCGGCGACACTACTGGCCTTCGCGGGTCTGAAGCGCCTCGGCCTCGCGCATGAAGCCGACATCGTTCTGGAGGAATCGGCGATGCTGCCGGCCGCCTGCCAAGGGATCGTCGGCATCACTGTCCGCGAGGATGACTGGGCCTTGCGTGAATTGCTCGCCGCAATCGAGGACCCCGAGGCGCGCGCGGTATCACAGGCGGAGCGTGCGCTGCTGGCGGCGCTGGACGGATCCTGCCGCACGCCGATCGGCGGCCGTGCCCACGCACTGACGGGCGGCCGGCTTGCGCTGACCGGCCTGCTGGCACGCGCCGATGGCAGCTTCCTGCTGCGTCGTCATATCGAAGGTCGTCAGGCGGATGCAGCGGCGCTGGGACAGGCCCTGGGCGATAGCCTGCGGCGTGATGCGCCGGCCGATATCTTCTGCTGAACCCAGCAGCGCGTCAGAGCACGGCGGCGGGCAGCCGGAAGCGGACGGTCTCGACAATCCCCGCCTGCTCCTCGACCGCGATATCGGCCCAGGCCGACAAGGCGTTCACCACACCCTGAACGAGGGCTTCCGGGGCCGAGGCGCCGGCGGTGATGCCAACCGTCGCCGCGCCCTCGAACCATTCGGGTCGCAGCGCCGTGGCATCGGGGATCAAATGCGTCTGCACGCCGCAATCCAGGCCGATCTCGCGCAGCCTGTTCGAGTTGGAGCTGTTCGCCGCCCCCACCACGAGCAACACATCCACCTCGGCGGCAAGCGTGCGCAGCGCCGCCTGACGGTTCTGCGTTGCATAGCAGATGTCGTTCGTGCCGGGGCCGACCACATCGGAAAAGCGTTCGTGGATGGCCGCGATGGCAGCGCGCGTATCGTCCACCGAAAGCGTCGTTTGCGTCACGAAAGCAATCGGCGTGTCGCGCGGCAGGTCGAGCTTCGCGACATCGCCGGCATCGGACACGACAAGCACGCGCCCTTCGATCTGGCCAAGAGAACCGATGACCTCCGGATGCCCCGGATGGCCAATCAACAGCACCACGCGTCCGTCTGCGGCATAGCGGCGCCCTTCAACATGGACGCGGGACACCAGCGGGCAGGTTGCGTCGATCACGGGCAGGCGGCGGCGTGCAGCCTCCTGCTCGACACGGCGGGGCACGCCATGGGCGCTGAAGATGGTGACGGCGCCATCTGGCACCGCGTCCAGTTCTTCGACGAAGACGGCGCCGCGATCCGCAAGGGATTCCACGACGTGGCGATTGTGCACGATCTCATGGCGGACATGCACGCCGGGGCCATGTCGGTCGATCGCGCGTTCGACGATGGCAATGGCACGCTGTACCCCGGCGCAGAATCCACGCGGCTGGGCCAGAAGCACGCGCATCCGGGGGCGGACCTCGCCCGGCGTTCGCGTCCAGTCCATCAACCCGGCATCTGTCATGTCATCTGGACACTACACGGACAAGGCGAAGGATCGGTCGGCAACAAAAGCGGCCGGGGCAGCAACACCGCGCCGCTGGACCTCATCGGCCAAGACGCGCCGCAGCATCGTGATCTGGGTATCGGGCAGGCTGGCCAGCCAGATCCGCGCGAAGCTGGCGTCGTGGACCGGATCGAGCACGCAACGGGGCAGACCCATCGCATCGGCGTGAGAGCGGATCTCCGCCGCGCAGACCTGGCTATCGGCGGCGATCGACCTCAATTTTCGTTCGTCCACCGCGATGGATGCGACGAAGGCATCGAGCTCGGCATGCGCCTGGTCGAGCGCTTCGGCCTGCCGCGACGCCGTGGCCTCCTCCAGCGCCGATTTGAGGGATTCATAGGCGGTGCGATAGCCGCTCCTGCTCATGCCGACCGTCCTCCTGCTGTGCGCCCCGGTGGGCACGCCGCGTCCGGGGCATATCCCTTCCAGACGTATCGAGCCGCAAACAGCCGAACATGTCAATTATCTATGACACTCGCGGGCGGTGGAGTTGACATTCGGCCCGACCTGCCAAGACTCTTTCAGACCGGGGGAAACATGCGTGTCAGTGAGACGTGCTGATACGCCGACGGAGGTCCGCCAGATGAGCAAGCAGTGCCGCGCCGAGCGAGATCCCAACCCATATCCACGGCGCGCCCGTCAGCGCGGCACGCAGGGCGAGCGCCAGCATCATGCCAGGCAGGATCAGCGTGGCGATCGCACTCCCCGTGAGCCCTCGTCCCGTGCGCCACCGATGAAAACCGAGCGCCAACGCCTCCAGCACCAGGCACAGGATGACCAGGTCGGCCACCCGTCCGGATTGAATGAAATCGGCCACGGCGCTCATCCCTCTGAACAGCTTTCCTCCATAGCCAAACGGAGTCCGCATCTCATGCGAAATGTCTTTCTGGCCGCCGTCTTCGGTCTTGCCCCAAGCCTGTTCGCCACGGCTCACGCGCAGGATGCCGGCGATGCGGAAGCTGGCCGCCGGGTCTTCAACCAATGCCGGGCCTGCCACACCATCGACCAGGGTGGTCGCAACGGTGTCGGTCCGAACCTGTACGGCATCGTCGGACGCCCTGCGGCGTCCATCGAAGGCTTCCGCTATTCAGCGAACATGCGTGAACTCGGCGCCGCCAGCCACGTTTGGACGGTGGACAATCTGCGCGCCTACATTGCCGATCCCAAAGCTGTCGCTCCGCGCGGCATCATGTCGTATCCCGGCCTGCGCAATCCGACGCAGTTGAATGATCTGCTGGCCTTCCTCCAGACGCAGCGGGCACCGTAAGGTACCCACCAGCCGCGGTACCCACCGCACTTTCGCAATGGCCAACCGCGCGCTGGTGAGAAGACCGTGATGGATATCCTCGCCCTCTTCGGCTTCTTCGCCGCGGTGTTCGCCACGGCGAGTTCCGGAGCATTTTTCCGACCGGGCCCATGGTACGCCGCGCTGCAAAAGCCCGCCTGGTGCCCGCCGAACTGGCTGTTCGCGCCGGCGTGGTCGGTCTTCTATGTGCTTGTCGCGGTATCCGGCTGGCTGGTGTGGCGCGCGGTCGGCTTTGGCGGTGCCGCGATGGCTTTCGTTCTCTATGCCATCCAGCTCATTCTGAACGCCGGCTGGTCTGCCATCTTCTTCGGCATGAGGCGGATCGACCTCGCACTGTTCGAACTCGTTCTGCTCTGGTTGTCCATCGCCGCATTGATCTGGGCGTTTTCAGCGCACCATGCAGGCGCCGCCTGGATGCTTGTTCCCTATCTTGCCTGGGTAACATTTGCGGGGGCGTTGAACTACGCGATGCTGATCCGGAACCCTCGGCAGGCAAGTACCAGCGGGCTTCGCACTTGAAGCTGGGCCGAAAATCCTGACGTCCGCCGATCACCCCTGTCGCCGCCTCTTCGCGTACGCCCAAGGTTAAGGGCGCGTCCGGTTCGTCGCCGCGCGCGGCTACGCGCCCGAACGGCCGATCGCCGCCAGTCGCTCCGCCGCCGTGTCGTCACCCTCGAAGCGCACCGCCGACTGGATGAATCGCGTCGCCTCCTCGATCTCACTGCGGAGGAGTGCCGCGGCAGGCTCAGCGTCACGCGCTCGCAGCGCCTCCAGGATCTCGCCATGCCGGTGTCGCATGCCACCCAGAATACCCCTTTGGCCGCGCATGGCCCCGAAGAGTGGCCCACGGCGCAGCCACAGCGTCTCAATCAGCCCAAGCAGCAGCGGGGCCTGTGCGGCGCGGTAGATGAGGAAGAGAAAATCCCGGTCCGCTGCCTGGATGATTTCCGCCTCGCTCGTCTCCCGAGCCGCGTCATGCGCGGACACCAATGCGGCAAGGGCGGCAAAGTCGGCCTCCGTCAGGTGCGGCGCCGCCCGGCGCACGGCGAGCGGCTCCAATTCCGCGCGGATGGCACTCAACTCGGCAAAGCCCGCGCGCGTCAGGCGTGGCACCACGGCGGTGCCTGACGGCAGCAGATCCACCGCCTGTTCCGCCGCCAGGCGCCGCAGTGCCGTCCGGGCCGGCATGGCACTCACGCCGAGCGCCGCCGCGACGCCGCGGATGGACAACCGGTCGCCTGGCAGCATCGTGCCCGTCACCAACGCCCGGCGCAGCCGCCGATAGGCCATTTCGTCGAGGGCAAGCCCGTTCTCTTCCGAGGAAGGCAGAAAGGCCATGGCGCTTTTGGTCATAGTGTGATCACATTTCTCTTGTCGTTGGAATCTCAGTCGGGCCGTGCGCGTCATCCTATGGGGGCTGGCCGGCTGAGCCCAAGCGACAAGATGATCCGACCGGAGGCAGCCAATGTCCGTCGTCGTGCCGCCCCACCGCTGGACCGCCAGCCCGTGAGCGGCGCCGTCACGGACCAGGTCGCGCCGCACGCCTGACATCAACGACAGAGCAAGGAGACCTCCGCATGGAACGGCGCCATTTCATCGCCACCACCGCCGGCCTTGTCGCAGCCGGCAGCGCCCCTGCGCGGGCACAGCGCAGGGACCCGCGCGTGCTCCGCTTCGTTCCGCAGGCAAACCTCACGGCGCTCGATCCCATCTGGACCACGGCCGCGGTCACGTCCCTGCATGGCTACACCGTGTTCGACACGCTGTACGGCACCGACGATGCCGGGCGCATCCAGCCGCAGATGGCCGAAGGCCACACGCTGTCCGATGACGGGCTGACCTGGACCATCCGGCTGCGCGACGGCCTGTTCTGGCATGATGGCGAACGCGTGCTGGCACGCGACTGCACCGCCAGCCTGGAACGCTGGGCCAAGCGCGACGTGTTCGGTCAATCCCTTGCGGCCGTCGTCACGGAATGGGGCACGGCGGATGACCGCACGCTGCGCATCCGCCTGCGCAGCCCCTTCCCGCTGCTGCTGCAGGCCATCGGCAAGACCGCCTCGAACATGCCGCTGATGATGCCCGAACGCCTCGCGCGGACCGACCCGTTCCGCCAGGTGACGGAGATGGTGGGTTCAGGCCCATACCGCTTCCTGAAGGATGAATTCGTCTCAGGCAGCCGCGTGGGATACGCGAAGTTTGACCGATACGTGCCGCGGGCCGAACCGGCCCAGAACACCACCGGCGGCAAAGTCGCGCATTTCGAGCGCATCGAATGGCATGTCATGCCCGACAGCGCGACCGCGGCCGCCGCCTTGCAGGCTGGCGAGGTCGATTGGTGGGACCAGGTGAACCCGGACCTGTCGCCGCTGCTGCGCCGCCATCGTGACGTGCGCGTGGCGGTCAACGATCCGGCCGGATACATCGGCACGCTGCGCTTCAACCAACTGCACGCGCCCTTCGACAAGGCCGCGGTGCGCCGCGCCATCCTGTATGCCGCCAACCAGGATGACTACCTGCGCGCCATCACCGGCAACGACCCGGAAATTTTCACCGAGTGCCATTCCATGTGGCCCTGCGGCACCCCCTATGGCCGGGAAACCCAGCCGGCAGAGACGCGCGGCAACCCGCCCGACCTCGCGCGCGCCAAGCAGATGCTGCGCGATGGCGGGTATCGCGGTGAGAAGGTGGTGGTCATCAATCCGTCCGACCTGCCCAGCATCGCGCCCTTTGGCTATGTCACGGCCGATCTGTTGAAGCGGCTCGATATGAATGTGGAGCTGGTCGATACCGATTGGGGTTCGGTGGTGCAGCGGCGCGCCAGCAAGGAACCGGTCGATCGCGGCGGCTGGAGCATCTTCCACACCTGGTGGCCCAGCCCATCGATCCAGAACCCTGCCATCACCCCCATCCTGCGCGGCCAGGGCGATCGCGGCTGGTTCGGCTGGTACAGCAACCCCCGTGTCGAGGAACTGGCCGGCCAATGGCTGCTCGCCCCCGATGAGGCAGGCCAGGCGCGGCTGGCGGAAGAGATCCAGCAGGAATCCTTCCGCGAAGTGCCGGTGGTGCCGCTGGGGCGGTACTTCATCCGCACCGCCTATCGCGCCGGGCTGACCGGCTTCCTGAAAAGCGCGTCCAGCTATCCGTGGAATGTGCGCTGGGGCTGACACCTGGCGCTGCACAGTATCGACGACGAGGAGACAGACGAGAATGCGACTCACGCGAGACGACATGCGCGGCAAGGCCCAGACCGTGCTGGGGCTGGTCGATCCGGCCGAGCTCGGCCCGACGCTCATGCATGAACACCTGATCTGGAACATCACCCACCCCGACAAGCGCCAGCCGGTCAGCAGCGGACCCGATCACGGGCAGTATTGGGACCTGCTGAACAGCCATGTCTCGGACATCCGCAACACCACCCAGAAGGACCGCGCCGTCGCCACCCGCGCCACGCAGGAAATGGTGGATGCCGGCGGCAAGACGGTGGTGGAACTGACCATCGGCGGACTGGAACCGGACCCGGAGGGCCTGGCCCAGGTCGCGCGGGACACCGGCGCGCATATCGTCATGGGCTGCGGGCACTACGTCCATTCGTACCAGGACCCGGCCAACCACAGCCGCAGCATCGACAGCTTCGCCAAGGAGATGATCGACCAGGTGCAGCAGGGTGCCTGGGGCACCGATGTGCGCGCCGGCATCGTGGGTGAGATCGGCTGCGAATGGCCGTGGACCGACCTTGAAAAGCGCGTCCTCGCGGGGGCTGTCATCGCGCAGCAGGAAACCGGTGCGTCACTGACCATCCACCCGGCGCGGCATGAAGACCATCCGTGGATGCTGGTGGAGTTCTTGAAGGAGCACGGCGCCGACCTGTCGCGCACCATCATCGACCACATCGACCGCACCATCTTCGACGATGACCGGCTGTTCCGCCTGGCCGATGCGGGCGTGATCCTGGAATGGGACCTGTTCGGGCAGGAGAACACCTACTACGCCCATTCCGACATCGACATGCCCAATGACGGGATGCGGCTGCGCACCATCCGCCGCGCCATCGACCGCGGGCATCTGGATCAGATCGTGATCAGCCACGACATCTGCCACACCATCCAGTTCAGCGAATGGGGCGGGCATGGCTATGCCCACATCCAGAAGAAGGTGCTGCCGCATATGCGCAAACGCGGCTGGACCGAGGCCGAGATCGACGCCGTCATGGTCGGCAATCCGCGCCGGCTGCTGACGTTTATCTGAACGCCCATCCATCCCGCCGCGACCAGCGGCGGGATGGCCATCACCGATCTAGGGAGAAACGCCCATGAGCGCCGCCCGCGACATCAAGCGCAACAGCCTGGACCTGCCCGGCGCGGTCGAGGCCGCGCGCACCGCCTATGCCGCCGCCCGCCCGCGCAGCGCCGCGCTGCACGAGCAGGCGCTGGAGGTGCTGGGCGGCGGCAACACCCGCACCGTCATCGCCTATGGCCCCTTCCCCACCGCCATGGCGCGCGGGGAGGATTGCCGGCTGTGGGACATCGACGACCACGCCTATCTGGATCTGTGCGGCGAATACACCGCCGGGCTGTTCGGCCATTCCGAACCGCGCATCCATGCCGTGCTGCATGACGTGCTGCGCCGGGGCATCAACTTCGCCTCGGTCGGGCCGGGTGAGGAGAAGCTGGCGCGCATCATCTGCGGGCGCTTCCCGTCGATCGACCGCGTGCGCTTCACCAACAGCGGCACCGAAGGCAATCTGATGGCCCTGACGGCGGCGCGCGCCTTCACCGGCCGCGGCACCATCATGGCCTTCCGCGGTGGGTATCACGGCGGCGTGCTGACCTTCCCGGTGGTGGGGTCCAGCCCGGCCACCCTGCCGCTGCCCTTCGCGATGGCGGATTACAACGACATCGAGAGCGCGACGACGGTTGCCCGCGCCAACGCCGCCGACCTCGCCGCGATCATCGTGGAACCGATGCAGGGTTCGGGCGGCTGCCTGCCGGCGCGGCCGGAATTCCTCTCGGCGCTGCGCGACCTCGCGACCGAAACCGGCGCGGTGCTGATCTTCGATGAGGTGATGACCAGCCGCCACTCCGGCGGCGGGATGCAGGCGCGGCTCGGCATCACGCCCGATATGACGACGCTGGGCAAATACATCGCCGGTGGCATGTCCTTCGGTGCCTTCGGCGGGCGCGCCGACATCATGGCGCAGTTCGGCGGCAAGCTCAGCCACGCCGGCACCTTCAACAACAACGTGCTGTCCATGTCGGCCGGCGGCGTGGCGATGGGCGAGATCTTCACCGCCGAGATCGCCGAGGCCCACTACCAGCGCGGCGAGGCGCTGCGCGCGCGGCTGAACGCCGTCTGCGCGGCCAAGGGCGTAGCGATGGGCTTCACCGGCCTGGGGTCGATGCTGACGGTACAGTTCCGCACGCCGCTGCCCGACCAGCCCTGGGTGGCCATACCGCGCGAGGAACAGCTGCGTGAGTTGTTCTTCTTCGACATGATGGAGGCCGGCATCTACCTCGCCCGGCGCGGCATGGTGGCGCTGAGCCTGCCGGTCAGCGACGCCGATCTGGACCGCTTTGTCGCCGCGGTCGAGGCATTCGCCGCCAACCGCGCGGACCTTCTGGCGATGGAACCCGCGGCATGATGCACAAGACCCTGTTCGCCGGCCTGCTCGCCGGCCTGATGTCCTTGGCCGCCCCCGCCTTCGCGGGCGCGACCTTCGATGCGGTGCGCCAGAACGGCGCCGTCCGCTGCGGCGTGACCAGCGGCGTGGCCGGCATGGCGCGCCCTGATTCACGCGGCCGCTGGGTCGGGCTGCATGCCGACATCTGCCGCGCCATCGCCGCCGCCGCGCTGGGCGACGCCGAGAAGGTGCGCTTCGTGCCGTTGACCGCGCAGAGCCGCTTCACCGCGCTGCAAAGTGGTGAGGTCGATGTGCTGGTCTACATCACCGCACTGACGCTGACGCGTGACGCGACGCTCGGGCTCAACCAGGTGGTGCCGTATTTCTATACCGGCCAGGGCTTCCTGGTGCGGCGCAGCCTGAACGTGGCGCGGGCCGCTGAACTGGATGGCGCGACGGTCTGCGCCACCCAGGGCAGCGTCATCGAGCGCAACCTGGCGGATTTCGCGCAGCGCGCGGGCATTCGCCTGACCACCATCGCCTTCGACACGCAGCCCAGCGTGATCACGGCGTTCCTCGCGGGGCGCTGCGATGCGATCAGCAACGACATGATCAGCCTCAGCGCCAATCGCTTGTCCGCACCCAACCCCAACGACTTCCTGCTGCTGCCGGACCTGATCGCGAAGGAACCGCAGGGTGCGCTGGTCCGCAACGGCGATGCGGAATGGGCGACGCTGGTGCGCTGGACGATCTTCGCGCTGATCCAGGCCGAGGAATTCGGCCTGACGCAGCAGAATGTGGAGGCGACGCGCGCCAGCACCGCCGACCCGGAGATCCGCCGCTTCCTCGGTCTGAGCGAGAATGTCGGCGCCGGCTTCGGCATCCGGGACGACTGGGCCTTCCAGGTCGTGCGGCAGGTCGGTGACTATGGGACTTTGTATGACCGCCATGTCGGCGTGCACGGCCTCGGCTTGGATCGCGGCCTGAACCGCCTTTGGAACAAGGGTGGCCTTCTGATGAGCTGGCTCTGGCAATGATCAAGGCACCTTTGGAAACCTTGGTTTTGGTGCTCAACGCCGTCGGTCGCTGCCAAGCTCAATGCCCCCTTCTTCGCATTTGACCGGGTAAGGACCCCGCTGCGCGGCAAGCGCCAAAGTCCCGCGGTCCAGGGACCCGTTGGTCCCTGGCGGGGTGGTTTGGAGGGGCAGCGCCCCTCCATTCTTCGCGCCTATTGAGCAGACCCCCTCCAACAGCGGCCGCGCCCCCCTTCCCAATTCCTTGCCGACCTCACGCCGCAACCCCGGCTGGCAACCGCCGCAGCCGCACCAGCGCCGACACCAGCACCACTAGCACCGACGCTGCGAAACCCGCCGCCGCCAGCCAGAGCCCCGCGGCCGGCCCGGACGCCGCCGCCAGCGCGCCACCGGCCAGTGCCCCGATCGGCCGGACGCCATAGATCGCGACCTGCAACACCGCCCCCACCCGCCCCAGCATCGCCGGGGGTGTCACGATCTGGCGGATGCCGGTCTGGCAGATCAGCCACATCATCGGCCCGAAGCCGACCAGGAAGAGCGCCACGAAGGGCAGCACCACGCCCCCGGCCGGCGCAGCCAGCAGCAGTATCGGCGCCGCGACCGAAAGCCCCGGCCCGGCGACCAGCACCGCATTCGGTCCGAAATGCTGCTGCACCCCGGCCGCGAGGGCCGCCCCGGCGATCATCCCCGCGCCATACCCCGCCTGCGCCAGGCCCAGCCGGGCCGGGTCCAGCCCCAGCGGACCCAGCGCGAAGGGCACGATCGCCGCCAGCAAGGCAAAGAAGGCGAAGTTCCAGGCCAGGGCGCAGCCGAAGATGCCGCGCAGCAACGGCTGGCGCAGGACGAATCGCGCGCCTTCAGCCAGTTGGGCGCGGATCAGCGGGCGGGCGGCGACCACCGGCGCAGCACCGCGCGGCAGGCGCCGCGCCGCCTCGAAGGCAAACAGCGCCGCCAGGACGGCCAGGCCATAGGCCATCACCGGCATGCTCCACCCCGCCAGCACCCCGGCCAGCGGCGGCGCGGCGAGGCTTGCCGCGGCGCGCGCCACTTCCAGCCGCGCATTGCCCGAGGCGAGGGCGTCGCGCGATACGAATTCAGGCACCAGGCTGCCGGCCGCCAGAACGAACAGAACAGTCCCGCAGGCGGCGATGAAGGTTGCCAGGCCGAGCAGCGCCGCCCAGCCGCCGATCGCCGCCGGAAGCGCGCAAGCCGCTCCCGCCGCCGCTGCTAGGGTCGCCACGCTGACCAGCCGGGCGCGGGAGAAGCGATCCACCAACAGCCCCGCCGGCAGCGAGAAGACGAGCCATGCCAACGCCTGGGCCGCCAGCAACGCGCCGACCAGCCCCGGCCCGGCGCCGAGCGCGAGGACCGCCGTCAGCGGCAGTGCCGCCATCGCCAGCTGGTCGGCGCCATGCAGGCCCAGCGCCGCGATCGACAGGCGATTCAGGGGATGGACATGGATCATGCGACAGGCTCCAGCGCGGTGCGGCCTGCGTGCCACGCCACGCAACCGTCCCGCCTCCCGCCCGTTGCGTTGGGATGTACGAGGCTGCTTGCAAACGGCCGAAAGGCGCATTTGCAGCGCCGGCACCGGGCCGCGGCCCCACCCGGCCACCCGACAGCGTATCCCGGATGGGTGGCCGGGTGGGGCTGCGGGCCGGTGCCGGTCCTTCAATTGGACTCGAAGCGCCTTACTCGCGTCCAAGGTACATGCTTTGCTAGAACCACACGAGACTGGATCGGGGATTCGCCTGCCGTGCCAATCAAGCCACTCAAGAAAGCCGTGCTGCCTGTCGCGGGCCTCGGGACCCGCTTCCTGCCCGCCACCAAGGCGATGGCCAAGGAAATGCTGCCGGTGGTGGACAAGCCGCTGATCCAATACGCGGTGGAGGAAGCCCGCGCGGCGGGGATCGAGCAGTTCTGCTTCATCACCGGCCGCGGCAAGACCGCCATCGTCGAGCATTTCGACGTCGCCTACGAACTGGAACGCACGCTGGAGGCACGGCACAAGACCGCCGAGCTGGAGGCGTTGCGCGCCCAGGCCATGACGCCGGGTTCGATCGTGACGGTGCGCCAGCAGGTGCCGATGGGCCTGGGCCACGCAATCTGGTGTGCGCGGTCCTTCGTCGGCGATGACCCCTTCGCCATCCTGCTGCCCGACGACCTGATGATGTGCGACGTCTCCTGCACAGCGCAGCTCGCGGCGGCCTACAAGGAATCCGAGGGCAACGTCGTCGCCATCGAGGAAGTGCCGATGGACCGCGTCAACCGCTATGGCGTGCTGGACGTGGCCGAGGACAAGGGCCGGCTGGTGTCGGTGAAGGGGTTGGTCGAAAAGCCGCCGGTCGATCAGGCGCCATCGAACCTGACGATCATCGGCCGCTATGTGCTGATGCCGGAGGTCATGGGCTTCCTGGCCAAGCTGGAAAAGGGCGCGGGCGGCGAGGTCCAGTTGACCGACGCCATGGCCAAGCTGATCGGCACGCAGCCGTTCCACGGCCTGCGGTATGAGGGCAAGCGTTTCGATTGCGGCGACAAGGCCGGGTATCTGGAAGCCCAGGTCGCATTCGCCCTGAAGCGGCCGGACCTCGCCCCCGCCATGCAGGAGATCCTGAAGACCTATGGCTGAGGGCGCGCTGCCGGGCGGGATGCCGCCTGCGGACCGGGACCTTGCCGGCTATGGCCGCAAGCCGCCCGATGCGGCCTGGCCCGGGGGCGCCCGCGTCGCCGTATCCTTCGTCGTGAATGTCGAGGAAGGCGCCGAACTGTCGATCGGCAGCGGTGACGAGCGCAACGAGAGCGGCCCCGAGACGGGACAGCTGGTGCAAGGCGCGCCCGATCCCTGCATGGAGACGCATTTCGCCTATGGGTCGCGCGTGGCGATCTGGCGCGTGCTGGACGCCTTCGACGCCCATGGGATGAAGGCGACGTTCAATTCCTGCGGCAGGGCGGTGGCGATGACCCCGGTGCTCGCCTCCGACCCCGCCGCCCGCGGCCATGAAGTAAGCGCCCATGGCTGGCGGTGGGAAATGCACGCCAACATGGATGAGGTAACCGAGCGCGCCGTCATCGCCAAGACCGTGGCGGTGCTGGGCGAGGCCGCCGGAAGCCGCCCGGTGGGCTGGCACACCAAATCCGCGCCATCGGCGAATACGCGGCGGCTTCTTCTGGAAGATGGCGGGTTCCTGTACGATTCGGACGCCTATGATGACGACCTGCCGCGGCTGGTCCCCGGCGCAGGCGGGCGACCGCATGTCATCCTGCCCTATGCCTTCGACACGAACGACATGCGCTTCCGCCCCGGCCAGGGCTTCGTCTTCGCCGAGGATTTCTCCCGCTATTGCATCGCCGCCTTCGACCGGTTGATGCAGGAAGGCGGGCGGATGATGTCGATCGGGCTACATCTGCGCACCATCGGGCGGCCGGCGCGGATCGGCGGGCTGGAGCAGATTCTTGAACACATCGCCAAGGCCGGCGATGCGGTCTGGGTGGCGCGGCGAAGGGATATCGCGCAGCATTGGTTGGACCGGTTCGGGCGGCGCTGAAGGTTGGAGGGGCTTTGCCCCTCCAAGCCACCCCACCAAAGGCTTAAGGCCTTTGGAAACCGTTACTTGGCGCAGCGACGGACCTGTCTGGAGAGGGGCGAAGCCCATCTCCAAGACGCCCGACCTCACGCCGCCGCGGCAGCCCGCACCACCGGCGCCCAGCGCGCCGCTTCTCGCGCCACGAACGCGCCGATCTGGGCCGGCGACGGGTCGCCGAGGGACACGATCCCGTTCGCTGTCCAGCGCTCGCGCGCCGTCGGCTCGGCCATGGCGGCCGCGAGATGCGTGCGCAACCGGCCGGTGATCTCCGCCGACAGGCCTGCCGGCCCGGCGAGCAGGAACCAGTTCGATGCGACCGCGCCGGGGAATCCGGCCTCGACGATGCTGGGCACGTCCGGCACGACCGCGGCGCGCGTTTCACTGGTGATGGCCAAGCCGCGGATCGACCCCCCGCGCACGCCACCGGCATGGGCGGCGAGCGTGTCCCACAGCGACACGGTGTTGCCGCCCAGCACGGATTGCTGAGCATCCGCGGCGCCGCGGAAGGGCACGTGCAGCAATTCGACCCCGGCCTCCTGCGCCCAGAGCATGCCCGCCAAATGCCCGACCGAACCGATCCCGGAGGACCCGAAGGACACGGCGTCTCGCCCCCGGGCGGCGGCCGTCTTGTAGTCGGCCAGGCTGCGGATCGGGCTGTCCGCCTTCACGGCGCACAGGATCGGCGCGCCACCGAACAGCGTGATGTAGGCAAAGGAGCGTTGGGGATCGTAGTTCGGGGCCGGAGTCATGCTCACCGCGACGGCGAGCGGGCCGGTATTGGTGATGAGAAGCGTGTAGCCATCAGGCGCCGCGGCCGCGACCTGCGCCGTGCCGACTGCGCCACCCGCGCCGGGCCGGTTCTCGATGATGAAGGGCTGGCCAAAGGCGCGTTCAAGCCCGGCGGCGAGGTAGCGGATGACGATGTCCGATGTGCCGCCCGGCCCATAGGGATTGATGATTCGTACAGGCTTGTTCGGCCAGGCGCCCTGAGCGTGCAGCGCCGAGGGCGCGGCCAGTCCGACAGGGACGGCAAGAAGAAGGTTGCGACGGCGCATGGATTGCCCTTTCCGGAAGCGGCGGCGCCGTCGGGGCTGCCCATGCGCTGGGCAACCGCCGCACACGGACGACCACGTGGGCCGCATCTTCGGGAAAGGAGCAAGTCACATGCCGCGCAGCCGCGCGGATAGAGGCGGTGTCAGCGTCGGGCCGGTGTGGTGGCGCGCGTGCGGCGGACCGGCGGTGGCAGGGAGCCGCGCCCGGCACTGACCGGCGCCGCGCGGCTGCCTTGCTCAACCCGTGCCGCCGCCGCGGCCGTGCTCACGCTGC
>JALHQB010000011.1 GCA_022842185.1 Acetobacteraceae bacterium
TCTTCGCCAAACTCAAACAGTTCCGCGCCATCGCCACCCGCTACGACAAGACCGACCGCAACTTCATCGCCGCCATTCATGCCGTCACCTTCCATCTCTGGATCAATTGACGACACGCCCTAAGCCTTTGGTGGGGTGAGGTTTGGAGAGGGGCAAAGCCCCTCACCGATCTTCCAACCACCCACTATTCCGACAAAACGCCGTGCTGTCGCAAAAACGCCAGCAGCACGAGCAACGGCACGCCCAGAATGGCGGCGTGCTCACCTTCGACCTTGCTGAACAGGTGCACACCCAGGCCTTCGATCCGATACGCCCCGACCGATTGCGTCGCCGCGTCACCTTCGGCAGCCAGATAGGCATCGATGAACGCATCCGACACCGCGCGCATGGTGAGGCTGGGCACCGTGACATGCTGCCAGACACGCCGCCCGTGCCTGTGGCAGACAATGGCGGTGACCAGTTCATGCTTCCGCCCGCGCAAGGCCACCAGATGATCGCGCGCCGCTGGTAGGTCGGCGGGCTTGTCGAACCAGCGACCCTCGCAGACCAGCAACTGGTCGCAGCCGATCACCAGCGCCTCCGGGTCCCGGCGGGCAATCCGCTCGGCCTTGGCGTCTGCCAACATCAGCGCGGTATCCGCGGGAGGGATCCCCTCAGCCTGAGCAGATTGCTTGATGGTGTCTTCATCCACCGCTGCCGCGACGGCCTCGAAACGCAGGCCGGCGGCCTGCATGACCGAACGCCGCGCTGACGAGGCTGACGCCAACACCAAACGGGGTGAGGGCGCCTGGAACGCCGTCATGCCGGCCCTGCCGGCGCACCAAGCACATTCGCGGCAGGGTCTTCCGGGGCCTGAATCGTCGCCGCATCCTTGCGCCGGGCATGCCAGGAATCCATCAGTTGCAGGATAGTCGCCGCCGTTTCCTCGATGCTGCGCCGAGTGACGTCGATCACCGGCCACCCGCGGGACGTGCATAGCCGGCGCGCGGCGACGATTTCCGCCTTCACCGCCTCCGGGTCGATGTAGTCCGTCGCGTCTTGCCGCACGCCCGAGGCTCCGATGATCTTCAAGCGATGGCGCCGGATGTCGATCAGGGCATTCATGTCGATATGCAGCCCGATCACCGGGCAGGGCGGATCCTCGAGCGCGGTGGGCAGCGCCGCGCCAGGCACCAGCGGCACGTTGGCCGCCTTGATGCCGCGATTGGCGAGGTAGAAGCAGGTCGGCGTCTTGGAGGACCGGGACACGCCGACCAATACGACATCGGCATTGCGCATGCCCTGCGTGCCCTGCCCGTCATCATGCGACAGCACGTAGTGCATGGCGTCGATACGGCGAAAATAGTCCGCATCCATCACATGCTGGGCGGCGCGCTTTTCCTTGGCCCGTTCGCCGATCGCGCCCTGGAGGAGTTCCATCACGGGGTCGAGCGGCGACACACAAGTCACGCCAAGCCGCCCGCAGGTTTCCTCCAGAGCCAGGCGCAGGCTGGAATCGACCAGGGTGTAAAGGACCGGGCCGGGTTCATGCTCGATCCCTTCCAGCACCCGGTCGAGCTGGAGGCGCGATCGGACCAGAGACCACCGATGATAGATCACATGGTGATTCTCGAAGCGCGCGAGGGTCGCCCGGGCGATGGAATTGAGCGTCTCCCCGGTCGAGTCCGATACGAGGTGGAGGTTGGTCTGTCTGTGGGGCATCGTGGGGAGGATAACGTGAATTCCTGTGGATGACGGGGATGGAATCCAAGCCTGGATGTGGCTGCGTGGACAAGTCCCGAAGGACGGTATCGGATGCCGGACACGGGATGGAATCCGGCGGTATCCGTGCAGGCTGCGGATAACCCGCTGATCATGCTGTCCGGTACAGGATCGTTGCACGACGTGGGCTGGGGATGAAACAGTGGACGGATGCGGGATGAGATGCGTCCCCGACATCCACAGCCCCAACTACACTCCTCACCTTTCTAAGAATCCTTATTCCTTGTTTAAGGACTGAGATGGAACCGAACGTTGCTCCCGGCCCGGTCAAACCCCTTTTGCGCGCGCTGGGTGGTGAGGCCGTGTGGCCACCGCCCGCCTGGCTGATGCGCCAGGCCGGCCGCTATCTCCCGGAATACCGGGCTTTGCGCGCCAAGGCCGGGGACTTCATCAGCCTGTGCACCACGCCCGAATTGGCAGCGGAGGTGACGCTTCAGCCGATCCGCCGCTATGGGATGGACGGAGCGATCCTGTTCTCGGACATCCTGATGGTGCCCTGGGCGCTCGGCCAGCCTCTGCGCTTCGCGGAAGGCGAAGGGCCGCTGCTGGAACCGCTGCGCGATGCCGCCGCCATCGCCGCGCTCGATCCGGCGCAGCTGGTGTCCCGTGTCGCGCCGATCCTGGAAACGGTCTCGCGCGTACGTGCCGGGCTGGCGGCGGAAGCGCCCCGTACGACGCTGATCGGTTTCGCCGGTGGATGTTTCACGGTGGCCTGCTACATGCTGGAAGGACGGGGCAGCAAGGAATTCGCGGCCGCCCGGGGCTTGGCCTATGCCGACCCTGCCTTGTTCGGCCGGCTGATCCGCACCCTGCAGGATGCCACGGTTGAATACCTCGTCGCGCAGGCCGAGGCAGGAGCCGAAGCGCTGATGCTGTTCGATTCCTGGGCCGGAATGCTGTCCCCCGGCCAGTTCCGGCGCTGGGTCATCGAACCGACCGCCGCGATCACGCGCACGTTGCGGCGGCGCTGCCCCGGTGTTCCCATCATCGGCTTTCCCCGCCTCGCCGGGCCGTTGCTGTCCGACTACACCGCTCGGGCGGGCGTGGACGCGACAGCCATCGATACCGCGATGGACCCGCGCTGGGCGGCACAGGCTGTGCCGTCAACCATGGCACTGCAAGGCAATCTTGATCCGCTGGCCCTCGTGGCTGGCGGGGCGGCGTTGGAAGCGGAAGCGCGGTCGATCCTGGCGGCCATGCGGGGGCGGCCGTTCATCTTCAACCTGGGGCATGGGATCGTGCCGCAGACGCCGCCAGAGCATGTAACGGCACTGATGCGGATCCTTCGCTCGGCGTGAAGAATTGAGGGGGCTTCGCCTTTTGGTGGCCTGCGAGATCACCCTGGCTACCCACGTGGCCGGCAGTTCACCGCGTCCAGAGACCGTCTCCCTCGACGCGGGATGATCAGCCGCCCCCGCAAGGGGCGCGACGAAGGCCGCGTGGCGCCGCGGCCGCGGGAGCCTGGACCAGCGTCAGCAAACACGCACCGAAGGCGCGGGTGAAACGCCAGTCATTGACGGCGCCATGGCCATGGATCGGTTGCTCGGGGAACAGCGCCAGCATCGGGGTTTGCCGCCGCGCGGCTGCCTCGGCCACCAGTGCGGCCCGTGCCGCCGGGTCGGGATCGAATGGATCATCGGCAAACACCGTCACCGCAAGGCGCGGCCCAGCCTCGGGCAGGCCAGCCAGCAGACGACGGAAATCCTCGGTGGCAGCCGCCAAGTTATTCGGCCGCGCTGCCTCCCCATGCGCAGCCGGCGCGAAGGCGAGCACGGCGTGAATGGTCTCTGGCTGCTCGGCAGCCAGCATGACCGACTGCCAACCCCCACGCGACTGACCAGCCAGCACGAACCGGCGATACCCCACCTGGCGCAGCATTGGCAGTCCGCGTCGCATCGTCGCCAGCGCGACGGACACATCATCCTCGGCCGGATCCCGATCGAAGCGCAGCACGTCCCATCCGGCATCGTTCAACATGGCCAGCACACCCGGCGCGCTGCGCTGGCGGTGGTCCGCCATCCGCCCGCCATAGCCATGCGACCAGACAACAACGCCTTCGGCCGCCAGCGGACCGTGGCGGAACATTAGCGGCGCGGTGCGGAACGGGCCGATGCTGTCCATCACCGGGCGGAAGACTGGGCGGTCGAGGGCCTCGGCGGCGCCATCCACGGCGATGATGCGGCAGGTTCGACCTTCGCCAAAGACGGCCACGGCGTCGCGGTCGCAGGATGCCTGAAGCCTGGCGCGTGCACCGGCGGCATCGGGCTGCCCCGCGATGAACCGCCAGACCGAGCGCCCATCCGGCAAGCCGGCCAGTGCGAAGGCCGCATGCGGCATCGCCCCGCGGTAATGCAGCGTGTAGCCGGTCACGGCCGCCGGGCCCCGTGGCCTGCCCAAGCGCAGCAACGGAAAACAATGTGCGATATGCCGTGAAGTCGGTATTCGGGTCCTGCGCTTGGGCCGGTGCGGCGAGAGCAACCGCCAACCCTAGGAATCCGGCGCGCCAGCGCTTATGCATCCGTCTCCCTTTCCGCCCCGCATGGCACGAGACGCGCGCGCGCAATGAACGACAGCATCGCTACCCCCGACAAGGCGGCCCCCCGCTACAACTTCGCCGCCGCCGAGCCGCGCTGGCAGAAGGCCTGGGACGACCGCGCCTGCTTCGCCGTGCCGGATGTGCCGCCGGCGGACGCCGCCAAATACTATGTGCTGGAGATGTTTCCCTACCCCTCCGGCAAGATCCATATGGGGCATGTCCGCAACTACACCCTCGGCGACGTGGTGGCGCGGTACAAGCGGGCGCGCGGGCACCTGGTCATGCACCCGATGGGTTGGGACGCCTTCGGCCTGCCGGCGGAAAACGCGGCGCGCGAACGTGGCGTGCACCCGGCCGCCTGGACGTATCAGAACATCGCCAACATGCGCGATGAGCTGAAGCGCATGGGCCTTTCGCTGGAATGGGCACGCGAATTCGCCACCTGCGACCCGGAATATTACGGCCAACAGCAGAAGCTGCTGCTGGACTTCTTCAAGGCCGGGCTGGTCGAGCGCCGTGAATCCTGGGTGAACTGGGACCCGGTGGACAACACCGTGCTGGCCAACGAACAGGTGATCGACGGCCGCGGCTGGCGTTCCGGTGCGCAGGTCGAGAAGAAGAAACTGTCCCAGTGGGTGCTGGCGATCACGAAATACGCCCCGGATCTGCTGGAAGCCCTGGGCGGGCTGGATCGCTGGCCCGAACGCGTGAAGCTGATGCAGTCCAACTGGATCGGCCGCAGTGAGGGCGCGCGGGTGCGCTTCGCCCTGACCGCGCCGGTCGATGGCACCGCGGATGTCGAGGTCTTCACTACGCGCCCGGACACGCTGTTTGGCATGTCCTTCCTGGCCGTTGCCGCCGAGCACCCGTTGGCCACCGCTGCTGCCGCGCGTGACGCCAAGGCCGCCGATTTCGTCGCCGAATGCCGCAGCATGGGCACTTCCGAAGCGGTGATCGAACAGGCCGAGAAGAAGGGCATCGACACCGGCTTCCGCGTGAAGCACCCCTTCACCGGCGAGGAGTTCCCCGTCTGGATCGCGAATTTCGTGCTGATGGAATACGGCACGGGCGCGATCTTCGGCTGCCCGGCGCATGACCAGCGCGACCTGGAATTCGCGCGCAAATACGACCTGTCCGTGACGCCGGTCGTGCTGCCAAAGGATGGCGACCCCGCGACTTTCGCTGTCGGCACCGAAGCCTTCACCGAGGACGGCACCGCCTACAATTCGGGTTTCCTCGATGGGCTGGACGTCGCATCCGCCAAGCGCGCTGCGATTGACGCTCTGGAGAAGCAGGGTGCCGGCATCGGCGTGGTGAATTGGCGCCTCCGCGACTGGGGCGTGTCGCGCCAGCGGTATTGGGGCTGCCCGATCCCCTTCATCCATTGCGACGATTGCGGCGTGGTCCCTGTCCCTGACGACCAGCTGCCGGTGCGCCTGCCCGAGGATGTGGATTTCTCCAAGCCCGGCAACCCGCTGGACCACCACCCGACATGGAAGCATGTCGGCTGCCCGAATTGCGGCAAGCCAGCGCGGCGCGAGACCGATACCTGCGACACCTTCGTTGATTCATCATGGTACTTCGCGCGCTTCTGCTCGCCGCGCGCAGACGTTCCGGTGATCCGCGACGCTGTCGATGGCTGGCTCCCGGTGGACCAGTATATCGGCGGTATCGAGCACGCGATCTTGCACCTGCTGTATTCGCGCTTCTTCACCCGCGCGATGTCGGCTTCGGGGCATCTGTCGCTGGCGGAACCCTTCGCCGGGCTGTTCACCCAGGGGATGGTGCAGCACGAATCCTACAAGGGTGCTGATGGCCGCTGGCTGTATCCGGAGGAGATCGATTTCTCCGTCACGCCCGAGGGCGCGCGCACAGCCACGGTGAAGGGCGGCAACGAACCCGTCACCATTGGCCGTGTCGAGGCGATGTCGAAATCCAAGCGCAACACCGTCGATCCGGGCGCGATCATCGCGAAATACGGGGCGGATACCGCGCGTTGGTTCATCCTGTCCGACAACCCGCCCGAACGGGACATGGAGTGGACGGAATCCGGCGTTGCCGGGGCGTACCGCTTCACCCAGCGGGTGTTCCGCATTGTCGATGACCACCGCGCCGGCCTGCCAGCGCCGGATGCCGTTTGCGACCCCGCCGACCCCGCGGGAAAGGCGCTGCGCCGCGCCACCCATCGCGCCATCAAGGCCGTCACCGAAGCGCTGGAGACCTTCGCCTTCAACGTTGCCGTGGCGCGGCTGTATGAATTCGCCAACGCTATCGAGGCTGCGAAGGAGGCCCCGGGTGCGGCGATGCGAGAGGCGCTGGAAATCCTCGCCCGCCTGGCCGCGCCGATGATGCCGCATCTGGCCGAGGAAGCCTGGCATCTGCTGCGCCCCGACGCTGAGACGCTGGTCGCCCAACTGCCCTGGCCGGACGCCGACCCCGCCTTGCTGGTGGCCGAAAGCGTGACCCTGGCCATTCAGGTGCTGGGCAAGCTGCGAGCGACCATCGAGGTGCCGGTTGGCGCCTCCGAGGAGACCATTTTCGCCGCCGCCGAGGCAGAGGAGAACGTCCAGCGTGCCATCGCCGGCAAGCCCATCCGAAAACGCATCCACGTCCCCGGACGGGTGGTGAACCTTGTCGTCTAGGCGCAGCCTGATCGCCCTGTTGGCGCTGGGCGGCTGCGGGTTTCGGCCGATGTATGCGCCGCGCCCGGAGAACGTGACGGCGGGGCTGGATACCGTGCGCGTCGGACTGATCACCGAGCGCAACGGGCAGCTGCTGCGGCGGCATCTGGAACAGCGCCTCGGCCGCGGCAATGTGCCCGCGCGCTATGACCTGCGCGTCGGTCTGTCCTATGGCATCGAGGTTCAGGGCTTCGAACGTGACGGCACGCCGTCCCGCGTGCGCATCACCGCGACGGCGAATTGGTTCCTGTACGATACCAACGTGCCACCGCGCCTCGTCGCGACTGGCGTCGATCGGGCGTTCGATGCCTACAACGTGCCGGAAAACCAGTTCTTCGCCTCCGACACCGCGCGCGAAGCCGCGGAACGACGGCTGATGGAACAGCTTTCATCCGATATCGTGCAGCGCTTGGCCGTGCGATTCGAATCCGGGCCGCCGCAGGCGAGCTGAGAGAGAGCGCGTGGCGAAGCTCGACGCACGCCGCATCCAGGGCTTCCTGGCCGATCCCGGTGACACCCGGCTCGTCCTGCTGTTCGGCGAGGACACGGGCCTTGTGCGGGAACGCGGTGAGATGCTGGCCCGCGCCGTCGCCGGGGACGATCCTTTCCGTCTGGTTGAATTGCCGCGCGACGTCGCCGCGAAGGATGTGACATTGCTGGCTGCGGAGGCGGCGACGCCGGCACTGACCGGGGGCCGGCGCCTGGTCCGCGTGCGGGATGCGACGGACGGCCTGGCGAATGCCGCCAAGGCGGTACTGGCAGGGTCAGGGCCCGGCCTGGTGGTGCTGGAAGGCGGCTCGCTCGACGGTCGCAAGGGCCTGCGCGCGGCGCTGGAAAAGGCGGGGCCGGAAGCGGCGGTGATCGCCTGCTATGCGGAAACGGGCGCGGCGCTGGAAGGGTCGATCGTCGCGGTGCTTCGCGAATACGGCGTGACCACCGAACCTGGCGTGACCGCATGGATGGCGCAGCGCCTTGGCGAGGATCGCCTGATCATGCGCCGGGAGTGCGAGAAGATCGCGCTGTATGTCGGCGCCGGCGGCCGCGTCACGGAGGAGGACGCGGTGGCGTCCCTGTCGGAAGGCTCGACGCTGGACCTAGACGCTGCGCTGCTGGCTGCGACCGAGGGCGATGCGCCACGCGCCGACCGCGCGCTGGACGCGGCCTTCGCCGAAGGTGCGGCCGCGGTGCAGGTCGTGCGGGGTGCCCTGCGGCATGTGCAGCGGCTGGAAGTGGCTGCCGCCGCGGTGTCTCGCGGGGCTTCCCCCAAGGAAGCCGTGGACGGGCTACGCCCGCCGATTTTCTTCAAATCGAAGCCATCCTTTGAGCGCGCGCTACGGCTGTGGCGGCCAGAGACGCTGGCAGCGGCCGGGGCAGCGCTGCTGGAAGCGGAACGGGCGACCAAGACGACGGGAATGCCGGATGTGGCTGTGGCACGGGCGGCAGTGATGGGGCTGGCGCGGGAAGCTGTGCGGGCGCGACGAGGTTGAGATCCTTCTAACCCGGCCTCCGCGCCGCGGGGCCGTGGCTGGGACTGTCTCGTTTCGCACGCTGAGGCATGACAGCCTGTCGTGCCAGCACCAGCACCCGAACGATCCCAAGCTTCAGAAACCCGAGGCTTCCTGGCAGCCAAAGCGTGACGGCGGTGCTCTCTCGCTACGCAAAATCCGGATCGAGCAACCGCAACACCCCTTCCAGTTGATCAAGGTCGCGATAGCTGATCAGCACCTGCCCACCCTTGCCGGCGGACTTGATCCCAACCTTCAGCCCCAGGCGTTCGGTCAGCCGCCGTTCCAGTGCGGCGACATCGGCATCCTGGCGTGGCGCGCGGCGGGTCGTCGGATCCCGCGGCGCTGCGGCGGCGATCGCTTCGGTCTGGCGCACCGATAGCCCGCGCACCACCACCATGCCGGCAAGGCGTTCGGGGTCTTCCGCTCCAAGGAGAGCGCGGGCATGCCCGGCGGACAATGCACCGCCGCGAAGCATGTCACGCACACGCGGCGGCAGGTTCAGCAGCCGCAACGTGTTGGCGACATGGCTGCGCGACTTGCCGACCGCTTGACCAAGGCCTTCCTGCTTCAATCCAAATTCCGTGAGCAGACGCGCATAGCCTTCGGCTTCCTCGAGCGCATTGAGATCTTCGCGCTGAAGATTTTCGACCAGTCCGGCTGCCATTGCGGCGCGGTCATCCAGGTCGCGCACCACCACCGGCACGTCGTGCAGCTTCGCCTGCTGCGCGGCACGCCAGCGACGTTCCCCGCCAAGGATCTGGAACTTTCCCGCCGCACCCGGCTTGGGGCGCACCAGGATCGGCTGAAGGATGCCGTGTTCCTGAATCGACGCCGCGAGTTCCGCCAGCGCCGCTGGATCTGGCGTGGAACGGGCCTGAAAGGGGCTGGGTTCAAGCGCTTCGACCGGCAGGCTGCGGGGAGCGCTGGCCGGTGTCGCGGGCGGCGGCCCCTGGTTGTCCCCCATCAGGGCGGACAGCCCCATGCCAAGGCGCGCGGGCTTCTTCATGCGGCCGATTTCCTCGCGCGTCGTTCGCGCTTCAGCAGTTCCGCGGCGAGATCGACATAGGCCTGTGCGCCAGCGGAGCGATGATCGTAGATAATGACCGGCAGTCCGTGCGACGGCGCCTCACTGATGCGGACATTGCGCGGGATGACGGTCGAATAGACTTTCGCGCCGAAAAAGGCGCGGACATCGGCGGCGACCAGTTCCGACAGGTTGTTCCGTTTGTCGAACATGGTCAGCACGATGCCTTCCAGGTCCAGCGCTGGGTTCAGGGCGCGCTTCACCCGCTCAATCGTGCGCGTGATCTGGGAGACGCCTTCCAGGGCGAAGAACTCTGTCTGCAACGGCACCAGCACGGACGTAGCCGCGACCAGAGCGTTCAGGGTCAGCAGCCCGAGAGAGGGCGGGCAGTCGATCAGGATGACCTCCGTACCGCCAAGTGCATCCCGCTGGGCTTCCAACGCGTCGCGCAGCCGGCGCTCCCGATTGTCCAGCCCAACAAGTTCGATCTCCGCCCCGGCCAGTTCCGGGTCCGCCGGCAGAAGCGTCAGGTTCGGCACCTTCGTCGGCCGTAGCAGATCACGCAACGCTCGTTCGCCGGTCAGCAGTGCGTAGGTGCCCGCGCCACGGTCCTGCCGCGCGATGCCGAGCCCGGTCGAGGCATTGCCTTGCGGATCCATGTCGATCAGAAGCACGCGCCGCTTGGTGGCCAAAGCGGTGGCGAGGTTGATGGCGGTCGTGGTTTTCCCGACGCCCCCCTTCTGGTTGGCAAGGGCGATGATACGAAGGGGTGCGCGGTCAGACGTCGCGGACAAGGCGAATCTCGCTCAGGCGGAGGATGGTGGCCTCGGGGTCCGTGCGGCTGGCAAACCGCTCCGTGAGGAAGTGCCAGTGACGCGTGGCGCTCGTCAACTCCTGCTCGACCGAACGACCTTTCGGCAGAACCGCGACGCCTCCCGGCGCGAGGAGTTTCGACGCAAATCGAAGCAGGGCATCAAGCGGCGCAAGCGCCCGCGCGGTCACGACGGCGATCGGAGGCAGCCTCGCCTGCTCGATGCGCTCCGGGTGTATCTTCACCCGCGACAGCTTCAACGTGCCTGCGACTTCAATGAGGAAGGCGGCTTTACGGCGGTCCGACTCGACCAGATGGATTTCCCGTTCCGGAAATGCGGCCGCGAGCACGATGCCGGGCAGTCC
The DNA here is from genome assembly GCA_022842185.1 of Acetobacteraceae bacterium. Classification (GTDB taxonomy): domain Bacteria; phylum Pseudomonadota; class Alphaproteobacteria; order Acetobacterales; family Acetobacteraceae; genus Neoroseomonas. The sequence continues at coordinate 10,687 of JALHQB010000011.1, forward strand.
GCCGCCGGAGCCCAGGTCGGCGATGGCGCCATGGATGGGCATCAGCGGGGTCAGTTGCAAGCTGTCGGCGATGTGGCGTCGATCCACCTCAGCGGCCGTCTTGCCAGCCACCAGGTTGATGGACGCGTTCCACTTCAGCAGCAGGTCGCGATAGACCCCAAGGCGTTGATCCCGCGCGGGGTCGGGTGGCAGCTCGGCGATGTGATGTTTCACGTGAAACGCGCACCATCGCGCCGCAGCGCCACGGCAAGTGCCGCGACGGCTGCCGGTGTAATACCGGGCAGTCGGCCGGCAGAGCCAAGCGTGGCAGGGCGCGCGAATGTCAGCCGTTGGCGCATTTCCGACGACAGGCCCGGAATCGCCCCGAAATCCAGGCTGTCCGGAATCAACATGCGTTCCTCGCGTTCCAGGAGCCGCATTTCGTTCTCCTGCCGACGCAGATACGGGGCGTAGAGGGCCTCGGCTTCAAGCTGTGCCCGCAATGCGGGGGCCAGGTCGCGAAGCCAGGGGAAGGCGGCATCGACGCGAGCGGCATCGACGCCGGGAAGGGCCAGAACCTCCAGCACCGATCGACGCTTACCGTCCTGGTTCACGGAGATGCCGCCAACCGCGAGCGAGGCTGGCGTGGCGCCGTCCGTGCGCGCGCGGGCCAGCGCATCCGCCACTGCTGCCGCGAAAGCCCTGTGCCGGGTGGCACGTTCCGGCCCGACGCAGCCCCAGCGAATTCCCGCCTCGGTCAGCCGCAGCCCCGCATTGTCCGCTCGTAGCACCAGTCGATGCTCGGCCCGCGCGGTGAGCATCCGGTACGGCTCAGACACCCCCTGCAGCACCAGGTCATCAACCAGCACGCCAACATAGGCTTCCCCGCGTGTGAAAACTCGGTCTGGCACCGATCCTGAAGCGCGTCGGGCCGCGTTCAATCCGGCCATCAAGCCCTGCGCCGCGGCTTCCTCATATCCTGTCGTCCCATTGATCTGCCCGGCGAGGAACAGCCGCGGGACAGCCCGGACCTCCAACATCGGCGTCAATGCACGAGGGTCCACGTGGTCGTATTCGATGGCATAGCCTGGACGCAGAATCCGGGCCCTCTCCAGTCCTGGCATCGTCGCGATCATTGCCGCCTGAACGTCCTCGGGCAGGCTCGTCGAGATGCCGTTCGGATAGACCGTGTCGTCGTCCAGGCCCTCGGGCTCCAAAAACACCTGGTGCCGTTCCCGATCGGCAAACCGCACCACCTTGTCCTCAATGGAGGGGCAGTACCGAGGGCCCACTCCCTGGATGCGGCCGCCGTAAACCGCGCTCTGGTGCAGATTGGCTCGGATCAGCGCATGGGTCTCAGGCGTGGTCGTCGTGATGCCACACGCCACTTGGCGGTTGGTGATGCGCTCCGTCATCCACGACAGCGGCTCCGGCGGGTCGTCGCCCGGTTGCGCTTCCAACTCACCCCAGGCGATCGTCCGGCCATCCAGCCGGGGCGGCGTGCCGGTCTTCAAACGAGACAGCGGCAGTCCCAGTCGATCGAACGCGAGGGCCAATCCGATGGCAGGCGCATCGCCCACCCGCCCGGCCGGGATGCGCTTGTCGCCGATATGGATCTCGCCCCGCAGGAAGGTGCCGGTCGTCACCACCAGTGCACCGCAGACCAGGCGACGGCCGTCCGCGGTCAACACCGCGGCGACCGAGCCGTCGGCAGCCATTTCGATGTCCTCGGCGGCCGAGGCCATGATCGTCAGGCCAGGCTGCGCCTCCAGCAAAGCGCGCACCGCGGCGCGGTACAACTTTCGATCTGCCTGTGCGCGAGGTCCGCGCACGGCGGGGCCTTTGGACCGGTTCAGCATTTTCACATGGATTGCCGCGGCGTCCGCAGCCCGCGCCATGATGCCGTCCAGCGCGTCCACCTCCCGCACGAGATGGCCTTTGCCAACCCCACCGATGGCCGGGTTGCAGGACATCTCGCCGAGCGTTTCGATCCGGTGAGTCAACAGCAGCGTCTGCGCGCCGCAGCGCGCCGCCGCAGCGGCCGCTTCGCAGCCGGCGTGGCCGCCACCGATGACGATGACGTCGAATGTCTGATCCATGAGTGGTCGTATAGGGCAGGTGGAAAGGCGGGGGGAGAGAACTGCCCGATCTCCCGCCTTCTTTTGATCAATCGCGCACGCGCGCGATCATTTGCCGATGCAGAATTCGCGGAACACGACGTCGAGAATGTCCTCGACACCGACACGACCCGTCAGACGGCCCAAGGCCCGCACGGCAGCACGCAACGCTTCCGAAGCCAGTTCTGGTAGAACGGCAGTCTCGGCATCGGCAAGCCAGGCGGCCGCTTCGGTGAGTGCAGCACGATGGCGCGGGCGCGTCAGCAAGGCGGCATCACCGGAACCGGCAAGCAGCACTGCCTCCTCGGCCAACCGCGTCCGCAAGCCATCCAGGCCAAACCCCGTACGGGCGGAAATAGCCAGCGGGACCGTTCCCGATATGATGTCCGGCCCGGGACCGAGATCGGTCTTGTTCACCAGAACCAAAGCGTTCGACGACACCCATGCCAGCGTCGCGGCATCGGGCGGCGCATCAGCGGCGAAAACGGCCAACACCAGGTCTGCCTCCTCCGCGCGCCGCTGCGCACGTCGAATGCCCTCCTCCTCGATCTCGTCCCCCGCTTCGCGCAACCCGGCAGTGTCGGCCAGGGTGACCGGGACGCCGGCCAGATCGAGCCGCACCTCGACCACATCCCGCGTCGTCCCGGCGCGGGCCGAGACGATCGCTGCCTCCCGCCCCGCAAGGGCGTTCAGCAGAGACGATTTGCCGGCATTCGGCGCGCCCAGGATCGCCACCACCAGCCCCTCCCGAAGGCGCTCCCCCTTGCTGTCATCGGCCAAATGCGCCGCGATCTCGCGCCTGAGCGCTGACGCGCCGGCGCGCGCCCTGTCGCTCAGGTCGGTGGGGAGGTCATCCTCGGCAAATTCGATCGCGGCTTCCTGGTGCGCAAGCAGGCGGGTCAATTGCGCAGCCCAACCACCTGTCAGCCTGGCCAGGGCACCATCGACCTGCCGCAGCGCCTGACGCCTTTGTGCATCGGTATCGGCGGCGATCAGGTCCGCGATGCCCTCTGCTGCGGTCAGGTCCATCCGGCCGTTGAGGAACGCGCGCCGGGTGAACTCCCCCGGCTCGGCCGGCCTGGCGCCCAGCGACACCAGGGCGTCGCCCACGCCCGCCACCACCGCCGAACCGCCATGCAGATGGAATTCGCCACTGTCTTCGCCGGTGTAGGATTTCGGACCCGGAAACCAGAGCAAAACCGCCTGGTCGAGCAACTCGTTCGTCGCGGGATGGCGCAGCCAGCGCAGACTGGCCATGCGGGGCGCGGGAAGTGTGCCGGCCAGCGTCGCGACGACTTGGGCGGTTTCAGGCCCAGATATCCGCATCACCGCTATGGCGCCGCGTCCAGCCCCGCTGGCCACAGCAAAAATCGTGTCAGAAATAGCCATCCGCCCGCGCCTATCTCTCCGACATTGCGATGCGTGCAATCCCCTGTTTCACGTGAAACACTTTCAGGCCTTCGGCGGAGGTACGTCCGTTTCCGTCAACATCAGCCGCCGCACCCTGCCGCCGCCGATCACATGAACCTGGAGAATTTCCTCGACATCGCTTGTGGTCAGCGGGCGATACCAAACGCCTTCGGGGTAGATCACCATCGCAGGCCCGAATTCGCACCGTTCCAGACATCCTGCGGTATTCACGCGAATGTCGGCGATCTTCAACTCTTTCGCCCGCGCCTTCATGTAGTCGCGAAGTTTCTCCGAACCCCTGGCCGCGCAGCACCCGCGCGGGTGGTTGTCGGGTCGGCGATTCGTGCAAACGAAAACATGTGCGGCATAAAAAGGCGGCGGGTCGGGATCGGTCACGCGAAAGCCTCCAAAATGCGGCTGCGGTCCATGTAGCGGTCCATCCCGGCGCATCCAACCCACATCAGTCCTTCTTGACGGCCCATTGCCGGAAGCTGACTGTCTTAGCCCAGCCATGCCCCAGCTCTCCCTCCACACCCCGCTCGGCGACCTCACTCTGTCGGAGGAAGACGGAGCCATCGTCGCGCTCGACTGGGGCCGGGGCCGCGATCAAGATTCAACGCCGCTGCTGTTGCGCGCCCGCGATCAATTGCAGGATTATTTCGATGGGACACGAACGCGCTTCGACTTGCCGCTCTCGCCGCATGGCACCGCCTTCCAGCGAAAAGTCTGGGACGCGCTCTGCGCCATCCCCGCGGGTCAGACCCGATCCTATCTCGACATCGCCAGGAATGTCGGCTGCCGGGCGCCGCGCGCCGTCGGGCAGGCGAATGGGGCCAACCCCATTCCCATCCTGATCCCCTGCCACCGGGTGGTTGCCGCCGATGGCTCTCTCGGCGGCTATTCGGGCGGCGAGGGAGCGGCTACCAAGCGGTACCTCCTCGACCTCGAGCGTACCGCCCCCGAGGCCCCGACCCTTTTCACGGCCGCCCCCAGCCCGGCCCAGCGACGGACCCGTCCTTCATGACCCACGCCATCCGCATCCATGAAACCGGCGGCCCCGAGAAACTGATCTGGGAGGACATTCCCCTCCCATCTCCCAAGCCCGGTGAGGCACTGGTTCGCCACAAGGCGGTCGGCCTCAACTTCATCGACGTCTATTTCCGCACCGGCCTGTACAAGGCACCGTCCCTGCCGGCAATCATCGGCATGGAAGGCTCCGGTATCGTCGAGGCCGTCGGCGAAGGCGTGACCGAAGTCGCCGTTGGTGACCGTGTTGCCTATGCCACGGCGCCGATCGGGGCCTATGCCGAAGCCCGGTGCATCAAGGCCGACCGGCTCGTGAAAATGCCCGATGGGATCGGCTTCGAGCAGGCCGCGGCGATGATGCTGCAAGGCATGACCGCCGCCTTCCTCATCAAGAAATGCTATCCGGTGCAGTCTGGGCAGACCGTGCTGGTCCATGCGGCGGCGGGCGGCGTCGGCCTGATCATGTGCCAGTGGCTCAAGCATCTCGGCTGCACCGTGATCGGCGTCGTCGGCACCGAGGAAAAGGCGACCCTTGCCAAGGCCCATGGCGCATCGCACGCCCTGCTGACCACCGACGATGTGCCCGCGCGTGTGAAGGAGATCACCGGCGGCGCCATGCTCCCGGTCGTCTTCGACAGCGTCGGCCGCGACAGTTTCAACGTTTCCCTCGACTGCCTTGCCCCCTTCGGCATGCTGGTGTCCTACGGCAATGCCTCCGGGCCTGTCGCCGTTCCGGACCTGGGCATCCTGGCCGCGAAGGGCTCCCTGTTCCTGACCCGTCCAACCCTCGCCACCTATACCGCCAAGCGCGAAGACCTGATCGCTCGGGCCAATGATCTGTTCGAGGTGGTGGGATCCGGCGTAGTGCAGATCCGCGTCAATCAGACCTTTGCGTTGAAGGATGCCAGCGACGCCCACCGCGCGCTCGAGGCACGACAGACGACGGGCAGCACGGTGTTGCTCCCGTAGGACGCAAGGTCGGGGGAGAGAACTCCCCCGAACCCCCTCCTTTTTCTGTCTGTTGCCTACTCCGCAGGTTGGGCGATCGAACCGCGCTCTCGTTCGAACTCGGGTGCCTTCGCCCACATCTCGGGCTTCAGCTCCTCCTGCCGGTCGGGGAACGCAAAGGCGCAGACGAGCGTCACAACCGCCACGCCGGCCAGCACCAGCATCGCCACCGCAAGCGACCCTGTCGCCTCATGCAGGTATCCCACCAGGGGCGAGGCGACCGCGGCTCCCAGGAAGCCAATGGTGAACCGGATCGAATACAGTTTCGCGCGAAGCTCCGGCGCCACATACCGGGCCGTCATCGTCTCGTTCACCGTCACCTGACCAAACACGCAGGCCGCGACGAGCCCCGCGACCGGCAGCACCAGCCACCCTTCCAGGAAGGACAAGGCCAGAAGCCCCGGCACAAGTGCCAGGGCCAGCGGCATGAACACGGCCTTCAGGGTCCGGCGATCGATCATCCGGCCCACCGTGAACTGCGTCACGCCGCCACAGATCGTCGCAATGAAGGCCAGCAGCCCAACCACCGGCAACAGGTCAGGGCTGTTCGCCAGTCTCTCCTGCATCAGTTTCGGAATCAGCAGTGTGTAGGCATTGAACACGAGGCCCGACACGGCCGCGATCGACATCAGTATCAACACCGCCCGGCGCACCACGGCACGCGGGATCTCGGTGAAAGGCCGCGATCCACCGGCTTTGACGGCATCGAATTCGGGTTCGCGCATGTAGAACAGGCCAACCACGAAGCACACGATGCCCGGCAGGATGAAGGCCCAGCGCCAACCGAGGGTCGCCGCCACGAAGGCGGTCACGATCGGTGCGGTGGCCACGCCGAAATTGCCGAAGACACCATTGATGCCCATGGCGCGGCCAACCTTGTCTCCGGCCGCTTCCACCAGGACTGCGGTGCCGATCGGGTGATAGACCGCCGCGAAGCAGCCCATCAGGCCCAACGCTATGCCGATGCTGGCCGGGCTGTCCATCAGCCCCGCCACCGACATGAAAAAACCGGTGCCCAGGAAGAAGGACGTCATCATCGCCCGGCGCCCAAACCGCGCGGCCAGCCAGCCCATCGGCAAGGCACAGAGGCCATAGGTGACGAACATCCCGGTCCCGAGCGCCAGGACGGGCCCGAAATCCCCGCCAAAGATCGCTTTGTCCTGGGTCACCATGGCGAGCACGGCCGTGGCCAGGATCAGCAGGCAGTAATGTGTAAAGGTGTGGGCGGCGTTGATGAACACCACCTGGCGCATCGCCGGTGTCATGGTTTTCCCTCTCGCGCAGACTTTCGCTGCGACGTCATCGCAGGATATGCTCGGCCGCATGGCGACGTCTGGCCAAACCCTGTCGGAAGATGGCCAAGCACCGGCACTTCGCCGAGACATTCCCCATGACCGGGTGGACCGGCCTCTCGCCGCCTTCGCTCGGGACTATCCCGAAGGTGATGCCGTACCGCGCCACACCCACGCACGCGCACAGCTTCTCTATGCCACGGACGGCATCATGCGCGTGACGACCGACACCGAGCGCTACACCGTTCCTCCAGCCCGCGCACTGTGGCTGCCCGCGGGTCTCCCGCATGCCGTGGCGATGCCGCGGGGCTTGGCCATGCGCGCATTGTTCCTGCGCGCCGATGCGGCCCGTGATCTTCCGCCGCACCCGGCGGCGCTGTCCGTCTCCGCGCTTTTGCGGGAATTGATCCTCGCTGCCTGCGCAGAACCCCTGGAATGGGATGAGCACGGCCGCGGGGGTCATCTCGCGGCCCTGATGCTTGAGGAGATCCGCCGCGCTCCGCATCTTCCAATCGCCGTTCCCCAGCCGCGCGACAGCCGCCTGCAGCGCCTGGCCACGGCCCTCGCCGCCGATCCGGCCAGCCCGCTGACACTGGACGACTGGGCTGTCCGCAGCGGCGCCAGCCCCCGCACATTGAGGCGCCTGTTCCAGGCCGAGACTGGCATGGGCTTCGCCCGCTGGCGGCAGGCCCTGCGATTGGCGGAAGCCGCGGCCCTGCTCGCCGGCGGCACATCCCCCGCCCGGGCCGCGGCGGCTGTCGGCTATGGCAGTGCGCCCGCCTTCGGTGCCGCCTACCGGGCTGCCTTCGGGGCGACGCCGGGCAGCAAGGACATATCGGCAAGGGCAGATCGCGGCTGACTGGGATCGGCCAGACGCGCGACGATGCTCGATCAATCACAGGCCCAATATGAACCGCAGCGTGGTCCAGGCTGACACGCGCCCCGGGTGGTTCCCCTGTCCGGCCAATCCCCGCACCATGTCGGGCATGTCCACAGCGTTCCTCCCCGGCCTGCGTGAGGCCCTCGGCGCAGCCGGTGTCGCCATGGCGGCCACCTTCCTTGCCTTTGGTGCCGCCGCGCAGGAAGCCGGCCTGTCGCCTGGTTGGGCACTGCTGGCATGCTGGGGCATCTATGGCATGCCGGGTCAACTCGTCCTGGTCCAGGCGGCCGCGACGGGCTGGGCCGGCGGCGTCGGGACCGCCGTGATGGGTGCGGTGGCCGTGAATGCCCGTTTCCTGCCGATGGCCGTGTCCTTGACCCCGGTCCTGTCCGCCGGCGATCGCTGGCGATTGCTGCCGGCCGTGCCGTTCATCGCCGTGACACCCTGGGCGGCCGCGATGCGCGCCCTGCCGGCGATCGACCGGCCTTCGCGCATCGGATGGTTCCTCGGCTTCGGTCTGACATCCTGGCTTGTGGCGGGTACGGCGGCGCTGTCGGGATTCTTCATCGCTGCCGCTCTGGGCCCCGAAGCGCGAGCCGCATTGTTGTTCGTCAACCCGCTGTACTACGCCCTGCTGCTCGCGGCGGACCTCGACAAGCCGGCGCCACGACGTGCCGTCCTGTGTGGGGCTGCCGCCGCAGGCTTGGCGTTCCTGCTGCCGCCCGCCATGGCATTGCTCGCCGCCGGGCTTCTGGGCGGGTCCGCGGCCTTTCTATGGGGACGCCGCCGTGCCACCGGCTGACCTTGCACTGGTGCTCACCGCGCTGGCATGCCTCGGGTTGCGGCTTGTCGGGGTGTGGCTCGCCGGAGGGATGTCGACGGAACACCCCGCCATCGCCTGGGCCACCGCGGTTGCCCAGGCCACGCTCGCAGCCTTCGTGACCCTGGCGATCATCGCCCCGGCTGGCGCCTTGGCGGATGTCCCGCTTGCGGCACGCCTCGCGGGGTTGGGCGCTGGCGTGACGGTTTGCTTGATGAACCGGCGATGGCTGTTGCCGGCCTTGTTGACCGGGCTGGTCGTCATGCTGGGCATGCGGGCGCTGGTTTGACAGATCGCGTCTGACCGGAAATCAGTCAGACGCCTGGCGATGCTCGCTCAAACATCAAGGAAGCAGGATCCGAGAACGCTTCCCCCTCCCGACCGCCAACGGCAAGGGCCGGGATGGCTTGGACAGGCGCGGCGCCTTCGATCCTTCAGCGCGGCATCTCCTGTTCCGCCAGCTTCGCAAACAGGGATGATCCCAGCGGTATCAGGTCGTCGTTGAAGTCGAAGCGAGGATTGTGCAGCGACACCGAATGCTTGCCGCCATCCCCCTGCCCGATGCCGATGAAGCAGCCCGGCCGGGCGAGCAGCATGTAGGAGAAATCCTCCGCCCCCATGCGCGGCGGAGCGTTGCGCAGCACCTTGCCTTCCCCCAGCACCGCAGCCGCGGCGAGCGCCGCGCGTTCCGTCTGTTCCGCATGGTTCACGGTGGGCGGATAGCCGCGCTGGAATGACAGCTCCGCATGGGTGCCGTTCGCCTCGGCGATGGACCGCACGATCTGCCCCAGCCGGGCCTCGACCATGTCCTGCACTTCTGGCTTGAAGGTGCGTACCGTGCCGTGCAGTTCGGCGGTTTCGGGGATGACGTTGCTCGCCTCCCCGGCATGGAACTGGCAGATGCTGACCACCGCGCAATCGAGCGGGTCCATCGACCGCGAAATCACCGATTGCACGGCGACCACGATCTGCGCGCCGACCAGCACCGGGTCGATGCATTCATGCGGGCGGGAGGCGTGGCCGCCCTTGCCGTGCACGGTGATGGAGATGCGGTCGGCGGCAGCCAGGACCGGGCCGGCGACGATGCGCGCTTCGCCCAGCGGCATGCCGGGGTTGTTGTGCATGCCGTACACCGCATCGCAGGGAAAGCGGTCGAACAGGCCTTCTTCCACCATGACACGGCCGCCGCCGCCGCCTTCTTCCGCCGGCTGGAAGATGAAATTCACCGTGCCGTCGAAATTGCGCGTCTCGGCCAGGTACCGTGCCGCTCCGAGCAGCATGGTGGTGTGCCCGTCATGGCCGCAGGCATGCATCTTCCCCGGAATGGTCGAGCGATGGCCGAAATCATTCGCCTCGGTCATCGGCAGGCAGTCCATGTCGGCGCGGAAGCCGATGGAGCGGCCGGAATTGCCGTTGCGCAGCACGCCCACCAGGCCGGTGCCGGCGATGCCGCGATGCACCTCGATGCCCCAGGATTCGAGCTGCTGCGCCACCAGGTCCGACGTCCGGTGTTCCTGGAAGCCGAGTTCCGGATGGGCGTGGATGTCGCGGCGGGTGGCGGTGAGGTCGGCCTGGAAATCGGCGATGCGGTTGAAAATGGGCACAGTGCTTGCTTCCAAAGGGATGTCAGACGGAGGAGAAGACATGGTGTTTCATCACGGCGAGCATCCATGCCGACGTGAATGATACGCCACGCGGTGTGACGCCTGTCACACGCTGGCGATGGCGGCTTCCACCGCATCGCCGAAGCGTTCGACGATCATCGCGATCTCCTTCGCGGTCACGACGTAAGGGGGCGCGAGGATGACGTGATCGCCGTGCTTGCCGTCGATGGTGCCGCCCATCGGGTAGCAGGCGAGGCCGCGCGTGAAGGCTTCGTGCTTCACGCGATCGTTGAGCGCCAGGGCCGGATCGAACACCGCCTTGGTGGCGCGGTCCTGCACGAGCTCCACCGCCCAGAACAGGCCGCGGCCGCGGATGTCGCCAACCTTGGCATGGTTGCCGAGGCGTTCGATCAGCCCCTGTTCGAGCAGCGCGCCCATGGCCTTCACATTGTCGAGCAGAGCCTCGTCGCGGATCACCTCCTGCACCGCCAGCGCGGCGGCGCAGGCGACGGGATGCGCCTGGTAGGTGTGGCCGTGCTTGAAGGTGCCGGAGCCCTTCGTGAGTGCTTCGATCACGCGGCCATGGACCAGGATGCCGCCGATGGGCTGGTAGCCGCCGCCAAGGCCCTTTGCGATCACCTGGATGTCGGGCGTGATGCCTTCCTGTTCCCAGCCATGCAGCGTGCCGGTGCGGCCCATGCCGGACATGACTTCATCGAGGATCAGCAGCGCGCCATGGCGTTCGCACACCGCCTTCATGGCGGGAAAGTATCCCGGCAGCGCGGTGGCGCAGCCCAGCGTCGCGCCGACAACGGTTTCCGCGCAGAAGGCGATGACGTTCTGAGGGCCGAGACGCTGGAACTCGGCTTCGAGTTCTGCCGCCAGCCGCGCGACGTAGTCGGCATCGGATTCATCGTCGCGCCGGTCGCGATAGGCGAAGCAGGGCGAGACATGGCTGAAGGCGTCCGAGAGGATCGGTGCATAGGGCGCGCGGCGCATTGCATTACCGCCGGCGGCCAGCGCGCCGAGCGTATTGCCGTGATAGGATTGCCGCCGCGCGATGAACTTGGTGCGCTGCGGCTGGCCGGATTCCAGCGCCCATTGCCGGGCCATCTTCAGCGCGGCTTCCATGCCTTCGCTGCCGGATGACACGAAATAGGCATGGGTCAGCCCCCCCGGGGCGTGGCCGACGAGCATCTCGGCGAGTTGTTCGGCGCTGCCTGCGGAATACAGCGCGGTGTGCGCGTAACACAGCCGATCGATCTGGTCCTTCATCGCCTGCACCACATGCGGGTGGCCGTGGCCAAGGCAGGCGACGGCGGCGCCACCGGACCCGTCGATCACCTCATGCCCCGAGGCGTCACGCAGCCAGATGCCGCGGCCGGAGACGGCGATCGGCGGGGCTTCACGGAGGTTGCGGTGGACGATGTGGGTCATGCGGCGGCTCCTTCGGCGGCCGCATCCTGCGCCGGGTTCAGGGCGCTGTCAGCACCCCGACCACCGCCCCCGTCATGCAGCAGGCGATGGTGGCCGAGATCAGTGACGGCAGCCCCAGCTTCACGATGTCCTGCCGCCGCTCCGGGCACATCGCCGTCATCCCGCCCACCATGATGCCGACCGATCCAAGGTTCGAGAACCCGCACAACGCATAGGTCAGGATCAGCCTGGACCGATCCGACAGCCCCGCCCCGCCCGACTGCGCCAGCGCCAGGTAGGATACGAATTCGTTCACCACCATCTTCACGCCGAGCGACGCGCCGACCGTCGCCGCTTCCACCGCCGGCACGCCCATCGCCCAGGCAACCGGCCACAGCACCCAGCCCATGATGGCCTGCAACGTCAGCCCCGTCAGCGGTTCCAGCGCCAGGTTGATGAGTGCGACGATCGCCACGAAGACGATCAACGACGCCATGATCCCGAGCAGCAGGTTCAACCCATCCTGCGTGCCGCGCACCAACGCATCCATCGAACTGTCGTAGAGCCGTTCGGGGATCCCCTCCCCGCCATCGGTCACGATGTCACCGGCGGAAGGCGGGATCATCAACAGCGCAGCGAGGATCGCTGCCGGGGCCGAGACCAGCGATGCCGTCAGCAACTGCCCCGCTGCATCGGGCACCACGGGCGCGATGATCAGCGCATAGACGACCAGCGTATTGCCGCTGATGGTCGCCAGCCCCGCCGTCATCACCACGAACATCTCGGACCGCGTGAGTTTCGCCAGCCAGGCGCGGATCATCAGCGGCGCCTCCACCATGCCAACGAATACATTCGCCGCCACGCCGAATCCAGCCGCACCACCCAGGCCGAACAACGCCCGCAGCACGCGCGCCATGCCCTTCACGATCGCCGGCAATACCCCCCAGTGATACAGCACTGCCGACAGGGCGCCGACCACGAGGACCAGCGGCAGCGCCTGGAAGAACAGGATGAAGGACGCCCCGGGAAACGGCTCCGGGAAGGGCAGCGGCCCGCCGCCCAGATAGCCGAAGACCAGGGACGTGCCGGCCCTGGTGGCGGTGGCGAGCGCGTTCACGCCGTCACCGATCACCGCGAAGACGCTGCGCGCCCAAGGCACGTTCAGCAGCACGGCGGCGAGCAGCAGCTGCAACACCAGGCCCGAGGCCACCACGCGCACCGGCACGCCGCGGCGGAAGCCGCCCAGCGCCCAGGCGAGGAGCGCCAGCAGCAGCAGGCCGATGGCCGATTGTGCTTGCAGCAGGCTCATGATTCGTCGCCCTCGCCCGGCGGCTCGTCGGCCTCGATCTCGAGCAGCAGTGCGGCGCGCGAGCCGTCCACGGCATCGACGCCGCGCAGCTTGCGCGTCACCGCGCGGGTGCGGCGCTGTGCGTCATCGATCGTTCTCCCGACGGTCGTCACCTGCTTGTGCAGCTTTGCCAGGACTTCATCCATCTTCCCCATTTCGGCCTTGGTGGCACCGAGCAATTCCCGGACCATGTCCGCCTTCTCGCCCAGGGCGATCGTGACGTGGCCCATCTGTATGGTCCGCAGCATCGCCGGCAGCAGCGACGGACCCAGGACCAGGACACGGCAGGTGCGGCCGATATCCTCGATGGCGCCGGCGATGCGCGCGATCTCGGCGTAAAGGCCTTCCGTGGGCAGATAGAGCACAGCGAATTCCACCGTCAGCGGCGGGCGGATGTATTTGGAGGCGATCTTCGCCGCCTCCCCGCGCACGCGCAGTTCCAGCGCTCGCCGCGCGGCCTTCTCCGCATCGGCATCGCCGGCCTCGGACGCCATCACCAGGCGGTCCCAATCCTCGGTCGGAAATTTCGCATCGACGGCGAGAAACACATCCCGCCCGCCCTCATTGGGCATACGGATCGCAAATTCGACCGCTTCGCTGCTGTCCTCAGATAACTTCTTGTTCGTCTCATACGAACCGGCGGGAAGAATATCGTCCAGGAGCGCGCGCACCTGCGCTTCCCCCCAGCCGCCGCGCGTCTTCACATTGGAGAACAGGCGCTTGATATCGACGATCTGTGTCGTCACCGCCTGCACATCCGTCATTGCCTTCAGCACCTGGGTGAACTGATCCGACACCCGGGCGAAACTCTCCGTCATCTGTTTTTCGACGGCTGATTGCAGCTGCTCATTCACCGTCTTCTGGATGGCGGCCAGGCGCGTCTCGTTGCTCTCGCGCAGCTCCTTCAGCTTCACATCCAGCAGGTCGCGGGATGTCGTCGCCTCGCGCGCCAGCGTCTCGGCCTGCTTGGCGTGGCCTTCGGTCAGGCTGGTGCGGATATCGGCCACGCCTTGCGTCACGTCGCGGCGCAGCAGCGCCATCTGGTCGCCGATGGCCTGGCGGTGCTCGGTCAGCGCCTTGGTCACCTGGTCACGCTGATCGACCAACGCCGCCTTGGTCGTGGCCGCGTCCGTCGCCAGCCGTTCCAGCAAGCCCGTCGCATCCGCCGCCAGCCGTTCCAGCACCGCCTTTTCCTGCCGCGCCAGCGCCGCGCCCTGGTCGATCTGCGCGTCCTTCAGCAACCGCGCCTGTTCAACAGCGAAACCTGACATCTCCCGCGACAAATCTGCCAGCCGCGTGGTCAGGTCCGCGCGGAGTTCCGCCGGCAGCGCGGCGAGCCGTTCACCCTGCCGGTCCAGCGCCGCGCGCATATCCGCCAGCACCGGGTCCGGTGCCGGCCGACGCAGCAGCAGCGCCAGTTGCAGCACAGCGACCACCAGCAGGCCGCCCAATATTGCCAGGCTTTCGGCCGTCATCCGCACATCCTCGACTGAATCGAGGAAGTCTCGCATTCCCGCGACCGGCGCGCGAGGCCGCGATCAGCGCAGATCACGCCGCGCCGGTGCCGGCCCGGCGCGCGACAATTGTGGTTTCAACCACCGGCTGGCCGCCACCAACCGCCGCCCCTTACGGCGCGTGCGGTTCGCCGTCCGCCGGCACCAGCACCAGCCGCCCCGTGGCCACGCCAAAATGCGCACCGTGCAGGGTCAACCGGCCCGCCGCCACCGCCTCTGCTACCCAGGGGAAGGTCATCAGATTGGCCAGCGAAATCCGCACCGCCTCATGTTCCGCCACTTCCTGCCGCTGCTCCGGCACATCGCAGCGCAGCGCCACATCCCGCGCGCGGGCGGCGATGCCGACCCAGCCGGCGACGAAATCCCCTGCCTCGGGCGGCACGCCTTCCAGCACGGCGCGGATGCCACCGCACAGCGCATGGCCCATCACGACGATGCGGTCCACACCCAGGACCCGAACGGCGAATTCCACTGCCGCGCTGGTCCCATGGAACGCCGCATCCGGCATGTAGGGCGGCACCAGGTTCGCCACGTTGCGCAGCACGAACAACTCCCCCGGCCCGGCCGAGAAGATCATCTGCGGATCAACCCGGCTGTCGGAACAGGCGATGACCATGGTGTGCGGGCGCTGGCCACGCGCGGCCAGTTCCTCGAAGCGCGCGCGCTCACGCGGCCAGGTCTCGGCGCGGAAACGACGGTAGCCGTCGATGAGTTCGTCCATGCCATCCTCGATCGTGTGGATCGAGGGGGCGTCGCCCCCTCGAACTCCCCCACCAAAGGCCTAAGGGCCTCTGGACACCTCAACCGCGCCAGCGGCGCCAAGTTGCGGTTTCCAAAGGCCTTAAGCCTTTGGTGGGGTGGTTTGGAGGGGCAAAGCCCCTCCAACCTTCAGTGCCGAAAGTGTCGCATCCCGGTAAACACCATCGCCAACCCCGCCTTGTCGGCTGCCGCAATCACCTCGCCATCGCGCATCGACCCGCCGGGTTGGATCACCGCTGTCGCACCGGCTGCCGCCGCCGTTTCCAAACCATCGGCGAAGGGGAAGAAGGCGTCCG
This sequence comes from Acetobacteraceae bacterium, assembly GCA_022842185.1. Taxonomy (GTDB): domain Bacteria; phylum Pseudomonadota; class Alphaproteobacteria; order Acetobacterales; family Acetobacteraceae; genus Neoroseomonas. The sequence continues at coordinate 26,156 of JALHQB010000011.1, forward strand.
AGGCGACCACCGACCCTTCCGCCAGCGGACGTTCGATCCCCGCCGCCTTGGCCGCGGCTTCGGACTTCCATGCCGCGATGCGGCTGCTTTCCACGCGGTTCATCTGCCCCGCGCCGATGCCCACCGTCGCCAGCCCCTTGGCGTAGATGATGGCGTTCGACTTCACATGCTTGCAGACACGGAAGGCGAAGATCAGGTCGGCCATCTCGGCGCGGGATGGCGCGCGCTGCGTCACCACCTTCAGCATGTCCTCGGTCACGCGCCCCGCATCACGCGACTGCGCCAGGAACCCGCCCGAGACGGATTTGAACGCCAGCCCCGGCGCCGTGGCATCCGGCATCCCGCCGGTCAACAGCAGGCGCAGATTCTTCTTGCGCGCGAAGATCGCCTTGGCGGCGTCATCGGCATCCGGCGCGATGACCACTTCGGTGAAGATGGCGGTGATCTTCTCCGCCGCCGCGGCATCCAGCACCCGGTTCGCCGCGACGATCCCGCCGAAGGCCGAGACCGGATCGCACAGCAACGCCGCATCCCAGGCCGAGGCCAAATCACGAGCCACTGCCACGCCACACGGGTTGGCGTGCTTCACGATGACGATGGCGGGCTTGTCGAACTCCGCGACGCACTCATACGCGGCGTCGGTGTCGTTCAGGTTGTTGTAGGACAGTTCCTTGCCCTGCACCTGCGCTGCCGTGGCGATGCCGGGGCGGTTCGACCCATCGACATAGAAGGCCGCCTTCTGATGCGGGTTCTCGCCATAGCGCAGACCCTGGCGCAGTACGCCGGGCAACGACAGGCGCTGCGGAAAGTCCTGCCCTTCCTGCCGCGCGAACCAGCCGGAGATCGCGGCATCATAGGCCGCGGTGCGGGCATAGGCCGCTGCCGCCAGCCGCCGGCGGGTGGCGAGCGTGGTGCCGCCCTGGGCCTCGATCTCGGCCTGCACTTCTGCGAAATGCGCGGGCTCGGTCAGTACCGCCACGCCGGCATGGTTCTTCGCGGCGGAACGGATCATCGCTGGGCCGCCGATGTCGATGTTCTCGATGCAATCATCGAAATCCGCGCCCTTCGCGACGGTCGCCTCGAAGGGATACAAGTTCACCGCCACCAGATCGATCGGCGCGATGGCGTGTTCTTGCATCTGCGCCAGATGCTGGGCCAGGTCGCGGCGGCCCAGGATGCCGCCATGCACCTGCGGCACCAGCGTCTTGACCCGGCCGTCCAGGATTTCCGGGAAGCCGGTGTGGTCCGACACATCCTTCACCGGCACGCCGGCATCGCGCAGCGCCTTGGCGGTGCCGCCGGTGGACAGGATCTCGACTCCCTTCCCCGCAAGGAAACGGCCGAAGTCTAGCAGCCCGGTCTTGTCGGAGACGGAGATCAGGGCGCGGCGGATGGGGAGGAGGTCGCTCATGGCCCGGGCGCATAGACCCGCCCGGGCCGGGCTGCAACTGACGTCGCCGGCCAGTCATTGGCAAGCGCCAGCGGCGGCGCGCCAAATCAGGACTCCCATACCGAACCAGCCGAATGGCTTGGCCGGAATCAGGCCGCACGGACCTCGCGGGGGGCCGGCGCGAGCCGCAGCACCAGCCATCCCAACACGCCGGCCAGCCCGGATCCGATCAGGATGCCGATCTTCACCCCGGCCTGCTGCGCCGGGTAATCGGCGAAGGCGAGCAGCCCGATGAACAGGCTCATGGTGAAGCCGATGCCGCACAGCAGCGACACGCCCACCATATGGGTCCAATTCGCGCGGAAGGGCAGCGTCGCGATGCCGAACCGGATCGCGAGAGCGGATGCCCCGAATACCCCGATCAGCTTGCCCAACAGCAGCCCCAGCGCCACCCCGAGCGTCAGCGGCTGGGTGATGGCATCGGCGCCCAGGCCGGCGAATGACACGCCGGCATTGGCGAAGCCAAAGATGGGCACGACCAGGAAGGCAACCGGCTTGTGCAGCGCGTGTTCGAGCTGGTGCAGCAGGGAATGGGCCATGTCATCCGGCGCGGCGGGTGCCGGCCGCAGCGGAATGGTCAGCGCCAGCAGCACGCCAGCGATCGTCGCATGAACACCCGAACGCAGCACGAAGAACCACAGCACTGCACCGATCAGCAGGAACGGCCACAACCGGCTCACGCCGAACCTGTTCATCCCGACCAGCACAGTCAGCGCCACGGCCGCGCAGGCCAGATCGAACAGAGAAAGCGCGCCGGAGTAGAACAACGCGATGATCACAACCGCGCCCAGGTCGTCGATGATCGCCAGCGCCGCCAGGAACACTTTCAGCGCCGCCGGGACCCGCGGCCCCAGCAGGGACATGACGCCGAGCGCAAAGGCGATGTCGGTCGCGGTCGGGATGGCCCATCCGCGCGAAGTCTCCGCCGAGCCGGCATTGAAAGCGAGGAAGATCAGCGCCGGCACCACCATCCCGCCCGCCGCGGCGATGCCGGGTAGCGCGCGATTGGACCAGGATGCCAATTGCCCATCCAGCATCTCACGCTTGATCTCCAGCCCGACGAGCAGGAAGAACACTGCCATCAGCCCGTCATTGATCCAATGCGAGACGTTGAGCGGCCCGACATAGACGCCGAGCGCGGCGAAGTAGGTCGGCGCGAGCGGCGAATTGGCGATGACCAGTGCCACGGCCGCCGTGGCCATCAGGATCAGCCCGCCCGCAGCCTCGCTGTCGAGGAAGCCGCGTAGAATGGAGACTGGCCGCCGGGCAAGTTTCCGCATGGCGTCAGACATGGCGCTGCACCGGCACGGACAGCGTCGCTGAGGGCGGCAGGGTCATGGGCAAGGGTCTCCGATGCCGGCGGCCCGACCGGCATGAATCCCTGCCCGGCCACATCGTGTGGTCGAACACCCAATCCTCATGTCGCATCGCAGCGCCGCTATCGCAACCCTGCAATGCGTTCAATGCGGGATGAGGCCCGCGGCCTCCGCATAGCCCACGCGCCGTTCCGGCGGCACCGGATGCCGCCCGGCCACCCGTTCCAACAGCATCCGCGCATCGTCCTGCGCGCCGGCCTTCATCGCGGCATCCAGGAACAGCTGTTCCAGCACATCCTGTTGGGCGTGGCTGCCGCCCATGCGGTGCATCACACCGATGGCTGGGCGCATCGCCGCCACGGCGCGGGCGTGGTCGCCCTGGGCATGGGCCAGCACGGCCTCGCAGACCGGGATGGCGGCGTCCCGCAGGATGGGGGCGATGGTGTCGGGCTGGGTCGCGGCGTCGCGCATCGCATCCAGCATGCGCGATGCCGCCTGGCTGCGGCCGGTCGCGGCCAGCGCCATCATCCAATGCGGCAGGGTGAAGGTGGACAGGCAATCGCCGATCCGCGCCTCGGCCTTGTCGGCCAGCTCCACCCAGCGGTCGCCGACATCGACACCATGGCGTTGCAGACGGAACAGCATGGACGCCGCATTCTGCACATCGATGTACAGGTCCGGCATCGCTTGCAGCAGCGCACTGCCCTGGTTGCGGAAACCGCGATCATACAGGCCCAGCACCTCGGCATGCTCGCCGCGTTCCAGGTGATACATCGCGCGGTGCCACCACAGGTGATGCAGCAGGTTGGACCCGCCTTCCCAATGCGGTTCCAGGGTCTTCAGCCATGCGATGCCTTCCCCGCGCCGGCCCTGCATTTCCATGATATGCGCCACGCCATGCGTCGCCCACAGATCGCCGGGGTCGAGCGTGACGGCGGCGCGACCGGCTTCCTCGGCCACCTGGTAATTGCCGGCTTCCTCATTGGCGAAACAGCGGCAGGCAAGCATGGAGCCATAGCCCGGCACGGCCGCCGACCAATGCGGCGCCACGGCATCGACGGCCCGAAGCATCTGTCCGGACCGTCCCAGCCAGAAGGCGCAGAAATGATGCAGCCGGAACGCCAGGATGTCGCGCGGATGCGCGGCCATGATGGCCTCCCACGCGCCCAGCGCGCCTTCCAGGTCGCCATCTGTCCAGCACATCAGGGCGGCGGCATGCGCGCGTTCGCGGTCCGTGCCGGCATGCCGCGCGGCGGACGCGGCGGAGTCCCGCGCGCGCGGCACCAGTGCGGCGTTGTAGGCCAGCATGACGAACACGCCTTGCAGCACCAGCCCCATCGGCATGGTGGGGTCCAGCGCGAGTGCCGCCTTCAGCCGCTGCGCCACATCGGCGCGGTATTTCAGGAAGCCCTCGATCACATCATCATACACCGCCGCCACGGCATCCGAGGCTGCAGTGATGGGCAGCCCCTGCGCGTCCTGGGTCATGCGATGCCTCCTGTTGTGGGATCAGGTGGTGCCGGTGGATCCAAAGCCGCCGGTGCCGCGCGCGGTGTCCGGCAGCTCCGTCACTTCGCGCCACGTCGCGCGCACAACGGGGGCGATCACCGCCTGCGCGATGCGCATGCCGCGTTCCACGGTGAAGGGGGCATCACCGGCATTCATAACGATGACGCCGAGTTCGCCACGATAATCCTCGTCGATCGTGCCCGGGCTGTTCGGCAGCACGATGCCATTCTTCAGCGCGAGGCCCGACCGCGGCCGTACCTGCAGTTCATGGCCCGGCGGGATCGCAACACGCAGTCCGGTCGGCACCAGCATACGCCCGCCCGGCGGGATCGCGACGGGCGACATCACGGCGGCCAGCAGGTCCATGCCCGCCGCGCCTTCCGTGGCATAGGACGGCAACGGCAGGCCTTCCGCATGGGGCAGGCGGACAACGGCAATCTCGGGCATCAGCTCAGCGCCTCCGCGATGCGCGCGGCGAGGCGGCGGGCGACGGCCTCCTTCGCCATGCGCGGCCAATCCTCGACCCCGGCATCGGTGACCAGATGCACGGTGTTCTCCGCGCCGCCCATCACATCGCCGGAGACATCATTCGCCACGATCCAGTCGCAGCCCTTCCGCGCGCGCTTGGCGATGGCGTTGTCGATCACCTGCTCGGTTTCCGCCGCGAAGCCGATGACGAGGCGCGGGCGCCGTGGCCCCGCCTGGGACAGCGTCGCGAGGATATCCGGGTTCAGCGCGAGTTCGAGCGGCGGGGGCAGCGCGCCCGGCACCTTCTTCATCTTCTGGTCCGCTGACCGCGCGGTGCGCCAATCGGCGACCGCGGCGTTGCAGATCACGCCATCGGCGGGCAGCGCGGCTTCGCAGGCGGCGAGCATCTGGCGCGCCGTTTCCACGTGCACCACCGTCACGCCCGGCGGGTCAGGTTGCGTGACCGGCCCGCTGACCAGGGTGACGCGGGCGCCGAGCGCCGCCAGGGCGGCGGCGATGGCGTGCCCCTGCCGGCCTGACGCGCGGTTGGCGATGTAGCGCACCGGGTCGATCGGTTCATGCGTTGGCCCGCTGGTGACCACCAGGTGCTTCCCCGCCAGCGGGCCACCGGCCAGCGTGGCACGGATGGTGTCCAGCAGGTCGGAAGGTTCCACCAGCCGCCCGGGGCCGCTTTCGGGTTCGGCCATGGGGCCGTCCGCGGGGCCGGCAACAACGATGCCGCGCGCGCGCAGCGTGGCGATGTTCGCCTGCGTCGCCGCATGGTCCCACATGGCGGGGTTCATCGCCGGCGCCACCAGCACCTTGGCGCGCGTGGCCAGCAGCACGCAGGTGGCGAGGTCATCCGCCAGCCCGTTCGCCATCTTCGCGATCAGATCGGCGGAACCCGGCACCACCGTCACCAGGTCGGGCCAGCGGGCGAGGCGTATATGGCCGATCTCCGCCTCCGCCGCCCACAGATCGTCATGCACGCGCTCGCCGGTGATCGCGGCCAGGGCTTCCTTCGTCACGAAGCGCGCGCCGCCAGCGGTCAGCACGGCGATCACGGCCGCGCCGTCCTTCCGCAGCAGCCGCGTCAGTTCCAGCGCCTTGTAGGCGGCAACCGACCCCGAGACGACCAGCAGGACGCGGCGGCCGGCCAGCATCTAGAGCCGCCAGCCCGTATGAATGGCGACGATCCCACCCGACAGGTTCCGCACCGCCACCCGTTCCATCCCGGCATCGCGCATCATCTGCGCCAGCGTGTCCTGGTCGGGAAACATGCGGATGCTTTCGGCGAGGTATTCGTAGGATTCCCGATCCTTGGCGATGCGCGCGCCGATCTCGGGCAGCGCCTTGAACGACCAGGCATCGTAGAGCGGGACCAGCGCCGCAACTTCCAGTTTCGAGAATTCCAGGCAATGGAAGCGTCCGCCGGGGCGAAGAACGCGCCGCGCCTCCCGCAGCACCGCGTCCTTGTCGGTGCAGTTGCGCAGGCCGAATGCGATCGACACCTTCTCGACGCTGCGGTCGGGCAGCGGGATGTGTTCGGCATCCACCACCATGAAGTCCAGCCCGGCAGCCAGCCCGCGATCGAGCGCACGCTTCTGCGCCACCTCGAGCATCGCGGGGTTCACATCCGTGAGGATCACCCGCCCAGCCCCCCGTTCCTTCGCCAGGAAGGCGATGTCCCCGGTCCCGCCGGCGAGGTCGAGCAGCGTCTCCCGCGCCGAACAGCCGATGGCGTTGACGAAGATGCGTTTCCACACCCGATGCACGCCCAACGACATCAGATCGTTCATCACATCGTAGCGCGGGGCCACGCTCTCGAAGACCCCGCGCACCAGGGAGGCTTTCTCGGCGCGGGGCACGGTGCGGAAACCGAAATCGGCGCTGTCGTGGGGGCTGTCGCTCATGATGCGGTCAGCTTAGAGCAGATCGCGCCCGACTGGAATTCAGCCCGGCGCTACCGTGCGGCGCGCGAATGGGGGAGGCACCATGCCCGAATTGCCGGAAGTCGAGACGGTGATGCGCGGCCTGGCCGCCGTGCTGCAAGGCCACCGCATCACCGAGGTCGAGCAGCGCCGCGCCGGCCTGCGCTTCCCCTTCCCCGAGAACATGGTGGGGCGGGTGGAAGGCCGCCGCGTGCTGTCCTTCCGCCGCCGGGCCAAATACATGCTGATGCGGCTGGAGGGCGGAGAAAGCCTTCTCATCCATCTGGGCATGTCCGGACGCATGGTGGCGCGGGAAGCCGGCGCGCCGGTGATCGCCCGGCTGGTACCGCAGGGCGCGGCATCGGACGCGCGCGGCCATAACGCGCCGCCGGAAGCGCATGAACATCTTGTCATCTCGACCGACCATGGTTGGCGGGTGGGCTTTGTCGATCCGCGACGCTTCGGCTCGGTCGATCTGGTGCCGACGGAGGCCGAGGACAGCCACCGCCTGTTGGCCGCGTTGGGGCCGGAACCGCTGGACGATGCCTTCACCGATGCGGTGCTGTCCGCGGCGCTGGTGGGCAAGCACACGCCGATCAAGGCTGCGCTGCTGGACCAGGGCGTCGTCGCGGGGCTGGGCAATATCTATGTGTGCGAGGCGCTGTATCGCGCCGGCATCTCTCCGCGCCGGCTGGCCGCCAGCGTCGCCGGCACCCGGGCCGCCCGGCTGGTGCCGGAGATCAAGGCGGTACTGCTGGAATCCATCGGCGCCGGAGGGTCGTCCCTGCGCGATTACGTCAGGGCAGATGGCGAACTCGGGCGCTTCCAGGACCGCTTCGCCGTCTATGGCCGGGAAGGCCAACCCTGCGCGCATTGCGGCACCGCCATTGCGCGGATCGTCCAGGCCGGCCGGTCCACCTTCTTCTGCCCCCGCCGCCAGCGTTGAGGCGGCACCGCGGCTGGGCTACAGCCGGACACAACCCGACCAGAGGAGCGCAGCCCATGGCCTATGACATGATCCTGACCGAGACGCAGGGGAAGGTTGCCATTATTCGGCTGAACCGCCCCCAGGCGCTGAACGCCCTGTGCGACCAGCTGATGACCGAACTGGGCGATGCGCTGCGCGGCTACGACAAGGACCCCGCGATCGCCGCCATCGTCATCACCGGCAGCGAACGCGCCTTCGCCGCCGGCGCCGACATCAAGGAGATGAAGGAGCGCAGCTACCCTGACGTCTATTTCAACGATTTCATCGGTGATCGCTGGGAAACGGTTCTTGAGATCCAGAAGCCGGTGATCGCCGCCGTGGCGGGCTTCGCGCTGGGTGGCGGCTGCGAGTTGGCGATGATGTGCGACCTGATCATCGCCGCCGATACGGCGAAGTTCGGCCAGCCGGAGATCAACCTCGGCATCATTCCGGGTGCTGGCGGATCGCAGCGGCTGACGCGCGCGGTCGGCAAGTCGAAATCGATGGAAATGATCCTGACCGGCCGGATGATGGACGCCGCCGAGGCGGAACGGTCCAACCTGGTCTGTCGCGTGGTTCCCGCCGCCGAATTGGTGAATGAGGCGGTGAAGATCGGCGAAAAGATTGGCGCGCTGTCCGGCCCGTCGGTCGCCATGGCGAAGGAAGCGGTCAATGCGGCCTTCGAAAGCGGGCTGCGGGAAGGGGTGCGGACCGAGCGCCGCCTGTTCCTCAGCCTGTTCGCCACCGAGGATCAGAAGGAGGGCATGTCGGCCTTCGTGGAGAAGCGCAAGCCGGCCTTCCGCAACGGTTGAAGGCCGCCGAAGATGGTCCGTGGGCAGGGCGGCCACGCGTTTCCCTGCGTCCGGTGCTTGACGCAGCGAGCCCCGTGGCATTAGAAACCCGGCCTTCGCCGCGGTGGTTCCCCACACGCGGCCCATCGAACCTTTCTGTAGATGTGAACCGGAAGCCCCATGGCGAACACTGACTCCGCGCGCAAGCGCATCCGCCAGACCGAGAAGCGCACGGCGCGCAACAAGGCGCGGAAGTCCCGCGTGCGTACCTATGTGCGCAAGCTGGAGGAGGCGATTGCCTCGGGCGACAAGACCGCCGCGCAGGAAGCCTTCCGCGCGGCGCAGCCGGAAATGCAGCGCGCCGTCACCAAGGGCACGCTGCACGCCAATACCGTGTCGCGGAAGATTTCGCGCATGTCCGCGCGCGTGAAATCGCTGGGCGCCGCCCAGGGTTGATCCGTAACCGCCTTTGGGCGGTGCCGGAACTTGGTTTCCTATAGCTTCGTCCGCAGCCGCACGCGCGTGTGTTCGTGTGCGGTTGTGGCTTTGCGCGCTTGGTTCGTCGGCCACTGATCGGGCACGACATTGTCGCTTGCGACAGTCATGTGACGCGGTAGTGTTGCGGAACTCGGGGATCAAAATCTCTTCCATCATGTCACCCGCGCAAGCGGAGGTTGGCTTCTGTTGAAGCCTATGTGGAGGAGTTGTCGGGGGATGGTCATGGAGAAGCAGCTCGGGTCGGATACCGCGCGCTCTGCAGCATCCCTTCAGGAATCCTGGGCGCGCATTCGCGGCCGCCTTCGCGAGGAGGTCGGCGAGGTCGAGTACCGGACCTGGCTGCGCCAGATGACGCTGGTCGGCATCGAGGGCGACGAGGTCGTCGTCAATCTTCCGACACGTTTTCTGCGCGACTGGGTCCGCAGTCATTACGGCGACCGCCTGCGCGCGCTGTGGCAACATGAAGCCCCCGCCGTGCGCCGTGCCGATGTCCGTGTGGCACCCCAGCCGCGCGGCGCCACGCCCGCTGCCGAAGACGATGCCGCCGTCGCCACCCCGCTCCAACCTGGGCTGGCTGAATCATTGGCGCCGCGCACGCCACCTGCGCCGCGTGCCAATGGCGTGGACCTGCGCGGCGAATGGTCCGCACCGCTCGATCCGCGCTTTACCTTCGAAAGCTTCGTCGTCGGCAAGCCGAATGAATTTGCCTATGCCTGCGCGCGTCGCGTGGCGGAAAAACCGGCCAGCCCCGGCTTCAACCCGCTGTTCCTGTATGGCGGCGTGGGGCTGGGCAAGACGCACCTGATGCATGCGGTGGCGTGGGCGATCAGCGATGGTGAACCCGCCCGAAACGTCGCCTACATGTCCGCCGAGAAGTTCATGTACCGCTTCATCTCGGCCTTGCGCAGCCAATCCACGATGGAATTCAAGGAGAGCCTGCGCTCCGTCGACGTGCTGATGGTCGATGACCTGCAGTTCCTGATCGGCAAGGACAACACGCAGGAGGAATTCTTCCACACCTTCAACGCGCTGATCGATGCCGGCAAGCAGATCATCATCAGCGCGGACAAGTCGCCATCCGACCTCAATGGCCTTGAGGATCGGCTGCGCACGCGGCTTGGCTGCGGGATGGTCGCCGATATCCATGCCACGACCTATGAGCTGCGCCTGTCGATCCTGCAGGCCAAGGCAGCCGCGGCCGGCGTGCCGGTGCCCAAGACCGTGCTGGAATTCCTGGCCCACAAGATCACGTCCAACGTTCGGGAACTGGAAGGCGCGCTGAACCGGCTGATCGCGCATGCCAATCTGTTCGGCCGCGCGGTGACACCCGACAGCGCGCAGGAAGTGCTGCACGACCTGCTGCGCGCCCATGACCGCCGCGTGACCATCGAGGAGATCCAGCGGAAGGTCGCCGAGCATTACAACATCCGCCTGACCGACATGAGCAGCGCGCGCCGCGCGCGCAACGTCGCTCGGCCGCGGCAGGTCGCGATGTATCTGGCGAAGCAGCTGACGTCCCGGTCCCTGCCGGAGATCGGGCGGCGCTTCGGCAACCGGGACCACACGACGGTGATGCACGCGGTGTCGCGCATTTCGGAACTGATGCAGGCCGACAGCGCGTTTGCGGAAGATGTCGAGTTGCTGCGCAGGATGCTCGAGACCTGAGCCGCGGATGGGTGGGGCGCTGCCCCATACTTGATCGCATGACGTGTCGCGGGGCTATTGGAGAAGGGCTTCGCCCCTCTCCAAACCACCCACCAAAGGCCTAAAGACCTCTGGACACCTCCCATCGGGGCACCAGTTACCGCGCCGGCCCACCAGGCCCGGCGCCAAGTGACGGTTTCAAAAGGCCTTGGGCCTTTGGTGGGGTGGCTTGGAGGGGCAAGGCCCCTCCAACCTTCCGCACTGTCCTGTCACCCATGGACACGGCGCCTCCCCATCCGTCTTTCCCGCCTTTCCCCCAGGGAATCGCGCTGATATGGTGCCGGCCCCTCGGTATTCGGCCGTGAGGGCCGATTCGGCCCCGGCCGGATGTCGCTGGGACAGGCGACATAGGCGGCCCCGCATCCGGTCTTTGCCGGGCCAAGCGGCGGCCGCCCCAAGAATCGGGACGTCGGGCTGCAATGAAGTTCACTGTGGACAGGGCGGTACTGCTCAAGGCTCTCGCGCATGTGCAGAGCGTGGTCGAGCGCCGCAACACGATTCCGATCCTCGCCAATGTGCTGCTGGATGCCAAGACGGAAGGCAGCCTCACGCTCACCGCGACGGATATGGAAATCGCGGTTGTGGAGGAAGTGGCAGGCGTGACGGTGTCGCGTGGCGGCCGCACCACCGCGCCGGCGGCAACGCTGTATGAAATCGTTCGCAAGCTTCCTGACGGTGCGCGGGTCGAGCTTGATCATGGCGGCGGCGATGGCCCGCTGACGCTGCGCGCGGGCAAGTTCAACACGGCGCTGTCGGTGCTGCCGGTGGATGATTTTCCGTCGATGACGGAAGGCAAGCTGCCAACGAAGTTCAGCGTGAAGGCGGGCGTTCTGCGCGACCTGATCGACCGCACGCGCTTTGCCATCAGCACCGAGGAGACGCGCTACTACCTCAACGGCATCTACCTTCATGCCGCGGAGTCCGAAGGCGCGCCGGTGCTGCGTGCGGTCGCCACGGACGGCCATCGGCTGGCGCGTGTCGAGGAACCATTGCCCGACGGTGCCAAGGGCATGCCGGGCGTGATCGTGCCGCGCAAGACGGTGAATGAGCTTCGCAAGCTGGCCGATGAGACGCAGGACGAGATCGAGATCCGCCTGTCGGACACCAAGATCCGCTTCGGCATCGGGACCGTGTCCCTGACGTCGAAGCTGATCGACGGTACTTTCCCGGAGTATGAACGCGTGATCCCGCGCGGCAACGACAAGAAGCTGACTGTCCCGAAGAAGGATTTCGAGGAAGCGGTCGCGCGCGTCGCGGCAATTTCGTCGGAACGGTCGCGGCCGGTGAAGCTGTCGATTTCACGCAACAATCTGATGTTGTCCGCCGCCAGCCCTGACCAGGGCCAGGCCCAGGAGGAACTGGACGGCGATGTCGTGAGCTATGAAAGCACGCCGCTCGAGATCGGGTTCCAGGCACGGTATCTGTCCGACATCACCGCCCAGATCGGCGAGAAGATGGAATTCCTGTTCGCGGACGGCGCCGCGCCGACCATCGTGCGGGATGAGGCGAAGCCCGAGGCGCTGTTCGTGCTGATGCCGATGCGGGTGTAAGGCAGGGTCAACCCCAGAGGGCAATGACCACGCCGCCGGCCATGGCGGTGACAGCCAACAGGCGCAGGACCGCGATCCCGCCCGCGGTCATCGCGGGTTCGCAGCGCGTCGGGTTGCAAGGGTCATAGACAATCGCCACGGCATTGCCGGAGGCCGGAACGTGCGCCTGGCCGTCGAGGGCCGAGGATGTCGTCACCTCGGTGCCGTCCGGCAGCACGAAGGCCACCCGACATCGGGCGCCCCATCGCGATAGGCCCAGGAACCGCGCTTGCGTTCGCGGCCAGCGCCGCTGACGCCGCGCGCTGCGGATCAGCATCGCGCTCCACCAGGCCATGAAGGCGCAGATCCCTGCGCCGGTCATTTGCACTGACGTCATCGGCCATCCCGCAATTCTCGCGCCAACATGCCCCCTTCCGCACTGGTTCAGGGCGGTTCACGTGAACGCCATCGAACGCAGATCATTTCAGGCCATTCCAGGGACCAGGAGAGGCTGATATGCCTCACCGGTGCGTCCCTCCGGCCCGCCCAGTCTGTTACTCACCCGACTCCTGCTGCAAGACTTCCGTTCCTGGCAGGTCCTGGAGGCGCATTTCGACGCCCCGGTCGTTGCCATTGCGGGCGAGAACGGTGCGGGCAAGACCAACCTGCTGGAAGCGATCTCCCTGCTCGGCCCGGGCCGCGGGCTGCGTGGCGCGCGCATGAGTGAAATCGGCCATCGCGCGGCCGGTGCCCAGCGCCCCTGGGCCGCGGCGGGCCGCTTCGCCACCCCGCACGGCGCCTTCGACATCGGCACGGGATCGGACCCCGAAGGTGCCTCCGAGCGCCGTGCCTTCCGCCTTGACGGCCTGCCCGTGCGAACACAGGCGGATTTGGCGGACCGCATCGCGGTGGTGTGGCTGACGCCGCAGATGGACCGGCTGTTCCAGGAGGGTGCCTCCGGCCGTCGCCGCTTCCTCGATCGCCTGGCCTGGGCGCTCGAACCCAGCCATGCGCGGGAGGTCGCGGCGCATGACAACGCCATGTCCCAGCGCAACAGGCTTCTGGCCGGCGGGCACGCCGATCCGGCCTGGCTGGCGGGGCTGGAGGATGCGATGGCGCGCCACGCCGTCGCCGCCACCGCCGCGCGGCGCGGGCTGGCGGGGCGGCTGAATGCCGTGATGGCGGCTGGCACGGCCACCGGCGCTTTCCCCGGCGCGCGGATGGACCTGCTGTGCCCCATCGCCGCTGCCCTGGCCGACCAGCCGGCCCTGGCTGTCGAGGACACCCTGCGCGCCGCGCTGGTGGCCGACCGCAGGCGCGATGCCGCCGCCGGCGGAGCAGCCCGCGGCGCGCACCGCGCCGACATGGCGCTGACCCACCTGCCCAAGGACCAGCGGGCCGAGATGTGTTCGACCGGGGAGCAGAAGGCGTTGCTGATTTCGACTGTTCTCGCGCACGCGGCACTGATTGCCGAGGCGCGCGGCTTTGCCCCGTTGCTGCTGTTGGATGAGGTTGCCGCGCATCTGGATCAGACACGGCGGGAGGCCCTGTTCGCCGCGCTCGTGACGCTGCCTGCGCAATCCTTCCTGACCGGCACGGATGCCGAGGTTTTCCGCCCGCTACAGGGCATGGCGAACCGTTTTCGCGCGGCCCCGGGAAACCTCATGCCGGAGGGCGAAACCGGGTCGCGTTGAGGGGGAAAAAACCCTATATTGGCACTACGGTTACGTCCCCCTTCAGAGCAGGAGCTAGCGCGCCGCATGAGCGAGCCCGCGCGTCCCGAGCAAGACGCCTACGACAGTGCCTCAATTACCGTCCTTCGGGGCCTCGAAGCCGTGCGCAAGCGGCCGGGCATGTACATCGGCGACACCGATGACGGGTCCGGCCTGCACCACATGGCCTTCGAGATCATCGACAACGCGGTCGATGAAGCCCAGGCGGGGTTCGCCACGTCATGTCACGTCACGCTAAACGGCGACGGCAGTGTTACCGTGCGCGACGATGGCCGCGGCATCCCGACCGATATCCATGCCGAGGAAGGCATTTCCGCGGCCGAGGTCGTGCTGACGCGGCTGCATGCCGGCGGCAAGTTCAACCAGAATTCCTACAAGGTCTCCGGTGGCCTGCATGGCGTCGGCGCGGCGGTGGTGAACGCACTGTCCGAATGGATGGAAGTGCGGATCTGGCGCGAAGGCAAGGAGCACCGGCTGCGCTTCGAGCACGGTGACACCGTCGTTCCCTGCGAGGTGATTGGCGACTCCGACCGGCCGACCGGCACGGAAGTGACCTTCAAGCCATCAGCGCTGACCTTCACCAAGACCGAATTCGACTTCACGGTGCTGGAACGGCGCCTGCGCGAACTCGCCTTTCTCAACTCCGGCCTGGCCATCACGCTGCGGGACGAACGCCACGCAGAGGTGCAGGAGACGAACTTCAAGTTCGATGGCGGCCTGGTCGCCTTCGTCGAATGGCTGGACAAGGGCAAGACCCCGGTCTTCGCGCAGCCGATCAGCGTGATGTCGAAGGAGAATGACGGCATCCGCGTCGAGATCGCGGTGCGCTGGAACGACAGCTATCACGAGACGATGCTGTGCTTCACCAACAACATCCCGCAGAGAGACGGTGGCACGCATCTGGCTGGCTTTCGCCAGGCGCTGACGCGCGTGATGGGCAAGGTGGCCGAAGGCCTCGCCGCCAAGAAGGACAAGCTGACGCTGGCCGGCGAGGACATGCGCGAGGGCTTGACCGCCGTGCTGTCGGTGAAGGTGCCGGACCCGAAGTTCAGCAGCCAGACCAAGGAGAAGCTCGTCTCCTCCGAGGTGCAGCCGATCGTTCAGATGGCGGTCGCGGACGCGCTGACCCATTGGTTCGAAACGCATCCGAAGGAAGCCAAGGAAGTCGTCGGCAAGATCCTGGACGCGGCCGCCGCGCGCGAAGCCGCGCGGAAGGCGCGTGAGCTGACGCGGCGCAAGGGCGTGCTCGATATCTCCTCGCTGCCGGGAAAGCTGGCGGACTGCCAGGAACGCGACCCGACCAAGTGCGAGTTGTTCCTCGTCGAGGGTGATTCCGCCGGCGGCTCCGCCAAGCAGGGGCGCGATCGTGCCTTCCAGGCGATCCTGCCGCTGAAAGGCAAGATCCTGAATGTCGAGCGTGCGCGCTTCGACAAGATGCTGGGCAGCGCCGAGATCGGCACGCTGATCACGGCCCTGGGCACCGGTATCGGCCGTGGCGAGGTCAGCGATGGCGGCTTCGACCCCGGCAAGCTGCGCTACCACCGCATCGTCATCATGACCGACGCCGATGTGGATGGATCGCATATCCGCACACTGCTGCTGACCTTCTTTTTCCGACAGATGCCGGAACTGATCACGCGCGGGCACCTGTATATCGCCCAGCCACCACTGTACCGCGCCAAGCGCGGCAATGATGAACGCTACCTCAAGGACGATCGTGCGCTCGAGGACTACCTGATCGAGAAGGCGCTGTCGGGAGCGTCGTCGCGGTACTTCGATGGCCGCCTGCTGACGGGCGATGATCTGCGCGCCGAGCAGGAATTCCATCGCCAGGCAACGTCGCGCATTCGCCGACTGTCCACCGTCGTGCCGGCGGAGATTGTCGAGCAGGCCGCCGTCACCGGCGCCCTGACCATGGATGCCGACCGTGCGACCGCCGCCGCGCAGGCGTTGGCCGTGCGGTTGAACGAACTGGCGCCGGCCAATGAACGCGGCTGGGTCGCCACGAGCGGTGAATCCGGCCTGACGCTGGCACGCACGGTGCGTGGCGTGGCCGAACGCCATACGCTGGATGCGACCGCGCTGCGTAGCGCGGAGGCGCGCTGGCTGGACGAACGTCGGGATCGGCTGGCAGGGGACTTCGCCGGCGGACCGCTGGTGCTGCTGCTGGGGTCGAATGAGCACAAGGTCCATGGCCCGACGCACGCCTTCGACCGATTGATCGCGGAAGGTCGCAAGGGCCTGTCCATCCAGCGCTTCAAGGGCCTGGGCGAGATGAATCCCGATCAGCTGTGGAAGACCACGCTGGACCCGGCCGCGCGCACGCTGCTGCGCGTGCGGGTCGAGGATGTCGAGGATGCTGAACAGGTGTTCTCGACGCTGATGGGCGATCTGGTGGAGCCGCGCCGCGACTTCATCGTCGGCAATGCACTCAAGGTCGCGAACCTCGACGTGTGAGGTCGCGAGATGGAGATCGCATGATCGAGCATCGGCAGATTGAGAGCCAGCCAGGCCTGGTCTTCGACGTTTCGGCGGCTGGCGATGCCGACGCACCGCTCGTGCTGATGCTGCACGGCTTCGCGGTGTCACGCCATCTGTACGACGCGCAACTGCCGGCGCTGGCTGCTGCGGGCCATTTGGCGGTGGCACCGAATCAGCGCGGCTATTCCGCCGGTGCCAGGCCCGATCCGTTGGATTTCGCGCGCTACGACATTGAATTGCTGATCGGTGATGCGCTCGCGCTTGTTGCCGCGCTGGGGCATGGAGAACGACGCTTCCACCTGGTCGGCCATGACTGGGGCGGCAGCCTGTCGTGGGAAATCGCGGCGCGCCTGCCGCAGCGCCTGGCATCACTGACGATGCTCTCGCGCCCGCATCCCGGTGCCTTTGCGCGCGCGCTGCGGGACGACCCCGAACAGCCGCATCGTTCACGCCATCACAAGGCCTTCCTGGACCCCGGCGCGGTCGCGACGCTGCTTGCCGATGACGCACGCTGGCTGCGCACGCGCCATGCGGCCAATGGCGTACCGGCATCCGCCACCGAAAAGCACCTTTCGGTCCTGGGCACGCCAGCGGCGATGGAGGCCGCGCTCGCCTGGTATCGCGCCCGTGGGACCGTGCATCGGCCGATTGGCGCGATCACCGTGCCGACCTTGTTTATCTGGGGTGACGCGGACGACACCGTCGGTCGAATGGCCGCAGAGGGTACTCGCGACTTCATCGATGCGCCGTATCGGTTCGAGGTGCTGCCCGGCGTCGGGCACTACGCGCCGGACCAGATGCCGGATCGCGTTTCGGCATTGCTGATCGACCACATCACGCGGCATCCGCTCTAGGCGGATTCAGCCGCCCGCCGCGGCACGATCCTTCGCCAATTGTTCCAGGATCGCCGGCATGCGGTCCCGTGCCTGGTCCTGCAGCGTGTCGAAAAGGCTGTTGCCATGGGCGTCGATGCCCACGGTCAGCGGCCCCAGGGCGCTAACCGCCAGCCGCACCAGCCGGTAATGCGCGACAAGGTCGCCATAGGCGACTTCGCGCACCGCCTGGATCGCCGCGGAATGGAGTGGCGCGCCACCGCCGAGGAAGGAGAGATACACGCAGCCGACCTCCTGCATCGCCGCGACGCAGCCGGCATCCAGCCCGCCTTTCCCGCCCACTGCGGTCAGGCCGAAGTGCCGGATCAGCCCGGGCATGAGGCGGTTGAAGCGCGTGCTGGTGGTCGGGTTCATGTACAGGATCTCAAGCCCACCATCGGCAGTGTCCTGCGAGTAGGAGCCGAGATGGAGCAGCGACCCGCCATCCAGGGGAAATGACGGATCGCGACCTCCCTCGGCGCAGGCCACCAGGCGCTGCACGGTCGGCAATCCGGCGGTGATGACGATCTCGCCATCCACCAGGATCATGTCGCCGGCGCGCAGGCTCCGAGCATCGTCGCGCGACATCGGCATGCGGATGGTGCGGAACCCTTCGGCTGCCGTCGTCGCGCCAATGTCGCTCATTCGAACCGCTCCACGCTGCCATCCGCGTGCAGCCGGGCGCGCGTCCGACGATTGATCCAGCAGTTGAAGCACACGGCGACCGGCGTGTAGCCATGGCCCGACGCGTAATCGACGTGAACGGCAAGCGCGGTGGTGTCGCCACCCGTGCCCATCGGGCCGAACCCCGTGGCGTTCACGGCGCGCAACAGCCGTTCCTCCATCGCGGCCAGCACCGGTTCATCATTCGTGCTGCCCACCCGGCGCATCGTCGCTTTGCTGGCGATCCGTGCCGCGACATCGAACGACCCACCGATGCCGACGCCGATGATGACCGGCGGGCAGTGCTGCGATCCCGCCTGCATCACCACCTTCATCACATAGGCTTCGATTTCCGCCAGCGTGGGAAAGGAGAATGTCTCCAGCGCCGCCCAACGTCCGGATCCAAGCGCCTTGGGTTGGCACAGGATTTCGATCCAATCCGCGCCGCCGGCGACATCCCAGGTCACCAGTGGCATGTCGCGGCCCTTGTAGCCGCGTTCATTGGTCAAAGGGTTCGTCACATGCTTGAGCAGCGGCGGGCTGATGCGCCCAACCAACTCGTCGAAGCCGTCCGATATCGCGGCCTTGATGTCCCCATCCAGGCGTGCCGCGCTGCCGATCGTCACATGATAGACCGGAACGCCCGCGTCGGAGCAGACGAAGCGCCCCTCATCCTCCGCCTTCTGCGCGCTTCCGAGCATCATCCGCAGCACCTTGCGTGCGCCATCCTGCGTTTCGGTCTCCAGCGCACGACGCAGCCCGTCCTTGGTGTCCGCCGGCACCGCGCGCAGCGACCAATCGTACAGATCCGCGGATAGCGCCTTCACCGCGTCATAGGTGATGGGCATGAATTCGGCCGTTCCTTGTCCCTGCACAGGGGGGCTTGCCGCCACCGTGTGCGCCCTTAAAGTCATACATCTGACCTAATGAAACAAGAGGGAGGGCGCGGACAGCGCCGGATGTCGATGATGAAGCTGCATTGGTCGCCTCGGTCTCCCTATGTGCGCAAGGTGATGGTCGCCGCGCATGAGCTCGGCCTGGCCGATCGCTTGCAGACGGTGCGCACCGTGGTCGCGATGGCCAAGCCGGTGCCCGAACTGATGATCGAAAATCCTCTCAGCAAAATCCCGACCTTGGTCACCGAGGACGGCACCATCCTCTATGACAGTGTGGTGATCATGGAATATCTCGACAGCCTGGCGGGTGGGGGCCGATTGATCCCGGCGTCCGGCCCGGCACGCTTCGTCGAACTGCGCCGCCACGCGCTGGCGAATGGCTTCCTCGACATGCTGATCTACTGGCGCGGCGAACGAGACCGCGAGACGCCAATGGCGGCGATGATCGACGCCTATACCACCAAGCTCGATGCGATCCTGCCGGCACTCGATGCCGAGATCGACGCCATCGCGCAGACGCCTGTCGGCATCGCGCAGATCACGCTCGCGATCGCCGGGGACTACATGGATTTCCGCTTTGCGCAGCTCGGCTGGCGCGAACGCGCGCCGCGATATTCCGCGTGGCAGTCGACGTTTCAGGAACGCCCATCGATGCGCGCCACGCCGGTGGTGGATGCCTGATGGCCGGACCCCTGTCGCATCTGCGCGTGCTCGATCTCGGCCGCATCATGGCGGCGCCGTGGTCGACGCAGATCCTCGCCGACCTGGGCGCGGAGGTGATCAAGATCGAACGCCCCGGCGCCGGCGACGATACACGCGGCTGGGGTCCGCCCTTCCTCCAGGACCGCGACGGCAACCCGACGAAGGAAGCTGGCTATTTCCTGTCGGTGAACCGTGGCAAGCGGTCGGTCACGCTCGACATCACGAAGCCGGCGGGCCAGGCGATCGTGAAGCGCCTCGTGCAGGATTGCGACATCGTTGTCGAGAACTTCAAGGTCGGCGCGCTGGCCCGCTACGGGCTCGATGCCGCGTCGCTGCGCGCCTTGAAGCCTTCGTTGATCTACTGCTCCGTCACCGGATTTGGGCAGGACGGGCCACGCGCCGAACAGGCCGCCTATGACTTCATGATCCAGGCGATGTGCGGGCTGATGAGCATCACCGGCGAAGCCGATGGTGCGCCGCAGAAGGTCGGCGTGCCCATCATCGACCTGATGACCGGGATGTACGCCGCCGTCGCCGTCCTTGCCGCGGTCGCCCGCCGCGCTGAGACGGGTCAGGGAGATACGATCGATCTCGCCATGTTGGATGTCGGCACCGGCATCCTGTCGAACCAGGCGATGAACTATCTGGTCGGCGGACGGGTGCCGCATCGGGCGGGCAACCGGCACCCGAACATCCAGCCGCAGGATGTATTCCCCGCCAGCGACGGCCAGATCGTCCTTGCCGTGGGCAATGACGGGCAATTCGTGAAACTGTGCCAGGCGATCGACCGGCCCGACTGGGCCACCGATCCGCGTTTTGTCCGCAACGCGGATCGCGTGCGGCACAATGCCGAGCTCACACCACTGCTTGCGCAGCGCTTCGCCGAATTCACGCGCGCGGAATTGACCGCGCGTCTGGATGAAGCGGGTGTGCCCTGTGGACCGATCAATACTGTGCCCGATGTTTTCGCAGACCCGCAGGTGGTTCATCGCGGTGTACTGAGCCGGCGCCCGCATCCGGCTGGAGACGTACCGATGATCGCCAGCCCCATCCGCATGGCCGAGGCCGGCACGCGCCATGACGGCGTCCCGCCCCTGCTGGGACAGGACACGGACGCCGTGCTTGAATCGATTGGCATCGGCGCGGCCGAACGCGTGGCGCTGGCCGCCGAAGGAGTGATCTGACATGCCGCGCATTCCGCTGCCTGCGACGCGTGACGACCTCATCGACGATGAGCAGCGCGCCGTGTGGGACGGCGTCGTCTCCGGTCCGCGCGGCCGCGTCATCGGCCCGCTGCGTGCCGCCATCCATGCCCCGGTCCTGGCGCGGGCCTGGTCGTCGCTGGGCGAATCGCTGCGCTTCGGTACCTCCCTGGGCAAGCGCCGCGCGGAACTCGCCATCATCGTCACGGGCCGGCGTTGGTCGGCGCAGGTCGAATGGTTCATCCACGCCCAGGCCGCGGCCGATGCGGGGGTCCAACCGGACATCATCGCCGCGATACGCGACGGAAAGGCGCCGCACTTCGTCGATGCGGATGATGCGCTGATCTATGACTACGCCAGGTTGCTGCTGCGCGACGGCACGGTGCCCGCCGACCTGCACGCGCGGGTTACGGCGCGCTTCGGCATCAAGGGCGTCGTCGAGCTCACGGCCCTGGTCGGCTATTATTCCATGGTTGCGATGACGCTGAACGCGCATGACGTGCCGCTGCCGGACGATGCAGTGCCGCCTTTGACCGCGCCGGAGGAAGGCTTGTTCGACCAACCGCCGCCACAATAGCGGCACGACCAACACGATCGGGAGGAAACCAACATGATGAACAGACGGACCGCACTCTCGGTCCTCGCGCTGCCTGCGTTGATCGGCCGTGCGCAGGCACAGGCTTTCCCGGACCAGCCGGTGCGGCTGGTTGTCCCCTTCGCCGCGGGCGGCCCGGCCGACCTCATCGCGCGCACCATTGGGCGCGTGATGAGCGAGAAGCTCGGCAAACCCGTGGTGATCGAGGCGCGTGCCGGCGCCGGTGGGCTCATCGGCATCGACCATGTGGTGAAGTCGCGGCCTGATGGGCACACGCTGGTGCTCGCCAGCAGCGGGGGCATGGTCATCCTGCCGCACCTGCAGCCCAACATGCCCTACGACCCGCGCACCGACCTCACGCCCATCACGCAGGTGCTGGCGGTGCCGCAGATCGTCTCGGTCGCGCCCGGCCTCGGCCCGCGCAACCTGGCCGAGCTGGTGGCGATGGCCAAGGCGCGGCCGGGGCAGTTGGCCTACGGCTCGGCGGGCATCGGTTCGTCGCTGCACCTGGCTGGGGAGTTGTTCAAGCTGCGCGCGGGCATCGACCTCACGCACATCCCGTTCCGAGGCGCCGCGCCGGCGGTGACGGAATTGCTGGCCGGTCGCATCCAGGTCCTGCTGGCTGACGTACCAGCGCTGATCGGCCAGGTGCGCGGCGGGCAATTGCCCGCCCTGGCGATCACTTCGCCGCAGCGGCTCGCCATCCTGCCGGACCTGCCGACGGCCGAGGAGGCCGGCGTGCCCGGCCTCGTCAGCGAGACATGGTATGGCGTGCTCGGCCCGGCCAACCTGCCCGCCGACCGCGTCGCCATCCTGTCCGCCGCGACGAAGGCGGCGCTGGAGGACCCGGAGACGCGCCGCGTGCTGCTCGACCAGGGCGGCCGGATCGTCGCCAGCAACCCGGATGAATTCGGCAGCTTCATCCGCTCTGCCTACACATCGTGGGGCGAGGTTGTCCGCGCCACCGGCATGCGGCTGGAATAGCAATGATGGACCGCAGAACACTCCTGCTCGCCGGCGCTGCGGCAGCGACGGCCGGTCCGGCAATGGCGCAGTCCTGGCGCCCGCCGCGACCCATGCGGATCATGGTGCCGCTCGCGCCTGGTGGCACCGCGGATACTATCGCGCGCATCATCGCCGATCCGACGGCAGCGATCTTGGGCCAGCCCATGCTGGTCGAGAACCGGCCCGGCGGAAGCGGGTCCGTCGCTGCCATCGCGGTGGCACGCGGGCCGGCGGATGGATTGACGTTGCTGTACTGCTCGCCGTCGATCCAGATTCTCAATCCGCTGATGATGCGCAACATCCCGTATGACGCGGTGGCGGATTTCACGCCTGTCATCGCCTTGATGCGCGCTCCGAAGATCCTCGTGGTGCGTCCGGATTTCCCGGCGCGCAGCGTGGCAGACATCATTGCGCTTGCGCGGTCGCGCCCCGGCGGGCTGACCTACGCCAGCGCCGGCATCGGGTCCTCGGCGCATCTGGCGGGCGCGTTGTTCGCGCAGATGGCGGGGGTCGAGCTGCTGCACATCCCGTATCGCGGCACCGCGCCGGGCGTGCAGGATCTGATGGGCGGCCGCGTCGATATGATCCTCGACACGGCCGCTGCATTGCTCCCGCTGGTGCGCGAGGGACGGCTGCGCGCAATCGCGGTCAGCACGCTGGAACCGGCGCGCGCAGCGCCGGAACTGCCGACCATCGCGGCGACCCTGCCGGGTTTCTACGATGCGTCGTTCAACTACCTGATCGCGGCCGCCCGCACGCCGCCGGACGCGATCGCCGCGATCAACGCTGCCATCAACCAGGTGCTGTCCCAACCCACCACGCGCGAGCGCTTCGAGGCTCTGGGTGCCGAACCTCTCGGTGGCAGCCCTGAACAACTCGCCACCATGGTGCAGGAAGAAATCACCCGCTGGCGTACCGTCATCACCGCCCAGAGGATCACCATCGAATGAGACTGTCTCGTCGCACGCTGCTGGCGTCACCCATGGCACTGGCCGCGCCAGCCTTGGCGCAATCCTACCCGACGCGGCCGATCCGGCTCGTGGTGCCCTTCGCCGCTGGCGGTTCGGCGGATGCGTCAGCGCGGATGCTGGGCGATCCGCTCGGCGCCGCGCTGGGCCAGCCCGTGATCATCGAGAACCGCCCAGGCGGCGGTGCGACGGTGGGGGCGCTGGTGGTCGCGCGCGCGCCGGCGGATGGGCATACCTTGCTGTACGGCACGCCCGGGCCGCAGATCATCAATCCGCATCTGATGCCCTCCCTGCCTTATGACCCGGTGCGGGATTTCGCGCCGGTGTCGGGGTACAAGCGGGCCCCGAACTTGTTCGCGGTGAACGCGGCGTTGCCGGCGCAGGATGTCGCGGGGCTGATAGCATTGGCGAAGGCCCAGCCGGGGCGGCTGACTTTCGCGTCCTCGGGCATCGGTTCGTCCTCCCACCTGGCGGGGGAGATGCTGAAGTTCATGGCGCAGATCGACATCACCCATGTGCCGTATCGTGGCACCGGGCCAGCGACGACGGACCTCATTGCCGGCACGGTCAGCATGGCGCTGGATACGCTGTCCATCCTGTTGCCACCGGCACGGGCCGGCAACCTGCGCGCGCTGGCGGTCACCACGCCGCGGCGTTCGGCACTGGCGCCGGACCTGCCGGCCTTGGCAGAAACGCTGCCTGGCTTCGACGCCGCGCCGTTCAACTACATCTCGGCACCCGCCGGCACGCCGGCGCCCGTGGTGGCGCGGCTGAACAGCGTGATCGTCACGATTCTCAACGATCCGGCCTATCGCGCGCGGATGGAGGCGCTGGGTGAAGAAGCGACGCCTTCGACGCCCGACGAACTCGCCGCCACCATCGCCGCTGAATCAGCGCGCTGGAAACAGGTGATCGCAGCCGCAGGGATCCGCGTGGAATGACCGAATCGATCCTGTTGCTGTCAGCGATCCCGGCCGATCTGCGCGCGGCGCTGGCGGATCGCTTCACGTTGGTGGACGACAAGCCCGCCGAAGGGCCGCGCCCGGGCTTCCGCATCGGCGTGACCATGGCCTTGGCTGGCGCGAATGACGCGCATTTCGCCCGCATGCCCGATCTGCGCCTGGTGGTCAGCCAGGGTGCGGGCCTCGAACGCGTCGATCTGTCCGCCGCGGCGAAGCGCGGCATCGCGGTTGCCTATACGCCCGACGTGATGACCGAGGACGTGGCCGACGCGGCCATCGGCCTGATGTACGCCGCCGCCCGCCGCGTGGCGGAAGCCGATCGCTTCGTGCGCGCCGGTCGCTGGGGCGGCGAACGCATGGGCCTGGGCATCAGCCTGCACCGCAAGGCCGCCGGCATCGTCGGCCTGGGCAAGATCGGCCAGGCCATCGCGCGGCGCTGTGCGGGGCTGGGGATGGATGTCGCCTGGACCGGGCCGCGGCCGAAGCCGGACCAGCCATACGCCTACGTCGCCGACATTCGCGCGCTGGCCGAACGGTCGGACGTGCTGATCCTGGCCACGCCCGGCGGAACCGGGACGGATGGCATCGTCGATGCGGCTGTGCTGGCCGCTCTTGGACCGCGGGGCGTGCTGGTGAACATCGCGCGTGGTTCGGTGGTGGATGAACCGGCGCTGCTGGATGCCCTGGAAGGCGGCACCATCGCCGCTGCCGGCCTCGACGTCTTCGCGCGGGAACCCGGGCTGGATGCGCGCTTCCTGGCACTGAACAACGTGGTGCTCGCGCCGCATTCGGCGTCCCTGACGCATGAGACGCGCGCCTTGCTGATCGCACGCATCCTGTCGGACATCGAAGCCTTCCGCGATGGCCGACCATTTCTGGACGCGACCGCCGGCGCCGTGTAGCGAGCGCCCATGCCCCCAGCCGCCCCGGCGCCGCGCACCGCCATCGATCTGAACCGGAGTGCCGTCGCGCGCTATATCCAGCTTGCGACGCTGTTCCGCCGAAGGATCGAGCAAGGGGCCTGGCGGCTGGACCAGCGCATTCCGACGGTCGATGAACTGGCTGTCGAATGCGGCGTGGCGCGAGCGACGATCCGGCAGGCGCTGGACCTGCTGCAACAGGACGGGCTGATCGAACGCTTCCGCGCGAAGGGCACCTTCGTGCGCGGCGCGCCGACCGAAAACCGCTTGTGGTGCGATGTCGAGACCGATTGGTCCGGCCTGCTGCGTTCGCGCGAGGGTGCCGAGATCGAGATCCTGAGCGACACGCCCGGACTGGCGCCGACGGCATTGCCGCCGGTCGAGATCGGCCGGCCCGCACCGCTGTACCGTCACATCCGCCGTCGCCATTGGCGCGACGGGCAGCCTTTCCTGCTCGCCGACGTCTATCTCAACGAACGCCTGTCGCCCAAGGTCACCGAGGATGCGCTGCGCAGCCGCACGGCGCTGAAGCTGGTGGCGGGCATTCCGGGCGTGCGCATCGCCGATGCGCGCCAGACGCTGACGATCGGCAGCGCGGATGTCGAAACCGCCGCGGCGCTGCATCTGCCGCTGAACGCGCCGGTTGCCTTGGTACGCCGCGCGGCGGTCGATCCGCGCGGGGTGTTGTTGATGGTGGCCGACGGGATCTATCGCGGCGACGTGGTGCGGATCGACATCAAGCTGCGGTGATGCGTGGGGGCTGTTATGCCCGCCAAAGATCCCGGGCATAGGCAATCAACGCCTGGGCCACGGCCTCCGGCTGTTCCGGCAGCAAGGCATGCCCGGCGCGCTCCACCACCACAAGCTTTGCCATCGGTCCCAATGTCGCCTGCAGTTCGGCCTCGCTTGGCGGTGCGGCGATCGCGTCGTCGGCCGCGGCCAGGTACAGCAGGGGCTTGTGGTCGGCGACCCGTAGCCAGGATGTGTCCTTCGTCGCCTCGCGCGCGCGGCGCTGGGCGCGGGCGACTTCGGTGTGCCAGCCCGGCAGCCAGACACGCGCATCGCTGCCGGGGGCGAAATACCCGCGTCGCAGATGCTCCAGCCGCACGTCATCGGGCAGCGACGTGTCGAAACTGCCGGCGATGGCGGCGCTGATGTCGGGCGCGACCGTCGTGCCGGTGACAGCGGCGAGCATCGCCACGCCCTTCACGCGATCGGGACGCAGATGCGCCGTGATGCGCGCCACCCAATTGCCTGCGGCGTGGCCCGCGACGAGCGCGGTGTCGACCCCGTCATCCTCCATCGCCGCAATCACGTCGCGCGCCATGTCGAATAGCGTGGCGCCGTCGCGCAGCGGGGCGGAATGGCCGATGCCGCGCGGTTCCGGGCGGATCAGCCGCAGCCCGGCTGCCAGCAGCATCGGCGCGATGCCGTCGAAATCCTCCTGCCCGCGTCCGAGGGAGGGCAGCAGCACGACGGGATGCCCCGCGCCTTCGAGCAGGACTTCGAGGGGACCTGAGGGCAGGTCGAGCATGCGGGTTGTCATCGGCGTTCCTCCATTGGGGGCCAGTCAACACGGGGAACGCGCGGTGCGCCATATGCGGTGCATCGTAAGGCGCGAGATCGACAGGAGGCCCATGATGCGGGATCACGGCTTGCGCAGATCGGCGCCGCGGAGAAGCATGGCCCGCCGGATGCCGGCACGCGGTGTGCATCCTCCCCGGGCCGGCAACAACAACGTCACTGCCGAGATGCCAGGAGACCACGCCATGACCACGCTTCGCCGCCGCACGCTGCCCCTGCTCACCGCCGCGCTCGCCCTGCCTGCGATCCGCGTCGCACAGGCCCAGGCGCCGTGGCCGTCGCGGCCGGTGACGCTGGTCAATCCGTGGCCGGCGGGTGGTTCGTCCGATACCATGACGCGGTTGTTCGCCCAGCGCTTCAGCCAGGCGCTCGGACAGAATTTCGTCGTCGAGAACCGCGCCGGCGCGTCCGGCACCATCGGCCACAACTACGTCGCGCAGCAGCGGCCGGACGGGTATGTGCTGCTGTCGGCGACCAACAGCACCTATGCCATCGCCCCGCACCTGATATCGCCGCTGCCCTACGATTCGCGCACCGCGTTTACAGGCATCAGCCTTCTCGCGCGGACGGCGCAATCGGTCTGCGTGCATCCTTCGCTGCCGGTCACGACGATCCAGGAGTTCCTGGCCTATGTCCGCGCGCGACCGGGGGAGGTGAGCTTCTCCTCCGCCGGCATCGGCGCCACCAGTCACCTCGCGACGGAATTGCTGATGGCGGCGGCGGGACTGGACATGCTGCATGTGCCGTATCGCGGCGGTGCACCGTCCGCGCAGGCTGTGCTGGCGGGCGAGACGAAGATGTCCTTCATCGATGCCGTCACCGCATTGCCGCATCGCCAGGCGGGAACCTTGAAGATGCTGGCGGTCAGCACGGCGACGCGAACGCCGCTCGCGCAGGATGTCCCGACGCTTCAGGAAGCAGGGGTGACGGGATTCGAATCCTCGACCGACATGGCGCTGATGGCGCCGGCCAACCTGCCGGCGCCGATCGTCGCGCGCCTGGCCGAAACGGTGCGCGCGGCCGTCGCCGATCCCGCCTTCCGGCAGCAGATCGTCGCCCAGGGCGCCGACCCGGTCGGTGGTACGCCGGCCGAGTTCGGTCCCTATCTGGTGCAGGAGAGCGAGAAGTGGGGAAACCTCATCCGCGCGCGCAACATCCGCATGCCGACCTAGGACGGGCCTGGGCCGCCGAAGCATAAGCGTCCCGACCGCGCGGCGCGTCACCCCCGAACGGGTGGCGCGGCACTTCCCATCCCGGCGGGCGGGACCGTTCGCGCCACGCTCGGCCGCGCCTGTGCCGCATCGAACAATCCGGCGAGCGCTGGCCGATCGCGACGCCATGCAAAGGTCGTGTGCCGTCGCTCGCAATATCCGAACACCGACACCAGTGCGAGGAAACCTGCATCCTGCGCCGCGTAGCCCCCTGCGGCGACCGCCTGTTCCAGGTCATCGGCAATGCGGGCCGCGCGCGACGTCTCCAGCGCGATGACGCCGGGGGAACGTTCATGCTCCGGTCGGCGCAATTCCCGGTTCCAGACCGCGATCCCATCCAGCATGCCCAGCACGCGCCCATAGGCCGCCAGCGCCCGAGGCGCGTCGGGTCCCGGCAGCAGGCGCCGCTCCGGCGCCACCAGGCTGTCCAGCATCAACAGCACCGGGGTTGTCTCGGTGATGGCGGTGTCGTCATCAAGCACCAGCGCCGGCACGCGCCCCACCGGGTTGTACGGCAGCAGGATGGAGGCCGGATCGCGCAGTGTGGCCTCCATGATCGCCACGCGATTCTCGAGGCCGAGCTCGATGACCGCCATCCTGGCGATCCGGGCATAGGGGGAACCGGGGGAATGGAACAGGCGCATGTGGTCGAGGCTAACGTGGTTTCATCGAAGGCGTAACCATCGCCTTCGCTGTGTGTTTGGTCCCGCACCCGGTTGACGGCGCCAGCCCGGCGGGCGAAGCGGGATGCATGACCGACGCCCCCGCACCCTTCGACCCCGCAACCGCCGGCTGGAAGCAGTTCCGCTGGCATGAAGAAGGCTTCCCCACCCTGGTCGGCCCCTTCTGGTCAAAGAAGGAGGGTGACGCGTGGGCCTATGGCTTGCTTGCCGAGGAGAAGCACGGCAATGCCCATGGCATCGTCCATGGCGGCATGCTGGTGACCTTCCTCGACCAGATCCTGGGTGTCACCTGCTGGGAAGCGGCGAAGCGCGATCCTGTCGTGACCATCCAGCTCAACACGCATTTCGTCTCCGCCGCAAAGGCCGGGGAATTCATGCAGGCGCGGGCCGAAGCCGTGCGTGCGACGAAGTCGATCGTCTTCGTGCGCGGCCAGATCACCGTGGGCGAGCGCATCGTCGCCACCGCCGACGGCGTGTGGAAGCGGCTCGGCGCGCGCTGACGGCGCCGGGTTGCCGAACGTAGCGTAGAAAGGTTGGGGGAGATGAACTCCCCCAAACCCCCTCCTTTTTCTGTCACTTGGCGCCGGTCTTCAAAGCGCCAGAAACAGGAGGGGGATCGGGGGAGTTCTCTCCCCCCGACCGTGCTTCCTCAGTACCGGTAGGCTTCGGCCTTGAACGGCCCTTGCGGCGCGACGCCGATATAATCGGCCTGCTGCGTGGACATCTTGGTCAGCGTCGCGCCGACCTTCGCCAGGTGCAGCATCGCCACCTTCTCATCGAGGTGCTTGGGCAGCACGTACACCTTCTTCTCGTACTTGCCCGGGTTGGTCCACAGCTCGATCTGCGCCAGCGTCTGATTGGTGAAGGACGCGGACATCACGAAGGACGGGTGGCCCGTGGCATTGCCCAGGTTCACCAGGCGGCCTTCCGACAGCAGGATCATCTTCTTGCCGTCGGGGAACTCGATCTCATCGACCTGCGGCTTGATGTTGTCCCACTTGAAGTTCTTCAAGCCGGCGACTTGGATCTCGCTGTCGAAGTGGCCGATGTTGCACACGATGGCGCGGTGCTTCATGGCGCGCATGTGGTCGACGGTGATGACGTCCACATTGCCCGTGGCGGTGACGAAGATGTCCGCCTGGGGGGCGGCCTGCTCCATCGTCACGACCTCATAGCCTTCCATCGCCGCCTGCAGCGCGCAGATCGGATCGACTTCGCTGATCATGACGCGGCAGCCGGCATTGCGCAGCGACGCGGCCGAACCCTTGCCCACATCGCCGAAGCCGCAAACCATCGCGACCTTGCCGGCCATCATCACGTCGGTACCGCGACGGATCGCGTCCACCAGCGATTCACGGCAGCCATACAGATTGTCGAACTTGGACTTGGTGACGCTGTCATTCACGTTGATGGCGGGGAACAGCAGCTTGCCTTCCTTCGCCATGTTGTACAGGCGATGCACGCCCGTCGTGGTTTCTTCCGAGACACCGACGATGGACTTCGCCAACTGCGCGAACCAGCCCGGCTTGGTCTTCAGGCATTCCTTGATCAGCGCGAAGAAGACGGTCTCTTCCTCATTCGTCGCGTTTTCCAGGAAGGCGACGTCGCCCTGTTCGGCGCGCAGGCCGTAATGGACCAGCAGCGTCATGTCGCCGCCATCGTCCAGCAGCACGTTCGGCGTGCCGCCATCGCCCCATTCCAGGGTGCGCTTCACATACTGCCAGTATTCGGGAAGCGTCTCGCCCTTGATGGCGAAGACCGGCGTGCCGGTCGCGGCGATCGCGGCCGCGGCGTGGTCCTGGGTCGAGAAAATGTTGCACGACGACCAGCGCACATCGGCGCCGAGCGCCTGGAGCGTTTCGATCAGCACGGCGGTCTGGATGGTCATGTGCAGGCAGCCGGCGACGCGCGCGCCCTTCAGCACTTGCTTCGCACCGTATTCGGCACGGGTCGCCATCAGGCCGGGCATTTCGTCCTCGGCCATCGCGATTTCCTTCCGCCCCCAATCGGCCAGGGACAGATCCTTCACGACGTAGTCAGTGGCTGCGGACATGCGCGCTTCTCTCTTTCTCACCCAGGGTCTGCGGGGCGGGTAGCACGCCCGGCCCGGCGAAGCCAGAGAGCACGATCACTTATAAGGATATCTTTATGTGAAATAAGGCATCAATTGCATGCAAAACTGCAACTGACGGCGATCAGCCGGGTGCTTGAAGGCGCGGGATCAAACAAGCGTTCTGCATCGGCGGCGCTGCGTCACGCTTCCGGCGCGGCTTCCTCGCCCCGCCGCTCATCATCCTGTTCGCGCCGGCTCTCGGCGATGGTGCGTTCGGACTGCACCCCCCGATCGGCGCTGGCGCCCGCCCCTTTCGGAGCATCCGCCATCGCCGAGAGTGGCGCGAGCCATATCGCGAAAAGTCCAGTCACGGCGGCGCGGCGGATGTTTCGCATGGCGATGCCCCTTCAGGCCCCTGGAGAGTTACAGGGTGGCTCCCAAGGCTGGCACCGGCAGGGCACAACCATGGCGGGGGCGTGGCACTGCGGATCAATCATCGTCATCGTCGTCGTCATCATCATCACGGCCGCGCGGCGCCGGCCGGTCGCGGTTTCGGTCCGGCGCGGCCCAGCCGCGCGACCGCGGGTCATTTTCCCGCCAGGCTTCGCGCCGCACCCAGCCGCGGCGGCCGTCCCGGTCCTCGACAGTATAACGGTCAACCCGTGTGCACCGCCCGTTCGAGCAATTGGACGATGAATCCGATGACTGGCTTTCCGCCGCCGCCGGCGGCGCGGCGAACGGCAGGGCGCAGACCCCAAGAACGATAAGGCGGCGAATGTGGCGCATGGCGAGGTACTCCCTTCTCCTCGCACAACGCTGCCGGTGCCGCGGTTCTTCCCGGTGGTGACAAAAAGGTGAAAGCGGGGCGGGTCAGGCCCGCTCCGTCACCCCCTCGGCAAACCCCGCGACCAGTTCGCGGATCCGGGCCGGGTCGGACTGCTCCATCACCCGCCGGGCGAAACGGGCGCAATCGCCGATATCCAGCGCGCGCACCGCCTGCTTCACCCGCGGCAGGGCCGATGCGTTCATCGAGAAGGTCCGCAGGCCCAGCCCGAGCAGCAGCGGCGTCAATTGCGGATTGCCCGCCATTTCCCCGCAGACCGAAACCGGCATCCGCAGCCGCAGCGCGGCCTCCGTCGCGAACTGTACCAGCCGCAACACGGCTGGGTGCAGCGGGTCGTACAGGTGGGACACGTCCACCTCGGACCGGTCCACCGCGAGCGTGTACATTGCCAAATCGTTGGTGCCGATGGCGAAGAAATCCGCCTCCAGCGCGATCGCGTCGGCGGCCAGGGCAGCCCCTGGCGTTTCGATCATCACGCCCAGTGGCGGCAGTTTTTCGGGCAGCTTTTCCCCACGCCGGCGCAGGCGGCGGGCGACGCGGTCGTAGATTTCCCGCGCCTGGCGCACTTCCTCGGGGATGGTGACCATCGGCAACAGCAGCCGCACGCTGCCATCGGCATGGGCGGCGGCCACGCGCAGCACAGCGGCGAACTGCACTTCCAGCAATTCCGGGCGCTTGAGCAGCATGCGCAGCCCCCGCAGCCCGAGCGCGGGGTTGCTGCCGGCATGCACGGGCGCGACGCCCTCGGCCAGTGCTTCCATGTCCTTCTCGCCGCCCCAATCCAGCACGCGGATGGTGACAGGCTGGCCTTCCATGGCCTCCACAACCTGGGTGTAGGATTCGACCTGCGCGTCCTCATCGGGGAGGTCGTCGCGATTCATGAACAGGAATTCGGTGCGCAGCAGCCCGATGCCCATGGCGCCGGCCTGGGCGATCAGCGGCAGCTCCTGCGGTATTTCAAGATTGGCCTGCAATTCGACCATCTCGCCATCGGTGGTCTCGGCCGGCAGGCGGCGGAGCTTCGACAGCTTCGCCCGTTCCTTGGCGAAGGCGGCCAGCCGGTCCTTGGCGGTGGCCAGCGTTGCCGCGGACGGGTGCAGTGAAACCAGCCCGGCCGTGCCGTCCAACACCACCTGGTCCCCGCGCATCGCGGCTTCCGTCAGTCCGTGGGCGCCGAGCACCGCCGGTATGCCGAGCGCCCGCAGCATGATGGCGGTGTGCCCGTCCGAACCGCCTTCCTCGGTCGCCACCCCGGCGACGCGCGACGGGTCCAGCAACGCGGCATCCGCCGGCGTCAGTTCCTCAGCGACCAGGATGCAGCCTTCGGGCAGGTCCTTGAAGCTGCGGAAGGGCGTCGCAGTCAGGTTGCGGATCAGCCGCCGGGCGATATCGCGGATCTCATTCGCGCGGCGCGACAGGCCGGCCTTGTCGTCATCCTTGGCGGCGAGGATGACGGCGCGGATATCCTCGGATTCATCCAGCACGGCGGTCTCGGCGCCGAGCAACTCGGTCTCGATCCGCTTGCGCGCGCCCCGGATCAGCCGCGAATTGCCCAGCATCATCAGATGCGCATCGAGCAGCGGCGCGATTTCCTCCTGCGCTTCCTCTGGCAGGACGCCGATGCGGGTCTTGAGCTTGCCGACCTGTTTGCGGGAAAACGCGATGGCGGCCGCCAGCTTCTGCCGTTCGTCATCCACGCCATCGGCGGCGATGGACCGGCGCGGCGCCTCGGCCGGGGGGTCGGTGGTGTCATAGACCAAGCCCACCGCCACGCCGTGCGACACCGGGATCCCGGGTATCGCGACCTCGGATTTTTTTGCCTTCGCCTTGGACTTCGATCCGTCAGTCTTCATGGAAGCCGGCCTCGACCAGGCCGGCAACTGCCTCGAGCGCCTCCTTGGCGTCCCAGCCTTCGGCTTCGATCATAACCTCGGCACCCTGCCCGGCGCCCAGCATCATCAGCCCCATGATGGAACAGGCGGGCACGGATTCCCCGTTGCGCACCACGTTGACGCAGGCGGAAAAACCCTCGGCCATGGTGACCAACTTGGCGGCGGCGCGCGCATGCAGGCCCCGGCTGTTGGGGATGACGACGCTGCGCCGTAGAACCATGCCCGAATCCCCCGGATCGCACCCGCACGGACCGGCCACCGGTATGGCTTCGGCCAGCACCCGGCCATCCGAGTCATCAGGCCATTCGTTCATGTGCCGTTCCTCCTCATCGCGGCGGGCGGAACGGCGGCTGTGCCGGCCGTAACCTCCTTTCCGCTTGCGATGTATTTTCGCCCGGCGGCCAGGGCGTGGTCCACCGCTTCGGCCAGCGGTTCGGTGCCGCGCAGTTTCGCCAGCTTGACCAGCAGCGGCAGGTTCACCCCCGCCAGAACCTCGACCGGCCGTTCGCCATTCGCCATCTGCATCGCCAGGTTGGACGGCGTGCCGCCGAACATGTCGGTCAACACCACCACGCCGTCACCCTGGTCCACGGCTTCGATGGATCGGCGGATGTCGGCGCGGGTGCTCTCCAGCGCGTCATCGGGGCCGATGCAGACGGTTTCGACATGCTGTTGCGGCCCCACCACGTGTTCCATGGCGCGCCGCAATTCCTCGGCCAAGCGGCCGTGTGTGACCAGAACCATCCCGATCATGATACCTGCGTCAGGGCCTCCCGCCCCGCTTCGTGGCCCGCGAAGCGCGATCCGGCCAGGGGCGGCATCGCGGCATCGCCTCGACCCCCCGTCATCGCGCCGGCAGAAAGCTCCCGGTGGTGAAGTTCCACCCGCCAGCCACTGGATTGAAGATGGTGCGCCAACCGTTCCGCCACCAGGACCGAGCGATGTTTCCCGCCGGTACAGCCGAACGCGATCGTCAGGTACTTCTTCCCCTCCTGCGCATAGCGGGGCAAGAGCGGTCGCATCATATCCGTCATGCACCGCCAGAAGGGGGCAAAGTCCGGATCGACCTCGATATAGGCGGCCACCGCCGCATCCCGGCCGGTCAGCGGACGCAGCGCGTCCACGTAATGGGGATTGCGGAGGAACCGCAGGTCGAACACCAGGTCCGCCTCGCGCGGCAGGCCCCTGGGGAAGGCGAAGGACAGGACGGACAC
Source organism: Acetobacteraceae bacterium (assembly GCA_022842185.1). GTDB lineage: Bacteria > Pseudomonadota > Alphaproteobacteria > Acetobacterales > Acetobacteraceae > Neoroseomonas. The sequence goes on from JALHQB010000011.1 coordinate 60,799, forward strand.
GCCCAAGCCCGGCGCGCCTTCCATGCCGAAGCGGCGTTCGATCATCCGCCGCAGGTCGGGCAAGGGCAGGTCGGAGGTATCGACGACCATCTCTGCCGTCTCTCGCAGTGGGGCAAGCAGCGCGGCCTCCCGCGCGATGCCTTCCTCCACGCTATGCCCAAGCGGCCCGCCGGGGGCCAGCGGATGGCGCCGCCGCGTCTCGGTGTAGCGGCGCAGCAAGGCGCCGGCTTCGGCGGTCGCGAAGACCACGGTCACCGCAATGTCCTGGCGCTGGCGCAGTTGATCGAGCAGCCGCATCGCCGCCGCCGCATCGAAATCGCGCGTGCGACTGTCCACCCCGGCGGCGATCGGCTGGTTGCCGTCGGCGACCACGGCCTCGAGCACGCTGAGTGGCGGGTTGTCCACCGTCTCGTAGCCGAGATCCTCCAGCACCCGCAGGATCGATGCCTTGCCGGCACCGGACAGGCCGGTGACGAGCACAACATGTCGTCGTGCGGGGGACGGCGCGTCCATCATGCCGCGAACGCCCCGGCGCGCTGCGCCTTGCGACCCAGCGCGGCATCCAGGGCGAAGCAGACCATTTCCGGGGCGGCCGCGTCGTGCCCATGCAACGCCACGCGCGGCACCACCGAGGATGCCCAGGTCATGGGTTTCGGCAACCGTGTCACAGCCTCGCGCGCCACAAGTTCGACAACGAGCGTCAGTCGAGCCCCCTCGGCCACCGCCAAACCTTCGAATATCCCCAGGCCACGGACCTCCAGCATCCCCCGCAAGGCGGGCGGCGCCGAAACCATCGTCCCGTCGACCAAGACCTGATCATCCGCCACAAGATCCCAGCCGCGCCCGAGCAGCCGCAACAACAGGTCAGATTTGCCGGAACCCGGGGGCCCCAGCAGCAGAACCGCCGCCGCGTCACGCGATGCACAACTTCCGTGAAGCAACATTCCAGCGTGGCAATCCGTCAGGGCGCGGACAGTGGCAGAAATGGGGCATGGGGGAAAGCGTCATGGGGCCGTCCGCCGGCGCGGCGTTGCCCAGGCGCCACGCCAATGCCACCCTGCCGATCATCATGCCCAGCCAAGACGCCATCCGCGCCGCCGCGCAACGCATCGCCCCGTTCATCCGCCACACCCCGATCATCCGGCTGACACCGGCCGAGACGGGGCTTGAGAACATCCTGACCCTCAAGCTTGAACAGCTGCAGGTCACCGGGTCCTTCAAGCCACGCGGCGCCTTCAACCGCATCCTGTCGGCCGAGGTGCCCACGGCCGGCGTCATCGCCGCGTCGGGTGGCAACCACGGCCTGGCGGTGGCCCATGCCGCGCAGGTGCTCGGGATCAAGGCCGAGATCTTCGTCCCCGAGATCGCGGCCGAGGCCAAGCGGGCCCGCATCGCCGCGACCGGCGCGACGCTGACCGTGGGCGGGCCGACCTACAACGAAGCCCGCATCGCCAGCGAGGCCCGCGCGGCCGAGACCGGCGCGTTGATGGTGCATGCCTATGACCAGGAGGAGGTCCTCGCCGGCCAGGGCACGGTTGGCATGGAATTCGAGGCCGACGCCCCGCATTTGACCCATGTGGTGGTCGCGGCCGGCGGTGGTGGCCTGTATGGCGGCATCGCGTCCTGGTACCGCGGCCGGGCCCAGATGGTGATCGCGGAACCCGAGGAATGCCCGACCCTGTTCATGGCCGGCTTCGCCGGGCAACCGGTCGATGCCCCCGCCGGCGGCATCGCGGCCGACAGCCTGGGCGCGCGGCGCGTCGGTGATTTGGCCTTCGAGGTCATGATGGACGTCGGCGGCCGGTCGGTGGTGCTGCAGGACATGGTGATCCGCAACACCCAGCGCTGGCTGTGGGACCGGCTGCGCATCGTCGCCGAACCGGGGGGCGTGACGGCGCTGGCCGCCGTGCTGGGCGATGCCTGGACGCCCCCCAAGGGCGCCCATGTCGGTGTCGTCGTCTGTGGGGCGAATTGCGATCCGGGAAGCGTCGTCTGATCCTGTTTGCCTGACCTGAGGCGCCGGCCATGCCCTGGGCCGAGATGACATGTCACCCCTGGCCGCCGCCGGTCATTCCGGCGCGGCGGCAGGACCGGCCGCCGGCTCCAGCCTGACCGCAACCTCATCACCCGGGCGCAGCCGCGTGGCGAAGGCCATCATCGGTGGGTTCTGCAAGGTCACGTCCTGGGTTCCACCGCCGGGTCCGGCCAGGACCATACTGCTGCCGCCCACCGCGATCTCCCGAACTGTCGCGCGCGTGCGGCCGCCGGCATCGCGTGCCATGCGGGCTGCCGGGGCAATGCGCACGGTTCCATTCGCATCATATTCGACGACGACGCGAGCGCCGGGACGAAGCGTTCCAAGGTTGCGCGCCTGCGGCGCTGCGGTCATGTCGATCACCGCCCCGCCCGAGGTCTCAAGCACCGCCTGGCGGGTGCCGGGGTCCATGAACCGCACCGTCGCGAAAGCCGCCAGGCTGGCCAGCACCGGCGGCGGCGGTGCCGCGGGGGCGGGCCTGGGCGGCGCCGACGTGGATGGCAGCGTGCAGGCGGCGACCGGGAGGGCCGCAAGGATCAGGAGCCGGCGAAGAAGAGGGCGTGTCACGCGCTGGGGGCTCCGGGCTTGCGGCGGCCAGTGTCCGGGCGCGGGGGCCAGGTGGCAAGGGCAGTGACCCGCCACGGCGCACCATCAGGGCAGCTTGCTGGTGCCCGCCGAGCGCAGGATGCCTTGTGGCCGGGAGGATTTCTCGGCGATGCCGGAGATGCCCTGCCGGCGCGCGAGTTCGGCCCAGACCTCCTGCGGCCGGATGCCGGCATCCACCCAGACCACCATCAGGTGATACAGCAGGTCCGCGCTTTCGAGCACTGTCGCGGCGCGATTGCCGGTAGCGGCCTCGATGACGCATTCCACTGCTTCCTCACCGAGCTTCTGCGCAACCTTGGCGGTGCCGCGCGCGAGCAGCCGGGCGGAATGCGAGATCATGGCGTCGCCACCCTGGCGCCGATCCTCGATCACCTGCCACAGCCGGTCGAGAATGGCGGCATCCGCCCCGGCGATGGCGGGCGCGAGCGGCGCGAGCAGACGCCGATCAGCTTTGCGCATGACCTTGGGCAGTTTCGCCTTGGCCGCGGCGCGCGTGGCCTTCGGCACCGCCGCGGGCAGCGGGACCTTGGCTTTCTTCGTGGCCGGCTTGCTGGCGGGCGGGTTCCTGGTCGCTGCCTTCTTGGTGGCGGCCTGGGCGGCGACGGTCTTTTTCTTGGTGGCCTTGGCCATCAGGCGGCCCTCCTGCTGCGACGGGGGGCGTGGCGCACCGGCAGGCCCGCCGCGGCTAGCGCGGTCTTGGCGTCGGCGATGCTGAACTGCCCGTAGTGAAAGACGGATGCCGCGAGCAGGCCGGTCGCCCCCGCCGCGGCACCATCGACGAAATGCTCCGGCGCACCAACGCCGCCCGAGGCAACGATGGGCAGGCGGATCGCGGCGCGCACCGCGCGGGTCAGCGGCAGGTCGAAACCCTGCTTCGTGCCGTCGCGGTCCATCGAGGTGAGCAGGATTTCCCCCGCGCCCAGCGCTGCGACCTGCTGCGCCCAGGCCACCGCATCGATGCCGGTGCCACGGCGGCCGCCATGGGTGAAGACCTCCCAGCCTTCGCCGGTGTCGCGTTTGCGGGCGTCGATGGCGACGACGATGGCTTGGCTGCCGAAGGCCTCGGCGCAGCGGCGCACGACTTCGGGGTCCGCCAGCGCGGCCGAATTGATCGAGACCTTGTCCGCGCCGGCCAGCAGCAGGCGGCGCGCGTCATCGACGCTGCGGACGCCACCACCCACGGTGAGCGGGATGAACACCTCGGCCGCTGTGCGGGAGACGACATCGAGGATGGTGTCGCGGTTCTCATGGCTGGCGGTGATGTCGAGGAAGGTGATCTCATCCGCGCCTTCGGCGTCATAGGCACGGGCCTGTTCCACCGGGTCCCCGGCGTCGCGCAGTTCGACGAAGTTCACGCCTTTCACGACGCGACCGTCCTTCACATCGAGGCAGGGTATGACGCGCAGCGCGAGCACAGTGGCGGATGACCTTTCGAGTTGTCGGTGATTCGGCGCCCTATGACAGGCAACACTTCCACCACAATCGAGTGCGGCGAAATGATGCGTCAGGTCAAGTGAAGCGGCGCTGACAAAAGGGCAGGTCTCATGCGCGGTATCGGCGTGCTGGAGGATGGCTTCGTCTTCTCCGAGGAGGCGCTGGAGCGCGGATCGCCGCGCTTCTGGTGGGGGCGGCGGAAGCGAGCGGCCTATGACGGTGTGCTGGCGCGGCGCGGGATGTCGGGAAAGAGGAAGAGCGGCCGCGACGTGGACGACGATACGGGGTTGCGCGGCAGCGACGAGCGGGATCGCGGGACGGCGGTGGGTACCGCGGCGGCGGCAGCGGTCTTGCTGTCCGAGGCGGGGGAGAAGAAGGCCGAAGACGGTCGGTGGGGATCCTGGGGCGGCGGCGGCGACAGTGGCGGGTTGCCGGATGGGGGTGGTGGGTCGTCAGACAGTGGCGGCGGATCCGGTGGTAGCGGGTCGGGAAAGTAGCCTCGCCGAGGTTCAGCCTGCCGCAGCCAGCGCCGTCTTCGGCTCGATGCGCCCGTCATACAATGCGCGCCCGATGATCACGCCGGCGATGCCTGCTTTGGCGTCGCGAAGGGCGGTCACGTCCTCGACACCCGCAACGCCACCACTCGCGATCACCGGCAGCGTCACCGCCCGGGCCAGGGCCGCCGTCGCCTCCACATTGACCCCGCCCAGCATCCCGTCCCGCGCGATGTCGGTGTAGATCACGGCTGCCGCACCCGCACCCTCGAAGCGCTGCGCGAGTTCCGTCGCGGAAACGTCGGACGTCTCCGCCCAGCCTTCCGTCGCGACCATGCCGTCCCGTGCGTCGATTCCCAGCGCGACGCGGCCGGGGAAGGCGCGGCAAGCCTCGCGCGCAAAGCCCGGGTCCTTGACCGCGGCGCTGCCGAGGATGATCCGCGTCACGCCGGCGGCCAGCCAGGCTTCGGCCACGGCCATGGTGCGGATACCGCCACCCAATTGCACCTGCGCGCCGCGCACGGCGGACAGGATGCCGCGCACAGCGTCGGCATTGGCCGGCTTGCCCGCGAAGGCGCCGTCCAGATCCACCACATGCACCCAGGAAAACCCGGCCTCGATGAAAGCCCGGGCCTGCGCGCCGGGGTCCTCGGCATAGACCGTCGCCTGGTCCATCTCCCCGCGCTTGAGGCGGACCACCTGCCCGCCCTTGAGGTCGATGGCGGGATACAGCGTCAATGTCATGCCAAGGCGTCCGTATAGGGGCGGGGTTCAGCGCCCCGTCGAAATCCGTTCGACCAGCTGCTTCACGCTGGGGATGAAGCCGTTCGAATAGAACGGATCCTGCCCGAAGCGATACGCGTTGTGCCCGGCGAACATCAGGTTCTGGTCCAGCGCGCCGTCATGCGCGACATCCTGCAACGTCTTCTGGATGCAGAAGGACCGCGGGTCGGCCTTCTTGCCGGTACTGTAGTCCGGTTCGTGGTGCGTCCAGTTGCTGAACCGGCAATGGGACAGGCAACCCATGCAGTCCACCTGGTCCTTCACGATTTCCCGCGCCTTGTCAGGCGTCACGAAAATCAGCGAATTGTCCGGCGTGCGCATCGCCTCGACGAAGCCTTCGGCTTCCCAATGATTGATGCGCGCCAGGTCGTGCGGCGTGACAAACACGACACGTTTGCGGGGTCCGACACCGTATTCAGCCAGATGCTCGCCGATCGGCTCGCCGGTGAAGGCGACCTGCCGTTCGTTGCGGTCTTCGAGTTCCTGCAGGAATTCATTGCGCACGGCGCTGCTGTAAAAGCCGGTCGGGCTGAAGGGCTGCAGCAACACGTCACCCGGCTTCAGCGTCAGCAGCCTCTGCTTCCAGGCGTCCGAGATCGGGCTTTCCTGCGTCAGCAGCGGCCGGGTGCCGAATTGGAAGGCGATCGGGCCGAGTTCCGGATTGTCGATCCAGTGCTCCCATTCCTCCAGCCACCAGACGCCGCCGGCCATGATGATGGGCGTGTCGTCCAGGCCGAATTCGCGCATCTGCTGGCGCAGCTTCAGCACGCGGCCATAGGGGTCCTCGGGGACCTTCGGGTTCTCGCTGTTCGACAGGCCATTGTGGCCGCCGGCAAGCCACGGGTCTTCATAGACCACGCCGCCCAGCCATTCCCGCGTCTTGGAATAGGCGCGCTTCCACAGGGCGCTGAAGGCGCGGCCGGAGGACACGATCGGATAATAATGAACGCCATAGTCACGTGCGATGTCCGCAAGGCGATACGGCATGCCCGCGCCGCAGGTGATGCCATGGATCAGGCCCTTGGCCCCTTCCAGCATGCCGCGCGCGACCCGTTCCGCCCCGCCCATTTCCCACAGCACATTGGCGTGGATGCGGCCCTTCCCGCCCGTCATGTCCCAGGCGCGCTTGGCCTGGGTGATGGCGCCGTCGATCGCGTAGCGAACCAGTTCCTCGTGGCGGTCACGGCGCGTCTTGCCGTGATAGACCTGCGGGATCGGCCTGCCATCGGCATCATAGGAATCGGCGTTCACGGCCGAAAAAGTGCCCACGCCGCCGGACGCCGCCCAGGCACCGGAGGTCATACCGTTCGATACGGCAACACCCTTGCCGCCTTCGACCAGTGGCAGGACGTCGACGCCGCCCATGCGGATCGCGTTGATGGCCTTCAAGTGCGGGGCGCTCCCGGGAACGTCATGACAATGACGAAGATATGGCATCGGCCGGTGCCCCTGTGGAGGGGACACCGGCCGCGCCGTGTCAGGTTAATCAGTCAGCGGCCTCGCCGCCGCGGCGCGGGCCGCGATCACGGCGTTCACCATTGCGCTCCGGACGGTCGCCATCCTCGCGCGGGCGGCGGGCGCCGACCTGCTCGGTGATGTCCGCACCGGTGGCCTGATCGACCACGCGCATGGACAGCTTCACCTTGCCGCGGTCGTCGAAGCCCAGGACCTTGACCTTCACCTGGTCGCCGTCCTTCACGATGTCGGTGGTCTTGTTCACACGCTCCTGAGACAGTTCGGAGATGTGGACCAGGCCGTCCTTGGCGCCGAGGAAGTTCACGAAAGCGCCGAATTCGGCCGTCTTCACGACCTTGCCGTTGTAGATCACGCCCACTTCGGGTTCAGCGACGATGCCGCGGATCCAGTCGATGGCGCGCTGCGCCGCCTCGATCGAGGTCGCCGCCACCTTGATGGTGCCGTCATCCTCGATATCGACCTTGGTGCCGGTCTGCTCGGTGATCTCGCGGATCACCTTGCCGCCGGACCCGATCACGTCGCGGATCTTGTCCTTCGGCACGTTGATCACGGTGATGCGCGGGGCGGTCGCCGCCACGTCAGAACGATTGCCCGACAGGCCCTTCGACATCTCGCCCAGGATGTGCAGGCGGCCGTCCTTGGCCTGGTCCAGCGCGATCTTCATGATCTCGAAGGTGATGGACGTGATCTTGATGTCCATCTGCAGGCTGGTGATGCCCACATCCGTGCCGGCCACCTTGAAATCCATGTCGCCAAGGTGATCCTCGTCGCCCAGGATGTCGGACAGCACGGCAAAGCCGCGGTCTTCCTTGATCAGGCCCATGGCGATGCCCGCGCAGGGGCGCTTCAGCGGCACGCCGGCGTCCATCAGCGACAGGGACGTGCCGCAGACAGTGGCCATCGAGGAGGAACCGTTGGATTCCGTGATCTCGGACACCACGCGAATGGTGTACGGGAACTTGTCCTTCGCCGGCAGCAGCGGGTGGATCGCGCGCCACGCCAGCTTCCCGTGACCGACTTCACGACGGCCGGGCGAACCCATGCGGCCCGTCTCGTTCACCGAATACGGGGGGAAGTTGTAGTGCAGCATGAAGTCCTCGCGGTATTCGCCCGCGAGGGCGTCAATGATTTGCTCATCCTGGCCGGTGCCCAGGGTCGCGACGCACAGCGCCTGCGTCTCGCCACGGGTGAACAGCGCCGAACCATGCGCGCGCGGCAGCACGCCCACTTCCGACATGATCGGGCGCACGGTCTTGGTGTCGCGGCCGTCGATGCGGATGCCGGTGTCGAGGATGTTGTTGCGCACGACATCGGCTTCGAGCGCCTTCATCAGCCCCTTGGCCGAGGCGACATCGGCGCCTTCTGCTTCCAGCGCCGCGGCCACAGCCTTCTTCACCGCGCCCACCTTGTCCTGGCGGACCAGCTTCTGCGTCTCGGTATAAGCCACCGCCATGTCGGCGCGGCCGAGTTCCGAGATGCGCGCCTTCAGCGCCTTGGTCGCGTCCGATTCCTCGGGAACGGCCCAAGGCTCCTTCGCGGCAACCTCAGCCAGCTCGATGATCGCCTGGAGCACCGGGGCGAACGACTTGTGGCCGAATTCCACGGCGCCGAGCATGACCTCCTCAGTCAGCTCCGAAGCCTCGGATTCCACCATCAGCACGCCTTCGGCGGTGCCGGCGAGCATCAGGTCGAGCGTGCTTTCCTTCCGCTGGTCGGCAGTCGGGTTCAGCACATACTGGCCATTGATGTAGCCGACGCGCGCGCCGGCGATCGGGCCGAAGAAGGGAATGCCCGACAGCGTCAGCGCGGCGGAGCAGCCGACCATCGCCACCACATCGGCCTCATTCTCAAGGTCGTGCGACAGCACGGTGGCGACGACCTGCACTTCATTGCGGAACCCATCCGGGAACAGCGGGCGGATCGGCCGGTCGATCAGGCGCGAGGTCAGCGTCTCGAATTCGGTTGGGCGGCCTTCGCGCTTGAAGAAGCCGCCCGGGATCTTGCCGGCGGCATACGTCTTTTCCTGGTAGTTCACGGTCAGCGGGAAGAAGTCCTGGCCGGGCTTCACCGAACGGGCGCCGACCGCCGTGCACAGCACGATGGTGTCGCCCAGGCGGGCCACCACGGCGCCGTCGGCCTGGCGGGCCATCTTGCCGGTTTCCAGAACCAGGGTCTTGCCGCCCCAGTTGATTTCCTTGCGGAAGTAGCTTTCGAACATCTGTCGTCCTCTCGACGTGCGGCGCCGTCCTGCGCCCCCGCAACCAATGCCCCCCGACCTTCGCGGGCGGCAGCATGGTGGATGGGGCCCGATCAAGGGCCCCGGGATGCGACACGGTGGGCTTGCAGGTCTGGTCCAAAGGCCCTGTACGTCCGGTATGCTCGGCGTCTCGGGCGACATGGGGTGGGCCCATCGCGGGTTACGCGACGGGAAGGCCGCCCATGTGGCCGGAAACGCCGCGCCGGTCCGTTCGAGGGGTCCCGCGGCTGATCCTGTCAGCCCGCCGCGGTCGCGGCGGTTGGCGCGCCGGCATCAGGCCGGACGTCACCGGGCGCCCATATGGCGCGGATCGGGGCAAAAGGCCACCGCAAACTATCAGGCGTGCCCCATGCCGGGGCGATGCCGGCCGAACATCCCGCCACAAACCCGGCCTCCCTTCGAAATGCCGGCATTCCGCCGCGGACCATGGCCGCACCGGTGGTTCATCCAAGCCCGTTGCAGGACAGCGGAGCCACGTTGCCGCCCCGCGGCGGTAGCCCTGGCGCCCGCCACCCCATATAAGGCGGCGCTACGCGGCGCGGCGGCTGCCCGCGCCTGAAGGCTGGGACGAGCGATGAACTGGATTTCCGACTGGGCCCTGCCGAAGATCTCGGGCCTGTTCAAGCGGGATGTGCCGGAGAACCTCTGGCACAAATGCCCCGCCTGCGAGCAGATGATCTTCCGCCGGGACCTCGATGCCGCGCTGAATGTCTGCCCGCATTGCGGCCACCACATGCGCATTTCGGCCCAACGCCGGCTGGAGTGCACCCTCGACGCCGGGTTCTCCCGCATCGAACTGCCCAAGGCGCCGGCGGACCCGCTGCGGTTCCGCGACCAGCGGCGCTATTCGGACCGGCTGAAGGAAGCGCAGGTCAAATCCGCCATGGATGACGCGGTCGCCGTCGCGCATGGCACCATCGAGGGCCAGCGCGCGGTGATCGCCGCCTTCGAATTCGCCTTCATGGGCGGGTCGATGGGGGCCGGCGTGGGCGAGGCGATCGTCACCGCCGCCAAGCTGGCGGTGTTGCAGGACAGTCCGCTGATCGTCTTCACCGCATCGGGTGGCGCGCGCATGCAGGAAGGCGCGGTCAGCCTGATGCAGATGCCCCGGACGGTCATCGCGACGCGGCTGGTCAAGGAAGCGGGCCTGCCCTTCATCGTGGTCATGTGCGACCCGACCACGGGGGGTGTGACCGCATCCTTCGCCATGCTGGGCGATATCCAGATCGCCGAGCCCGGCGCGATGATCGGCTTCGCCGGCGCGCGCGTGATCGAACAGACGGTGCGCGAGAAGCTGCCCGAAGGCTTCCAGCGCGCCGAATACCTGCTGGAACACGGCATTCTCGACCTGGTGGTCCGGCGGGGGGAGATGCGCGCCACCCTGGCGCGGGTCATCGGCCTGCTGCGGGTGCCGCTCGTCGAGACGGCAGCAAACATGGCCGAGGTGGAGCCCGTCGAGGAGGCGCCAGCCGAGGAGCCCGCCGCCCCCGCCCAGGCCTGAACGCATGTCCCGGGCCGAGGCGATCGTCGAGCGCCTGCACGCGCTGCATCCGAAGTTGATTGACCTCAGCCTGGGGCGGATGGAACGCGCGCTGGCGATGCTGGGGCATCCCGAACGCCGCCTGCCGCCGGTGATCCATGTGGCGGGGACGAACGGTAAGGGTTCGACCTGCGCCTTCATCCGCGCCATTGCGGAAGCCGCGGGGCAGCGCGTGCATGTCTATACCTCCCCGCACCTGGTGCATTTCCATGAGCGGGTGCGCCTGGCCGGGGCATTGGTGACGGACGAGGCGCTGAGCGCCGCGCTGGAGGAAGTGGAGACGCTCAACAAGGGCGAACCCATCACCGTCTTCGAGATCACCACCGCCGTCGCACTGCTGCTGTTCAGCCGTGTGCCGGCCGATCTCCTCGTGCTGGAAGTGGGCCTGGGCGGCGTCTATGACGCGACGAATGTCGTCGCCCAGCCGGCGGCCACCGCCATCGCCAGCATTTCCATGGACCACATGGATTTCCTCGGCGACCGGCTGGACGGGATCGCGCTGGAGAAGGCGGGGATCATGAAACCTGGCGTGCCCTGCGCGACTGGGTTCCAGAATCCCGAAGCCATGGCGGTGCTGGAGCGGGTGGCAGCCGAGAAGGGCGCGCCGCTGCTGGCACGCGGGCGCGACTGGCGCTGCGCCCTCACGACATCGGGCCTGCGGTACGGCGATGCGCGCAGCGAGCTCGACCTCCCGCGGCCGGCGCTGCGCGGCCCGCATCAGGCTGACAATGCCGGCATCGCCATCACCGCGCTGCGGGCCTGGGGGCCCGAATGGCTGTCGGATGACGCCATCGCGCGCGGCATCGCCCAGGCGACCTGGCCGGCGCGCATGCAGCGCTTGGATGGCGCGCTGGCGCGGATGCTGCCCGCGGGTTTCGAGTTGTGGCTGGATGGCGGCCACAATGCGGGCGCCGGCGTCGCGATAGCGGAGCATCTGGCGGGCTGGCGCGACCGGCCGTTGCACCTGGTGGTCGGCATGAAAAAGGGCAAGGCGAGCGAGGCGTTCCTGCGTCCGCTGATCCCCTTCGCGACGACGCTGACCGCCGTGGCCGAACCCGGGCAGCATCTGGCGATGAGCGTCGAGGATATCGTGGCGGCCAGCGGCGGCGTGGCGGTGCCGGGGCCAACGGTGGCAGACGCATTGGCGCGGATTGCGCACGAAGGGGCGCCCGGGCGCGTCCTGGTCTGCGGTAGCCTGTATCTGGCGGGCGAGATCCTGAAGGCCGAAGGCGCCGCTTCCAGCGTCTGACCCCTGCGTCAACAGCCAAACCTAAACCCCGAAGCCGCGCTCTGCCGGATCTGTGGCGCAGCCTTGAAGTCATGGTCGGGCCATCCACATACCATCCACACAGATGGTGATGGGATGGTCATGGCTGAGAATGTCTACCCGATACGGCCCCGGCCGTCCGGTGATTCCGAAAAGATCACGATAAACCTCGGCTATGTCGATCTCGGGCATGTCGATCTGCTTGTGCAGGATGGCTTCTACGCGAACCGGACCGACTTCATCCGCACGGCGATCCGCAACCAGATCGATCGCCACGCCGATGCGGCAAAGCAGGCCGTGGTCAGAAAGCGCCTGGATCTCGGGCTGCGACACTACAGCCGGGCGGACCTCGAGGCGGTTCTCGCGGCAGGGGAGCAGCTCGAGATCCGGGTGCTCGGCCTTGCCAGCATCGCGCCCGATGTCACGCCCGAATTGGCGCGGGCGACCATTGCCTCGCTCTCCGTCCTGGGATCGCTGCAGGCCAGCGCCGCGGTGAAGGCCGCGCTGGCCGACCGCATGACCTGAAGCAAGGGGGCCGATACCAAGCCCGACGTCGTCAGGTCGTTGCGATCCAATCATCAAGCACATTGCGCGGCCGCATGGGGAAAGCTCGCTCCGTCGCCTCGCTACCGAAGGTTCCCATCATGACCGTGATGCTCAGTTCCGACATGCTCGAGGCGACCCGCCTCACCCGCGACGGCAAATTGGCGGAGGCGACGGCGCTGTTGCAGCGCGCGCTCCGCGGCGACAGTTCCGCCGCGACGCCGCCGGCCAGAAACACCCCGGGCCCATCCGAGGCCACCGCGCGCATCTTCGACGTCGATCCCGAGACGGGGCGGGTGACGCGGTCCGGGTCTTCAGACCCATCCGGCAGCGATGGGGTCGATCTCCATGGGGCCCGGCCTACGGGAAAGGTGCGGATGCCGCAGCTGCCCGACGCGCTCCGCGGGTTCTTCGGCAAATCCGGCGAGACGGGCACGTCACGCAGCAGCGCGCCACTGCCGGTTGGCGCGCGGTTCGAACCACACAGCTTCACCAATGACGCCGGGACGCGAGGGTACAAACTCTACACGCCAGCCGCCCGCGGGACCGCCGCCATGCCGCTTGTCGTCATGCTGCATGGCTGCACGCAATCGCCCGATGACTTCGCTGCCGGTACGCGGATGAACCTGCTCGCGGAGGAGCATGGCTGTCTGGTCGCCTATCCGGGCCAGACGCAGGCGGCCAATGCGCAGAAATGCTGGAACTGGTTCAGCCCCGCCGACCAGCAGCGCGACCGGGGTGAACCGGCGCTGATCGCCGGCATCACGCGCCAGATTATGCGCGACCATGCCGTGGACGGGCGGCGCGTCTATGTCGCCGGCCTATCCGCCGGGGGGGCAGCGGCGGCGATCATGGGCGGGGCCTATCCCGACCTGTACGCGGCGGTCGGGGTGCATTCGGGGCTGGCCTGCGGCGCCGCGCGCGACATGCCATCGGCGTTTGCCGCCATGCGGAACGGCGCGCCAGGGGGCGGTGCGCGCGGCAGCGTCCCGACGATCGTCTTTCACGCCGACAAGGACGGCACGGTGCATCCGCGCAACGGCGACCAGGTCATCGCTCAGTTCTCCCGGTCCGACAGCTTGCGGATCGAGCAGCAGCGCGGCCAGGTTCCGGGGGGCCACGCCTACAGCCGAACGCAGCACCTTGATGCGGCCGGCAAGCCGGTGCTGGAGCAATGGGTGGTCCATGGCGGCGGTCATGCCTGGTCAGGCGGGAGTGCGGCCGGGTCCTACACTGACCCTCGTGGCCCGGATGCCTCGCGCGAGATGCTGCGGTTCTTCCTGGGGAACGTCTTGGGCGGCAATCCGGGTTAACTGTCGCGCGGTGCGGCCGAGTGATCGGTCGTTTGGCACGACCGCCGTCATCAAGGCCTCATCGTTGGGTCTTGGACTGAACGCCCGAAATGCAGGCTGACCTTAGGGCGTACGTGGACTGGCCCGGCAGCGGTGTCAGGGGCCGTTCCAGCTGCGGTAAAATCAGTCTAATGCTCGGAAATATTTGTATTTACCCTCACAATCCCGTATTTTTGCAGCGCAATGGATAAAGACAATGAAATCAATTCTTTAAGCGCTGATCAAGCGCGCCAGGCCGTCGATTGCCGACAAGTCTTCGACGCCCTGCGGCCCGTTGAAGGCGACCTGTCCCGCCGCTTCGCCGGCAGCATGGCTTGGAAGACCGTGAACGGCCAGGACTACCTCTATCGCCGCCGGGGCAAGGTCGAAAAAAGCCTCGGCCCGCGTTCCCCCGAAACCGAGGCGGCAGATGCCACCTTCCGCGCCGGCAAGGCGCGCGCCGAGGATATGGCGCAGGGGCTGCGCGCGCGGCTGGAACGTATGGCGCCGGTCAATGTCGCGCTGCAGTTGGGCCGAGTGCCGAATGTCGTGGCGCGAGTGCTGCGCCGGCTGGATGAACAGGGGTTGCTCGGCCCGCGCATCGCGGTGGTCGGAACCAACGCGCTGTTTGCTTATGAGGCCGCCGCCGGCGTGCAGTTCCGATCCGGGCTGCTGGCGACGACGGATGTGGATCTGGCGCTCGACGCGCGTCGATCCCTGACGTTGACGGCGGAGGCGCAGCCGAACGGGCTGCTCGGCTTGCTGCGGAAGATCGACCGCAGTTTCGATATCCGACGCGACGGCGACTTCCGCGCGGTGAACCGCGACGGATTCATGGTGGATCTGATCACGCCGGCCGCGCGCGACATGCGCCGGCGCGCGCCGCGCCCCCGGTTGAGCGCCGCCACCGAGGACTTGGAAGCCGCCGAGATCGGCAAGCTCCAATGGCTGGTCGAGGCACCGCGCTTTACATCCGTTGCCATCGCCGAGAACGGGCTGCCGGTGCGGATGGTGGCGGCCGATCCGCGCTTCTTCGCCGCGCACAAATTGTGGTTGGCGGAGCGGGAGGATCGCGAGCCGGACAAGCGCGGGCGGGACAGGATGCAGGGGGCGGCGGTGGCGGGGTTGTTGGCAGGCGCGCTGAACAGCCTGGCACTGGATGACACGAGCCTCAGCCAGTTGCCGACAGCGTTGGCGATGCAATTGCGAGAGGCGGTTCAGCGGGCGCCTCCCGCGCCGGCGCTCGAATGGTAGAAAGCGCGGGGGAGAGAACTCCCCCGGACCCCCTCTTTTTTCTGATCCTTGGCGCTTGTGAGGCAGGCGCGCCAGGCGACGAACTACGCCTGCTTTCGCTCGATCAATTCACGCCGGATCTTCCGCCCGCGCCTGATCCGGTCCTCGATGAACTCCGCCTGCCCGTACCGCACCGCGCGGCCCAGCGCGTGCGCGTCCTCACTGAACCGGGCCAGCATCTCCAGCAACGCCTCGCGGTTGTTCAGGAAGATGTCGCGCCACATGTCCACATCTGAACCCGCGATGCGCGTGAAGTCGCGGAAGCCGGAGGCCGCGAATTTCAGCACCGCTTCCTTCGTCTCATCCGCCAAATCGTCCGCCGTGCCGCAGATGGTAAACGCAATCAAATGCGGCAGGTGGGACACCATCGCCACCACCTTGTCGTGCGTCACCGGGTCGAGCGTCTCGATCATCGACCCGCAGCGGCGCCACAACTCGCGCACCTTCTCCACCGATGCGGCGTCGGACCCCGGCAGCGGCGTGACGATGGCGTAGCGGCCCTCGAACAGTTCGGGAAAGCCTGAATCCGGCCCGGAATGCTCGGTGCCGGCCATCGGGTGCGCTGGGATCAGATGCACGCCCTCGGGCACCAGCGGCGACAGGTCGCGCACCACGCTGCCCTTGGTGGACCCAACATCCGTCAGGATGCAGCCCTTCGCCAGATGCGGTGCGATCCGCGCCATGACGGAGGCATAGACACCCACCGGCACGCACAGCACGACGCAGTCGCAACCCTCGACTGCCTTGGCGAGATCATCCTCGACCACATCGACGATGCCGAGTTCGCGCACTCGCGCCAGAGTCTCCGGCCGCCGCGCCGTCGCCACCACCGTGCGCGCGATGTCGCCACGCTTCTGCGCCACCCGCGCGATGGATGATCCGATCAGCCCGATCCCGACCAGGCACAACCGGTTGAAGATCGGTTCAGCCATGCATGAACGCGGTCAGCGCCTCGATCACCATGGTGCATTCCTCGGCGGTGCCGATGGTGATGCGCAGGCAGGCGGGCAGTCCATAGCCACCCATCGCGCGCACGATCAGGCCGCGCTGCTTCAGCGCATCATCCGCACCCTTGGCCTTGGCCGGCGAGCCGAAATCCACGAGCAGGAAATTTCCCTCGCTCGGCCAAACCTTGATGCCGGCGGCGGTAAGCGCCGCGGCGACCTTGCCGCGCCATTCGGTGTTGTGGGCAACGGATTTCTCGATCCAGCCGGATTCCGCCAGCGCGGCAACGCCCGCGGCCATCGCCGCCGCATTCACGTTGAACGGCCCGCGCACACGCGCCAGCACATCGATCACCGGCGCAGGCGCATAGCACCAGCCGAGCCGCATCCCACCCATGCCGAAAATCTTCGAGAAGGTGCGCGTCATCACCGTCGCGCCCAAGGCGCGCCCATCGACCAGCGTGCCCGACGCGTCCACCAGCTTTGCGCCGGCATCGTAATCCGGTGCGGTTACGTATTCCGCATAAGCGGAATCCAGCACCAGCAGCACATCGTCCCGCAGCCCCGCGCGCAGGCGGTCCACTTCCGATTGCGGCAGGATCGACCCCGTAGGGTTGTTCGGGTTTGCCAGGAACATCAGCCGCGTGCGCGGCCCCACCGCGGCCAGCATTCCGTCCACATCGGTGGTCAGGTTCTTCTCCGGCACCTTGATGATACGGCACCCGGCCCAGCGGCCGGTGATGTCGTACATCATGAAGCCATGCGCGCTCATCACCAGCTCGGTGCCCTCGCCGCCATAGGCGAGAATCAACAGTGCCAGCAATTCATCCGACCCGTTGCCGACGACGATGCGCGCCGGGTCCAGCCCGAAGCGCGCGCCCAGCGCCTCACGGATCGCGGTGGCGTTGCCATCGGGGTAGCGATGCGCCTCCGCCGCCATGGCGCGGATCGCCTCGATCGCGCCGGGCGGCGGGCCGAAGGGGCCTTCATTCGAGGACAGTTTCACGATCCGGTTCACGCCCGGGATCTTGGATTCACCGCCGACATAGGGTTCGACCGACAGGATCGAGGGGCGAGGCATCACGGTCATGCGGCGTCTCCGGCAACCGGCGCGGCATAGGCGCCCAGGATGGTGCGCCGCGCCCAGGGCAGCGCGGCCAGTCGGGGATCATCGACCGACACAAAGCCTTCGATCTCCGCCAGGGCGAGTGTCGCCTCCCCGGCCCGCGCCAGCAGCAGGGACGGCGCGATCAGCCCGGCTTCTGCCAGGGCCTGCAGCACGCCTGAGCGGGACGCGCGGGTCTCCGCCTCGAACAGCACCAGGGTGCGGTCGTCGCCCGAAGCATCCGGCGGTACCGGTGCGACCACCAGCGCGGCCGCGCCGTCCGTCACCGACAGGAACGGCAGCCGCGCCACCACCTGCAGGCGTGGCGTATCCAGCCACGCCCACCAGGCGCGTTCCGCTGCCTCGCCTTCCGCCGGCACCGGCAGCACGGCGACCGAGGCATCCCCGTCGCTCACGGCCGCCAGCGCGCGGGCGGCGGTGGGGTGGACGCGCATCGGGGTGATGGGGCCGAAATGCTCCCGTGCGAGGCCGACTTCTTCCGACTGGCCCGGCGGTGCGAAGACCGCGACGGAGAAACTGCCCTGGATGGCGCTGCTCGCCATGAAGATCTCGCGCCAGATGCGCACGATGCGTTCCCGTGCCAACGGCCCGCCATGGCGGGCCAGCAGGCGGCGCAGCACGGCGGCTTCCCGCCCTGGACGCAGGGGAGATCCGCTGCCCTTCGCACGGCTGCCGGCCAACCGGCCAACCACCGCGGAACGGCGCATCAGCAGGTCATGCATGGCGTCATCGAGGGTATCGATTTCGGCGCGGAGGGCGGCGATCTCGGCGGCGGCCGGAGGCGTCTGGGGGGTGTCTGGCATGGGCAGGGTTCAATAGACGGCGCGCGTCGGCGCGCCAAGCCGGGGCGCGGCCGCGCGCCGACATCCAGCGCATCCCGGGTGGACGGGCTGGAGCGCCCGCCCGGATGCGGAAATGGCCGGGCATCGGTTTGTGCAGGTGTCGTCAAGCGCCTGGGTGATTTCACTCAGGCGCGTTCTGCTCTAATGCTGCCGGCCCGATGTCCCAGGCGATCGCCCCCTTCCCCGAGGTGGACCACCAGCACGCCGTCTTCGCAGACGGGATGCCGCTGGATTGCGGGGCCGTGCTGGTGCCGATGACGGTCGCCTACCGCACCTACGGCACGCTGAACGCGGCGAAGACCAATGCCGTGCTGGTCTGCCATGCGCTGACCGGCGACCAATACCTCGCCGAACCAAGCCCCGTGACCGGCAAGCCAGGCTGGTGGGAAAGCATCGTCGGCTCCGGCAAGCCTTTGGACACCGACCGCTATTTCCTGGTCTGCGTGAATGTGCTGGGCGGCTGCATGGGCTCCACCGGCCCCCGGTCAGAGATGACGGACGCCGAAGGGCGCGGGTTGGGCCGCCCCTGGGGCACCGATTTCCCGCAGGTGACGATCCGCGACATGGTCCGCGCGCAGAAGCGGCTGATGGACCACCTCGGCATCGGTCGCTGGCTGGCGGTGATCGGCGGGTCGATGGGCGGGATGCAGGTGCTGGAATGGGCGGCGACCTATCCGGACCATGTCCTGGCCGCCGCGCCGATCGCCTGCGCGGCGCATCATTCGGCGCAGAACATCGCCTTCCACGAGGTCGGGCGCCAGGCGATCCATGGCGACGCGGACTGGGCCGGCGGGCGGTACTGGGAGGATGGGCGCATCCCGGCGCGCGGGCTAGCGGTGGCGCGGATGGTCGCGCACATCACCTATCTGTCGGAACAGGCGCTGACGCGGAAATTCGGCCGCCGGCTGCGCGGCGCGAATGCACTGACCTTCCTTGAGGACGTGTTCGAGGTGGAGTCGTATCTGCGCCACCAGGGTTCGACCTTCGTGCGGCGCTTCGACGCGAATTCCTACCTGACCATCACGCGGGCGATGGATTTCTTCGACCTGGCTTCCGAACATGACGGCGACCTGTCGGCAGCCTTCAAGGGTACGCCGACGCGCTTCTTCCTGGCGTCGTTCAGCAGTGACTGGCTGTTCCCGACCAGCGAGAGCCGGGCGACGGTGCGCGCGCTGAACGCGGCGGGGGCAAGCGTGAGCTTCGTCGAGATCGCTTCCGACAAGGGGCATGACGCGTTCCTTCTGGAGGAACCGGATTTTCATGCGGCGCTTGGCGGATTCCTGCGCGGGGCGGCGGAGAAGGCCGGAATCTGACACCATGTGGTGCGCATGCGGGCAGTGCCATTGGCGCTGCCCGCGGTCGCACGGCGCCAGGGTCAGCGCATCGCGGCGCCCACACTCTGCGCGGCACGATCGATGACGTCCGCAACCACCTTGGCCTGCGTCATGAACAGCGCGTGGCTGGCCTTCACCTCGGTCACCGAAGCGCCGATCCGCTCCGCCATCTTGCGCAGCATGGCGAGTTCGAAGGCCTCGTCGTCGGTGGCGATCACGGCCCAGCTCGGCCGGGTCCGCCACGCGGCATGAGTCAGCTTGGTCCCGAAGGCCGACATCGCGATGGGCACCTGGGAGTCACGCATGAAGGCGGCATCGGCATCGGTCGTGTCCGCGGCGAAGCCGGCCTTGAAGCGTTCCAGGTCCAGGAAGCCGAAGCCGTCGGGCTGCGTGTCGATGACGAATTCAGGCGGGGTGGTGAAGCCGGCATATTGGTCGGCGGTCGTCTCACCGGCATCAGGCGACAGGGCCGAGACATAGACCAGCCCAGCAACCTTGGGGTCGATCCCAGCCTCGGTGATGACGGTGCCGCCCCACGAATGGCCCACCAGGATCGTCGGGCCATCCTGGCGGTCCAGCATCCGCTTGGTCGCGGCGACATCATCGGCCAGGGAGGTGAGCGGGTTCTGGACGATGCTGACCCGATAGCCGCGCGCGGTCAGGTCATCATACACGCCGCGCCAGCCCGAACCATCGGCGAAGGCCCCATGCACCAGCACCACGTTGCGGGGCTGGCGCGGCGGCGCGGTCTGCGAGCTGGCATTGTGGGCGGCGGCATCACGATCGGCGGTGGACATGGCGGGCTCCGTGTTTGATGCGATAATGTTTATCGCGCAAACAATCTCTAGCCGCCTGACCAAAGCCTGTCCAGGGTATTTTTTATCGCGATACACATTTTTCCGGCCGGGTGGTATGTGACAGTCCAAGGAGTGTTCCATGACCGATGACCCCCAAGGCCCCGTGCCGCTCGACGACCAGATCTGCTACGCGATCTATTCCGCGGGCATGGCCATCCAGCGGGTGTACAAGCCGCTGCTGGACAGCCTCGGCCTGACCTATCCGCAATACCTGGTGTTGAATGTCCTGTGGCGGGAGGATCGGCAGACGGTCGGCCGCATCGCGGACCAACTGGCGCTTGAATCGAGCACGCTGACGCCGCTGCTCAAGCGCCTTGAAGCCGCTGGGCTGGTGCAGCGCGCACGCAATCCCGCGGATGAACGCCAGGTTTTCGTTGCCTTGTCCGAGAAGGGCCGCGCGATGAAGACGCGGACCGGCTGCCTGGGTGAATCGTTGATCGCCGCGTCCGGCCAATCGCCCGCCGCGCTGGGAGCACTGAACGCCGAGATCCGAAGCCTGCGTGATGCGATCTATGGCCACATCGAAGGATGGGAGGCACCCAGGGGCAGGACGCCCTGACGCCAGGCAACGACACCGTGTTCCGCTTGCCTCGCCCTACGCATCCGACTACGCGGTTCCGAGGGAAGGACCATCATGCCCGAAGCCCCCGCTGACATTCGCTACGTCGCCAAGAACATGCGCCTCGACCTCCGCCTGATCGCGGAGATGATCCCCCATGGCGCCAAGCTGCTCGACATCGGCTGCGGCGACGGCGCGCTGATCGAACACCTCACCCGCGAAAAGCAGGCCGATGCGCGCGGCATCGAGATCGACATGGCCGAGGTCACCAAGGCTGTCTCCTCCGGCCTCGCCGTCATCCATGGCGATGCCGACAACGACCTGGCGTTCTATCCCGATGGTGGATTCGATTTCGTGGTCTTGTCGCGCACGCTGCAGGCGGTCGAAAAGCCGCGCGAAGTGCTGCGCCAGATGCTGCGCATCGGCCGCCACGCCATCGTGTCATTTCCGAATTTCGGTCATTGGCAGATGCGCTGGCGCCTGCTGACGCGCGGACGCATGCCCGACACCGACACCTGGAACCGCCCCTGGTACGAAACGCCCAACATCCACCCCTGCACCATCCTGGACTTCATGGCGCTGTGTGAGATGGAAGGATACCGGGTGGAAAAATGGCTTGCCGTGGATGAGCGTGGGCTGAAGGCGCCATGGCGCCGTTCCGTGCCCATGGCGAACCTGTTCGGCGAACAGGCGCTGTTCCAGCTCAGCCGCGCGGGCTGAGCCTTTCCGCCGCCTGCGTCAGTGCAGCGGCGCGAGCGGCACGACGATCGCCGAAGACGACCGACGTGGCGCAGACACGAGACCGGACGGCGACAGGATGGCCGCGGCCTTCGCCGCGTGCTGCGCCGCCTCCGTCACGCCAAGCCTGCGACACTCCGCCTCCACATAGGCGAGCATCATCAGGATGGCGCTTTTGTCGGTGCGCTCGTCGTCGTGGTCGGAACGGGGGATCAACGCATCCATGATCATCTCTCGATGCCCCGCCCACTGGGCACCATCGGGAATGTGAAGTGGGCGCAACACTCCTTTAACGCTGCAATGGCGCCAACCGACAGGGTCCTGACGATGGGAACGCCGCGTTTGACGGCGTTTTCACGCCGCTCTCGCGCAGAATCCAAAAAGCGCAGCAAAGCGCTTACGTTCCGTGAATGAAGTTCGGATTCCACCGCGGATTTTCAAGCGCTCGCAGCTGACGCTGCACGGCACCCGCGTATCGAAATCGGCAGCAGATCCCGCCCGATCCGTCAATCCAACGTGGCTGTGCCGACCGGCCAGGTGATCGGACGCAAGCGGAACAGGGGAATGCGCGCCACCGAAACGGTGCCATCCGCGATGCCGACCGGCACATCCAGTCGAGGCGCTCCGCCCCCTTCGGGTACGCGGGCCATCATGCCGGCCACTGCCTGCGCCCCGATCGCGGCGCGTGGAGCGATGACGCCCGCGGCAGCGAGCGACGCGATGACCTGGGCCGGTCGTTCCAATATCAGGCGGCCATCGCCGGTGGGCTGCAGCGCGGCGTCAAGGCGCAGATCCATCCGCGCTTCGCCCGCGAGGCTTCCCCAGTGCAAAGACACCGACCGCAGGTCCAGCCTGCCGCCACCCGCGCGCCATGCCTCGGCCTGCCCGCGCGGGGATGTCAGATAGGGCGCCGGTGGTGGGCCCGTCAGCACCGCATCAAGCCGCATGCTGTCCACATCCCGCCCGAAAGCCGCCAGGCCGGGCAGCGACGGCAGCGTCACCTGCCAAGCCTCGGCCAGCAGCCCGAGTTGCACGTCATCAGCGCCGCCGGCGGGTGTCACGCGGGCATCGACGCGCCCGGCGGTGACCGGCCCGTCCGGTGTTTCGGCGTGCAATCCTTCAAGCAGGACCTCCACCGGGCGTGCGCCACCGTCCAATGGCAAGGCCGTCTGCAAGCGCGTCGCGGTGTAGGGGATCGACAGCGAAGCCGAGGTGATCCGCTGCGGCCCATCCGCCGCAATGATCAGGCGGTCGATCTGCGGCGGTCCGAGGGAGAGGTGGACCCGCCCCGCTTCCCAAATGAATCCCTGCGGCAGGACAGGTGACCACCCGGCGATGCGGACCCCTGGCACCGTCAGCCGCGCGGCGAAGGGCCAGCCGGCGCGTCCCGGCGGGCCGTGGTCGATGACCCACCCCCGCGCGCGCTGCTGCGTCACCCAATCCGACAAGGCGTCGGTCATCGCCCCCGTCAGCCAGAACCACGCCGCGCCATGCGCAATGCCGCCCAGCACCAGGAGACCGAGTACGGTCGTCCCGACGCCCCGCAGGGCGCGGCGACCAGGCCGTGCGGGCGTCTTGGCGCGGATCATGCCGGGGGGTATAGCGCCGCGCCCGCCATGTTGCGACCCAAGCGCGGCGCGGACGGGACCAGCATGCGTCACGATGATCCGATGCGCGACATCCTCGATGCCGATGGGCAGATGCATGTCTTCGCCTATGGCTCGCTGATCTGGCGGCCGGGCTTCGTTCACGCGGCGTCGGCGCCGGCGCTGCTGCGCGGGTTCCACCGCTGCTTCTGCCTGTGGTCGCACCGGTATCGCGGTACGCCTGAATGTCCTGGGCTGGTGCTCGGTCTCGATCGCGGCGGCGCGTGCCGGGGCCTCGTCTACAGCGTGGCAGGGCCCGATGCGGCGGAGGTGCTTGCCTACCTCGATGACCGTGAACTGCCCGATGGCGCAGAACAGGTCTATCACCGCCGAATGCTGCCGCTGCGCCTGCTGGATTCAGGGCGCGTCGTTCGTGCCGTCGCCTATGTCGCGAACCGCGACTGCCGGCTGTATTGCGGGCGCCTGCCACATGACCGTGCGGCGGCGGTGATTGCCGCTGGGCACGGCCAGATGGGTGCCAACCGCGACTACCTGGTGAACACGGTGGCGCATCTGCGGCAGATGGGGGTGCGCGACGCCGGGCTGGATCGCATCGCGGCGCTGCTTCCGGCGGTGTGACGTCGTAGGCCGCCGGTGGGGGTACTCCGCCTGGATGCCGTGGGCGTTGCGCCGACGCCGTCCGCGCTTCCGCCATCCCCAACTGCTCACGCATTCAGGGGCCGTGGGCCGCTTCCATCCACAGTCGGAGGGCACGCAGGAAAATACACGGTAAAACAACAGGTTGATCCCATACCCTGACCCTATGAATCAACCTTCGCGACACGCTTCTCCCCAGACTTATCCACAACGCCTACAGCGCATAAAGCCGGCTCGTCTCCGTCTCGATGACCTCCTCCAACCGCGCCATGAAGGCGGCGCGTGGCAGCCCCGGGGGCAGCGGCGGCAGCATCGACACATGGATCACGCCCGGCGTCTTGCGGAAGGCGCGGCGGCCCCACAGGCGGCCGCT
The DNA here is from genome assembly GCA_022842185.1 of Acetobacteraceae bacterium. GTDB lineage: Bacteria > Pseudomonadota > Alphaproteobacteria > Acetobacterales > Acetobacteraceae > Neoroseomonas. The sequence goes on from JALHQB010000011.1 coordinate 84,874, forward strand.
GTCGGTCGCCACCGGCACCACCGGCGCGCCGCTGGCCGAAGCCATCGCTGCCACGCCAGGCTGGTACTGCGCGCGTTCACCTGGGGCCGTGCGGGTGCCTTCGGGAAAGATCACCACCGGTCGCCCGCCCGCCAGGCATGCCTTGGCTTCGCGCACCAGCGTGCGCAGCGCTGCGCCTCCGGCCGACCGATCGACCGACAACTGCCCGCAGCGGCGCGCCAGCCAGCCCCAACCCGGGATTTCCAGCAGTTCCTTCTTCGCGACATAGATGCAGTTGGGAACCAGCACGAGCCAGACCATCGTGTCGAAGGCCGATTGATGCTTGGCCGCGATGATCGAGCCGCCCGGCGGCAGATGTTCAAGCCCGGTTGCCTCCACGCGGATGCCGCAGATCACCCGCAGGCCACCCAGCATGCTGCGCGCCCAGAAGCCGATGAAGCGGATCATCACCGATTGCGGAAAGGCCAGCAGCGGCGTGCCGATAATGATGGTCAGGGCGGTGCCGCCGATGAAGTACACGTTGAACAACAACGATCGCAGGATGGTCATGGGCCGCGCGACTCCCGCCTGGGGCTTGCAAGCGCCGAAAGTCCGGCGCGCGCCAGCAGGTAGCGCCCGTACTCACCCAGCAACAGCCCCCAGGTCATCGGCCGGCGGAACGCCCCGGCTGCGCGCAGGCTCGCCGGCACGACCGCGTGTGGCACCAGATCGACCTCGGGCAAGGTGCGGCGCAGCTCCAACAGGGCGCGCGGCATGTGGTAACTGGCTGTGACCACGCGGAGGGACTGCACCGCGTGGCCATGCGCCCAGGCAGCGGTCTCGACCGCATTGCCCCGCGTCGTCGCCGCGGCGCGTCCCAGCGCGACCCGGGCGGCAATCGGCGTGGCATCGACGCCGGCCGCCAGGGCGATATCGGACAGCCCGGCTTCGGGATGCGCGCCCGAAATCAGCAACCGGGGCGCCTGGTCGTCAGCCAGGAGGCGAAGCCCGGTCGCCACGCGATCGCCACCACCGGTCAGCACCACGATCGCATCCGTCTGGCGCATCGCCGGTTCAGCAGGATCGAGTGTGTGCCAAAGAAATACGGCGAAGCCCGCCAGGAAGGCGGTCGGAACGATCAATGCCAGCGCGATCACAATCCGCAGGCGCCGCCGCCGCGGACGGGGCGCGGGTGCTTCGTCAGCACTCATGGCATGCACCGCTGCGTCACGGCAGGCGTCGCAGCCACCGGCGCACCGTCGCCTGCGCCGCCACCCAGGCCATGGCGGCCGCCATCGCCGGCAGCAACGCGAGGTCAAGCCACGGCAGGCCCTTCCAGGATGCCTCACCCGCCAACGGCCCGGCGAGCGCCGCGAGACCCGCCAAGGCGGGAACCGCCAGCACCGTGCCGCCCGCCGCACCGATCCCGGCGAGGAACGCCGCGCGCCGTGCGAAGCGCCCCGTCACATCGGAATCCGTCGCGCCCAGCCCATGCAGCACCAGCACCGCATCGCGCCGCGCGGAAAGCCCGGCGCGCACCGCCACGCCCACCACCGCCGCCGCAACCCCCGCGACCAGCGCCAGCACCGCGAGAGCCAGCCCCTGTACGGCACGCGCCAGGGCCGACAAATGGGCGACCCACACCCCATGCGCCTCCGTCACCGCACCGGGGACCTCCTCCGCCACGCGGTCGCCGATCAGGGCGGTGTCGGCGGACAGGTCGGCCAGGCGCAGTTCGATGACCCCGGGCAGCGGCAGGCCCTCGGCCCCGCCCAGCCAGGGGCGCAACAATTCGGCCATGCGCGCGGGATCGACCGCCTCGGCGCTGGCGACTTCAGGCTGGGCGCGCAGCATGGCAAGGGCACGGTCCATCCTGTCCGGCGTCGGCTGCGGGACCTGTACTGTGACGGCGGCCTGGGCGCCTTCGCGCCAGCGTTCGGCCAGCCGATCGGCCCCCGATCGTCCCGCGAGGGCAAGCGCCGCCAGCAATGCCATGGCCGCCACCAGCCCGATCAGCAGTCGATCGGACATGGCCTTGCGCAGGCCGAGCGGATCACGCGCCAGCCGGCGCTTGTGTTCACTCATCGGCCACCAGCCGCCCGCCCTCCAGTGTCAGCATCCGGGCCGGATGCCGCCCTGGCAAATCATCGGAATGGGTGGCGACGACGACCGTGGTGCCCTGGCGGTTCATCTCGGCCAGCAGGGCCAGCGTGCGCCGCGCCTGGCGGGCATCCAGGTCCGAGGTGGGTTCATCGGCCACCAGCAAGGCGGGGCGGGTGACCACGGCGCGGGCGATGACCAGGCGCTGCTGTTCCCCGCCGGACAGCTCCGCCGGCCGTCGTTCCTCCTTGCCGGTCAGGCCGATCCATTCGAGCAGGTCGGCGACATCGGCACGGATGGTGGATTCCGGGACGCCGCCCAGGCGCAGCGGCAGCGCCACATTGTCCCAGGCGGACAGGTGCGACAGCAGGCGGAATTCCTGGTGCACCGTCCCGATGCGGCGGCGCAGCGGCGGCAGGTCCCGCCGCCGCGCACGCGACAGCAGGACCCCCAGCAATTCGACCTCCCCGCCCGACGGGCGCAGCGCTGCCTGCATCAGGCGCAGCACCGATGTCTTGCCGGCGCCCGACGGTCCCAGGATCCAGGTGAACGACCCCTCCCCGAGGGTGAAGGACAGGTCGCGCAGGATCGCCGGGCCCGGCCGCCCGCGCTGATCGGGATAGGCGAGGGCCACGCGGCTGAATCGCACCATGGGGTGGTTGTGCCCGTGTGCGGCGCACACCTCAACCGTGACGATGAATTGGGCCACGCCGCAACTGGACGATGCACGCCGCGGATCTTGATGCGCCGCGCACCCCGTCACCGCTGCTTGCGGCGCGCGGCGTGCAGGTCGAGGATGTGACCGAGATGCACATCTCCTGCCCTTCCTGCGCCGCCGCCTATGAGGTGCCCGACCGGCTGCTCGCCGGGCCGGCGCGGATGCTGCGCTGTTCCCGATGCGGGGCGGATTTCCCGCTGCCGCAGGCGGAAGCCCCCGTACCCGAGCCGCCGCCGGTCCTCACGACTGTGCCGCCCCCCGAACCGGAACGGGCGATCGAACCGCCGCGTGCCGCGGCCTCCGCGCCGGTTGTGCCGCGGCGCGAACCGCCAGCGCTGCCAGCCGTGGTCGTGCCGAAAGCGTCATCGCCAGCCCTGGTCGGCGCCTGGGTGGCGTCGATCGCCTTGTTGGGCGCAGCCATCGCAAGCCTGCTGGTGTTCCATGTGGAGGTGATGGCGGCATGGCCGGCCAGCGCGCGGCTGTTCGTCGCGCTCGGCCTGGCGTGAACGAGGGCCTCTGACAGGCGGCGTCCGGCTGGTGGTTCCGACGATGCGACGCATGCGGGTCGCGCTTCGCCGGAACCCGGGTTCAATCAGCTATCCGGCGTGGCGGAACCGTGCCGCGAAGAACCCGTCCATGCCGCCGCGTTCGCCCCACATGTCCGGGCGCGTCCGCAGGCACCCCGCGGGCGTGATCGCCTCCGGCAGTCCCGGCAGTTCGGCGACGCCGAACGGATCATGCACCAGGCCCAGCGCCGCGGCGCGGGCAAGATGCGCCTCGCCTTCCTCCGGTTGCAGCGAGCAGGTGGCCAGGATGATGCGTCCGCCCGGCTTCAGCATCGTGGCGGCGGCCTTCAGCAGCCGCGCCTGGGCCTCGGCCGCAGCCTGCACGTCGCGGGGCCGCTTGGCATGGGCGACGTCCGGGTGGCGGCGGATGGTGCCGGTGGCGGTACAGGGGGCATCGATCAGGATGGCGTCGAAGGGTTGGGGCGGCGTCCAGGCGGTGGCATCGGCGCGGACGACCTCCACCGGCAGGCGCAGGCGGGCCAGGTTCTCGGCAAGGCGTGCCACGCGGTTGGCATCGCGTTCGACCGCCGTGACCTCCGCCCCGGCGGCGGCCAGCTGCGCGGTCTTGCCGCCGGGCGCCGCGCAGAGATCGGCGACGCGTTCGCCTGGCCGCGCCTGAAGCAGTATCGCGGGCAGGGCGGCGGCCGCGTCCTGGACCCAGAACCGGCCCTCGGCGAAGCCGGGCAGGTCGGTCACGCGGGTGCCGGCGGCGAAGCGCCAGGACCCGGTCGGCAGGATCTCGGCACCTTCGGGCGGCGTGGCGCCTGGGGCAGCGCTGAGGTCGAGCGGGGCGGGGCCGCGATGGGATTCGGCAATGGCGCGCACCGCCGGGCCGTAGGCCGCGTGCCAGGCGGACCAGAGCCATTGCGGCGTATCGAGCCTGGGCGCGTCCAGCCCTTCCAGCGCCGCGGCGCCTTCGGTCGCGACCTTGCGCAGAACGGCGTTCACCAGCCCCGCAAAGGATTTGGGCGCCAAAGCGACCGCAGTGGCGACCGCCGCGTGGGCCGGCGTGTCGAGCAGGAGCAGTTCCGCCGCCCCGATTCGAAGGGCGTGCCGGGCAGGCGGCGGGGGTTCCTTGCGCAGAAAGGGTGCCAGCACCTCGTCGATGCAGCCCAGCCGCCGCAGCACCATGGCGGCGATGCGGTGCGCCGCGGCGCGGTCGCGCGGATCCAGCCGCTTGGACAGGTGTTCGAGCGCATCTTCGAGCGGCTTGCGTTGTTCCAAAGTCGCGTCGAGCAGATCGCGCGCGGCTTTGCGGGTTGGTAGTCCAGGAAGGGGTGCCAAAGGGTCTCGCGGTGCTGGGGCTATGGGCCCGGTGGGCCGATGAGCCTGTACACCTACCGCATCGGCAACGTGATGTGGACTGACGGGGGGACATCTTCCCAACCGACACGCACCGGCGCAGCATCCCATGCGGAAAAAACGCCCATGATCTGCCGCCGCGCCCTGCTCGCCGCGCCCGCCCTTTTGTACGCGCCGACCGCGCGCGCCCAGGCCAGACCGCTGCGGATCATCACGCCCTTCGCGACCGGTGGCGCGACCGATTCCCTCGCCCGCATCGTCGGTGCGCGCATCACCGCACTGACCGGCCAGGCGGTGGTGGTGGAACCCAAGCCCGGCGCAGGCGGCGACCTCGCGATGCAGGCGGCGGCCGCGGCCGAACCCGACGGTCATACGCTGGTCCTGGGCAGCGATTCCTCGATGGCGCGAAATCCGATGCTGCGCCGGTCCATTCCCTACGACCCGGAGCGCGACTTCGCGCCCATCGCTCGGCTGGTGATCTCCTGGTACGCGGTCACGGTGCATGCCTCGGTGCCCGCGCACACGGTGGCGGAATTCGTCACCTGGGCGCGGGCCAATCCGGGGCGGGTCAATTACGGATCGGCTGGTCCCGGCACGCTCGCGCATGTCATCGGGGAGATGATGAGCCAGGGCCTCAGGCTCGACATGCAGCATATCCCCTACCGCGGCGCGAGCCCCGCATTGCAGGATCTCGTGGCGGGGCGACTGCAATTCTATGCGGTTTCCGCCGGTGGACTGCTGCCGTTGCTGCGCGACGGCAGCGTGCGCGTGCTGGCCGTCACGGGCCCCGCGCGCCAGCCGGCATTGCCCGATGTGCCGACCATGGTCGAGGCCGGCTTCCCCGAATACGACCATTCCGCCTTCTATTCGCTGTCCGGCCCCGCGCGCGTGCCCGCGACCTTTGTCGATCAGACCGGTGCGCTGCTCGGTCGCATCATGGCGGAACCCGACACCGCGGAACGGCTGCGCGCCCTTGCCTTCGACCCGGCGTTCCTGGGGCCGGACGCGTTCCGTGCCTTCCTTGCCGCCGAGCGCATCCGTTGGCGCGACATCATCGCCCGCACCGGGCTGACGCTGGAGAGTTGACGCGCATGACCCTGCTCCGCTTCGAGGAATTCAACGCGCAGCCGCGGCGCGCCGCGGCATTGCAGGCGAAGCTGGGCGCCGTGCCCGGTGGGCGGCTGTTTGGGCTGTGGCGAGCGCAGATCGGCCCGTCGATGAACCGCGTCACGCGTGTGTCGTTGTGGCAGGGTGAACCGCCTGCCGCGCTGGAAGCCGGCGACCCCGATGTCGCGTCGTTGAACACGCGCGTCCTGAACATCCTGACGCGCGGCGACACCCCGGTGGATCCCGCGCGGGGCGGCATCGTCACGCACCGGTGGTTCATCCTGCCGCCGCAGAATGTGGCCGAGATGGTCGCCATCACCACCGAGGCGTGGGTCGGTTTCGAGGGCGATACCGGCAGCGAACCGCTCGGCCTGTGGCAGGATCGCGCGCAGGCCGATCCCGCGCATGTGTTGCTGATGACCTGGTATCCGTCTCTGGCGCATTGGGAACAGAGCCGCTTCTGGAACACCGCCGCCGCCGGGCCGGACCAGGCCGCGCGCGCCAAATGGGGCGCGTTGTTCGCGCGCCGGCGCGCCATGTTGATCGACACCTGGGTTACCGCGCATGGAGCCGAGGCATGAGCGAGGCCGACATCACCGCCGCCCGTGCCGCCATGGATGGCTTCATGGCGGCGTTCAGTGCCGAGGATGCCGATGCGATACGCACGCGCTGGTACCATTTCCCGCATGTGCGCTTCCACAGCGGCAAGGTCACCGTCTTCGAACGGCCGGAGGATTTCAGCAGCCTGGTGTTCGACCGCAAGGGCCAGGCGCGCGAATGGGCGCGCAGCGCCTGGGATTATGTTGAGCTCGTGGATGCCGGACCGGGCAAGGTCCATTTTCGCGTGCAGTTCAGCCGGTTCCGCGCGGACGGTTCGGTGATCGGGTCGTACAAGTCGTTCTATATCGTGACGCTGAAGGATGGGCGCTGGGCGATCCAGGGCAGGTCGTCCTGGGCGGAATAGAAGGGCGCCCACCGCTTTTTGTCGTTTGGCGCCGACCTTCGGCGGCCTGCGCCAGGTGTCAGAAAAAGGAGGGGGTTCTGGGGAGTTCCCTCCCCCGGCCTTTCACCCTACCACCGGCACCAGCCGCGTCACCCGCGACGGATTCTGCTCCGACAGATAGATGCACGCATCCGGCCCGCACCACATCCCGTGTGCCCCGTTCAACACCGGCCGGCACCGCCCCAGGATCGCGCCATCGGGTCCCAGCAAGGACAGTTGCGGCACCTGATCCGTCACATACAGCCCGCCCGCGGGCGCGCCATGCACGCTCATCGGCTTGTGGTTGCCCAGCCAGTCGTCCAGCCATGACCCATCCGGCGTGAAGACCTGCACGCGGTTGTTCTCACGATCCGCCACGGCCACCCGGCCATCGGGCAGCACCCAGACGGAATGCGGCGTGGAGAATTCGCCCGGTCCGGTGCCTTCACGACCCCAATGGCCCATCGGCGTGCCTTCGGCGGTGAAGCGATGCACGACGGATGCGGCGTAGCCATCGGCGACATAAATCGAACCATCCGGGCCGAAGGCGACATCGCAGGGTGCGTTGAACGGCTCACCCGGACGGTGACGGCGGCCGAGGCCGCCCAGCCGCTTGCCGTCGCGGGTGAAGACGATGATCTCCTGCGCATCGCGGTCCACCACGAACACGCGGCCGTCGGGGTGGACCGACAGCATGTGGCCATCCGCGACCTCGGCCCCGCCCCATGCGTCGATGCGCCGCCCATCCGGTGCCAGGACCACCACGGCCGGATTCTCCGGGTCGGCCATCGGGTCCTGGCGGAGCTGGACAAAGACGCGGCCTTCGGCATCGCACGCGACATCGGATGGCGCGCCGCAGCCGACCGGAACCTCGCCCCAGGGGCGTTCGACGCGATAACGGGTTTCGCCGAGGCGAACGAAAAGCTGATGGCGCGCCATTGTCGTAACTCTCCTGATGCGCGCCTCGTGCGCGCCGGCGTGAAGCAGGTGCAGCGTGGCGCGAGGGCGTCGGTGCGGCAAGACCGCGCGCGGGATGCGATGCGATCGCGACCGTCCGTTCGCGCCGCCATCATCCGGGCTGATTCCGCCCCGGTGCAAAACCCGCTACGGTTGTGTCCCTGACGTCCCGCCGACCTCGCGGGCCGGGCACGAAAGCAGGAGACACGTCATGCCGGTCCGCCACCACCATCTACGCCCCGCGATCCTGTTGCTGGGATTGGGCTTGCTGGCGGGTTGCGAGCAGGCGGGCAGCGCGGCGGGTGCCATGGCCGGCAACGTGGCCGGTACCGCTGCCGCGGGTGCTGTCGCCGGTTCGGTCGGCGGGATCCAGGAGATCGAGCACCGCATCCTGACGCCGCTGATCCGTTCGATCGTGAGGAACGTGGCTGGCTCGAACATCCGATTGCCAAAGTATGAAGGCGATCAAATCGTGGGCTATGAGGTGCGCCAGACGCGGGTTCTCGACTTGATCGAGAAT
>JALHQB010000012.1 GCA_022842185.1 Acetobacteraceae bacterium
GCGGCGTCCCGGCGGATCGGGCTCGGCCGCGCCGGCAGGTTCAGCCGGTGCGCCTTGCCCACCACGGCATTCTTTGAGATGCCCATCCGACGACCGATCTCGGCCGTCGAATGACCTTCGGCCCACAGCGCCTTCAGGCGCTCGATCGCTTCCGCGGTCCAATCCATCGTAAGCGTCCCCCTTGCCATCCCCTGACACAAGATACGGTAGGCCAAACCGGGGTGGAGGCACAAGTTCTGCGATGCGCCGGATTGCAAATTCCTGTGGACAAGCCACCATAGGTTTACTTGCAAAATAAAAGTTGCAATTTGCAAGCTTTGCGCCCGCAATGCCTACGCTCTTTCCCTGCCATGCGCCACCACCCCGGACGCTTCCCATGCAACCGACCGATTTCGGCGCCATGCGCTGCCCCGTCGCCCGCGCCATGGCGGTGCTCGGGGAACGCTGGTCCCTGCTGATCCTGCGCGAGGCCTTCGCCGGCACCACCCGCTTCGACGGCTTCGCCACCAATCTCGGCATCGCCCCCAACATTCTCTCCGCGCGGCTGACCCACCTGGTCGAACACGGCCTGTTCGACCGGGTGCGCGACGGCAGCCGCCACGCCTATCGCCTGACCGATCGGGGGCGGGACGCCTTCACCCTCTACCTCGCCATCCGCGACTGGGGCGCGCGCCATTTCTCCGGCGACGAAGGCCCACCCACCCTGATGATCGACCGCGCCACCGGCGCCCCCGTCACCGCCCCGCCCCCCCGCCGCGCCGATGGCACCCCGATTGGACCGGAGGATGTCCGCATCCTGCCCGGCCCCGGCGCCAATGCCGCCATCCGCCGCCGCTTCGGCACCACCGAACCCCTGGAAGCCGAACCCCATGAATGACGCCGCCGGCATGGCCTTCCCGCAGACCACCACGCGGGTCCGGCTGCGCCGCATCCTCGCTTTGGCCGCCCCCACCACGCTGCTGGCCGCCACACAGGTCGCGGCCCTGCTGATCGAACCCTGGCTGGCGGCGCGGCAGGGCACGCTGGCCCTGGCCGGCTGGGCACTCGTGCTGCCCTTCGCCCTGCTGCTGGGGCAGATGACAGCCGGCGCCATGGGCGGCGGCGTGGTCTCGGCCATCGCCCGCGCACTGGGCGCGGGCAAGCCGGACGAAGCCTCGGCCCTGGCCACCCACGCCCTGGTCATCGCCTGCGCGGGGGCGGCGCTGTTCGCCATCCCGCTCGCCATCTTCCCGCGCAGCGTGCTGGGCGCCATCGGCGGGGCGGAGACCGCCGAGGCGGCGGCGGCCTATTCCGCCTGGCTGTTTGGCGCCGGCGCATTGCCGACCTGGCTGACCAACACCCTGGCGTCCATCCTGCGCGGCGGCGGCCGGCACGCGCTGGCGGCGCGCGGGGTGATCGGCGCCTGGATCGTCTATCCGCCACTCGCCTGGCTGTTGATGGAACCGGCGGGGATGGGCCTCGCCGGAGCGGGTCTGGCCTTCGCCATCGCCATGACCGGCGCCGCCGTGGTGATGGCGGCGGTCTTCATGGCCGGCGGCGCCGGCTTCACCCCCGCCCTGCGCACGCCGCTGCGCCGCGCGCTGTTCCACCGCATCCTCGCCGTGGGCGCGATCGCCTGCGCCATGGCAACCATCGCCAACCTGGCCACCATCCTGGTCACGGCGCGGATCGCCCAATACGGCGCCGCCGCGGTGGCGGGATACGGCATCTCGGCGCGGATGGAATTCCTGATGATCCCCCTCGCCTTCGGGGTGGGCTCCGCCCTGACCGCCCTGGTCGGCCGCGCCGTCGGCGGCGGGGATTGGGCCGAGGCACGTCGCATCGCCTGGACCGGCGCCGCGCTGGCCGGCTGCGTGACCAGCGCCATCGCCATCCCGGTCGCCATCTTCCCCGCCGCCACCGCCGCGGCCTTCACCACCGACCCCGCGGTGCGCGCCATCGCGACCGAGGCACTGTCCATCATCGCCTGGGCCATGCCGGGGTTCGGGATCGGGATGGCGTTCTACTTCGCGTCGATGGGCGCGGGGCGGATGGCGTTCCCGGTCGCGGCAGGGCTGTCACGCATCGCACTGGCGGTCGGCGGGGGGTGGGTGGCGACCGACCTGCTGGGGCTCGGGCTGGGTGGGCAGTTCCTGGCGGTGGCGCTGGGGATCACGGCGTATGGGGCGCTGTGCGCGGCGGCAGTGCGGCCGGGGGTTTGGGGGGCGCGGTGAGGCTGCGCCGGCGCCTTGGAGAGGGGCGTCGCCCCTCTCCAAACATCACCCCACCAAAGGCTTAAGGCCTTTGGAAACCTCAACTTTGGTGCTGAGCGTTCGAGGTCTGTCTGTCGTGTGGGTATTGGATCATCCGGACGCAAGTTTGGCACGGCGTGCAAATATGCTGAGATGCACGAGCCGCTTGGCGGCTGGCGGGGAGTCGCGGACTGGCAGCACCCGACGAGGGCCGCCCATCAACCTTCCCTACTCCTGGACAGGCCCCGATGTTCCCTCTCAATTCACATCATCAACGGGCGGTTCCGCGCCTTGAAGGCGCCGCCAAGCATCGACCCAAAATAAAAGCATGAAATTTTAAAGCACTTTAAGTCCCGGAACCGCCCCAAATCCCCGCGGTCCAGGGGGCCGTCGCCCCCTGGGGGGGGTGAGGTCCGGAGAGGGGCGAAGCCCTTCTCCGGTCCCGTCCGTGTCACCGCTCGACGCACATCGCCACGCCCATCCCGCCCCCGATGCACAGTGTCGCGAGCCCCTTCTTGGCCCCGCGCTTTTGCATTTCGAACAGCAGCGTTGTCAGCACGCGGGCGCCGGACGCACCGATGGGGTGCCCCAGTGCGATTGCGCCGCCGTTCACGTTCACCTTGGATGTATCCCAGCCGAGGTCCTTGTTCACCGCCAGCGCCTGCGCCGCGAAGGCTTCGTTGGCCTCGATCAGGTCGAGCTCCTCATGCGTCCAGCCGGCCTTGGCCAGCGCCTTGCGGGACGCCGGGATCGGGCCGGTGCCCATGATGGATGGATCGACGCCAGCGGTCGCCCAGGATGCGATGCGCGCCATCGGGGTGATGCCGCGCTTGGCGGCTTCGGCGGCGGACATCACCACCAGCGCTGCGGCGCCGTCATTGATGCCGGATGCGTTGCCGGCGGTGACGGTGCCGTCCTTGTTGAAGGCGGCGCGCAGCTTCGCCAGCACTTCCATGGTGGTCTCGGGCTTGGGGTATTCGTCGTTGGAGACAACCACGTCGCCCTTGCGGCCCTTGATGGTGATGGGGGTGATCTCGTCGGCGAAGCGGCCGGCCTTCATCGCCTCGCCGGCCTTGCGCTGGCTGTTGAAGGCGAATTCGTCCTGCTGGTCGCGGGTGATCTGGAACTTCTGCGCCACGTTCTCGGCGGTGTTGCCCATGTGATAGCCGTGGAAGGCGTCCATCAGCCCGTCGCGCAGCATGGTGTCGATCAGCGCCAGGTCGCCCATCTTCTGCCCGGCGCGCAGCTGCTGGGCATGCGGCGCCTGGGTCATGGATTCCTGCCCGCCGGCAATCACGATGCGGGCGTCCCCGGTCGCGATCTGCTGGGCGGCCAGCGCCACGGCGCGCAGGCCGGACCCGCAGAGCTGGTTGATGCCGAAGGCAGTGTGTTCGACCGGGATGCCGGCGTTCACCGAAGCCTGCCGGGCGGGGTTCTGGCCCGACCCGGCAGACAGGATCTGGCCGAGGATCACTTCATCCACCTCGCCGCCTTCGATCTTCGCGCGTTCCATCGCCGCCTTGATCGCAGCGGTGCCAAGGACATGGGCGGGCAGCGAGGCAAAGGCCCCGTTGAACGCGCCGACCGGGGTACGGGCGGCGGAAGCGATGACGATGTCGGTCATGACGGGGTGTTCTCCCAAGGGAATTTGCACGCAACATGCGCCTGCGTGGGGGGTGGCTACAAGCGTCTGAGCCATGCGGCGAAGGGCTGCCAGAGCGCCGCTTCCGCCCCCGCTCCGGCGACCATGCCGATATGGCCGCCGGCGGCGATATGCACCGTGCCCTGGCGCAGCCGCGCGGCGGCCGCGGCGGCCGAGGCCGGTGGCACGATGCGGTCCCGTTCGGGGATGCCGGCGAAGGCGGGTCCGTCCCAGGCGGCGGGGTCGATCACCTGCCCGGCGATGCGCCAGGCAAGCCGACCGGGTTCGTTCCGCCCATACCAGCCTGCCAGGCATTGTCGTGCGACAGGGCCTGGCAGCGGCACGCCGTCGTTCAGCCAGTCCTCCAGCGCCACGAACAGCGCGGCGCGTTCGGAGTCCGGTGTCAGCCGGGCGAAGGCACGGAATTTCTGCGCGATGCCGAAGGGGTCGAGCATGGCGAACAGGGATTGGATGGTATCGACGGTCAGCGCGCCGGTCGGTTCCATCAGGGCATCGAGGCCCGGCAGCAGGGCGGCCGCGGTGCGGGCGCGGCGAGGTCCATCCGGACCGGCGTGGAAGTCCCACGGTGTTGCCAGGAGGGCGAGCGCCCGCACCCGGTCCGGCCGGCGCAGCGCGGCAGCGAGCGTGAGCAGCCCGCCCATGCAGTACCCCGCCAGCACCACCGGACCGGGTGCCGCCACCAGCGCGCGTTCCAGCCGCCCGGCAACGTAGTCCGTCAGCGTGAAGTGCCTCTCTGCCTCCCCCGGCCAGCCCCAGTCGAGCAACAGGGTGCGGAACCCCTGCCCCGGCAGCCAGCGCATCAGGGACCGTCCGGGCGCGAGGTCCAGCACATAGGCGCGGTTGACCAGGGACGGCACGAACAGCACCGGCGGCCCGTCGCCGCCGAAGTCGAGCATCCGGGAACCGCCCTCCGACCAGATCGCCGGCGGATCGGGCAGGTCGCGGGTGAAGGGGTGGCGGCGATACGCGGCCAGCCCGGCGATCATGGCCCGGTCGGCCCGGGCGAGGCGCCTCAGGACGGCGGTGGAAAAGGCTTCAGCCGCGTGGCCGCTTGCCGCGAGGGCGCCGAGGATCCGGTCCCGCTCCGTCTGGCCCGCCTTCGAGATCGGCCAGGCGGCGTTCGAGTTCGGCCAGGCGTTCGGCCATGGCATCGCGGGCAGGTTGGTCGCGGCCGCCATCGCCCGCATCCCGGCCAGGCCCAGGTGCAGCGGCAGGGGCCGGGGCCCACGGCGGCGCAGCGGGCCGGTCATGGCTGTAGCGCGGCGCCAAGGTTGTGGCCGCGCGCATCCATGCCGCGCCGAGCGCAGCCCAGGCAGCCCATTGCTCGGCCAGTTCCGGATCGGCGGCCAGTCCGGCAATTTCGCTTTGCCACAGCGCGATCCAGTCCTCCGCGAGGCTGTCGAGATCCTCAGGCGGTTCCATAGGGGGTTTTGTTCCTCGCGGCGCGGACCATAGCCGCACCGGCGCCGTGAAGGAACGTACGGAATTTGTTGCTTTCGCTGCACCGCGATCCGCGTGCTAGTGTGACGAATGAGGAACGGACGAGCGAGGCAGGATATCGATGGCCGGTAGCACAGCCACGACCAACGCGCAGGCGGGCGACGCCACGATGCCCCCCGTTGTCGTGAAGAAATACGCAAACCGCCGCCTCTACAACACCGAGGCATCGACCTACGTCACGCTCGACGACCTGGCCAAGATGGTCCGCAATGGCCGTGACTTCGTCGTCTATGATGCCAAGTCCGGCGATGACATCACCCGCTCGGTCCTCACGCAGATCATCGTGGAAGAAGAAAGCAAGGGCGGGCAGAACCTGTTGCCCACCGCCTTCCTGCGCCAGTTGATCGGATATTACGGCGACAATCTTCAGGGCCTGGTGCCGCGCTACCTCGAATTCGCCATGGCATCCTTCGGCCGCCAGCAGGACCAGATGCGCCGCACGATGGAAAACACCATGGGCGGCATGGGCGGGATCGGTGGGATGGGCGGCTTGCTTCCCTTCCCGAACATGGAGGAGCTGGGCAAGCAGAACATGGCGATGATGGAACGCGCCATGTCCCTGTTCGCCCCGTTCGGCCGCCGGGATGACGCGCCGGCCGATGTGGACGCCCTGAAGGCCGAGGTCGAGACGCTGCGACGCGAATTGGCCTCGTTGAAGGATGTCAGGCCGCGGAGCTGAACCCGCGGTTCCCATGCTTCCTCATGGGGCCTTCACGACTGCGCGATGCGCGTTCCAGTAGATAAGTCTGCTTGTTCGCAAGCGCTATCTGTACTATTATCTAGGGGTTGTGATGATGAATTCTCCTCCCCCCTCCTCTCCCGATATCGAAATCAGCGACGATAGCTCGACGCAGCGCGCGAGCCTTGTCGATCATCACGTCGGCGCTCGCATTCGCGAACGGCGGACGATGCTCGGGCTGTCACAACAGCAACTCGCGAAGATGATAGGCGTGACCTATCAGCAGGCCCACAAATATGAGCGGGGCCTGAACCGCATCTCCGCGGGCCGGTTGTTCGAAATCGCCCAGGTGCTCAACGTGCCGGTGTCCTTCTTTTTCGAAGGCCTTCAGCCGGGGGTCGAGACGCAGCCTGTCTCCTCGCGCCAGCGCATGTTCCTCGAACTCGCCCGCAACTTTGCCCTGATCGACAACGACAAGCATCAGGAAGCGCTGAGCCAGATGGCCCGCGCTTTGGCCGCACAGTCCCAGGCCCATCAGCGCGACCGGGACGATTAAGCAGCACGGAAATCGCCTCATTCATGGGCGAATCCTAGAATCTTAGCCCAGTTCGGCACCTTTTTCCGTCTGCTGCACACAACGTAATCACTGCCATCTATGGTGCTCCGCAGCAAACCTGCTGCAGCGGAGACCTTGATGCATACGACCCTGAGCCGCCGTCATCTCCTTGGCGGAGGAGCGGCCCTCGGCATGGCCGCAGTGCTCCCCTATGACCTCGCCCAGGCACAGGCGCCCGGCGGCCATCTGCGCGTCGGCATGACCGCATCCGCCGTGCCGCTGCCCAATGGCATGCCCGACCAGGGCGCCGAAGGGCATCGCTTCATGGGCATCACCCTCTACGACCACCTGGTCATGTGGGACCTGTCGATCTCCGACCGGCCGGCGCCGCTGCGCCCGGGTCTTGCTTCGTCCTGGCGAGTCGATCCGGCCAATCCGAAGCGCTGGATCTTCACCATCCGTGAAGGCGTCAAGTTCCACGACGGCAAGATCCTCACCGCCGAGGACGTCGTCTTCTCCTACAACCGCGCCTTCAAGAACGACGCCCCGGAATACGACCCGCGCGGGTCCGCCCAGGTGCGCGGCCGCATGCCCACCCTGGTGAACTGGTACGCCGAAGGCCCCAACACCTTCATCATGGAAACGCGCACGGTCGACAGCCTGGTGCCCTATGGCGCGACCTGGACCGGCATCACCCATCGCGCCGCCTGGGAAGCCGCCGGGCGTGACAATGACAAGTTCCTGACCCAGCCGGTCGGCACCGGCCCGTTCAAGCTTGAAGCATTCAACATCCGCGAACGCGCCATCCTGGTGCGCAATGCGGATTACTGGGAGACCTCGCGCATCCCCAAGGTCGCGCGAGTCACCCTGCTGCCGTTGCCCGAGGCCAATACCCGCGTCGCCGCCCTGCGGTCCAACCAGGTGGATTTCATCGAGGCCCCGCCGCCCGACGCCATTCCGTCCCTGCGCCAGGCCGGCTTCAACATCGTCACCAATCAGTACGGCCATAATTGGACCTGGCACTTCAACCGCAAGGAAGGTTCGCCTTGGAACGACGTGCGGGTGCGCCGTGCGGCGAACCTCGCGATCGACCGTTCCGGCATGAAGGACATGCTGGCCGGCACCATGTTGGAAGGCGGCGGGCTGATCCCGGTCGGCGGCCCGTGGAACCCGGTGCGCAGCCCGCGCCTGACCTACGATCAAGCGGCCGCACGCCGCCTGCTGACGGAAGCGGGCATCACGTCGCGCACGCCGCTGCGCACCAAGGTCGCGATCTCCTCCTCCGGCTCAGGCCAGATGCAGGTGCTGGCGATGAACGAAGCGCTGCAGCAGCAGCTTAAGGAAGTCGGCATCGAGATCACCTTCGAAGTGTTCGACTGGAACTCGCTGCTGGGCACCTGGCGCGAAGGGGCCGGCGCGGCATCGGTGCGCGGCTGCGATGCGATCAACATCTCCTACACCGCGCTCGACCCCTATTCGGCGATCGTGCGGCTGG
Organism: Acetobacteraceae bacterium; assembly: GCA_022842185.1. Lineage (GTDB taxonomy): Bacteria > Pseudomonadota > Alphaproteobacteria > Acetobacterales > Acetobacteraceae > Neoroseomonas. The sequence goes on from JALHQB010000012.1 coordinate 8,125, forward strand.
TGAAGTCGGATCTCGCGCCGCCGGTCGCGAACAACTGGGGGTACTTCAACGACCCGACCTATGATGCGCTGATCACCCGCATCTATGAGACCTTCGACATCGAAGCGCAGGACGCGCTGGTGAAGGAACTGCACGACAAGGTGCTGGACGACGCGATGTTCCTGTTCGTCGCGCACGACATGAACCCGCGCGCGATGAGCCGCCGGGTGAACGGCTTCGTGCAGGCGCAGTCGTGGTTCCAGGACCTGACGCCGATCGCGGTGGGATAGAGGGCGCCGCAAATCAACGGTGGTGCGAACGTCCGCGCCAACGGCAGGTGGAGGAGCGCTACGTGTACTGATGTTGCTCCTTGGAGAGGGGCGTCGCCCCTCTCCAAACCTCACCCCACCAAAGGCTTAAGGCCTTTGGAAACCTCAACTTTGGTGCTGAACGCCGGACGTCGGTGCCAAGCTATATGCCCCATTCTTGGCCTTTGACCGGGCGAGAAACGCCCCGCGTGACAAGCGCCAAGATCCCGCGGTCCAGGGACCCGTTGGTCCCTGGCGGGGTGGCTTGGAGGGGCAGCGCCCCTCCAATCTTCGCGCACATGGACCGACGCCCCTCCGTCACATTGGTGATGTCTGCCGGAATGCCAGGTCCGGTACCCAAAGCCGGCGGCGCCTGTCGCTTTCAGCGCTGGTTTGGGGGTTCCGCATCGGCAGTCATTCAGACTGCGGATATATGCCGAACCCATGGTCAGATCATCGCCCTTTGCCGGTCGATGACCCAATCCGTTGGGATACGGCGCCTTGATGTGCCCCCTGCATACGAGACATCCGGGCTTCCCCCGCCACCGGCAGGACCAGCCGAGCGCAAAGTCCGCCGGACGGGGCTGCGGTCAGCATGATGTCGCCCCCATAGAGGGAGGCCCGATCCGCGACGATGGCAAGGCCCAGGCCGTGACCAGGCTTGGCCTCGTCCAACCGCACCCCACGCCGCAAAAGCTCCGCTCGATCCGCCTCGGGGATGCCGGGGCCGTCGTCACAGACCTCGACGACCAGAACACCGCCGGCTTGCCGCGCGGCGATCTCGACGCTTGCCTCGGCCCATTTCACGGCATTCTCGGCGAGGTTGCCGATCATCTCGGCAAGATCCTCCGCATCGCCCCGGAAGGCGGGGTTGCCCTCAACCCGAATGGCGAGCGCAACACCGCGCCGCCGCGCCTCCGGCGTCAGCACCAGTGCGATGTCATCGAGCACCGGCCCCACCGGGGTCGGGCCCTGCTGGACGAGCCCCGCCCCCGCCGCGCGTGAACGCTTGAGGTGCCATTGGATCATCTGCTCCATGCGGGCGATCAGCAGCGCGTCCTCCGGCTGCGCCCGGTTCGCGAGGACAGCGAGCGGAGTCTTGAGCGCATGCGCCAAATCGCCGGCCTGGGCGCGGGTGCGTTCCAGTGTGGCCGCATTCGTGGCCAGCAGATGGTCGAGTTCCGCCGCAAGGGGCATCAATTCCGCCGCCCTGGGTGGGGGCAGGCGTTCGGCCTCCCCGCCGCGGATGCGAGCGACCGCCCGGACGAAGCGCGAGAGTTCGACCAGGCCCGTACGCACTGCCAACAATTGCGCCACGACGAGTGCGAGGCCCAGCACCGCGAGCGACCAGCCCAGCGGGCCGCGGACCGATGCGAGTTCGCGGTCGCGCTCGGCGGCCGGCAGCGTCACGGTGACAAACAGGGGGCGACCGTCGCCCGGGGCGGTAAACGCCTCGCGATGCGCCATCAGCGCCGCACCGCCGGGACCGAGCGGGGCGGCGCCATCTCGCCCCAGATCGCCCGTCAGCAGCGCCGGCGCACGGGCCAGCACCGCGCTCCCATCGGCGACCTGCCAGTAGAAGCCGGCCAAGGGTTGCTCGAACCGCGGATCGGCCGGCGGCGGGGCAACGCTGAAACCGCCGCGCTGATCCCAGTCGGCGGCGGCCATGATGCCGCGCGCATCGGCGACCAACTCCGCGGTCAGGCGCCGTGTCACGAAGCCTTCCAACAAGGCCGAGAGCACGAACCACGACAGCCCGAGCGCCAGCAGGGTCAGCACGCCCGATGCCAGCAGCAGCCGGCCGCGGATGGAGGCGGGCTTCATACCGGATCGTGGGGCAGCAGCCGATAACCCTCGCCACGCCGCATCTCGATTCGGCCCTCGCCGATCTTGCGGCGCAGCCGGCCGATGACGACTTCCAGCGAGCGGAAATCGCGGTCCGCATCCCGGTCGTACATCTGCTCGGACAGCTCCGTCCGGCTTACGACCTTGCCCTGATGGAGCATGAAGAAGCGCAGCAGCCGCGCCTCGAAGGCGGTCAGCCGGACGGCCATCCCATCCAGCGTGACCAGCCCGGTGGCGGTGTCATACACCAGCGCCCCGGCCGTGAGTTCGGCCGTCGCGTGCCCCGCCGCGCGCCGCAGCAGGCTGGAGAGGCGCAGGATCACCTCCTCCATGCGGAAGGGCTTCAGCACGTAATCGTCCGCCCCGGCACGGAATCCGGCCACCTTATCCGCCCATTCGCCGCGTGCGGTCAGAATCAGAACGGGGAAGGCAAGCCCAGCCCCACGCCAACGCCGCAATACTTCGATACCCGGAAGCTTGGGCAGGCCGAGGTCGAGCACCGCCGCCGCGCAGCCCCCTGTGGCGCCAAGGAACTCACCCTCCTCCCCGTCATGGGAGAGATCGACGGCAAAACCGGCCTGGTCCAGCGCCCGGGCGATCTGCGCGGCCAGGTCGCGGTCATCCTCAACGACGAGAATCCTCACCTCGCGCTGCCGGGCAGGATGCGCGCATCGCTCTGGCCGACGCCATCCACCTCGAGGAAGCGGCAGCCGGGCCCGGTCAGTCGAAGACGCAGAACATTGCCCGACGGCGTGCGCCAGCGCAGTTCCTGCACCAGCCCGTCATCGCGGTCGCGCATCGCCAGGGCCTCCCCGCGGTAACGGCCGGCGGCACAGGCGAGCGCCGCCTCGGGCGCCATGGCCACGGCATCGTCGGGCGGGTCTGCGCGAGCGGAGGTAACGAACGCAATCAGCATGGCGACGGCAAGGGTGCAGCGCATGAAGCCCTTATACCGCATGTGGCTCAACGCAAACCAAATGGTCCGGTTACGCGACGGTTTGCAGTGGGTCAGGCAAGCGCAGATCTCGACAACAGCGAGAGACCTGCCATGAGCGCGCCACGCCGAGACCCGCCCCCCATGACCGATCCCGTCGCGACCGGAAGCGATGCCCGCCTGCCTACCATCGCCCTGTTGCGCGCCGCAGCACCTGTGCTGCGCCGGGTCGCCCGGCCGGTCCTGGCGGGCTGGCTGCTGATCGCGGGGATCGCGGCACTCTCGCCTTCCATCGGCTGGATGGGCAAGCAGGTGGTGGACGGTCTGGAAGCGGCCGAGTTCGGACTGGCGGGTCTGCTGCTGACGAATGGATGGGCCTTCGGGCTGCTGTTCACCGCGTTGACGATGCTGGAGATCGCCGACAAGCCGGTCGGCAAATGGATCGAATCGCGCCTCGTGATCGAGCTGCAGAACACCTACCTCGCCGCCCGCCGCGCAGCGCATGCGACCGATGACGCAGCGCTGATGCTCTATGGGGCGGAGGAAGCCAAGCGCGGCCTGAAAATCCTGATCGATGACGTGCCGAAGCTGGTCTTCACCCTGGCCTCAGTCAGCATTTGGCAAATGGCCCTGGCGCCGGAATGGCTGCCCTTCATGATGGTGGCGGTGCTGCCCGCGATGCTGTGGCTGTGGGTGCTCTCGCGCCCGGTGCAGTCGCATGCGCTGCACGCGCTGGACGCCCAGATGGAGATCGCCGGAGCCACGACCCGGGACCGGGCCGCCCATCTCTCCTCGCAGCAGGGACGCTGGATGCGCGCCAGCATCTTCATCGACCTGTTCAAGGGGCTCGGCGAGAGCGGCCTGGTGTGGATGATCTGGGCCAGCTTCGTGACGTCGGTCCTGACGGTGCTGCTGCTGGTGCCCGACAGCGCGTTGGGCCGCCAGATGTCCCCGGGCGAGTTCATCGTGACCATGGTCAACCTCGGACTTTTCGTCGATCCCTTGGCCAAGCTGGGCAAGATCGTGATGCATTTCTCGCAGTCGCGGCCGGCGCTGGCCCATGCCCTCGGCCTCGTCCCCAACCTCAATGAAGCCCGAACGGTGCCGTTTCGGCCGGGTTCGGCGTGACCCTGGCACAAGCATGCCGTCACCAGCACCATCCAGGAGAATATCCATGCGACGTTTCCTCACCACGCTCATGCTCTCGACCGCCCTGGCCGGCCCGCTTGCCGCACAGGAGGCGCGGGTCGATGGCACGGTGGCCGAGGTGTTCGGCCGCCAAGCCATCATCACCGCGCCCGAGGGTCGCATTCTCGTGGCCCTGCCCGACGGCGTGGCCGCCCCCGCGCCCGGCACCCGTGTCGAGTTGCGCGGTACCCGCAGCGGCGACAGCTTCGCCGCAACTGCGCTCAACATCGCCGGCGTCGCGCCCACCGGCGCGGGCGAGGTCGCCCTGCCGGTCGAAATGCGCGGTTTGGGGCTGACCGAGGTGCGGACCCGCACCGAACGCGGCCGCCGTGGTGAGCGCGAGATCGACATCCACGCCCGCATGCCGGGCGGCGGCTGGCTGCTGGCCGAGATCCGCGATGGCCGGCTGGTCGAAGTCAAGACCGACGGGACGGCCATGCCGCAGCCGCTGGTGGAGAGGCTGCTGCCGGCCGGTATCCGAGGCGACCGGAGTTTCGCCGGCCTCACCCGCATCACGGACATCGACATCGACCGTGACGGCGAGATCGAGGTCAAGGGACTGGATGAAGCGGGCATGCGCATCGAGATCGAATATGCGCCGGGCGGAGCAATGATCAGCTTCGAACGTGAGCGCGACGATCGCCGCTCCCTGCCCGTCGCGACAGCCCGCGCGCGGCTGAACGAACTTGGCTATCGGCAGATCGGCTTCGTGGATCGCACCGGGCGCCACAATCGCGCCTTGGCGACCAACACCTACGGCGAATGGGTTGAAGTGCGGCTCGATGAGCAGGGCCGCGTGGACCGCGAGCGCCGCTGGGACCGCTGATCTCTAGCGGGGCCGCGGAGGCGTACCGTCGGCAAGAAGCCAGGCAAACGGGGGGGTCTGCCCGCGTTGTCTGGGGGTCCGGAAAGAACGACTACCAGCGGTCACGTCCCTTGGCCGCTGGTATCATGCCTGGGCGTTCAGCTGCGCGCGCCGATCAACCGCCGGCGCAGGCGTGACGACAGGAAGTCGATCGCCGCGACGGTGATGATCATCAGGATGATGATGAACGCCACCTCGTCCCAATGGCGGACGCGAATGCGCTCGGCGATCTGCAATCCGATGCCGCCGGCGCCGACCACGCCGAGGATGGTGGCGGAGCGCGTGTTGCTCTCGAAGAAATACAGTGCCTGCGCCAGCATCACCGGCGCGACCTGCGGCAGGATGCCGAAGCGGATGGCGGCAAGCCGCCCGCCGCCGGCGGCGATGACGCCTTCGGCCTGCTTCTTCTCGGCGTTCTCGATGGCTTCGGCATACAGCTTCGCCAGCACCGCAATGTCCGCGGTGAAGATCGCCAGCACGCCGGCCAGCGGCCCGAGACCCACGGCGCGCACATAGGCCAGCGCCCAGATCAACTGATCGACGCCGCGGAACCCATCCAGCACCCGGCGCAGCGAAAAGCGGAACAGGATGTTGGTCACAATGTTCCGCGCGCCCATCAGCCCCAGCGGCACGGCGACGATCGCCGCCAGGAAGGTGCCGAGGAAGGCCATGGCGACGCTCTCGGCCATGCCCTTGAGGATCTCGACCCACAATTCGCCGGGCGAGGGGGGAACCATCAGCCGCACGATGGTGCCCAGGCCCGACAGCCCGTTCCACAACCGCTGCGGCGTGAAGTCGAACCACCACAACGAAGTCACCAGCCAGGCCGCGAAGGCCATCCAGCCCGCCACGCGCATGGCGCGGCGCGCGGGCGATACGCCGAACGCCGCGGGCATGCGTTGGCGCCACTGCGCAACATCGGGGGTCATCGCGCGGCCTCCAGCCGGCCGATCGCAGCGTGGCGCAGGCGTTCCGACACCAAGTCCAGCACCGAGACGGTGATGATGACCAGCAGCACGATGGCGCTGATCTCCTCGTAATAGTTAAAGGCGATCACCTTGTAGAGTTCCTCGCCGATGCCGCCCGCGCCGACGAAGCCGATGACACTCGCCGAGCGGATGTTCACCTCGAAGCGCAGCAGCAGATAGGAGATGAGGTTCGGCAGCACCTGTGGCAGCACCGCGAAGCGGCAGCCATGCAGCCAGGACCCGCCGGCGCTCTGCACCCCTTCCCAGGATTTCAGGTCGGCATTCTCGATCGCTTCTGCGAACAGCTTGCCGTTGGCGCCGGCCGAATGCAGCGCGATGGCCAGGATGCCGGCAAGCGGACCGATGCCGAAGGCCCAGACGAAGATCAGCGCATAGACGATCTCGGGCACTGTCCGCAGCGCTTCCAGCGTGCGGCGTGCGAGCTGGTAGGCGAGCGGCGATGGCGTGATGTTGCGCGCCGCCGGGAACGCCATCACCAGCGCGGCGGCCGAACCCATGAGCGTGGCGAGCGCCGCCATGTTCGCGGTCTCGATGATCAGCAGCGACCATTCGGGCAGCCGGTACATCCAGAAGGCCAGCGAGCCTTCAGTCTCGGCATCTGCGAATAGCGCGTCCCAGCGCAGGTCGGGCAGGATTCGGATGAAGTACTCGCCGATGCGCGGCAGCCCGGCCCACAGCGTCGCGGGATAGGCCTCGCTGACCCAGGCCGCCGTCAGCAGGCAGGCAAGCAGGATGGCGCCGCCCAGCAGCGCCTGTATGCGCTTCTGCCGGCGTGCGGCCAGGAAGGCTTCCTCCCCGCGGATCACCGCGGGGAGGCCGGTGGCGTAGGATGCCCTCACGAACGCCGGCGACGCGCGGCCGCTTCCTCGCGACGCATCTCGACGAACAGCTCGTAATCCTCGTGCCGCGCTTCGACACCGCCGAGCGTCGCCCCGCGAGCGATCTGCTGCGCGATGTCGGGATGCGATTTTGCCAGCGCGAGCTGGAACGTCTGCATGTCGCGCTTGAAGGCTGCCGGCATGTCGGATCGCACGGCCAGCGGGCCGTTCATGATCGGCTCACTGGTCCAGATGATGCGGACGTCGGACATGCGCAGCATACCCTTGTCCACCATCGCACGCAGATTGCCGCGGCTGTAGCCCTGCGCGGGATCGCCCAGCGTCGAGGCATGGGTCACGCACGCGTCGTACTGCCGCTGCAACACTGCGACGACGCCCTGTTCATGTCCGCCGGCGAAACCGGTGCGGCCGAAATACTGGCCGGGTTCCACACCCACGCCCTGGCGGCGCAGCTGGAAGCGCGGGATCAGGTAGCCGGAGGTCGAGTTCGGATCGGCCCAGGCCAGCGACTTCCCGCGCATCTGTTCGAGGTTGGTGATACCGGAATCGGCACGCACCACCAGCACGGAAACGTAGGAGATCGATCCGTCGCCCTGCTGCACGATGACCAGCGGTTCGACCCCGCCATTGGTGTCCAGCCAGGCCCCCGCATAGGCCGAGGGGCCGAGTGCGGCGAATTCGAGCTGCTTCGCCGACAGCCCCTGCATCACACCCGCATAATCCGATGCCGGGAACAGCCGTGTCGGGACCCCGAAGGTATGTTCGATCAGCGCACGGTATGGTTCGAAGCGGCCGAGGCGGTCGGCTTCGTTCTCCCCGCCCATGATGCCGTAGCGGATCACCGGCACCTGGTCGGCCCAGGGGCGGCGACCGGGTTCGGGCATCGTCACATCCGCATCCTGGGTGCGGCGGCGGCCCGGCAGTTCCTGTGCATGCGCAAGCATCGGTGCGGAGGCGGCGGCGAAGGCCAGGCCGCCCAAGATGCGGCGACGGATCATGGTCATGTCAGGACCGGCGGCGGCGCGCGGCGGCTTCGTCGCGGCGGATTTCGACGATCAGCTCGTAATCGGCGTGGCGCACCTCGCGGTAACCCGTGCCGGCGCCGCGCTCGACCTGGCGGTAGATATCCGCATGGGCCTTCGGCAGCGCCAGGTGGAAGCGTTTCCAATCCTCCTTGAAGGCAGCCGGAAGATCGACACGCGCCGTGTGCGGGCCATTCACGATCGGCTCGCTGGTCCAGATGATGCGCATGTCGCTCATGTTGAGCATGCCCTTATCCACCATCGCGCGCAGATTGCCGCGGGTGTAGCCGGCATTGACGTCGCCCTGGCCCGAAGCCCAGGTGACGGCCGCGTCATACTGGCGCTGCACCACCGCGACGACAGCCTGTTCGTGCCCGCCGCCGAAGCCGGTTCGGGAGAAGTAGCCCGTGCCATCGACCGCGATGCCCTGGCGGCGCAGCGCGAAGCGTGGGATCAGATAGCCGGAGGTCGAATTGGGGTCCGCCCAGGCGAGCGACTTGCCGCGCATCTGCTCAAGGTTGGTGATGCCGCTGTCAGCCCGCGTGATCATCACGGCGACGTAGGAGATCGAGCCGTCGGCTTCCTCCGCCGTCAGCAGCGGCTCCACACCGCCATTCGTGTCCAGCCAGGCGCCGGCATAGGCCGAGGCTCCAAGCGCCGCGACCTCGATCTGCTTGGCGCTGAAGGCCTGCTGCACGCCGGCATAGTCGGACGCCGCGAACAACCGGGTGGGCACGCCGAAGGTGGCCTCCAGCAAGTCACGATAAGGGCCGAAGCGGCCCATGCGGTCGGCCTCGTTCTCACCACCCAGCAGCCCCACGCGCAGCTGCGGCACCTGGTCCGCCCAGGGGCGGCGGCCGGCTTCCGGCATGGCGGTGGCGGCATCGAGGGTGCGGCGCGGCGTCCAAGCCTGCGCGGCAGCGAGCTGCGGCGTGAGGGCGGCGCCGGCGACAAGGCCGGCAAGCGTGCGGCGAGTGATCATGACGGATTCTCCTGGTGGTCAGGCGGGAATGGCGACGAAGCGGGGCGTCGCGCCGACGGCCTCGGCGGCCTGCTCGGCGAATTCGGTTTCGCTCACGCCGTAGATGTCGCGGATGCGCGTCGCGGTGAGGTCCTCGGGCGGGCCGTCGAAGACCAGCCGGCCCGCATTCAGCGCGACGATGCGGTCGCAATAGTCACGCGCGGTGGTCAGATCATGCAGGTTCACCAGGACGGTGATGCCGTCCCGGTTCACGCCACGCAGCGCATCCATCACCGTGCGCGCATTGCGCGGATCGAGGCTGGCGATCGGTTCATCCGCCAGGATGATGCTGGGTTCCTGCAACATCACCCGCGCGATCGCCACGCGCTGCTGCTGCCCGCCCGAAAGCGTGTCGGCGCGCTGCAATGCCGTCTCGGCGAGGTCGAAGCGATCGAGCGCCGCGAGGGCAAGGGCGCGTTCCTGCGCGGTGAACATGCACAGCATCGAGGATAGCGCGGGCCGACGGTTCAGCCGCCCGACCAGGACGTTGGTCAGGACATCGAGGCGCTGCACCAGGTTGAACTGCTGGAAGATCATGGCGCAGCGCATGCGCCAGTCGCGCAACGCCTGGCCCCGCAGCGCGGTGACATCGGTGCCGTCGAACAGGATGCGGCCCGCCGTCGGATCGGTCAGTCGGTTGACCATGCGCAGCAACGTGGATTTGCCCGCGCCGGACCGGCCGATCACGCCAATCATCTGGCCGGCAGGAACGCGCAGGCTGAGACCGTCCACGGCGGTTTTCGTGCCGAAACGTCGCGTCAGTCCCGTGATGTCCAGCATGTGCCATGGCCCCCTGATGTTGCGGCGCAGTAGCAGCGGGACGTGACTCGGCGATGACGACCACATGACAGACGCATTGCGATGACGGGTTGAGACGCGGCGGATGCGCGGGCAGATTGCCCCCCAGAACCGGAGAACAACGCCATGACCACCCGCCGCGCCTTGCTGGCCGCCCCGCTGGCCCTGCCCGCCTTCGCCCGCGCCGCCGCCGCCCAGGATGCCTGGCCGAACCGCAGCGTTGCCGTGCTGCTGGGGTATCCGCCCGGCGGCGTGACCGATTTCGCGGCGCGCGCGGTGACCGAGCGCATGGGCCGCGCCCTGAACCAGACCATGGTGGTGGAAAACCGCCCCGGCGCCGCGACCGCCGTGGCGAACACCGCCGCGGCTCAGGCACGCCCGGATGGCTACACGCTGCTGATGGGAACCTCGACGCTGGCCATCAACCCGGCGTTGCAGCCGAACCTGACGCCGCGCGACCCGCAGCAGGAACTGACGCCGATCGGCACGGTGTTCCGCACAGCCTTCGTGCTGCATGTGCATCCGTCCCTGCCGGTGCGGAACACGGCGGAACTGATCGCCTATGCCAAGGCCAATCCCGGCAAGCTGAACTTCGGGTCCTCCGGCACCGGCGCGGTGAACCATCTGTGCCTGGAACTGTTCCGCGCGCAGGCCGGCATCGACGTTGTGCATGTGCCCTATCGCGGCGGCGCCGCCGGGCTGATCGACCTGCGGGCCGGGCGCATCCAGGGCATGTTCAACGCGGTGCAGGAAGCCCTGCCGGTGGTGCGTGAGGGCGCGACCCGCGGGCTGGCCATATCCTCGAAGGAGCGGGCGACGGCGATGCCCGAATTGCCGCCGATCGCCGATGTGCTGCCCGGCTTCGATGGCGTGTTCTGGCAGGGCCTGTTCGGCCCGGCCGGGCTCCCCGCGCCTATCGTCACGCGCGCCAGCGCCGCGTTGCGGGAAGCGACGACGGACCCAGACCTCATCGCCCGCATGGCCGCACAGGGCGTGGCGCTGGTGCCCGGTGATGCCGATGCCCTGCGCCGGATGCTGGCCGAGGAGACGGTGATGTGGGGCCGGCTGATCCGCGAGCAGAACATCCGCCCCGAGTAGCCGGCCCGATCCTTGCTTGCCCGTCTCCCGCTATCCGGCGCCACTCCGGCCCGGTGTTCGGGAGACGATGATGAGGCTGAAGAACCGTCTGGCCGGCGGCGCCATCGCCGCCGCCATGCTAGCGTTGGGGGCAGGCAGCGCGCTGGCCCAGGCGCAGCCGCGCACGCTGCGCATCGCCATGACCGCCGCCGATGTGCCGACCACCTCCGGCATGCCGAACAACGGCTATGAAGGCATGCGCTTCCTCGGCTATCCGATCTTCGAGCCGCTGGTACAGTGGAACCTGACGCGCGCCGACGCGCCGGCCGACATCCGCGACGGCCTGGCCGAATCCTGGACGCAGGACCAGGCCAACCCCAAACTGTGGCGCTTCGTTCTGCGCCAGGGCGTGAAGTTCCATGACGGTACCGCCTTCAACGCCGATGCGGTGATCTGGAACTTCGACCGCTTCTTCCGCAACGACAGCCCACAATTCGACCCGACAGGGTCCGCCATCGCCCGCGGCCGCATCCCGGTCCTCGCCTCCTACCGCAAGATCGACGAGTTCACCGTCGAGATCGAGACGACGCGGGCGGTGTCCTACTGGCCGTATCTGATGACGCTGGTGCTCATCACCTCGCCGAATTCCTTCGAACAGGGCGGGCGGGATTGGTCGCGCGTCGCCGCGCTGCCGCCGGCCGGCACCGGGCCGTTCCGGCTGACGCGCTTCGTGCCGCGGCAATCGGCCGAGCTGACCCGAAACGCGGAGTATTGGGAGGAAGCCCGTCGCGCGCGGTTGGACCGCATCATCCTGCTGCCGATGCCCGAGGCGACCACGCGTCTCGCCGCGCTGCGGTCCGGCCAGGTGGATTGGATCGAGGTACCGCCGCCCGACGCCATCGCTTCGCTGCGGCAGGCGAATTTCCAGGTGGTGACGAACTCCTACCCCCATGTCTGGCCGTGGGTCTTCGCCGCTGGGCGCGCGAACAGCCCTGTTGCTGACCAGCGCGTGCGCCAGGGGCTGAACTACTGCTTCGACCGTGGCGGCATGGTCACGATGCTGTCCGACACGGCGGAAGCTTCGGTCGGCTTCTTCGGCGCGACCGATCCGCGCTTCGGCGCGCCGCAGAACCGCTACCGCCTCGACCCCGCGCGGGGCCGGGCCTTGCTGGCGGAAGCCGGATACAACGCCCAGCGGCCGCTGCGGCTGAAGATCGCCATCTCGCCATCCGGTTCGGGACAGATGCTGCCGCTGCCGATGAACGAGTTCCTCCAGCAATCCCTGAAAGAACATTGCGGCGTCGATGTCGATTTCGAGGTGGTTGAATGGAACACGCTGCTGGGGTCGCAGCGCGTGGCGCCCGACCAGCCGGCCTGGCTGGGCGCGGACGCGACCAACGTGTCCCTCGTGTCGTCCGATCCGTCGCAGATGGCGCGGTGGTTCCTGTCGTCCAACTTCTCTCCGCGCGGGTCCAATTCCGGGCATTGGGGGGATCCGCAATTCGACGCGGCGATGGCCGAGCTGGAAACCGCGACCGATCCTGCGCGCGTGCTGGCGCTGACCCGCACGGCGCATGAGCGGCTGGTCGATGGCGCACCGTGGCTGTGGATCGTGCACGACCTGAACCCGCGGGCGATGAGCCGGCGGGTGCGGGGGTTCGTGTCGGCGCAGTCGTGGTTCCAGGACCTGACGCGGGTTGAGTTGCAGTAGACAGGGCGGAAGGTTGGAGGGGCGTCACCCCTCCAAGCCACCCCACCAAAGGCCAGTGGGCCTTTGGAAAGCGTCACTTGGTAAACTTACATATTTTCCGCGCGCGGGCATGGGGTGACCGCGCGCGCCAACCGAGACGAAGCCCGAATTTCAAGGCCACCGGATTTGGCAGCCCTGCACCAAGGCCCGTCCCGGTCCCACCGCGAAGGCGCGTTTCTTGCTCACCCGATCGCGACGCCCGCCAACCAAGGCCGGCTCCGCGATGGGAGAGATCAATACATGAGCAGGTTTCGGCGAATCACCGCCTATGCCCTGGGCGCCGCGATGCTGGCGGCTCCCGCGCTGGCGCAGCAACCGCGCACGCTGCGCATTGCCATGACGGCATCGGATGTGCCGACCACCACGGGCATGCCGAATAATGGGTTCGAGGGGATGCGCTTCCTCGGCTACCCGATCTTCGAGGCACTGACGCTGTGGGATCTGTCCGACGCGTCACGACCGGCGGGGCTGCGCCCGGGGCTGGCGGAATCCTGGGAACAGGATGCGGCCGACCCCAAGATCTGGCGGTTCCGACTGCGCCAGGGCGTGACCTTCCATGACGGCACGCCGTTCAACGCCGATGCGGTGATCTGGAACCTCGATCGGTTCTTCCGCAATGACAGCCTGCAATTCGAACCGGGCGGCAGCGGCATCACCCGCGCGCGCGTCACGATCCTGGGGTCGTATCGCAAGATCGACGACAATACGGTGGAGATGACGACGACGCGCGTCGCGTCGTATTTCCCCTACATGGTCGTCTATATCCTGATGACCTCCCCCCAATCCTTCGAAACGGGCGGGCGCGACTGGGCGCGTGTGGCGGCGATGCCACCGGCAGGCACCGGGCCATTCCGGCTGTCGCGCTTCGTGCCGCGGCAATCGGCTGAGCTGACCCGCCATGACGGATATTGGGACACGGCGCGACGCGCGCGGCTTGACCGCATCCTGCTGCTGCCGATGCCGGAGGCGAACACCCGGCTTGCCGCGCTGCGGTCGAACCAGGTGGATTGGATCGAGGTGCCGCCGCCCGATGCCATCCCGTCCCTGCGCGCGGCGGGATTCAACGTCACGACCGGGTCGTATCCGCATGTCTGGCCGTGGTTCTTCCAGATGAATGGGGACAACACGCCGTTCGGCGACGTGCGGGTGCGGCAGGCGCTGAATTACTGCGTCGATCGCGACAGCCTGGTGCAGTTGCTGAACGGCACGGCGGAACCTTCGGTCGGCTGGCTGAAGCCGTCCGATCCGGCCTTCGGCACGCCGGTCAATCGGTATGGCTATGATCCGGCGCGCGGGCGTGCGCTGCTGGCGGAAGCCGGCTTCAATGCGCAGCGGCCGCTGCGCTTCAAGGTGATGATCTCGACATCCGGATCGGGCCAGATGCTGCCGCTGCCGATGAATGAGTTCATGCAGCAGAACCTGCGCGAAGCCTGCGGCGTGCAGGTGGATTTCGAGGTGACGGATTGGTCGAACCTGCTGGTGGCGACGCGATCCGCGGCAAACGCGCCGGTGGTGGCGAATGTGCAGTCGTTGAATCCGTCCTCGCCTTCATCCGACCCATCGGTGATGGCGCGGTACTTCCTGCGCGCTTTCGCGCCGCCCAATGGCTTCAACTGGGCGGGGTTCAGCGATGACCAGTTCGAGGCGGCGTTTGCGCGGTTGGAGAGCGCGCGGACCTCGGCCGAGGCGACCGCTGCCTATGCCGAGGCACATGCGCGGGTGGTGGACAACCCGCCCTGGCTGTTCATCGTGCATGATCTGAATCCGCGCGCGATGAGCCGGCGGGTGACGGGGTTCACCTCGGTGCAGTCGTGGTTCCAGGATCTGGTGCCGGTGAATCTGCAGTAGATTTTTCTATCCCTCAGACGGCGGGCGGCGGGCATCCGCCCGCCTTGCCTTCGCGCCACGCGCTGGCGCGCCGGGGATAACTGATGGTCTGGGCGCGGTCGCGCTTTGCGCTCCCGGATCGAGGCTTGGCCTCGATCCGGTGTGTATCGCGCTGGTCGGGCGGCGGGACCGTCCAGTGCTGCGCTTCCCCGATGACGCGCGCCACGACATGCTGCGCGCACCATCCAGGAGAAGCCCGTCATGATCGTCGATCTGCGAATCTACACCTGCCTGCCCAACCGCGTGGCCGAGTTCGTCGCGCTGTATGAGGAACGCGGCTGGCCGTTGCAGCAGAAGCATCTGGGCAATTGCGTCGGCTGGTACACGACGATCGAGGGTTCGTTGAACACCGTGGTTCACATGTGGGGCTATGAGGACCAGGCCGATCGTGAACGGCGCCGTGCGGCGATGGCCGCCGACCCGGCCTGGGCAGAATATCTGGCCGAGGTTGGCAAGCGCGGTATGTTGGTGAAGATGGAAAACCGCATCGTGAAGCCCGCTCCCTTCTTCGCCGCACTGAAGGCGTAGCAGCGCCAAAGTTCCCGCGGTCCAGGGGCCCGTTGGCCCCTGGTGGGGTGAGGTTCGGAGAGGGGCGACGCCCCTCCCCGTTCACCGCCCAAGCAATACGAGCACGACCCCGGAAACGACGATCAGCGCACCGATGATGTCGCTGCGCTTCATCCGTTCGCGCAGGAAGAAGCGGCTGAACAGCAGGGTGAACAGGATTTCCACCTGCCCCACCGCACGCACCAGTGCGACGGGCGCATAGGCGAAGCCGGTGAACCAGCAGGCCGACCCGCAGGCGGACAGCGCTCCGACTTGCACCGACGACCGCCAGGTGCGGAACAGATGCGGGATGGATGCGCGTTCCGTCGCCAGCAGCCAGCCCCCCTGCATCAGGGTTTGCAGCGTGTTGATGACGACGAGGGTCTCCAGCGCTCGCAGCGTTGCATCCGGCCCTTCCAGCGTCTGCGTCGCCGCGCGGATGGCCATGGCGCACAGTGCGAAGGCGAGGCCCGCGCCGAGACCGAACAGCGCCGCCGGCTGCACCGTCGCGGTCATCACGTCCCGCAGCGACGACACCCGCCCCGCCAGCGACAGGTACAACGTGCCTGCCACCGACACCGCGATGCCGGCCCAGGCCAGCGGCGCGAAGGATTCGCCCAGGAAGATCAGCGCGAGGAACGCCGCCTGCACGGCTTCCGTCTTGGAATACGCCGTCCCCACCGCGAAGCCACGATGACCGAAGGACATGATGAGCAGGTTGGTCCCGATGATCTGCCCGAAGCCGCCCAGCACGCAGAACAGCAGGAAGGTCCAGGACAGCGCGGACAGGCTGCCGCCGAAGATCGCCAGATACAGCACGACGAACAGCACGCCGAAGGGCACGCCGTACAGGTATCGGACCACCGCCGCGGCGTTGACGCTCAGCTGCCCGCGCAGCCGCTGCTGCAACGCCGTCCGCCAGGTCTGGAACAGCCCGGCGCACAGCGTCGCCGCGACCCAGATGGGCATCAGCCAAGCCTCGGGTCGAGCCAGGGGCGCGGCATGGGCTGCCAGGGCGTCAGCCGCGCGCCGGACTCACCCAGTGTGGAACCAAGGCCGGGCGCGTTGGGCAGCGTCGCGGTGCCGCGCGCGAAGCGCAGGTCGTGGCCGTTGACAAGCGTGAAGAAACGGTCGGTCTCACCGAACTGCACTTCCAGCGGCAGCAGGTTCGGGATGGTCGCGCAGAGATGCACCGAATGGGCGTGGCACACCGGGCCGGTCGGGTTGTGCGGCGCGATCTCCACGCCCGCCGTTTGCGCCAGCGCGGCGATGCGGCGGATTTCCTCGTGCCCGCCGGCGTATTTGATGTCGGGCATCAGCACGTCGTAGCAGCCGGCCTCGATGATGGTGCGGTACGCGCCGATGCCGGCGAGTGTCTCGGCGCCGGCCAGCCGCATGCCGCGATCATTGCACATCGACCGCAGGCGGCGGATGGCCGGGTGGTTGGCCTCGGCGACCGGGCATTCCAGCCAGAACAGCGCGAAGGGCGCGACATCCTGCACCAGCCGTGCCGCACCGCCGGGCGAAAAGCGCCAATGGGCATCGACCATGATGTCGATGTCCCGCCCGACCGCCGCGCGCACAGCGGCAATGCGCGCCAAGCCCTGATCGTACGCCGCGCGCTGGGCTGCGTCCGCCGCATCCTCCCACACCAATGGTTCGAAGGGCGCGAGTTTCACCGCGCGGAAGCCATCCGCCACCGCGCGAGTCGCCGCCGCCGCGAAGCCTTCCGGCGAGCGTGGATTCGCCCCGCGATTGATGTTGGCATACAGCGGCACCGCATCGCGTAGCGCGCCACCCAACAACGCATGGATCGGCTGCCCGGCGGCCTGGCCGGCGAGGTCCCACAACGCCTGCTCGAACGCCGACAGCACCGCATGCGCCACCAGCCCGCCCGGCGCGTGCGGGATCAGCCGCGCGATGCGATTGCGGTTCGCGGCGTCCTCCCCCACGACATTCGCCGCGAGCCGCGCGGCCTCGGCCTCCAACAGCGGTTCCTGATTCGACAGGGTGCATTCGCCGATGCCCGAGCACCCATCAGCGGTGCGGACCACCAGGAACGACCAGTTGGTCTTGGGCGTGACGTTGACGCCCAAATACTCGACCGCGGTGATTGTCATTGCGCCTCGATCCTCACCGCCTCGGCGAGGCGCTTCCATTTCGCGATGTCGCTGTCGATGCGCGCCTGGAACTCCGCCGGGGTGGAGGCGACATAGACGCCGCCCAGCAGCCGCACGCGGTCCTGCAGGGTGGTGTTGGACCGCAGCGCGGCCAGCATGTCCCACAGGCGCTGGCGAATCGGCGCCGGCGTGCCCTTGGGCGCCAGGATGCCGTTCCAGGCAATGGTCTCGAAACCCGGCAGGCCGCTCTCGGCCACCGTGGGCGTGTCCGGTAGATCCGGGTGGCGTTGCAGCGTGGTGACGGCCAGCAGCTTCATCTCCCCGCGCGCGATGTAAGGGCTGACATTCACAAGGTTGGCGAAGGCCACAGGCGCCTCGCCCGAAATCACCGCCTGCGCCAACTGCGGCGTGCCGCGATAAGGAACGTGCTGAATGTCCAGCCCCGCCTCATGCTTGAACAATTCCATCGACATATGCGCCGATGATCCAACCCCGCCCGAGGCATAGTTCAACTGTCCGGGGCGCGTCTTGATTGCCGCGATCAGCCCGGCGACGTCATTCACCGGCAGCACCCGCGCGTTCACCACCAGCGCATTCGGCCCGACCACCAGCAGCGCCACCGGGTCGAAGGCATTGGTCAGGTCATACGGCAGGTCACGATAGATCGCGGCGTTGATGCCATTCGACCCGGCATTGCCCAACAGGAAATTGTAGCCGTCCGGCGCGGCACGGAAGGCGGCCTCCACCCCGATGCGCCCCCCCGCCCCGCCCCGATTGTCCGGCACGAAGGACTGGCCGAGCGCGGCTTCGAGCAGCGGCGCGATCAGCCGCGCCGTGGTGTCGTTCCCGCTGCCCGGCGCGTCGGGCAGGATCAGGCGCACCGGGCGCGTCGGCCAGGCGGGTTGCGCCGTTGCGGGCATGGCAAAGGCAGTCGCGGCGGCAATCAGGACGCGGCGTTGGAACATGGCGAGGGTCCTCCCGGGACCCGCGCAGGGTGGCCCGAAGCGGGCGCCGCATCAATGCAGGGGGCAAGGAAGGTTAGGGGAGAGAACTCCCCCAAACCCCCTCCATTTTTTGTCACTCGGCGCCGGGTATCGGCGCGTGACGTCAGGCGAAAGCGGGACGATCAGCCTGCATCGACGTTCAGGCCCTCCTTGCGGATGACTTCCGCCCATTTGGCGATCTCGCTGCGCACGAAGGCCGCAAATGCGTCGGCATTGCCGTGCATCGGGAAACCGCCAAGTTCGGTGAAGCGGCGCTGCGTCTCCGGCATGGCCACCATCGCGGCAATCTCGGCATTGAGGCTGTTCACCGCCGCGGCCGGCAACCCGGCGGGGCCGAACAGGCCGAACCAGGTATTCACCTCATACTCGGCGAGCTCGGGCATCGTCTCGCGCATTGCCGGCACATCGGGCAGCAGCGCACTGCGTTCCTTGCTCGTCACCGCAAGCGCCCGCACCGCGCCCGACTGGATGTGCCCGGCAATGCCCGTGAGGTTGTCGATCATGAACGAGACGTTGCCGCCGAGCAGGTCGATCTGCGCGGGGGCGGAACCGCGATGCGGCACATGGATCGCCTCGGCATTCAGCATCTGCAGCATCAGCACCGGCGACAGATGCGTCGATTGGCCCACGCCGGTCGAGGCATAGGGCACGCGCCCCGGCTGCGCCCGCAGCATCGCCGCCAATTCGGCGACGGTGCGCGCCGGCACGTCCTTGTTCACCACCAGCACATTCGGCCCGGCAATGGTGCCGGCGATCGGGATGATCTGGTCAGGGCGATACGGCATGTTGCGGAACAGCGAATAGGCGATCGCCTGCGGCCCGATATTGCCCAGCATCAGCGTCGTGCCGTCCGGGCGGGACCGCACCATCTCCAGAGAACCGATGGTGCCACCCGCGCCGGTGCGGTTTTCCACCACCACCGGGATGTTCCAGCGCGGATGCAGGAACTGCGCGACCAGACGCCCCATGATGTCGGTGGTGCCGCCGGCGGCGGCCGGGACGATGATGCGTGTGGGTCCAGGCGGCCGCCAGGCCTGCGCGCGGGCCAGGCCCGGCAGGGCGATCAGCGATGTTGCCAGTGCGGCGCGGCGTGTGATGTCGGTCATGTTCTCTTTCCCCAGGACGTCGTTGTTTGGGGGCAGCATGGCGTGCCGCGCGCCGCCGTGGAAGCCGCCACCTGCGGGCGGGCGATGCCGCCGCGCATTTGACCCGGCAATGCCGGCACCCATAGGCTTGCTGAACGCAGGCTTCAAAGAACGCAGGAAACGCCATGAAACGCCGCACGCTTCTGGGGGCCGCCGCAGCGGCGGCCGCCGCCACCCGTTCCCCGGCCGTCGCCCAGCCCGCCCGGACCGCAACGCTTCGCTTCGTGCCGCAGGCGAACCTCACGGCGCTGGACCCGATCTGGACCAGCGCCATCGTCACGCAGATGCACGGCTATCACGTCTATGACACGCTGTTTGCCGTGAATGGCGCGCAGCAGCCGCGCCCGCAAATGGCCGAGGGCCACACGGTCAGCGACGATGGCCGCGTCTGGCGCATCCGCCTGCGTGATGGCCTGCGCTTCCATGATGGCGAACCGGTGCGCGCGCAGGATTGCGCCGCCAGCCTTGAACGCTGGTCGAAGCGCGACGCCTTCGGACAGATCCTGGCGGCCGTGGTGGAACGCTGGGGCGCGGCGGATGATCGCACCCTGGAAATCCGCCTGACGCGGCCCTTCCCGCTGCTGCTGGCGGCATTGGCCAAGCCCGATGCGAATGTCCCGTTCATCATCCCCGAGCGCCTGGCGCGCACGGACGCCAACACGCAGGTGTCCGAGGTCGTGGGCTCCGGCCCCTATCGCTTCCTGCGCGATGAATTCGTCTCGGGCAGCCGCGTCGTCTATGCGAAGAACGAGGCCTATGTGCCGCGGCAGGAGGCCTCCGACTGGGCGTCGGGCGGCAAGGTCGCGCATTATCCGCGCATCGAGTGGCACATCCTGCCCGACCCGGCGACCGCCGCGGCGGCGTTGCAGAATGGCGAGATCGACTGGCTGGAGCAGCCGCTGTCGGACCTGATCCCCACGCTGCAGCGCAATCGCAACATCGCGGTGGATATCCTGAACCCCGCCGGCCTGATGTCCATCATGCGGCTGAACCACCTGCAGGCGCCGTTCAACGACCTCAAGACGCGGCAGGCGGTGGCGCTTTCGGTCGATCAGCCGGAATACATGCAATCGACGCTGGGCGACGACCGATCGGTCTGGCGCGAATGCCGCAGCCTGTTTCCCTGCGGCACGCCGCTTGGAATCGAGGATCTTTCGGAACTCGCCCGCGCGCCGCGCAGCCTGGACCGCGCGCGCGCCGCGTTGCAGGCATCAGGATACAAGGGCGAGAAGGTCGTCATCATCAACCCGACCGACTTTCCGTTGATCGGGCCGCACGGCCAGATAACGGCCGACCGCCTGAAGCGCATCGGGATGAATGTCGAATTGGCGGATACCGACTGGGGCACCGTGGTGCAGCGCCGCGTCCGGCGCGAACCGGTGGACCAGGGCGGCTGGAGCATCTTCCACACCTACGGCTCCTCGCTCGCCTATCTGAACCCTGGCGTGTCATCCCTGGTGAAGGGGCCGGGGCCGTCCGGCTGGTTCGGCTGGTACACCAGCCCGAAGGCGGAGGAGCTGATCCAGGCCTGGCTCGGCGCGGCGGAACCGGAGCGGCAGCAGGCTCTGGCCAACGAGATCAACAAGCTCGCGCAGGATGATGTGGCGACGATTCCGCTTGGGCAGTTCTACATCCGCACGGCGCATCGGCGCAGCATCACCGGGCTCGCCAAGGGCAGCATGCCCTATCCCTGGGGCGTGCGCCCTGCCTGAACGAGGCAGGCGGGATCCGGGAAGGTCTCCCCCGGATCACCGCCACGTCCGGCAGCCTGGCCCGGCCACATGGGCCGGGCTCAGGCCCTCCGCGTTACTGCGCGTAGAGGCCGCGGTTGGTCACGACGATGCGGCTGGCGCGGCAGATGTTGACCTGGCGCAATTCTGCCGCCCCGCCACCGGCCCAGGTGATACGGAAATCGTAGTTGCCGGGGTTGTTGGCCCGCGCATTCCACACCCGGCCCGGCGCCAGCACATTCTGGCCAAGCTGATCGACGCCCCAATTGGCCATGCTGGAATGGCTGTACTGCAACGTCAGCACCGTGCGGGAGGAGTTGTTGGTGACCTGGAACCGGGTGTCGCAACCCGGCATCGACGGCTGCGGCGCAGCATAGACCGGCTGGGGCACATAAACTGTCTGCGGGGCGCAGGCCGCAACCGTGGCGGCACCCAGAAGGGCGAAGATGGCAGGCAGCAGGCGGCGAAACATATCGGCAAACTCTCCCGGTTCGTAGAACGCGCCAACAGGCACGCCCTTTGTCGATATGTGACCGTATGCAACGTCCGTTACGCGGGCAAGATGCCACGGGCTTGCGCGGCGACGGCCGGCCATGGTGCTGTGAAGCACTTCCGCAAAGGGTTCCGGACATGACGATCGGCCAGTGGCTGAGTTTCAGGGGGCGCATCGGGCGCAAGACGTTCTGGCTTGGCTATGTCCTGCCGCTGTTCGTCGCCAGCATCGTCGCCAATATCCTCGACGTCTCGCTCGGGCTTGCACCGTCGCCCATGGCCGATGCGATGCCGGCCGATGCGTCGCAGGTCGGGCCGGTCAGCGGTCTGGTGTCGCTGCTCACGATCTGGCCGTCCCTGGCTGGCACTATCAAGCGACTGCACGACCGCGATCGGTCCGGCTGGTGGATCGGCGGCTTCTATCTGGCAGGGGCGGTGGCGGGGGTCGTCGCCTTCCTGGGCATGATGACCGCGCCTGCGAATGCGAGCGGCGCGGTGCTGATGGTGGTCGGTGCCGGGGCGGTGATGCTGGGCTATGCGATCTGGCTGCTGGTGGAAACCGGCTTCCTGCGCGGTACCGTCGGTTCCAACCGCTTCGGTCCGGATCCGCTGAGCGGTGGCTATGGCGCTCCGCAATGGCAGCAGCAGGGCATGCCCCCGCAGCAGTGGCCGCACCCCGGACAGCAGCCGCAACAATGGCAACAGCCCGGCCAGTGGCAGCAGCCGCAATGGCAGCCGCCGCCGCAGCAGGGTTGGCAGGCGCCGCCGCAAGGTTATCCGCCGCCGCAGCATCCTGGCGCGCCGCCGCCAGGCTATGGCCAACCCCCGCCCGGCTACGGTCAGCAGCCACCACCGGGATATGGCCAGCCGCCGCCACAGCCGCCCGGCCAATGGGGCGGGCCTGGACAGGGCGGCAGCGTCCCGCCGGTGCGGCGGGACTGACAGCGGCGTCGCAGGCCCGGCGCGGCCGGACCTACGCCGGATCGACGGGGGAGGCAGGAACGCCGGCCGCCTCGATCACCGCGCCGGCCTCCAACAGCACATCCTCCCGATACCGGCCTGCCAGCAACTGGACGCCGACCGGCACGGTGCCGACCAGCCCGGTCGTCACCACCAGCCCCGGCAGCCCCATCAGCGGCAGGCCCACCTGGGTCAGCTGCGCCTCGATGATGCGGCGGAAGGCCTCGGGGCTTTCGACATCCTCCTGATCGCGGAAGGGCAGTTCTCCGGAGACCGGCGTGATCGCCACCGGGAAGCGTTCGAAGAATTCCATCCACTGCCGGACGAAGGTCGCGCGTTTCTGCAGCCCGTCCATGAAGGCGTTGAGGTCGGCCTGCGGGCACAGCGCCTCCATCTGCGCGAAGACGAAGGAGGCGTCGGGGTCGGCTTCCTGGTGTAGCGCGGCGTTCAGGCCGCGGCGCGATTCCGCCAGCCACAACATGGCCTGCAAGGCGGCGGGTTCGCGCAAGGGCGGGGTATCGGTTTCCTCGATGGTCCAGCCGGCGGCTTCCAGACGTTTCGCGGCATCGATCAGCGCCGCCGTCACCGCAGGCTGGACCGCCATGCCATCCGGGTTCAGGCACAGCGCGGCACGCCTGGGCACGGAAGGACCTTCCAGCGGGACATCGACCCACCAGGGGTCACGGACATCCCGCGCCGCCATGGCGGCGAAGGACAGGCGCAGATCGGCGATGGTCCGCGCGATCGGACCGGACACTGCCATCAACTGACCGCCGGCATGGCGTTCAGCCCCGGTCTGGTTCCAGGCCGGGATGCGCCCCAGCGTCGGCCGCAGCCCGTGCACCCCGCAGGCATAGGCCGGATAGCGGATCGACCCGCCGATATCCGTGCCATGCCCTACGGCCCCGATCCCGGCCGCGACCGCCGCCGCCGCCCCGCCCGATGACCCGCCCGGCGTGATCGCCGGGTCGCGCGGGTTCCTGGTGTGTCCGTGAAGGGAATTGCGGGTGAACCAACGCAGCGAGAAGGCGGGTGTGTTGGTCCGCCCCAGGATCACCGCCCCCGCGCGGCGGAGATTGGCAACGACAGGGCTGTCGGCCTTGGCCACCAGATCCTTCTGCAACCGCAGACCGTTGGTGGTGGCGTAGCCCTGCTGGTCGGCATTGACCTTGATGGTCACAGGCACGCCCGCCATCGGTCCCGCATCCTCGCCTCGCGCGATCGTCGCGTCGATCGCGGCGGCCTGGGCCAGGACGTCCTCGGGCCGGTGGTCCACCACCGCGTTGATCCTGGGGTTCGCCGCGTCCAGCCGTCCCAGGGCATCGCGGGCCACCTCGGCGGCCGAGACCTGTCGGGTCCGGATGCGGGCGGCAAGTTCGGTGGCGGGCAGGCGCCAGAGGTCTGTCATGTCCGGTCCATGTCTCGTTGCCCGCGCAGGGCAGCATGCCCGGGCGCCCGCGCCAATGGGCGCGGGGCGGACAGGGTCCGGTGTGTCGGCTCAGACCGGGCGGCCCGCTACAGGAAGCCGCCCGACTGGCGCTTCCACAGCGCGGCATAGGTGCCGCCGCGGTCCAGAAGCGCGGCGTGCGACCCCTGTTCCACCACGCGGCCATGATCCAGCACCACCAGGCGGTCCATGCTGGCGAGCGTCGACAGACGATGGGCGATGGCGATCACCGTCTTGCCCTCCATCAGCCCGACGAGTTGTTCCTGGATGACCGCCTCCACTTCGGAATCGAGCGCGGAGGTCGCTTCGTCCAGAACCAGGATCGGTGCGTCCTTCAGCAGCACCCGGGCGATGGCGACGCGCTGGCGCTGCCCGCCGGACAGTTTCACGCCGCGCTCACCGACATGCGCGTCATACCCCGTGCGGCCACGCCAGTCGGCAAGTACCACGATGAAATCATGCGCGGCGGCGCGATGCGCGGCGGCGACGATCTCCTCCTGCGAGGCTGCCGGCCGGCCGTATCGGATGTTGTCGCGGATCGACCGGTGCAGCAGTGCCGTGTCCTGCGTGACCACGCCGATCGCGCCGCGCAGCGATTCCTGCGTCACCGTCTCGATGTCCTGCCCGTCGATCAGGATGCGCCCGGCCTCGGGAGAGAAGAAGCGCAGCAGCAGGTTCATCGCCGTCGTCTTGCCCGCACCGGAATGGCCGACCAGGCCGACACGTTCGCCCGGTGCGATGGACAGGTCGAAGTCGTTCAGCACGCCCCGCGCCTGGCCATAGGCGAAGCGGACGTGTTCGAAGCGAATCGCGCCCTTGGCGACCTGCAGCGGCCTGGCATCGGGCCGGTCGGGTGCGGTGGGCGGCACGGCGATGCTGCCCGATGCTTCCTGCACCACGCCGATATTCTCGAAGATGCCGGTGACGTTCAGCGCGACCCAGCCGGAGATGTTGGCGATCTGCCAGCCCATCGGCAGCGCGGCGGCCACCGTGGCCAGCCCGATCTCCCCCTGTTGCCAAAGCAGGATCGACACGGCGCCAAGCGAGGTCAGCAGCAGCGCATTCAGTGTGGACAGCGCCAGGCCGTTCAGCGTGACCAGGCGCATCTGCCGCTGGAAGGCTTCGGTGAGCCGGGCGATGCCATCGCGGACGAAGCCGTCCTCATCCTCGGCGCGAGCGAACAGCTTGACGGTGAGGATGTTGGTGTAGCTGTCGACGATTCGCCCGGTCAGCAGGGACCGCGCTTCGGATGCGGCCTTCGACCGGTCGCGCATACGCGGCACAAGGAAGCGCAGCAGCACCAGATAGGCGCCGAACCACACCAGCACCGGCAGGGCCAGTCGGATATCCGACTGCGACAGCCAGATGACCGCGGCGCTGCCATAGACGAGGATGTACCAGACGGCATTGACGCCCTGCACCACGCTTTCGCGCACCGCGGGGCCGGCCTGCATCACGCGGGTGGCGATGCGGCCGGCGAAATCCTCCTGGAAGAAGGCCCAACCCTGGCGGACGACGTGGAAATGCGATTGCCAGCGGATCAGGCTGGTGACGTTGGCGCTGATGCCCTGCTGCGTGACCAGGTTGTGCGCCGTGATCATCAGCGGTCGTGCGACCAGCAGCACGGCCGCCATGCCGGCCAGCTGCGGCCAGGCTTCGGCCAACAGGTGGTCCGGGCCGTGGGTGGTCAGCAGGCCGATGACCGTGCCGATGAAGATGGGGATCAGCGCATCCAGCAACGCGACCGCCATGCCGAGCACGAACAGCAGCACGAAAAGCGCCTTCGCCTGGCGAATGAAGTACCAGTAGAAGGGCAGCAGCCCCGAGGGCGGCGGAGCGTCGGGCACATCCGTGCCGAACAGCTTGCTGGCCGGCGCGCCGGGCGGGGCCACGGGATCGACGATGGATTCGAAGGGGAGGCGCGGCATCCCTCCATCGACGCCCGCCGGCATGTGAAGTCAACCGGCGGGCGCATGACGGCTGAAGCGTTCTGCGCCACTTTTGAGCGAGCATGGCCACGCGCCTGACCGGGCGCGTGGTCCGCTCTACTGCATCAGGGTGTCCTCACGGGGCCAGAAGCGAAGCTGCCGACAGGCGATGAGGAATTCGCTCGCCGCCGCCGCGTCGTCCAATGCTATCATCCCGTCATCCGCTTCGGCGCCACTGCGGTCCAGCAGCGACTTCGCACCAGCGGTGAAGCCGATGAACTTGCAGTGGCTGTACGCATCCGCGACGAAATCACGTGCCGCGGGATGCTTCGTTTCATCGGCCAGGACGATGGCGACCGCGTCGAACAGCACAGACGGCCCGCCTTCGATCGCGTGATCGGCATCCATGGCGCTGCCGTCCGAAAGTTTGGTGCCGCTGGGTTGCGGTGCAACCAGCTCGACGGTGGCACCTTCCTTTTCAAACGCGCCACGCAGCGCCTTGATGATGCCGGCATCCGAACCGTCACCGATGAGGATGCCGAGCTTGCGTCCGGTGAAGCTGTCCGGCGCATTGGCCAGGATGCTGAGCGCCGGCGACAGCGCCAGGTCGTCCCGTGGCTGGATCGCCGCGTCGGCCGGCTTTGGCATGGCAGTCATGCCGAGCTTGCCAGCGACGGTCTTTGCCAGCGCGTCGTCGATCAGCAGCAGATGCGCGATCATGCGTTCCCGAATGACGGGCTTCTGCACCTTCGACAATTCGAAACCAAGCGCCATCGCGATGTGGCCCTGCTCGGTTGCCGTCTGGCTGCGATAGAACTGCCGGGCCTGGCTGTAGTGGTCGGCGAAGCTTTCGGGGCGCAGCCGCGCCTTGGTGCCCGATTCCTCTGCGGCGAAGGACCGGAATCCCGCGGTGGGGCTTTCACGCGGTCCCTCACCCCAGGAATTGGGCTGGTAATTGGCGCGCCCGCTCGGGTTGCGCATCGCCATATGCCCATCCTGCTGGAAGTGATGGAACGGGCATTTCGGTGCGTTGATCGGGATATGCGTGAAGTTGACGCTGCCAAGGCGCTTGAGCTGCGTATCGAGGTAGGAGAAGTTCCGCCCCTGCAGCAGCGGGTCGTTCGAGAAATCGATCCCCGGCGGCACGTTCTGGGTCATGAACGCGACCTGTTCGGTCTCGGCGAAGAAGTTGTTGGGCATCCGGTCGAGCACCAGGCGTCCGACCGTGATCGGCGGAAGGATTTCCTCCGGGATCAGCTTGGTCGGATCAAGCACGTCGAAGTCGAAGGCATCGGCGAATGTCTGGTCGAACACCTGCACGCACAACTCCCATTCGGGATAGTCGCCGGCTTCGATGGCGTTCCACAGGTCGCGTCGATGAAAGTCTGGATCCGCGCCGTTGATCTTCAGCGCCTCGTTCCAAACCACCGACTGCATGCCGAGCTTGGGCTTCCAGATGAACTTGACGAAGGTCGATTCGTCTTGCGCGTTGACGAAGCGGAAGGTGTGGACGCCGAATCCCTCCATGAAGCGGAAGGAACGCGGTATGGCCCGGTCCGACATGACCCACATGATCATGTGCATGGATTCCGGGGTCAGCGTTATGAAGTCCCAGAAATTGTCATGCGCCGAAGCCGCCTGCGGGAAGGCGCGGTCCGGTTCTTCCTTCACCGCATGGATGATGTCGGGAAACTTGATCGCGTCCTGGATGAAGAAGACCGGGATATTGTTGCCGACGATGTCCCAGTTGCCCTCCTTCGTATAGAGCTTGACGGCGAAGCCCCGGACATCGCGCGCCAGATCGGCGGAGCCTTTCGCCCCTGCCACCGTCGAGAACCGTACGAACACCGGCGTCTTCTCACCGACCCGCTGGAAGATGTCCGCGCGCGTGATGTCGGACAATGATCGGGTGGTCTCGAAGTATCCGTGCGCGCCATAACCGCGGGCATGTACGACGCGTTCGGGGATGCGTTCGTGATCGAAGTGGAAGATCTTCTCGCGGAAGTGGAAGTCCTCGATGAGGGTCGGGCCGCGGGGGCCGATCTTCAACGTGTTCTGGTCATCGGAAACAGGCCCGCCCTGGGCCGTCGTCAACACAGGCGTATCGCCCTCTGCCGTCTGGTGCAGTTCGCCACCCGTGCCGCGCTGCAACGTCTGGTCGTGGATAATGGCGGTATTTTCGTCGCGGCGGGCGGTGCTGGGCTTGCGGGCCATGGCTGGCTTCCTTGCGCTGGCTTGGCTGTGGGGCCGCCAGCGGGGAAGCTTCCCGCGCACCGGCCTTCCAGCACAGCGCGCGAGACGGGCATTGGTTGCGCCGGCCGCTTAGAGCAGATCGCGCCTGACTGGCCTTAGTCGGGCGCGTGAAAATGCTCGCTCACACAAAGGTTCAGAGCGTTTTGCGCCAGCACAGTCTGGCGCAAAACGCTCTAGCCAGGCAGGCCGAGCACGTTCTTGGACAGGATGTTGCGCTGGATCTCGTTCGACCCGCCATAGATTGTGGCCGGGCGCGCCTGGATGTACTGGCCCGTCGGGTTGAGGTTCCGGTTGCCTTCCATCGGTTCCAGCAGGCCGGCATTCTCGCCAGCGATCTCCAGCATCGTATCCGTGATGCGCTGGAACAATTCGGTCTGGAACACTTTCAACATGGACACATCGGCGCCAAGGGTTTCCCCCCGCCGCAGCTTGTCGACGAAGGTGCCGTAGAGCGACTTCAGGTCCTCGAGGTCCAGGCGCAGCCGCCCATAGGTGTCCTGGAAGGTCGCTTCTTCCCAGACACCCATCCGTTCCGCGAGCTGCCGCAACCGCGTGAAGGCATAGGCCGACAGCCGCGGTGAACCGAGATAGATGCGTTCGAAGGACAGCAACGCCTTCGCCATGTCCCAGCCGCGGTTCGGCGTGCCCACCAGGTTCTTCGCCGGCACGCGGACATTGTCGAAGAAGACCTCGCAGAATTCGTCATGGTATTCGAGGTTGATGATCGGCTTCACCGTGATCCCCGGCGTCGCCATATCGACCAGCAGGAAGGAGATGCCCTCCTGCTTCTTCGCGTTCTTGTCGGTGCGGACCAGCAGGAAGCACCAGTTGGCGTCGGACGCCAGCGTGGTCCAAATCTTCTGGCCGTTGACGACGTATTCGTCGCCATCCAGTACGGCTTCGGTCCGCAGCGCGGCGAGGTCCGACCCGGCATTCGGCTCGGAATACCCCTGGCACCACACATGCTCGCCATTGAGGATCTTCGGCAGGAACTCCTGCTGCTGTGCATCCGTGCCGTGGTTGATCAGCAGCGGGCCGACCATGACGATGCCATGGTCATTGGTGCGGGCGCAGCCGTGCCGCTCGATCTCCTCGGTGAAGATGATCTGCTTGGCCGGGGAAAGGCCCAGCCCGCCGAATTGGCGCGGCCAGCCGGGGCACAGCCAGCCCTTTTCGGCCAGTTGGAAATACCAGGGCTTGTTCTCCTCCCAATGCAAGCGCTTGGGCGGGTTCCGCAATTCGGCGGGATAATTCGCCTCGATCCATGTGCGGACATGCGTGCGGAACGCCTCGTCCTCCATGGCGTTGAGGTCGGTGGCTTCCTTGGGTGCGATGCTGACGGCCATGGTTCAGCCTCCAAACTTCGGCGTGCGCTTCTCAAGGAATGCCGAGCGGCCTTCCTGGAAGTCGGATGTTGTGAACAGCAGGCCCTGGAAGGTGGCCTCATCGGCCAGCGCCTCATCCAGGCCTTCCGACAGGATCTTCTTGGTCAGTTCGATCGGCCCAGCGGCGGATGCGGCCAGCGTCCGCGCCTTGTCCAGCGCGACCTCCAGCGCCTTGCCCGGCGGGGCCAGGTAATCCACCAGCCCGATCTGCTCGCCTTCAATTGCGCCCGTCACTTCATGGTAGAATAGGATTCGGCGCGCCCGCCCGACGCTGACCCGCCGAGGCAGGAAGTACGGCAGGCCCATATCGGCCATCAGCCCGATCTTGCCGAAGCCGGCGACGAAGCGCGCATCTTCCGCCGCCACGATGGTGTCGCAGGCGCAGGCCACTGCCATGCCGGCCCCGGCCGCCCAGCCTTCAACAGCGGCGACGATCGGCTTCGCGCCCCGCGCCATCAGCCGCACCAGCCGATGCGTGCGGCGCATGCGTTCACGTCCATCCAGCGCGGTGCCGACATCCATCGAGGATATGTCGCCGCCAGCACAGAAGGTGCCGGCCGCGCCGGTTATGACTATGGCGCGCACCGCCTTGTCCGCATGCGCGCGTTCCAGCGCGTCTTCCAGCGCCGCGCGCACGGCGGGCGCGATGGCGTTCTTGCGCTGCGGATAATCGATGGTCAGGACCAGGACGTTGCCGTCCATGTCCTCCCGGACGCGAGCGGCGTCGCTCATTCCACATCCTCCGGCGCCAGCGCCATGAAGCGGCGGCGATGCAGCGCGGCAGAGCCGTACTGATTCATGATCACCATGCCGCGCCGCAGATACAGCCCGACATCATATTCATCGGTATAGCCGATGCCGCCATGCAGTTGGATGCATTGGCGCAGCACGAACATTCCCGATTCCGTCGCGCGATGCTTGGCCTTCGACACCGCCGCCTGGCGCACCGCGCCGGTCGCGCCGTCATCCAGCACCGCGGCCGCGGTTTCCACCGCCGCCCGCGTCAGCGCGATATGGATCTTCAAATCCGCCGCACGGTGCTGCAAGGATTGGAAGGTGCCGATGATCCGCCCGAATTGCTGGCGGGTCTTCAGATACCCCAGCGTCAGTTCGAACGCCTTTTCCATCAGCCCCAGCATCTGACCGGCGGTTGCCAGCGCGGCTTCATCCAGCGCATGTTCCAGCACCGCGCCGATATCGTCCGCAATGCGCGACGCCCGCGACAAGTCGGCCCGCAGCGTGCCGACGAAGCCGCCATCCATGGTCTTCTCGAGCACCACATCCGCACCAGTCGCGTCCAGCGACACCAGCGCGATCCGGTTGCCCTCCCGCACCGGCAGCAGGAACACATCCGCCCCGCCCGCATACGGGATGAACACCCGCGGCGCATCGCCCGTACCTGGGGCGGCGATGCTGTCGGCCTTTTCCTGCCACGCGGTCAGCACGACCTTCCCACTGTCCAGCAACGCCTTGTCATCGGAGGCCGCCAGCAGCCGTGCCGAAAGCATCGCAGGAATCAGCGGCTCCGGCACCAGCCCCGCGCCGAGCACCTCGGTCAGCGCCACCGCTTCGGACATGCCAAGGCCCGCACCACCGGCGGCCTCAGGGACCGCCAGGCCAATCCAGCCCAGTGATGCCATTTCGGCGAACACCTCGCGCGAAAAGCCCGGTGCCACGAAACGCTGCGCCCGCACGCGCTTGGTGTCTCCGCCGCGCGGGGCAACCGCGCCCGCACTGTCGCGGATCATGCGGATGGATTCGGATCGGTCGTCCAATGCTTGGCTCATCGTTCCCTCAAGACAAGGTCGGGGGAGAGAACTCCCCCGATCCCCCTCCTTCTTCTGACTGGGCGCCTCGCCGGTGGCGAGGCGCAGCACTTCACTGGGTGTGCAGCACGGCGCCCGAAGCAGCCTGGACCTCGGCCAGCGTCAGGCCGGGTGCCAGATCCACCACCACGAAGCCTTTCTCAGCCGAAACATCGAACACGCCGAGATTCGTGTACACGCGCTTCACCGCACCCGGCGTCGTCAGCGGGTATCCGCATTTCTCCACCAGCTTCGGGCGGCCATCCTTCGTGGTGTGCTCCATGATGACCCACAGGCGCTTCGCACCCGCGCCAAGGTCCATCGCACCACCCACCGCCGGCGCGGTGTCGTTCTCGCTGGTCGCCCAATTCGCGATGTCGCCATTCTGCGCAACCTCGAACGCGCCGAGCACGCACAGATCGATGTGCCCACCACGGATCATCGCGAAGGAATCCGCGTGGTGGCAATACGACCCGCCCGGCCGGAGCGTCACCGGCTGCTTGCCGGCATTCACCAGCCAAGGGTCGATGTTCTCCTTCGCCGGCGCCGGCCCCATGCCGAGAATCCCATTCTCGGAATGCAGGATCACCTCCCGATCCAGCGGCACGAAATCACCGACCATGGTCGGGATTCCAATGCCGAGATTCACATACCACCCCTCGGGGATGTCCTGCGCCAGGCGCGCGGCCATGGCCTTGCGGTCGAAACCCTGCATGTCCTGCTGCTCCCTATGCCCAGTCCGGCCCGCGATCCACCTGGATCACGCGGTTCACGAAGATGCCCGGCGTATGCACATTCTCCGGCACCAACTCACCCAATTCGCGGATATGCGACACCTGCGCGATCGTCATGGTGGCCGCCATCGCAATCACCGGATTGAAGTTCCGCCCCGAGGCCCGATAGGTCAGGTTGCCCCAGCGATCGCCCTCCCAGCCCTCGACCAGCGCGACATCGCCATGCAGCGCGTGCTCCATCACGTAGCGACGGCCGCCGAACTCGCGTTCCTCCTTGCCATTCGCCAGGATGGTGCCAACGGATGTGGCGGTGAAGAAGGCCGGAACGCCAGCACCTGCGGCCCGCATGCGCTCGGCCATCGTACCCTGGGGCACGATCTCGAGCTCGATCTTGCCGGCGCGATACAGTTCCTCGAACACCACCGAACCGGCGGAACGCGGGAAGGAACAGATGATCTTCCGCACCCGCCCCAGTTCCATCAGCTTCGCCAGGCCCACGCGCCCGTTGCCCGCGTTGTTGGCAACGCAGACCAGGTCCGTGGCACCCTGTTCGATCAGCGCCTCGATCAGCTGGTCCGGCTGCCCCACGGCGCCGAAACCGCCGATCAGCACGGTCGAACCGTCCTTGATGCCGGCCATGGCGTCGGCCATGGATTGAACGATCTTGTTGATCACGTCGAAGGCTTTCCTTGCTGCATCCTGCGGGCTTCGGTCACCAGATCCGTGACCTCGCGGCTGGTCACCGCATCACCCATGAAGTCGAACTCACCGGCCTTGAGCCGTTCCGCCGCCTGCGTCAGCGCCCCCATGGCATGACGATACAGCGCACCACCCAGGCTGACACGCCGCACGCCGGCCGCCGCCAGCCGGGCCAGCGGCACCGGCCCGCTGCGTGGCCCGAACACCACGTTCAGCGGCACGGGGGCCACCGCGCGCGCCACTTTTTCGATGGCATCCATATCCGGCAGGCCGGGCGCATACAGCGCCTCGGCGCCGCATTCCGCGAAGGCGACAAGCCGGCGGATGGTGTCGTCCAGATCGGGCCGCCCCTGGAGAAAATTGTCGGTCCGCGCCGTCAGCAGGATGCGGCCCTTCGCGGCCTTCGCCGCCGCGCGGATGCGCGCCACAGCATGGTCGAATTCATGGATCGGCGCATCAGGATTGGCCGTCGTGTCCTCGATTCCCAGCCCCGCGAGACCCGCCGCGATCGACGCCTCCACCGTGGCGACGCAATCCTCGGCTGAGGGGCCGAATCCGTCCTCCAGATCGCCATTCACCGGCAGTCCGGTCAGGCGAATGACCAACTCGGCATTGGCGATCGCCTCGGCACGGCTGATCTCGGCGGTGCCGTCCGGCCGCCCCATCGCGAAGGCGATGCCCAGGGAGGTGGTTGCCAGCGCCTGGAACCCCGCGCGCTTCAGCAGCAGGGCGGAGGCGCCATCCCACGGGTTGGGCATGATGAAAGCGCCCGGCCCCTGATGCAGGGCGCGGAACGCTTCATAGGCGGCACTCATCCGGCA
Organism: Acetobacteraceae bacterium; assembly: GCA_022842185.1. GTDB lineage: Bacteria > Pseudomonadota > Alphaproteobacteria > Acetobacterales > Acetobacteraceae > Neoroseomonas. Next base: position 41,696 of record JALHQB010000012.1, read on the forward strand.
GCCGCCGCGTGGCGGAACAGCCCATTGCTGACCACCACCTTGTCGCGTTCGACCACCCGCGCGCGGAAGGCAGCGCCGCCGTCCTCGTGCCAGATCTCCGTGCGGATCGTCTCACCGGGGAATACCGGGGATGAAAACCGCAGATCCATCCGTCCGAACTTCGCCGGGTCATATCCACACAGCGCCTTCATCAGCGCGTGGCAGACCACGCCGAAGGTGCACAGCCCATGCAGGATCGGCTGCTTGAACCCCGCCTTGGCGGCCACCTCCGGGTCAATGTGCAGTGGGTTGTGGTCGCCGTTCAGCCGATAGACGATCGCCTGCTCCGGCCGCGTCGCCAAATCCACCGTCAGGTCCGGCGTGCGATCCGGTTCCGCATGCGGCTTCTTGATCGGCCCGCTCGGACCGCCAAAACCGCCATCGCCGCGCGCGAAGGTGGTGCCTTCCAGCGTTGCGAGCAATTCGCCCGTCTTCGCATCCGTCACCACGCGCTCATTGTACAGCATCGCGCCCTTGCCAGCGCCGCGATCGACAATCGAGGTGATGCGCGAGCGGCCGATAATCTCGCCTTCGGCCGGGAGCGGCTTGTGCAGGACGATCGACTGTTCGCCATGCAGCACCTGCGTCCAATCAACGCCAGTGTCCGCGTTACGAATCCAGAAGCCCGGATATCCTAGCACCACCGCCATGGACGGCATCGCCTTCAGCCGCGGCTCATACAGGAAATCGAGCTGCGCCTGGTCCATCGGGTCCTGCCCCAGACCGATGGAGAAATTGTACAGCGCCGTATCCTGCCAGCGGATCGTCGTGCGGATTTCCGGGATCGGGTAGTTCAGCAATTGGTCGTGGTTGATGGCCATCAGTGCGTATCCTCGATCTCGATCACCGCATCGGCGGCAAACGCCCCCTGGCCTGCCGGCAACACCAGCAGCGGGTTCACATCGACACCCGCCAGCCGCTCCCCCGCGCCCGCCGCGAAACGCGACAACGCTGACAGCGCCGAGGCCAGCGCCGCCACATCCGCCTTGGGCCGTCCGCGCGCGCCATCCAGCAGCGGAAAGCCTTTCAGCGACCGGATCATCGCCTCGGCTTCCGCATCCCCGAACGGGCAGCGGCGGAAGGACACGTCCTTCAAAATCTCGATGAACACGCCGCCGAGGCCAACCATCGCCACCGGCCCGAACACCGGGTCCTTGGCGACGCCGAGCGCCATTTCCACAGCACCCTTGATCTGCTTTGCGATGAGGACACCTTCGATCCGCGCACCCGGCGCGCGTTCGGCAGCACGCGACAACAGCGTCGCATGGGCCTCGCGCACCGCCTCGGCGGAACCGAGGTCGAGGATCACCCCGCCGATCTCGCTTTTGTGCAGGATGTCCGGCGACAGGATCTTCGCCACCACCGGGAAACCGAAGGATTCCGCCGCGGCGACGGCGTCCTCCACCGAAGCGCAGGCTTTCTCCGGCACCGCCGGGATGCCTGCAGCGGCCAGGATGCGCTTGCCCTCGGCCTCGGTCGGCGTGGTTGCCGGCAGGGTCACATCCGGCACCACGATGTCGTCCGGTGGCGGCGCAGCGAAGGCGGCGCCGAAGCGGCCCATCGCCTCGATGGCATTCACCGCGCGCGTCGGATCCTCGAAGACGATGTAGCCATCCTCCTCATACGCGCGCACCTTCTCGGCCGAGGCGATGACGGACAGCACCCAGAGCCGGTCGGGAAACTTCTCCCGCGCCTGCTTCAGATACGGCCGCAGTTTCGGCGCCATGGTGGTGGACCCGCCGGTCTGCGTCAGGAACACCAGCATGGATTGGTACCCGCCGGCATCGGCGGTGACCTCCAGGAAGTGCTCGAACATCTCCGTCTGGTTCACCGCCTGGGCGGTGCAATCCACCGGGTTGCGTGGCGCGGAGAAGGAGATCAGCCCCTTCAGCTTCGCCTGCGCCTCGGCCGGCATTTCGGGCATCGGCACGCCGGCGGCCTCGGCGGCGTCGGAAATCAGCACCCCCGCCCCACCCGACACGGTGATGACACCCAGCGTGTTCTTCACCGGATAGATCCGCCGAGACGCCGCATAGGCGATGTCGAGCATCTGTTCCGTCGTGCTGGCCCGCACCACGCCGAATTCGCGCATCACCGCATCGGTCACCGCATCATCGCCGGCGATCGACGCGGTATGGGATTTCGCCGCATGGCCGCCGAGTTCCGACCGACCTACCTTCATCATCACCACCGGCTTGCGGTGGCGGCGCGCGAGGTCGAGTGCCGCGATGAATTGCCGGCTTTCGCGGATGCCCTCCGCATAGGCGCAGATCACCTCGACCTCCGGCGCCTGCGCTATCCAGCCGATCACTTCGCCGAGAGACACATCGCTTTCATTTCCGGTGGTCACGCACACCGTGGTGCCCAGGCCGCGCGCGCGCGAGGTGGCGAAGAGATGCGTGCCATACGCCCCGGATTGCGAAGCGATCCCGATATTGCCCCGGATCGGCCAGCCTTGCTCGAAGGATGTCGAGAACATCGGGTAGAAGCCGACCGCCGCGTTGAACAACCCCAGGCAATTCGGCCCCAACACGCGCATGCGATGCTGACGCGCGGCGGCCACCAGCCGGTCCTGCATCGCTGCCCCGGCCTCATCCACCTCGGCAAAGCCGGCGGTGAACACGATGGCCGCGCGGCACCCCTTGGCGCCGAGGTCCGCCACCGCCTGCACCGCCGCTTCCCCCGGCACGGCGACGATCGCCACATCAGGCACCTGCGTCAGCGCGGACACGGATGCGAAGGCCGGCAACCCCTGAACCGTGGGTCTGTTCGGGTTCACCGGCAGGATGGTCCCGGCAAAGCCCTGGTTCATCATGTAGGCAATCGGCCGCCCGCCGATCCGCGTCGCGTCGTCGGACGCGCCGATCACCGCGACGGAACGCGGCCGGACCATGGCATCAAGCGCGGCAAAAGGGTCGCTACGCGACGCGGTGTTCTGGTGACCGCCTTCGGCGGGCATGGACGTTTCCTCTCAGACTGTCGCCGGAGGGTGACGCCACGCGCTGCGCCGGGCAAGGGGGGTCGGCACGAGACCCGGCTTCAAGCCGATCGCGCCTGACCGGAAGCAGTCAGGCGCGTGAACATGTTCGATCAAGCACGGGCAGGGATCGTTCTGCGGCAGGACGGTCTGGCGCAGGTCGCTCCGGGGATGCGCGGTCGCGGGTGCATCCCCGACCGATCGGTCAGGCCGCCGGCGTGGCCTCGGTCTCGTCTTCGTCGCCCTCGTCCTCATCGGACTCCTGAGGGTCTTCGTCGTCGGCCATGTCCTCGCCCACGACGGCAGCGATGCAGCGGCGATACGTTGCCAGGATCCAGTCGGCATTCGCGCCGCCGCTTTCGTCCTTGCCCTCGGCGCGCATCACGATCTGCAGCAGGGCCAGTGCCACCGCCGCCTCGCTGTCGCCTTCGATCTCGATTTCAAGTCCGTCCATCACGCGTCTCCTTCGCTTGCACGACCGTTGTGCATCGCAGGACGAAGCGCGTTCCATCGCCGCATCGTGACAGCGGCAAACTTCATTGTCTTGACCCAATCAGGGCCGGCAGCCGGATCGCCTGGCCACCGGCCGGCGATCCGAGATGTCCAGTCGGATCAGGCGCCGGGCGCCACCACGGTGCAGGCTCCCCGGCTGCGCAGGCGGGAACAGGCCTGCTCCGCGGATGCACGGCTCAGTCCGGTGACGCGGGCGCGATACAGCGTCCCGGATCCCTGCCGAACCGGCGTGACCTGGCTCCGAGTCCCGAGTGTGGCGACGACATCGCGCGCCTGGTTCGCGGAGGTGCGGGCCAGGTTCTGCGACGAGAAGGCGCCAACCTGGACCGCCCAGCCATTGCCGCCGCCCGACCCTGACGGGGCGGGCGCGGGGGCCGCGGCTGCCTGCCGGACCGGGGGCGCGGGCATCGGCGCCGCCGGCAAGGTGCTGGCCTGGGCGGACCCGACAAGACCGAAGCCCCGGAAGGGTGCGGCCGCCGGCGTGCGGCGTTCCGGCGCCGCCAGCGCCGATGCCACGATGGTCGGCATGCGGTCCGGCGTGGGCTCGTCGGCCTGCTGCTGGCCGCCGCGCTCGATTTCCGACTGCCGGGCCGCCTCGGCCAGAGCAGCACGGGCGCTGGCGGTGAGTGTCGGATTCTCGGCGCCGGTCATGTAGGTGGGACCACGGCCCGATGGGGCTGGTGGCGGCGGCAAGGCCATCGGCGCAAGGCTCGCGACCTGCACCGCCGGGGCGGCGGGCGGCGGGGGCGGCGGCGCAGCGGCATACTGCACCGGTGCGGGCGCCTGGCGCTGTTCACGCAGGGCAAAGGCGGTCCCGCTGGTCATCGGGCGGGGGCCGGGCGCGATGCGCGTGCCGATGTCGGCCGCGGCATAGACTTCGGCCGGTGCGCGGCGATTCGGGGCAACCCCGGCAATCCTGGGCCCGATCCGGGCCACGTAGTTGCGCGTTTCGGTGGGCAGGCCGCGGCCACCCCACAGGTAGTCCTCAAGCCGACGCGGGCCGGCATTGTAGGCGGCAAGGAAGGCCGGGTTGCCGTAGAGTTCGTACATTTCCCGCAGATAGGCCGTGCCGGCCTGGATGCTGTCATACGGGTGATACGGGTCGGAGCCGAGATTGTAGCGCGCCTGGAGTTCCCGATAGGTACCGGGCATCACCTGCATCAGGCCCATGGCGCCGACCGGGCTGGTGGCGTTGGCGCGGCCACCGCTTTCCTGGCGCATCACCTCGCGAATCCAGCCTTCCGGAATGTCGAAGCGGCGGGAAGCATCACGCACCCAGGGTCCCCACGGGTCGCCGGGCGGGCCGGGCGGCGAGGGGCTGTCGGGGCGGTTGTAGTATGGGCCGTTACCGGCCGCTGTGCGTTGCGGTGTCTGTGCGCATGCCGCCAACAGCGACAATACCGCGGCGACCAGAACGGCCCTGCTGCCGTCCTTCAAGCGTCCGGTCATACCCCCTGGTCTCCATAGCGCCGGATCACGCGGCATCCCCGTTGTACTGAAGGTCCGGAATCCCCCTCCGGCCCCTCCGGGCATGCCCGCTCACGGGCGTTGAGTGCAATACGCTGAAACGTTGCGTAGGCCAGCGCCGGGTACCCGGTCAAGCATTGCGGACGCATCGCAGCATGTGGTGTGTCCTGCCGTGCCGTCTGTCCCACGGCTGGACAGCACCACCATACTGTGGCCAGACCGAGGCGAACTGCGTGATGATGCCGTCCCACGCCGCCCGCAACACCCTGGAGAGTTGCATGATGTTCGAACTCCGCCGCCTTGCACCGCTTGGTGTTGTGCTGGCCCTCGGCACCGGCCTGGCGGCCTGCGCCCCGGCCGACAATTCCACCGTCAGCCGCGGTGCGCTCGGCTCCTCGGGGTATGTTTCCTCCGGCACCATCATCGGCATGCGTCCGGTCGCGGTGCAGGGCACGCGGTCCGGTGTCGGCGTGGGGGCCGGCGCGGTCGCGGGCGGCCTGGTCGGCAGCACCATCGGCGGGGACTGGCGCGCGCGGACCGTGGGCGGGGTGATCGGCGCCCTGGCCGGCGGCCTGGCCGGCGGCGCGATCGAGGAAGGCGTCACCCGCGGCAACGCCATGGAATTCATCATTCGCGACGATAATGGCCAGACGCGGTCGGTCATCCAGACCAATGAACTGAACCTCGCGGTCGGCGAGCAGGTGATCATGACGCAGACCGACCGGGTGCGGCTGTCGCGCGGTGCTGTCGCACCGGCCGGCTATGGCGCCCCATATCCCCAGGCCACCCCCTATGGGGGCGGGCCGATCGACGCCCGCGGCGGCAAATAGACGCCGCCCTTCCGGCCGGCGCGGCCAGGGTGTAGAAGCCCGCGCCCATGTCGCAGCAATTCCCCACCCCCATCCATGCCTTCGACGCCGCCGATCCGCGGCGGCGCGAACTTGCGCTGGAAGACCTCCGGGGCGGCCTCGCCCGCTGGCGGCTGGCCTGGGCGCTGGCGCGGGGGGACATCACGCACCGCTATCGCGGATCGATCCTCGGGCCGCTGTGGCTGACGCTATCCACGGCCGTGATGCTGGGCGCGCTCGGCTTCCTGTATGCCAAGCTGTTCCGCATCGACATGACCGACTACCTGCCCTGGCTGACGGTCAGCCTGATCGTGTGGAACCTGCTCAACCAGGTGGTGACCGACGCGACATCCAGCCTGACGGGCGCCGAGGGCATCATTCGCCAGATGCCACTGCCCTATACGGTGCATGCGCTGCGGGTGGTGATGCGCAACGCGCTCATCGCGATCCACAACCTGCCGCTGATCGGCGTGGTCTTCATGATCTTTGGCGTGCCGCTCACCTGGTACGCGCTGCTCGCCATCCCGGCCTTCGTCATCATGGCGGTAGGCAGTTTCGCCGCGGCGATCTTCCTGGGCATGATCTGCGCCCGGTTCCGCGACATTCCGCCGATCATCGGCTCGATCATGCAGGTGGCGTTCTTCGTCTCGGCGGTGATCTGGAAGCCCTCGATGGTCGGGCATTGGGAACCGTATCTGCCGATCAACCCGGTCTTCGCGGTGATGGAAGCGGTGCGCGCCCCGCTCATGGGAAGCACCGGCGGCGTGATCGTCTGGGTTGCCGCCTGCGCCTGGACCGCGATCATGGTCGCCGCCGCCTGGGCCTTCTTCGTCCGCTTCCGCGGGCGCATCGCTTTCTGGGTGTGAGCGCATGGCCACGATCGACGCCGACGGGCTCGCCATCGAGTTCCCGCTGTATCACCACAATGCACGGTCCCTGAAGCAGCGCATCCTGGCGTCTTCAGGGTTGCGGCTGAAGCAGGACGCCGACAATCGCGTCGTCGTCGCGGCGCTGCGCGACCTTACCTTTTCGATCGGCAAGGGCGACCGGGTTGCGCTCGTCGGGCCGAACGGCGCCGGCAAGACCACGCTGCTGCGTACGATCGCGGGCGTCTATGAACCCGTCGCCGGGAAGCTGCGCGTGGAAGGGGAGATCGGTTCGCTGATCGACCCCGCCGCAGGCATGGACACGCTGCTGACCGGCCGCGAAAACGTGGTGCTTCGTGCCCTGTTCCGAGGCATGACCGAGACCCAGGGCCGCGCCCTGGCGGATGACGTGGCGAGCTTCGCAGGCCTCGGCGATTTTCTCGACGTCCCGATCCGCGGTTATTCGGCCGGCATGAATGTCCGCCTCGCCTTCGCCATGGCGACGGCGATGACGCCCGACATCCTGCTGATGGACGAATGGTTCCTTGCCGGCGATGCGGAATTCATGACGCGCGCCGAGGAACGCCTGTCGCATCTGGTCGTCGGCGCCGACATCCTGATGATTGCGACACATGACATGTCCGTCGTGCGGAAATGGTGCACCCGGGCGATCCGCCTCGAGGGCGGGCGGATTACGGCCGATGGGCCTGTCGAGGACGTGCTGTCCGCCGCAGGTCTGTAGCGGCCCGCGCGCAACCCAGCAGGCTGCCCGGTGGTGTCCAGCGCGATCATGGTTGCCGTGACGTCGCCGCCGCGCAACGATGCATGCTGCGCATCATGAGGCGAATCCCGCGTGACCCTGCCCGCACCTGAAGGTCGTCACGCTGCGCATCCCGTATCGGACCTCGAATGCCCGCGTTGCGGCGCGCCTCTCGCGGACCTGTCCTGCACACCCTGTGGCGCAGCCTTCGCCAGCGTCCTCGGCGTGCCGTTCATCGGCGATTTCGAAGCGGCCGACGCGCTCGGCCTGATCGAGATCGTCGCAAACGCCCCGAACCGCGCCAGCCTCATCATCGCCCCGGGGACTGTCGAGCGGATCGATGCCCTGTGCACCGGTCTTCATGCGGCCGAGGACAAGGACGCCTTCCGTGCCGCCCATGCGGAAGCCCAGGCGTCGTGGTTCGGTCACCGCTATGCCGAATGGGAAGCAGTCGAGAGGCTCCTCACGGGCATCGACCTGTCCGGCAAGGATGTCCTCGACATCGGCGCCGGGCAGGGTTTCGACGCCTGGCGCCTGGCGCTGCGTGGCGCCCGCGTCACCGCGCTCGAATTCAGCCCGGTCGTCGCCGAGGCCGGAGCAACGAGTTTCCCGTCCTTGCGCTGGATCGGCGGCTTCGCGCATGCGCTGCCCTTCCGCACCGCGTCCTTCGACCATGTCTTCGTCAATGCGGCGCTGCACCACATGCGCGACATCCCGGTGACGATCGCCGAGGCGCTGCGCGTGTTGCGCCCGGGTGGCACACTGATCACCACCGGCGATCCGTTTCGCGCCGACGACACGGACCAGTCGCTCGAATTCCAGATCTTCGACCGGCATGAGGCCGTGCTGCTGGGCATCAATGAGCAGATCCCCCGCACCTCGGATTTTCTCGCCACGCTGGAACGCGATCGCGCAATCCTGTCGCCCGAACTCTTCACCCAGGTGCTGTATGGTGGCCGCTCGGGCGATGGGCCGACGCTGACGGATTGGACGCCGTGGGACATCGACGCCGATGCCGGGCTGCTGAAGCGGCGCGCCGGCACCCTGGCGATGCGCGTGCGTCTGACAGCGCCATGGCCGCATGGCCGCGCCATGCAGCGCGACGGCATCCTGCCGCCGGCAACCTTTGCCACATGGCTCGATGACCCGACACGGGCGGTGGCCGAGCTCGCGCGGATCATTCCCCCTGACCTGCTCGACACGCCTTTCCCGGGGCAGCCGGCGAAGTTCGATCTGATCAATGGCTGGCGGGTCGCGCAATCCACCGCGACGACCCGCACCGGCCACCGCCGTGCGCGGCTGTTTCACACCCGCGGCGCGGCACCGACGCTGCGCTTCGAGATGCGCAGCGCCGCCCCCGCCACGATCACGCTTCGTGCCAATGCACGGCAGATCGGCCGGGCGGAGATCGGGCCGGATTGGAGCAAGGTCGCCGCCGATGTGTCCGCGGTGCCGCAGGGTGAACCCTTCGTGCTCGAATTCCAGCGCGAAGGGGAACCGGCAGATTTCGATTCGGGCGATTTCGACGTCCGGCTGTCGGGTGCCCGGGCCGGGTGGCGGGGTCGGATTCGCACGCTGCTGCCGCGCAGCCTGCATCGCCAGTTGGGCCTTGATTGAGGTGCAAAGGCCCCGGAGGTCTGAGGTTAGAGCGTTTTTCGCCAGACTGTGCTGGCGCAAAACGCTCTAAACCCTTGTATGAGCGAGCATCTTCACGCGCCTGACTGAGTCCAGTCAAAGATCGACGTGCGAATGTCGTCCGATCGTGATCTAGGATGTTCCTGGCGTCAGCACATCCAGCAACTGCCCCGCCATCGCGTCCCAGTCATTGAGCGACCGCCCCGAATCCCGCGCCCCATCCGTCAGGACCGCGCGGCGGGACGGATCGAACATGGCGCCAAGGGCTTCCGCCAAGGCCTCGGCAGTCACCGTCCGCGCCACGATCCCGTCCAAGCCGTCGCGCACCTGCTCGGCCAGGCCGCCCACGGGCGTCACCACCACGGGGACGCCGAAACCATGTGCCAGCGGCGTGATGCCGCTCTGGCTCGCCTCCCGATACGGCAACACCACCGCGTCAGCTTCCGCGACCAGCCGCGCCATGTCTTCCTCCGCCAGCCACCCCGACCGCACCTCGACCCCCGGCAGTGCGGAAAGGCCCGGTGCAAGTGCCTCGGCATCGCCCTCACCAGCGACGAGGAGCCGCGCGCCGGGGCAGCGTGGCTGGACCAGGCGCCAGGCGTCACGCAGCAGGTCCAGGCCCTTATACGCCCGCATCCGTCCCACGCTGACGAACAACGGCGCCGCCCCGCCAGCCCGCGGTAGCCTCGCCACCGCAGGCAGCAGAGCGCCGAGCGCCAACCGATGCACCGGCAGCCCCGGCCGCCGGCGATGGATTCCCGCCGCCACGCTGTCCGAGAAGGCAATGGCCGATTCCGCGGCATCGAGTTCCCGCTCCAGCCGCCATTCCCACAGCAGACCCGGATCGCCGGGATGCGGTTCGGCATCGTGAACCATCGGCACATAGCGCAGGCCCGCGCCCTTGAGGGCCGGTGCGACCAACGGCGTCCACAGATGGGTCATCACCGAGACCACGACATCGGCACCGAAATCCCGCGCCTGGCGCCGCAGGCGGCGCGCCAGCCACGGCACGCGCGGCAGACCCGCGGCGAAGCCGAGCGCGTTGCGATAGGTCGGCACGGCATCGACCGGCAGACCGAGGGCGCGGATCGGCGCGATCAGATCCGATTGCGCCGACAGCGACAGCGCGACCGCGACGTCACCACGTCGTGCCAGTGCGGTTGCCAGAGCCAGGACCTGGTGACCGCCTCCTCCACGCCGCCCCCAATACCACATCAACATCCGCATCGGTCAGCCGCCGAGGCCTGCGAGTGCGCGGCGCATGGTTGATGCGCTGCGCATCAACCGCGGTGGCGCAGCCCGCTGCCGCGCAGCAGGCGAATGACGAGGGCGCGCAACCGCCAGAACGGGCTTTTCTTCATTGCCTCGATCTCGGCGAGCGCGCGCAACAATTCGCCGGAGGGCGGCGCCGGTGCTGCCGGACCGCCGCGGCCGCCGCCGACCTGCGCCAGAACTTCCGTCGTCAGGCCGGGATGGCGCTGCAGCCAGCCCTGAATTCCCGCCTGATAGGTGCGGAACTCGCGCCAGCCATCGCCGGGGCTGGCACGCCGACCCGCCGCGACATCGTCGATCGTCGCTCGGAAGGCGGCCAGAGCGTCGCGCGCCTGGGCATCGGTGGTGAAGCGCGCGGCCTGGGCAATCCCCGCCGCCACGCGCGCTGCGCGGGTGGCGGGATCGGACAGCGACAGGATCGCCGCGGCCGTGGCTTCGGCATTGTCGGGATCGACGAAGATCGCGGCATCGCCGCCCACTTCGATCAGCGACGAATTGGCGCAGGTCACCACCGGGCAGCCACAGGCCATGGCTTCGAGCACCGGCATGCCAAAGCCTTCGTAGCGGGACGGATAGACCAAGGCCTGCGCGCCGGCATAGAGCAGGCGCAGTGCCGCATCATCGACCATGACCCGCCGCATCGGCACCGATGGGGCCGCGGCGCGGTAGTCGCGTTCGATGTCGGCAAGCCCACCGACGCAGATGATCTCGAAGACGTGACCTTGCTGTGCGGCGAGTTCGGCGGCGCGGAAGGCGAGGATGCCGTTCTTGTAGCCGCCCGCCCCGCTGCGGTCCCCGACCATCAGCAGATAAGGCCGAGTGAGATTCAACGCGGTGCGGCCGGCAGCCAGTTCCGTCCCGGTCGGCGGGGTGAAGATCGGCGGCAGCCCGCAATAGGTCAGGGCGACCTTCTCCTCCGCCACCTCCGGAAACAGCCGGGCGAGGTCGCGGGCGGAAGACCGCGAGATCATCGCATGTCCCGCGGCGTGACGAATGGCGCGCGCCTTCTCCTGCCAGCCCTCATCGGACAGGTCGAGGCCGATCACCTCGGGGATCATGTCGTAGCCGAAGAAGAACGACGGCGTGGCCGTCGGTGTCGAATAGTAGGTCGAGACGAACAGGTCTGCACCGAGGTCGCGGCAGATACGTTCGAGATACAGGCTGTCGGCGCCGCAGCGGCCGTAGTCATGCGCGGCGATGGTGCGGTAGTGCACGCCCGGGATGCGGGGGGCGGTACCGGCACGGTCGAGCACGACGAAATGATCCGCCAGCCCGTCCTTCACCCATTCCTCCAGCATGCTGTGCCAGACCCGGCCGATGCCCGAGGACAAATACTGCCAATAGACGCCATCGACGACGATGCGCGGGCTGGCGGGCAGCGGCCCCTGGTCCTTCACGCCGGTCGGCGTATCGAAGAACCAGGCACCGGCGGCGTCGATCCGCGCGATGGGTTCGACACGATGCGCGGCGGCATCGTCGAACATCGTCTTGTCGGTCACCCAGCCGAAGTAATCGGCGAGGAAACCCGACTCCTTCTGCGCCAGCAATTCGCGCCAGCGCGCCGTCGCGCCGACGTAGCCGTAGTAGGTTTCCTTGAAGCCGAGTTGCGCTTCCGTGGCATAGGCGAAGTGCTGGAAGATGGCGCCGTGCGCTTCGGTCTCGTCATGCATGAACGGCGACAGGGTGGCGATGTTGACCGGTTCGCCCTCGGCCTGTGGGCGGACCAGCGTGGGGGGTTCATGGGCCGCCCAGTGGTCACCAGGGCGGAAGCGCCATGTCCGGAGCCATTCCTGCCCCGGATTCTGCGCATAGTTGTAGCGTGTGCTGAGCACCTGCGCGGGGCCGACGAAGTACCAGCACCAGTAATACGCCGCACCGCGATCCGGCTGTTCGATGAACAGCCGGCGCATCGCGCTCACCTGGTCCACGGTCCACAGTTCATCCGAATCCATCTGCCACAGCAGGCATTCCTCGCGGATGGCGGGCAGCGGGGCGTTCACCATCTCCTTCTTGCCGTCCCAGAATTCGCCGGGCGGCTTGCGGTGGATGGTGACCTGGCCGGGGAAGCGGCGCGCCAGGTCGTCGAGGTACTCGCTGGTCCCGTCGTTGCTGCGGCCCTCGCGATGGATGTCGTCGGTGACCCGGCCACCGCCTGCCGTGCTCCAGGCGGTGTCGTGGCGCAGTGCGGCGACGCCTTCGACCACATGCCAGTGCCAGCGGAACGGCAGTCGCGCCAGCATCGCCTCATGGTAGCGGATGAAGGGTTCACCGTTCAGCACGATGGTGAAGAAATGGACCGGCAGGTCCTCGGCGCGCGGGCGTCGGCGGAAGGCGGAAAAGCCGTTGCGCAGCGCCTGGTCGTCGGCAATCACCTCATAGTCCGGATTGGCGAGAAGCTGCTGGCGCGCGCGGAAGCATTTGAAGGTGTTGGTGTCGTCGAGCAGGATAAGCCTGGCGCCGATCACCTTGGCCAGTTCGACCTCCCCGGTGAATTCCGATCCGTCGATCAGCACCATGTCGAAGGTGTCGATGCCGCGTTCGGCCTTGATGCGTTCGATGGCGCCAGCCTCGACACCCGCATCGCGCACATAGGCGATGTCCTGCGCCAGCCAGCGCAGCACTTCCGGCAGGGGGAACTTCGCCAGGCCGGAGGCTTCCGTGTTGTAGAAGGTCGTCACCTCGGCCTCGGTGGGAAACTCATCCACCGCCACGGAAGACATGTTCGTGCAGTGCACGAAGGGCCGGTCGGCGTAGGTGGCGCGCAGCACTTCGAAGCGCGGCTTCGACACTTCGATGCAGTACAGGCTTGGGGTGCCGGGATTCTGCGTCAGGCCAGCGACGAAGGCTTCGGTGCTGCCGCCGCCGGCGGAAGACCCGATCTCCAGCACATGGCGCAGCGGTTCGCTCGCCGCGAGGTCGCGGATCAGCGCGTAGAAGGCATCGTCCTTGATCTCGGGTGCGATGATCTGGTCGAGATCGGAGGCCGCCACCGGCGTGTTGTCGGTCATCGTGCCACCGGCGTGTTCTTGATCATCGTGCCACCGGCATGTTCTTCGTCATCGTCAGCTCCGGTGATGTCTCGGCGCCAGGGGCATGCGACGGCTTCGCCCCGCCCGACCGCCACGGTCCAGGGGCGCTAGATGACCCCTTGCGATGCGTCAAGCGCAAGCCAGCCGCGTGTTGCGAGACATTCTCGACTGGAGCGACAAGTTCCATCGAAGCGCGGCACGCGTCCTTGGGTGTTGTGGCTTCGCCGCCCGATTTCGGCTTGGAAAGCCGATGCGAGGGTCTATGAACGGCCCGGCCCGATCCGGGCATGGATACCGAGGACCGGCATGGCTATTGACCACGATGTGACAGCGGCGGAGACCCAGCCCCTGGTCAGTGTCATCACCGTTTGCCGGAACGCCGCCGCCACACTGGAGGCATGCCTTGCCAGCGTCGCCGCCCAGACCTGGCCTCGCACCGAACACATCGTGATCGACGGCGCTTCGACCGACGGCACCGCAGCGATCATCGAACGCCACCGGACCCGCCTGGCGGTGGTCGTGTCCGAACCCGACCGCGGCCTGTATGATGCGATGAACAAGGGCGTGGCGCGCGCCGGCGGGGAGTTCGTCATCTTCCTCAATGCCGATGACGTCTTCGCCGGCCCCGACGCACTGCGGGACGCGATGCGCGACATCGCCCGCCAGCCCGATGGCGATGTCTATTACGGCGCGATCGAGGTGGTGATGGGCGCGGCCCGACACTGCCACACCCCGCCCCCACCGGATCAGGCGCTGGAGGAAATGGTGCTCGGCTGCCTGCCCCACCAGGCGACGCTGGCGCGCCGGGCGGTATTCGAGCGTACCGGCCTGTTCGACCTGCGCTGGCGCCGCCACGCCGACTACGACTGGTGGCTCAAGGTCCTGGCGGATCCGACGATTCGGCTGCGGCAGATCGGCACCACCGTGGCCTGTTTCGCCCTCGGCGGTGCGTCATCAGACCTGGCCAAGGGACAGCCGGAGGTCTTCGCCATCCAGAATGCCTCCCCGCTGTATGACAACCCGGAATGGAGCCGGCGGCGGATCGAGATGTTGCAAAAGGCCTGGCTGGCAGCGCGGATCGAGGCCGCCGACCTGCGTGAGGCCACGGGCCGGCCGCCGGCCCTATCCTGGAAGGGTCGGGTCGCGGCCGCGTTACCGGCACCCCTGCTGCGGCTGGCCCTGGCTGCGAAGCGTCGCCTGCCGGGGGCTTGACCGCCCGCGTGATTGGCAGCCAGCCCTTCCGAAGCGCCGCGCCGGCTGCTAGACAGCGCCGGTGAAGCCCGGCGCCGGCGTCATACGGCTGGCTACCCTTGGAAGGAACAGGATGTCAGATCGTCGCAAGGTCGCCCTCGTCACCGGCATAACCGGCCAGGACGGCTCCTACTTGGCCGAGTTGCTGCTCGAGAAGGGGTATGAGGTGCATGGCATCAAGCGCCGCTCCTCATCCTTCAACACGGGCCGGATCGATCACCTGTACCATGACCGCCATGTGCCCGGCGCGTCCTTCAAGTTGCATTACGGCGACCTGACGGATGCGACGAACCTGATCCGCGTCATGTCCCAGGTTCAGCCGACCGAAATCTACAACCTCGGCGCCCAGTCCCACGTCGCCGTGTCGTTCGAGACGCCGGAATACACCGCCAATTCCGATGCGCTGGGCACCCTGCGGCTGCTCGAAGCCATCCGCATCCTCGGGATGGAAAAGACCGCGCGGTACTATCAGGCCTCGACCTCCGAACTGTACGGCAAGGTCCAGGCCGTGCCGCAGGATGAAACCACGCCCTTCTACCCGCGCAGCCCCTACGCCGCCGCGAAGCTGTATGGCTATTGGATCGTGGTGAATTACCGCGAGGCCTATGGCCTGCATGCCTCGAACGGCGTGCTGTTCAACCATGAAAGCCCCCGCCGGGGCGAAACCTTCGTCACCCGCAAGATCACCCGCGCGGTCGCCGCGATCAGCCTGGGCAAGCAGGAAGCGCTGTGGCTCGGCAACCTCGATGCCCAGCGCGACTGGGGCCATGCGCGGGACTATGTCGATGGCATGTGGCGCATCGTCCAGCACGACACGCCGGATGATTATGTGCTCGCCACCGGGGAGACCTACACGGTCCGCCATTTCTGCGACCTGTCCTTCGGCGAGGCCGGGATCGGCCTGGAATGGCGCGGCACCGGGGTGGATGAGGTGGGCGTGTGCAAGGCGACGGGGCGCGAATTGGTGCGCGTCGATCCGGCCTATTTCCGCCCGACCGAGGTGGACCTGCTGATCGGCAGCGCGGCCAAGGCCAAGCGCGTGCTCGGCTGGACCCACACCGTGAAGCTGCCGGAACTGGCCGCCGAGATGGTCGCCGCCGACATCGCGGAGCTGAAGTCCAATGCCTGAAGGCGCCCCGGCGACAGCGCATGAGGTCTTCCCGCTCCAGGGCAAGCGCGTCTATGTCGCCGGCCATCGCGGCATGGTGGGGGCCGCCTGCGCCCGCCATCTGGAGCGTGAAGGCGCGGAGGTCATCACCTCCGACCGCGCCACGGTGGATCTGCGCCGCCAGGATCAGGTCGAGGCCTTCATGGCCCGCGCGCGCCCGGATGCCATGATCGTTGCGGCCGCCAAGGTCGGCGGCATCCTCGCCAACGACACCTATCCGGCCGAGTTCCTTTACGAAAACCTGATGATCGAGGCGAACCTCATCGAGGCCGCCCATCGGTGCGATGTGGGCCGCGCACTGTTCCTTGGCTCGTCCTGCATCTATCCGCGTGACGCCGCGAACCCGATCAACGAGGACGCGCTGCTGACCGGCCCGCTCGAGAAGACCAACGAGTGGTACGCCATCGCCAAGATCGCCGGCATCAAGCTGAGCCAGGCCTATCGGCGGCAATACGGGCGGGACTACATCTCGGCAATGCCGTGCAACCTGTACGGACCGGGGGATTATTTCCATCCCACCCGCAGCCACGTCATCCCCGCTCTGCTGCAACGCTTCCACGATGCCGCGCAGAACGACGTGCCGACCGTCACCTGTTGGGGCAGCGGTACGCCCCGGCGCGAATTCATGCATGTCGATGACGTGGCCGAGGCCTGCACCTTCCTGCTGCGGTCCTATTCCGGGGAAGGCCACCTGAACATCGGGACCGGCAGCGACATCTCCATCGCCGAACTGGCCGCCGAGATCGCCAGCGTCACCGGTTTCAAGGGCCGCATCGCCTGGGATACCTCCAAGCCGGACGGCACCATGCTGAAACGGATGGACGTGTCGCGCATCGGCGCGTTGGGCTGGCACGCCCGGATCGGCTTCCGCGAGGGGCTGGACGCGACCTATCGCTGGTTCCTCGAACAGCCCGCCCTGCGCACCTGAAGGCGCGCCGTGCGCGTCGCCTTCTTCGGCCTTGGCTATCATGCGAAGACCGGGTCGAGCCGCTTCCTGCTCGACCTTCTTGAACGCCACGCGACCGTCGATGCCTTTGCTGCGGAGGCCGATGTGGCTGCCGTGCGCCGCGCCGCGCCCGATTTCGATGAGGCCCGCTACGACGCCATCGTGATCTGGCAGTTGCACGAGGCCTTCGCCCTGCTGTCCGGCCGGCATCCGAACGTCACCTTCACGCCGATGTATGATGCGATGTGGCGCGGCGGTGCCTTCACCTGGAAGCCCAGCTTCAACACGGCCAAGATCCTGTGCTTTTCGTGGGCCTTGCGCGCAGAGGTGATCCGCCGGGCGCCGGTCCACACGCGCGTACAGTATTTCCCGGATCCCTCGGCGTGCTCGCCGGTGACGGATTTCGACAGCCTGCGCGGCGTCCTGTGGTATCGCCGCCGCGACATCCCGCCACAGGCCGCCTTCGCCCTGACCGCGGGCACCCGATTCGAGAGCCTGGTCGTCCATGACGCCCCCGACCCCGGCCATGACGCTCCCTTCCCCACCGCCGCCCCGGACCATATCGGCCGCCTGGTCCGTACCGGCTGGTCGGCCGACGGCGCGGCCTTCGCCGATGCGCTCTCCGCGGCGAACGTCTTTTTCGCGCCGCGGCCGCTCGAAGGCATCGGCATGGCCTTCCTGGAAGCCATGGCGCGCGGCCTGTGCGTCGTGGCCCCCGACGCGCCGACCATGAACGAGTACATCTCCCACGGCAGCAACGGGTTGCTGCATGGGCCGGGGTGGCGGGCGCCGCTCGACTTCGCGCAGGCGCGGGCGATCGGCGCCGCCGCACGGGACAGCGTCTTCCGCGGCCGCGCGGCGTGGGATTCGGGTGTGCCCGCGCTGCTCGACTTCATCGCCACGCCCATGGCGGCGATCGCCCGCCAGGGGGCGCGGGTGGCCACCTTGCCCTTCAGCGATGGGCCAAGGGCGGACGGAGAGGGTGACTGGATCGTGCTGGCTGGTGGCGCCGGCCCGGGCGCTGATGCGCGCCGACGCGCGATCGGGCAAGCGCCTGCGGGGACGGAGGTGATTCGCGGCCATCATGTCTCGATCGCACCCGACGGTAGCGAGACCCTGCACCGGATCGCCGGGTTGGACGCCGGCTGGGCGCGGCTGGTGGCGGGCGATGTCGGGGCGGATGGCCCATACGGCCTGGGCGTGCCGGAGGCTACGATGGCCCGTGCCTCCCTGCTTCAGCGGCTTGGGGCCACAGCGCCGCGGACCGCGCCGCAGCTTTGCGCCCTGCTGCTTCGGGCGCGGGCGGAAGGCGTCATGGTTTATGACGCGGATGCGGTCCTGGCTGCCATCCCGGAGCCCGACGACGGCACGGCGGACAACCCGGCATGGGTCGCGCTGGTGGGCGAGCAGGCCGGCGCCGAAGCCGCGGGACGCGTTGGCGCGGCGCTGGACGATGCTGCGGTGGCGGCGGCGGCGCGGCGGCGCGCGGGCAAGGGCGCCCGGGCCGCCCTGTCCTTGATCGGCGGGTTGGATCGCATCTCCCCCGCCCTGGCCCGAGCCGTGGAATCGCTGATCCTCGGCGGCGCGATGCGCCGGCTGCGCGGGCTGGTGTGGCGATGACGGCGCCACGGTTTTCCATTGTCACACCGTGCCTTGATCGGGCCGCGACGATTGGTGCCGCCATCGACAGCGTGCTCGCCCAGGGGTGCCCTTCGGTCGAGCACATCATCGTCGATGGCGGATCGACCGACGGCACGGCACAGGTGCTGGCGCGCTACCCGCATTTGACCGTGATCCGGGAGACCGACCGCAACCTGTATGATGCGATCAACAAGGGGCTGCGCGCCGCGCGGGGGGAGGTCATCGGGCTGCTGAACAGCGACGACCTCTACGCGCCCGGCGCCTTCGCGGCGGCGGAGTCGTGTTTTGCAGACCCCGACATCGAGATGCTGCTGGGCGCCGCCGAATTCTTCACCGAACAGAATGGTCGATTGTCGGTGGATCGAATCCTGGCAGGCAACGCCAATGCATTGACCGAGGCGAACGTCATCGGCGGCATCACCACCATGAACGCGGCCTTCTATCGCCGTGGCCTGATGGGCCGGTCGGGCTTGTTCGATGACCGGTTCCCTCTTTCTGCCGACAAGGATTTCTGGCTGCGGCTGGTGTTGTTGGCACCGCGGCTCGCTGTGACAGGCGCGACCATCATCCGCTATCGGTCGCATGCCGGGTCGCTCACCTTCGCCGCCGGCGATCTGCGCGATAAATTGTCGCGGCACAATCTTGTGACCGCGCAGACGCGGCTTTCGGAGTTGCCGGCAGGCTCCGCGGCGCATGCCGCCTATCGCCGCTGGCACGGTTGGGCGGCCGGCTATCGGGTGCTCGTCCAGCTTCGCAATGGCAAGTGGGGGACAGCCTGGGCCACCGCGCGGGCTGGTTTCGCCGCGGATCCGCTATGGCCGGCGCGCTTTCTGGGCTATCTGCCCGGGCATTGGACACGCCGCGCCGACCGCGGTGGCGTGTAGACTGACCGAGAAATTCCCTGGATTCGCGACGTCGAAAAAAAGTCTTTCACAGACGATAGAATACAGCTGCAGCGATGACCCTCACATACCGGAACGGCACGCCGGTCCAGTTGTGTGGAATCATCCAGACAGGTGAAGATACTCTGGATGCTGCCGTCATCGTCGCGTAAATGCGCATGGGCAACCAGACGTCATCAAGGATCGGATCCTCACCAGCATGACCATTCTGATCACCGGCGGCCTCGGCTTCATTGGTTCGGCGGTCCTGCGGCGCCTGCTTTCCACGACCGATGAGGCGGTGGTGAACATCGACCGCATGACCTACGCGGCCAGCCCCGAGAGCCTCGGCGACTGGTGGCGCCACCCGCGTCACATCCACGTCAACGCGGATATCTGCGACGTGGCGGCCATGCGGGCGGCCTTCGCGACGCACCGGCCGTCCCGCGTCATGCATCTGGCCGCCGAATCCCACGTGGACCGGTCGATCGACGGCCCGGCGGAATTCATCCGAACCAATGTCGTCGGCACGCAGGTCCTGCTGGAAGCGGCGCGGGAATACTGGTCGTCGCTGGACGGTCCGGCGAAGGAGGCCTTTCGCTTCCACCATGTCTCGACCGATGAGGTGTTCGGTTCGCTGGACAGCAGCGACGACAAGCCCTTCGACGAACACACGCGCTACGATCCGCGCAGTCCCTATTCGGCGTCCAAGGCGGCGTCCGACCATCTCGTGCGCGCATGGCAGCACACTTACGGCATGCCGAACTTCGTTTCGAACACCACGAACAACTATGGGCCGTGGCAGTTCCCCGAAAAGCTGATCCCGCTGGTGACGCTCAACGCATTGGATGGCCACCCGCTGCCCGTCTATGGCGACGGATCGAACATCCGGGACTGGATCCATGTCGAGGACCATGCCGAGGCGCTGGTCCTCACGCTGTTTCGCGGTGTGCCGGGGGCGACCTACTGTCTCGGGCCGCGGCAGGAACGCAGCAATCTCGAAGTCGTGCGCGCCATCTGCGCGACGCTGGATCGGCTGCGACCCGACCCCGCCGGGCCGCGCGAGCGGCTGATCACCTATGTGCGCGATCGCCCGGGGCATGATTTTCGCTACGCGATGGACCCATCGGGTGCGGAGCAGGCCTTGGGCTGGACTGCGAAATACGACTTCGAAGCGGGCCTGGCGCAGACCATCGCCTGGTATCTGGACAATGAAGCGTGGTGGCGGCCGATCCGCGACAAGCGGTACGCCGGGCAGCGCCTGGGTGGGGTGAAGGCATGACGAGCAACACAGGCTTCGGGCACGGCCGGGGGCCGACGCACAACCATGCGGCGGCAGGGGAACAGGCACGATGAAGGGCATTCTTCTCGCAGGCGGTTCGGGCACGCGGCTGCACCCGATGACACTCGCAGCGTCGAAGCAACTGCTGCCGGTCTATGACAAGCCAATGGTGTATTACCCGCTCGGCACGCTCATGCTGGCGGGCATCCGCGACATCCTGCTGATCTCCACGCCGGCGGACTTGCCATCCTTTCGCAGGCTGCTGGGCGATGGCAGCCAGTTCGGCGTGTCGATCACCTATGCGGAACAGGCCAAGCCCGAAGGCATTGCCCAGGCCTTCCACATCGGCGCGGACTGGATCGGGGGCGAACCCTGCGCGCTCGCGCTTGGCGACAACATCATCTATGGCGATGGGATCACCACCCAGCTCCAGGCGGCGTCCAGCCGCGCGGAGGCCGGCGAAAGCACGATCTTCGGGTATCGCGTGGCGGATCCCGAACGCTACGGCGTCGCCGAATTCGACAGCAACGGCCGGGTGCTCTCCATCGAGGAAAAGCCCAGCACCCCCAAATCCGACTGGGCGGTGATCGGGCTGTATTTCTACGATGCCCGGGTGACGCAGATCGCGCGTGACCTCGCCCCTTCGGCGCGCGGGGAGCTTGAGATCACCGACCTGAACAAGGTTTATCTGGGCCTGGATGCGCTGCGCGCCGAACAGCTCGGCCGCGGCTGCGCCTGGCTCGATGCCGGCACGCCGGGATCGCTGCTGCAGGCTGCGCTGTTCGTCCAGACCGTGCAGGAACGGCAGGGCTTGCAGGTAGGCTGCCCCGAGGAAATCGCCTTCCGCATGGGCTTCACCGATGCGGCGGCGCTGGCGCAGCAGGCCGCAGCCCTCGGCAAGACCGCCTATGGCGCGTATCTGCGCGACCTGGCCGGGGGGAAGCTGGCGTGAAGGTCACACCGCTTGCGATCCCTGATGTGGTCTTGATCGAACCCGTCCGCCACGGCGACGCCCGAGGGTTCTTCAGCGAGGTCTGGTCGCGCCGTTCGCTCGCCACCCATGGAATCCAGCCGGATTTCGTGCAGGACAATCACGCCGCCTCGGCGCCCCCCTTCGTGCTGCGCGGGCTGCATTTCCAGCGGCCGCCCTCGGCGCAGGGCAAGCTCGTGCGCGTCGCGCGCGGCGCCATCCTGGATGTGGCGGTCGATATCCGCGAGGGCTCGCCGACCTACGGCCAGCATGTCGCTGAGGTGCTGAGCGCGGAGAATTGGCGCCAGATGTGGGTGCCGCGGGGTTTCGCGCATGGGTATTGCACCCTCGAGCCCGATACCGAGGTGCAATACAAGACCGACGCCTATTACGACCGTGAAGCCGATGGCGGCATAGCCTGGGACGACCCGGCGCTGGGCATCTCCTGGCCAGTCGATGCGGCGGCTGCGGTGCTGTCGGACAAGGACCGGACGGCACCGCGGCTGGCGGATATCGCGCCGCCCTTCCCGGCAGGGTCCTGGTGATGCGGCGGGTCCTCGTTACCGGCCGCGGCGGGCAGCTTGCGACCGGACTGGAGGCTGCGCTGCCCGCCATGGGTTTCGCGCCGACGCTGGTCGGCCAGCCCGACTTTGAATTCGACGCGCCTGAGACCATCGCCGCCGCCTTCGCCGCCATTCGCCCCGATGCGGTGGTGAATTGCGCGGCCTGGACGGCCGTCGATGCCGCCGAGGACAGCGAAACCGCCGCGTTCCGTGCCAATGCGGTGGGTCCGGCGCTGGTTGCCGCGCATTGCGCCGCCACCGGCATTCCGCTGGTGCAGGTGTCCACCGACTATGTCTTCGATGGGCAGAAGGGCGCGCCCTATGTCGAGACGGATACGCCCAATCCGCTGAGCGCCTATGGCCGGACGAAGCTGGCGGGGGAATGGGCGGCGCTGGCCGGCAACCCGCGCAGCCTGGTAATCCGGACATCCTGGGTTTTCGCGCCAATGGGCAATAATTTCGTCCGCACCATGCTGCGGGTGGGCGCGGAACGGCCGGAATTGCGCGTGGTGGCTGACCAGCATGGCAGCCCGACCGCCGCGCCGGATTTGGCGGATGCCATCGCTGGCGTTCTCGCCCGGATCCGCGATGGCGGGTGGCAGGATGCACATCGCGGCGTCTTCCACGCCACCGGCGCCGGCTTCACCACCTGGCACGCCTTCGCCGAAGCGATCTTCGCTGCCGCGCCGCCGAGCCTTTCGCGGCCGCGGGTCCTGCCCATCACCACCGCCGAATACCCGACCAAGGCGATCCGCCCGGCCGATGGCCGCCTGGATTGCAGCCGGTTGGAATCGACCTTCGGCGTGCGGATGCCCCCCTGGCAGGCAGGCCTCGCGCGCGTGATGCGGGATCTGGCCCCGAAATGACATCCCCGGCGCCGCGGGCCGGCATGCCGAAGGCCCGCTGGGCCTTGGTGAGCCGGTCGGGAGGGGCGAGCGCCCTTCCCCTCGCGGTGCTGGCGCTTGCGCTGATCGCCGCGCCCGCGGCGGCCCGGCCCTTGTCCTGTCCCGGCGTCACGCAGCCGGCGATCGCTGCGCCGGGCCTTGTCGATGCCCTGCAACGCCCTGGCGGCATCCGGATTGTGGCGATCGGCTCGTCTTCGACCGCGGGGTCCGGGGCGACCGATGCCGCGCATTCCTATCCCGCTTTGCTCCAGGCGCGGTTGCGCGCCGCCCTAGGCCCCGATGTCACGGTGCTGAACCGTGGCATGGGCGGTGAAGATGCGGACGCCATGATCGGCCGGATCGGCCGCGACGTGATCGCGGAGCGTCCCGACCTAGTGATCTGGCAAGTCGGCGCCAATGCGGCGATGCGACAGATGGACCCGGTGGCGTTTGCCCGCTTCGTCCGCCAGGGCGTCGGCATGCTGCGCCAGGCCGGCATCCCGGTTGTGCTGATGGACAACCAGCGTGCGCCGCGCATTGCCGCGCATCCGGGAAACCGGCGCTTCGACGCAATCCTGGCCGAGATCGCCGGGACCACGACCGGCGTTTCTCTGTTTTCCCGTGGGGCTTTGATGGATGGCTGGACCGCGGCGGGCGTGCCGGCGGATGCCCTGTTGATATCCGATGGGCTGCATCACAATGATCGCGGCTATGCCTGTGTGGCTGAGGTCCTGGCCGACGCCTTGATGGCGGGCATGTCCATCCGCGCCGCGCGAGCACCCTGACGCCGGTCACGCGGCTGGCCGCATCCATCGCGGCAGTGCGCCGGATGCGCCCTGATGAAGCGTTGCCCTGGCGGGACATTTCCCCCGCGCGTCGCTGATCGCGCGCAGGCTGCAGCGCGTGCATATCGGAATTGCGGCCTGTCATCATTGGTCCACGGGATCGGTTCGCGGTATGACAATGACGTTGCATGATCGTGATCACTAGGATGTGATTTCGGTTCACCTGGGGGTTCACGATGCTTGAGGGCCTGACGGCCATGGCGCCAGCCGCATTGCCGCTTCATGCGGTTCGGCCGGAAGGGTTGGCGGCATGGCTGGGCGGATTGCCGCAGCCTGCCGCGGCCTTCTTGCGCGATACCGGCTTCACGGCCGCCTCGGGCGAGGTTGCGCTGCTGCCGGGGCTGGATGGGCTCGCCGGGGCGGTGGTTGGCCTGGGAAATGGCGAGGCGAGTCCCTGGGCCTACGGCGGACTCCCCCATGCGCTGCCGTCAGGCACCACCTGGAACCTGGCGCCAGGGGCGGGCGATGCGTCGCTCGCCGTGCTGGGATGGGCGCTCGGCGCCTATCGGGCGCGCCTGCACAAGGCCGCCGGACCCTCACCGGCCCTGCTGGTGAAGGGCGCCGGCACAGAGGACGCCTGCATGATGGCGGAGGCGATCTGCGCCGCCCGCGACCTGATCAATGCGCCCGCCGCCGATCTGGGGCCTGCCGAATTGGCCGCGGCCGCGACATCCCTCGCGACCCGACACGGCGCGACCTGTGATGTGATCGCGGGTGACGATCTGATGCGTGAGTTCCCAACGGTTGCCGCCGTGGGGCGCGGCAGCCAGCGCGCGCCCCGCGTCGCCGTGCTGCGCTGGAGTGGCGCGGCCGACGGGCCGCTGGTCGCGCTTTGCGGCAAGGGCGTGTGCTTCGATACCGGCGGGCTCGACCTGAAGCCGTCGGCCGGCATGCTGCGCATGAAGAAGGACATGGGTGGCGCCGCGGTCGTTCTTGCGATTGCCGAAATGGTGATGCGCAGCACCCTGCCCGTCCGTCTCCTCGTGCTTGTGGGTGCCGTTGAAAACGCCATTTCCGCTGAAGCCATGCGACCGATGGACGTGCTGCACACACGCAAGGGCCTGAAAGTCGAAATTCGCAACACGGATGCGGAAGGCCGGCTGGTGCTGTGCGACCTGCTGACCTTTGCGGCCGAACAGAACCCGGACGTGATCATCGACTGCGCCACCCTGACCGGGGCGGCGCGAACCGCGCTGGGGCCGGATCTTCCGGCGCTGTTCTGCAACGACGACGCGCTGGCCGACAGGCTGATCGCGGCCGGCACCGCGGTGCAGGACCCGATGTGGCGGATGCCGCTCCATGACGGTTACGAATCGTGGCTCGACACCCCATTCGCGGACCTGTCAAACGTTGCGTTGAAACCAATGGCCGGCGCCGTCGTTGCAGCATTGTTCCTACGCCGTTTCGTGCCGCGCTCCATTCCTTGGGCGCATCTTGATCTATATGCGTGGAATGATATGAACCGGCCCGGCCGGCCCGAAGGCGGCGAGGCACATTGCGCCCGAGCGCTGCACGCCATGATTGCAGCCATGGCACACCACCACCCTGCGCCGAGTCGGTAGGAGACTCGCCGCTTTCCCCATGCCGCAAAGGCATCTGACGGACGGCAAAGCCGTCCCAATCATGACGTAAGGACAAAGCCATGACTCTTCCTGGCAACCCCGACCAGAACATCGGTATTTTGCGCGAGACGATCGTCGCCCTGGTTCGCAGCGACGGACCCGACCTGTCCGCCCGCCAGCTTGCCGTGCTCTTGACGGTCTACCTCAGCGAAGGCCCGCACACCGTCCGTGGCCTCGCTGCCGACCTCAACGTGTCGAAGCCGGCCATTACGCGCGCGCTTGACCGGCTCGGCGAGCTTGACCTGGCCCGCCGCAAGGTCGATCCGGCGGACCGCCGCAGCGTCCTGGTTCAGCGCACGCCCAAGGGGACGACCTTCCTGGAAGACCTTCGCGGGGTGATGACCGAGGCGGCCAAAGGCGCGGCCGAGGCCAAGCTCCTGTCCGCGCCGGAACAGCCGGCTTTGCGCGCGGTTTGACGCGGGGGACGGAGGGGCCTGGCCCCTCCGGTCCCGCGCCGGGCCCGGCATCAGCGGCCGGGCGAAGGGGTCATTGACGCGATCCCCGTGCGCCCATGGGGCCGCTAGGATTATGGCCCGGTCAGTACCCGGCCGAGAAATCCACCAGGTTGATCAGCGGCTGGCCGGCGCGGGCGCGGTGGATATTGTCCACCACCTGCGGTGCGGCGCTGGACGGGATGGTGATGGACGCCGCATGCGGTGTCAGGATCACCTTCGGATGCGTCCAGAAGCGGCTGTCACCCGGCAAGGGTTCGGGTTCGAACACGTCCAGCGCGGCGCCCGCCAGATGCCCTGAATCAAGCGCCGCCAGCACGTCCGCGGCGACCTGATGCCCGCCCCGGGCGGAATTGAGCAGGAAGCCGCCCGGCTTCATCGCCCCCAGCAACCGCGCATCGATCACCCCGCGCGTGTCGGGGGTCAGCGGCAGCAGGCAGACCAGGATGTCCGTCTTGGCCGCCATGGCCATCAACCCGTCCGCGCCGTGAAAGGTCTGCACGCCCGCCACTGTCTTGGGCCGGCGCGACCAGCCCATCACCGGAAAGCCCAGCGCCACCAGCGCCCGCGCCGCATCGCCGCCGAGTTCACCCAGGCCGAGGATGCCGATATGACGCGCCGAGGTCTCCGGCGCCGGCAGTTCGTGCCAGACCTTCCCCGCCTGCTGGTCGCGGTATTCGGGGTCCTGCCGATGGAAGCGCAGCACGTTCAGCAGCACCCATTCGGTCATGCCCTGGGTCAGCCGCGTGTCCAGCAGCCGCGCCACCGGCACGCCTGGCGGGGGCCCCGGCGGGCGGAACAGGTGATCGACGCCCGCACCCATGGATACGATGATGCGCAAATTCGGATACCGGCGCAGTTCCATCATGTCATGCGCGGTCCAGACCACGGCGGCCTCGATATCCTCGATGGCGCCAGTATCGGGGAACAGCCGGACATCGAGCGAAGGATCGACGGCGAGCAGCGCGTCCTTCCAATCCTGCATGGTGTGCGTCTTGGTGGACAGCAGGACGGCCATCAGCCTTGCCCTTTCAGTTCGGTGTCGATTGCGGTGACGAAATCCCGCCAGGAGTCGCGCCGCGCCGCGGCGCGTTCCGTCCCGTCGGGCATCTTGGCATACAGGCTCAGGATGCTTTTGGCCCACAGCGCGTCGAAATGCGCCGGCGATTGCAGGGCGAAGGCCGCGGTGCGGTCGAATACCCCGTCCTTCACCTTCGGCATCACCTTCGACAGCCACCACCAGCAACCCAGCCCCAGCACGATCGTGCCGGCCCAGGCGCCGCCCTGTTGGATGCCGGTCCATTCGAGTGCTGCGCCGCCGAACTTCAACGCGACCACCGAGGACAACAGCACCAGCCCCGCCGGCCACACGTTTTCCCACGACCGATAGACCGGCGAGCCCGGCGAATTCATGCGTCGGATGCTCACGCCGAGCTTGATGTGCCCGTCATCCAGCAGCGTCTTCAGCGTGTCGAGTTCGTTCAATGCCGCAGCCCCGGAGCGGCCTCCGCGCGCAAATCAAAGGCGGCGGCCATCAGGGCGCGGGTGTAGGCTTCCCGCGGCGCGGCGACAACCTGCGCAGCCTCGCCTTCTTCCACCACGCGCCCATCCTTCAGCACGATGATGCGGTGCGCCATCGCGCGCACCACGCGCAGGTCATGCGAGATGAACAGATACGCCAGGTGATGCTTCGCCTGCAGGTCGCGCAGCAATTCCACGACCTGCGCCTGCACGGACACATCCAGCGCCGAGGTCGGTTCATCCAGCACCAGGAAGCGCGGCTTCAGCACCAGCGCTCGGGCGATGGCGATGCGCTGGCGCTGCCCGCCGGAGAACTCATGCGGATACCGTTCGGCCATGGCGGGTTGCAGGCCCACTTCCTCCAACGCCGTCGCGACCGTCTTGCCGCGCTGCGCGGCGGTCAGGCCGGGTTCATGGACGGCCAGGCCCTCGCCGACGATCTCCCCCACGCTCATGCGCGGGGACAGCGCGCCGAAGGGGTCCTGGAACACGATCTGCATCCGCCGGCGCAGCGGCCGCAGCGCGCCGCGGTCCAGTCGCTGGATGTCGCTTCCCTCGAAGCGGATCGCGCCCTCGCTGTGTTCCAGGCGCAGCATCGCAAGCCCCAGCGTGGTCTTGCCGGAGCCGGATTCACCGACCAGCCCGACGGTCTCGCCTTCCCGCACCGCGAAGGTCACGCCATCGACGGCGCGCACCTCCGCGACCACGCGGCGCATCAGGCCACGGCGGATAGGGAAACTGACCTTGATGTCGTCACCGCGCATGATCTCGGCGGCGCTGTCCGCCACCGGGGCGGGCTGGCCACGCGGTTCGGTGGCGATCAGCATCCGTGTGTAGTCGTGCTTCGGCGCGGCGAAGACGGTGGCGACGTCACCCTGTTCGACGGCGTGGCCGTCCTTCATCACCACCACGCGGTCGGCGTGCTTCTTCACGATGTTCAGATCATGGGTAATGAGCAGCAGCGCCATGCCGAGTTCGGCCTTCAGCCGTTCCAGCAATTCGAGGATCTGCGCCTGGATGGTCACGTCCAGCGCCGTGGTCGGTTCATCCGCGATCAGCAGTTTCGGATCGTTCGCCAGGGCAGCAGCAATCATCACACGCTGCCGTTGCCCGCCGGACAGCTGGTGCGGATAGGCGCCAAGCCGGTCCTCCGCCTTGGGGAAGCCGGCACGACGCAGCAATTCAATGACGCGCGCCCGCAGCGCGGACCCGGACAGCGGCTGATGCAGCGTGATCGCTTCCGCCACCTGGCGTTCCACCGTGTGCAGCGGGTTCAGCGAGGTCATCGGTTCCTGGAACACCATCCCCGCCAGGCCGCCGCGCAGGCGCCGCAGATCGGCCTCCGGCGCCGTCAGCACATCCGTACCATCAAGCACAATGCGCCCCTCGGGGTTCGCACCGGCCACCGGCAGCAACCGCAGGCAGGACAGCGCGGTGACGGATTTGCCGGACCCGGATTCGCCGACCAGCGCCACCGTCTCCCCCGCATTCACCGAGAAGGACACGCCCTGCACGACAACCTTGCCGCGGAAGGCAACGGTCAGATTCTGCACATCGAGCAATGGAGCCTTGTCGCTGCGACCATCGGACACGTTCATCGCGACCCCCCCGGCAGTTTGCGGGGATCGAAGGCATCGCGCACACCCTCACCCACGAAGATCAACAGCGTCAGCATCCCGCCCAGCACCACGAAGCCCGTCATGGCCAACCACGGCGCGTTCAAGTTGTTCTTGCCCTGGTTGACCAGCTCCCCCAGCGACGGCGAACCAGGCGGCAGGCCGAAGCCCAGGAAGTCGAGGCTCGCCAGCACCGTGACCGACCCCGACAGCACGAAGGGCAGGAAGGTCAGCGTCGCCACCATCGCATTGGGCAGGATGTGGCGCACCATCACCACCGCATCCGACACCCCCAGCGCCTTCGCCGCCCGCACATAATCGAAGTTGCGCCCGCGCAGGAACTCCGCCCGCACCACGCCGGTCAGCCCCATCCAGGAAAACAACAGCAGGAAGATCAGCAGCACCCAGAAGGTCGGCTCGATGATGCTGGCAAGGATGATAAGCAGATACAGCTGCGGCATCCCTGACCAGATCTCGATGAACCGCTGGAAGATCAGATCGGTCCAGCCACCGTAGAACCCCTGCACCGCCCCCGCCGCGATGCCGATGACCGACGACACGATGGTCAACGCAAAGCCGAACAGCACCGAAATCCGAAAGCCATAGATCACCCGCGCCAGCACATCCCGCGCCTGGTCATCCGTGCCCAGCCAGTTCTGCGCGCTGGGCGGCGAAGGCGCCGGCTGCCCAAGATCCCGCACCACCGTCCGATACGAATACGGCACCAGCGGCCAGACCATCCAACCGCCCTTGGCTGTGAACTCCTCGCGAAAGCCACGATCATGCCAATCCGCGGTGGTGGGCAGCCCATCCTCGATGATGTCACTCTCGGCATAATCCGCCAGCACCGGGACATACCAACGGCCATCGACATGCGCGACCAACGGGCGGTCATTGGCGATGAACTCGGCGAACAAAGTGAGGAAGAACAGGAAGCCAAAGACAACCAGCGAGACATAGCCGCGCCGGTTCGCGCGGAAGTTGGCCAGGCGGCGGCGGGTGATCGGCGTCATCGCGTGGTGGTCCCGAACAACGCAGAAGGTTGGAGGGGCTTTGCCCCTCCAAGCCACCCCACCAAAGGCTTAAGGCCTTTGGAAACCTCCTTTTGGCGCCAGGCTTCGAGGGCAGGAGCGGTGTACGCAGGCGCCGGGCACGAAGCGCGCGGGGGCGTTGCGGAGCGCGTGCTGGGCGCGGTGCCCGAATATGATTCCGTGCACCGGGCATTGATCGTGCGCGACGACGAAAAGCGCCGCCCCAAAGTGACGGCTTCCAAAGGCCTTAAGCCTTTGGTGGGGGAGGTTTGGAGGGGGCAAAGCCCTCTCCAATCAACAGCGCCACCCATCACCGCCGCGCCTCGAAATCAATGCGTGGATCGACCAGCGTGTAGGTGAAGTCCCCCACGATCTGCATCACCAGCCCCAGCAGGGTGAAGATGTACAGCGTGGCGAACATCACCGGGTAATCCCGCCGGATCGCGCTTTCGAAGCCCAGCAGCCCCAGCCCGTCCAGCGAGAATACGATTTCCGTCAGCAGTGCGCCGGTGAACAGGATGCCGATGAAGGCGGCGGGGAAGCCGGCGATGATCAGCAACATCGCGTTGCGGAAGATGTGGCCGTAGAGGATGCGGTTCTCGCTGTTGCCCTTGGCGCGGGCGGTGGTGGTGTATTGCTTGCCGATCTCGTCCAGGAAGGCGTTCTTCGTCAGCATGGTCAGCCCGGCGAAGCCGCCGATCACCAGCGTCAGCGTCGGCAGCGCCATGTGCCAGGCGTAGTCCAGCGCGCGTTGGAAGAAGGGCAGCGTGTCGGCGCCGGGGCTGGACAGCCCGCGCAGTGGGAACCACTGGAAGAACGACCCGCCGGCGAAGAACACCACCAGCAGGATGGCGAACAGGAAGCCGGGAATGGCGTATCCCACCAGCACGACACCGGATGTGGCGACGTCGAAGCGCGACCCGTCCCGCACCGCCTTTCGGATGCCGAGCGGGATCGAGACGAGATAGATGATGAGCGTGGACCACAGGCCCAGCGAGATCGACACCGGCATCTTCTCAAGGATCAGGTCCACCACCGGCCGGTCGCGGAACAGCGACCGCCCGAAATCGAGCGTCAGATAGCCCTTCATCATCTCGAAGAATCGCGTGCTGGCAGGCTTGTCGAAACCGAAGGCGCGTTCGATTTCCGCGACGATGGACGGGTCCAGCCCCTGCGCGCCGCGATACGACCCGACGGGGCCGGACCCGCCACCACCGCCGCCGCGCAATTCGGCGTTGTTGGCGCCGCGGATTTCGCCGCCGCCCTCCCCGGTCACGCGGCCGAGCGTCGATTGCCCTTCGCCGCGCAGTTCGGCGAGCATCTGCTCCACCGGCCCGCCAGGGGCGAACTGCACGACGGCGAAGTTGATGATGATGATGCCGAGCAGCGTCGGGATCACCAGCAGCAGCCGCCGGACCAGATAAGCGCCCATGGTCAGCGCGTCACAGGCTGCGGCGGGCTTCGGCCAGCGCGCGGTCGCGCGCCGGGTCGATCCACCAGGATGTCGGGAAGGTCAGCCCGAAGCGCGGGTTGCGTTCCGGCCGCCCGAACTTGTCCCAGAAGGCGATCCGGAAGGCCGGCAGGTGCCATTGCGGGATGACGAAGTTGTGGTGCAGCAGCACGCGGTCCAGCGCGCGCGTGCGGGCGACCAACTCCTCATAATTCGGCGCGCCGATCACCAGCTCCACCAATTCATCGATCGCGGGATCAGCGATGCCGGCCACGTTCCGGCTGCCGTTCTCGGACGCCTTCGCGCTGCTGAAATAGTCGCGCTGCTCATTGCCGGGCGAGAAGCCCTGGCCCATCGAATCGACTGTCATGTCGAAGTCGAAGGCGTCGATCCGCACCTGGTACTGCGCCGGGTCCACGGTTCGGACGCGGGCGGTGATGCCCAGCCGTTCCAGCCACTGCACATAGGGCAGGGCGATGCGTTCGAAGGTCGCGCCCTGCAGCAGGATCTCGAATTCGAAGGGCTGTCCCTGCGCATTCACCAGGCGGCGGTCGCGCACGGTCCAGCCGGCCTGGCGCAGCAGCGCCAGCGCGCGACGCGCGGCATCGCGGTTGTTGCCCGACCCGTCGGTGACCGGCAGTTTGTATTCCTCGGTGAAGACGCTGTCGGGGATGCGGCCGCGGAAGCCTTCCAGGATCGCCTTCTCCCGCCCTTCCGGCAGGCCGCGCGATGCGAAATCCGAATTCGAGAAGAAGGACGTGTTCCGCACATAGGCGCCATAGAACAGGTTGATGTTCATCCATTCGAAGTCGAAGACCTCGATCAGGGCACGGCGGACGCGGGCATCCTGGAACAACGGACGGCGAAGGTTGACCGCGAAGGACTGCATGCCGGTCGGGATCTCGTGCTTGATCTCCTCCTTCTTCACCAGGCCGCGGCGCACGGCGGGGAAGTCGTAGCCGGTGGCCCAATCGCGCGCGACATTCTCGCTGCGGAAGTCGATCTGGCCGGCCTTGAAGGCCTCGAACGCCACGGTGGTGTCGCGGAAATATTCGTAGCGCAGCGTGTCGATGTTGTTCAGGCCGCGGCGCACGCCGATATCCTTCGCCCAGTAATCCTCGACGCGGCGATACACGGCGGAACGGTTCGGCTCGAAGCGCTCAAGCTTGTAGGGACCGGACCCCAGCGGCACGTCCAGGGATGGCCGCGCGAAATCGCGCCCTTCCCAATAGTGTTTCGGCAGCACCGGCATGTCGCCGAGGATCTGCGCCAATTCGCGGTTGCCGGCATCCTTGAAGCGGAAGGTGGCGCGACGCGGCGTCTCGGCCACCACCTCCGTCACATCGCCCCAATAGGCCCGGAAGAAGGGGCGGCCCTGGGTCCGAAGGATGTTGAAGGTGAACACCACATCATCGGCCGTGACGGGCCGGCCATCATGCCAGCGCGCGGCCTCGCGCAGCTCGAAGGTCACGCCCTTGCGGTCGGCGGGCAGTTCCACCGTCTCGGCCAGCAGGCCGTACTCGGCGGTTGCCTCATCCGGATTGCTGGCCATCAGCGTGTCGTAGATCGACCCGATTCCGATATCGGGCGTACCGCGCAGGATATAGGGGTTGAAGCTGTCGAAGGACCCCAACCGGGTCAGCACCACTTCCCCCCCCTTCACCGCATTCGGGTCGGCCCAGGGGAAATGGGCGAAATCGGCCGGCAGCGTGGGTGGTGCCAGCAGGGACAGCGCGTGGGTCCGCACCACCTCCCCCGGTTTGTCCCCGCCGGCGGGCACCACGGCACGTGCCCCACGGGGCAGCAGGGCGGGAAGGGCGGCGAAAGCGCCGAGGGCGATGAGGTTGCGACGATTCATGGGCGCAGGATGGGGGTTCCACCTGCGCGCGGCAACGTCCGTGCGCTTACCGATCGGTGAGGAGGCGCACCGCTTCGCCCAGTAGCGCCGGATCGCCCACCGCCAGGATGCGGCCATCGGCTTCGGCGGTCAGGGTTTCGCCATTCCAGCCTGTGACCCGGCCGCCCGCGCCTTCGACGACCGGGACCAGCGCCGCCCAGTCCCAGATCTTCATGGTGGTTTCGGCCACGACGTCCACCAGGCCCAGCGCCATCAGCCCATAGGCGTAGCAATCCCCGCCCCAGGTCACGCGCCGGGCGGCGGCGCGCAGCTGCTCGAACCCTGGACGGTCGGTCTCGGCAAATATGTCGGGGCTGGTGCAGGACAGCTCGGCATCGGACAGGGTTGCACAAGGGCGGCAACCGGCGGTGCCGGCCGGGCCACGGAAGCGCGTGGGACGGCCCTGCACGCCCACCCATCGTTCACCCGTTACGGGCTGGTCGATGACGCCCAGCACCGGCACGCCGCGGTGCAACAATCCGATCAGGCTGCCGAACAGCGGACGCCCGGTGACGAAGGCGCGGGTGCCGTCGATCGGGTCCAGCACCCAGACCCATTCGGCATCGGGACGGTCGGCGCCATGTTCCTCACCGATCACGCCGTGGTCGGGGAAGCGGTCGGCGATCAGGGCACGGATGGCGGTTTCGGCATCCTTGTCGGCCTGGGTGACGGGGCTTGCATCGCCCTTCGCCTCGACCAGCAGGGCGGAACGGAACAGCGGCCGGATCACGGCCCCGGCCGCATCGGCGAAGTCCTCGGCAGCGGTGATGAAGGGGTAGCGGATCATGCTGGGATTCCGGTCGGCTGGCATCGGGGGCTAACGCGTCGGGGCCGAAACGCCCGCTGACGCCGCGTACCGGGGCAGTGCGCCACGGCGCCACCGCCTCCGACAGGCACCACCCGAACCGGATCGGGGTCCCGCCGCGATCCGGGAGCGCACAGCGCGACGGCGTCCCGACCACCCGTCATGCCCAACGCGTCAGTTCAGGGCGCGCCAGCCAAGCCCGCGGATGCGAGTGCAAGCGCTTGAGGTTAAAAAACGCTGCTCCGCGTTCAGGGTGCAGGCGCGTTCGGCGAGATCGACCGCAGATAGGCGATCAGATTCGCCCGCTGCTGCGTGTTGTTCAGCCCCGCATAGGACATCCGGTTGCCCGGCGCATAGGCGCGCGGGCTGTGCACCCAGGCGTTCAGTTCCTCATAGGTCCAGGGCTTGTCGGCCATGCCACGAATCGCCTGGGAGTAGTTGAAGCCTTCCGCATGCGCATGATTGGCGCCCACGATGCCATACAGGTTCGGACCGACCCCGGCACGACCGCCTTCGTTGAAGCTGTGGCAAGACGCGCATTGGCGCTGCGCCACCTGTTGGCCCGCCGCGACATCCGCCGAAGCCAGCAGCGGCGTGATCGGGTCGAGCGCCGGCGCGGCGGCCGGCGCGGCGGCGGGCTGGACTTCCCCGGCGATGGTGATCGCGGCCTGGTGCGGCATGGTCGGATGGACCAGTAGCCGACCGATCACCCCGGCGACGGCGAAAGTGATGCCCGCGGTCAAAATCGCCGCGGCGATCTTGTTGCCTTCCAGGTTGGTCGCCATGCAGATCGGAACCCTTCGTGTCACAGCCGCAGGAACCAGCGATGCGGCGCATTTGCGCCCCATGCCGGCCTTGCCTAAAAACGCGCGGACCATAATGCCCGCCCTTCCGCCAGACAAGCCGGAGCAGCCTTCTTGCGCCCCATCGTCGTGATTCCGGCCCGCATGGCGGCCACCCGCCTGCCGGGCAAGCCCCTGGCCGACATTCTCGGCCGCCCGATGATCGCCCATGTGCTCGATCGCGCACGCGAAGCCGGCATCGGTCCGGTCGCCATCGCCGCGGGCGAGGCCGAGATCGTCGAAGCCGCCCGCGCCGCAGGTGCGGAAGCGGTCCTGGTCGCGGATGACGTCCCATCCGGCACCGACCGGGTCCAGCGCGCCATGGCGGTGCTGGACCCGGATGGCCAATACGATGTGGTGGTGAACCTGCAGGGGGACTTCCCGACCATCGCGCCGGAGACGCTCCGCGCCGTGCTCGAACCCCTGGCCGACCCGGCGGTGGATATCGGCACCCTGGTCTGCCCGATCGCCGATGAGGAGGAAGCGAACACCGCATCCTTCGTCAAATGTGCCTGCGCATTCGATGGCGCGTCGCGAGTCGCGCCTGCGCTGTATTTCTCCCGCCTGCCAATCCCCTGGGGGGATGGGCCGCGCTGGCACCATATCGGCGTCTATGCCTATCGGCGCGCGGCGCTGGACCGCTTCGTCGCGCTGCCGGCCAGCCCGCTGGAACTGCGGGAGAAGCTGGAGCAGCTGCGCGCGCTGGAAGCCGGCATGCGGATCGCCGCCGCGCGGGTGGACCATGGGCCGTTCGGGGTGGATACGCCGCACGACCTGGAACGCGCGAAAGGCCTTCTGGCGGCGCGCGGCCAGGCGTGACCGTGCGCCCCGGCCTTGGTCCTGCCGCACCGGCCAGCACGGCCGGCCGTGCCGCGCGCTGCCAACACGAAGCCGGGGTTCCGGCCGATCTCGTAGGGGCCGTTCGCGGCTGAAGGACCTTCCATGTCGAGCAACATCATCGCCTTCCAAGGCTTGTCGGGCGCCTATTCCGACCTCGCCTGCCGTGCCGCCTATCCCGGCTGGGACACCTTGCCCTGCCCGTCCTTCGAAGCGGCCATGGTCGCGCTGCGTGAAGGTCGCTGCGCCTTGGCGATGCTGCCTTGCGAGAATTCACTCGCCGGCCGGGTGCCGGATATCCATCGCCTGCTGCCTGAATCGGGCCTGTTCGTCATCGGCGAACACTTCCAGCGTGTCGAACACTGCCTGCTCGCGCCCAAGGGCGCCACGCTGGCCACGCTGAAGCGCGCCCACAGCCATCCGGTCGCGCTGGGCCAGGTGCTGCGCCTGCTGAAGGAGATGAAGCTGGAGGCGGTGATCGAAGCCGACACCGCCGGCGCTGCCCATCTGGTGGCCGAGCGCGGCGGGGTCGAGGATGCGGCCATCGCCTCCGAGCTCGCCGCCGAGATCTACGGCCTGGAGATCCTCAAGCGGAATGTCGAGGACGAGCAACACAACACCACGCGGTTCTACGTCATGTCGCGCGACCGGGTGTATCCACCTGTCGGCGCGCCCGACACCGTCACCACCTTCGTGTTCCGCGTGCGGTCGGTGCCGGCGGCGCTCTATAAGGCGCTGGGCGGCTTCGCGACCAACGGCGTGAACATGACCAAGCTCGAATCCTACATGGTGGGCGGACGCTTTTCCGCGACGCAGTTCCTCTGCGACGTGGATGGCCACCCTGACAGCCCCGCCCTGCAACGCGCCTTCGAGGAACTGGCCTTCTTCACCAAGGAATTCCGCATCCTGGGCGCCTATCCGGCCCATCCCTACCGGCTGGAACAGGCCGCGTCGGGCGATTGAGGCCAGGACCGGGCGGGGGGCACCGGCTGCCGCGCCGGATGCCCCGCCAGGCGCAGGGCGCGTTCCCCGCGTGCCGGATCAGTTCAGGCCTTGGTGCCCGCTAAACGGGACCGCGGAGCGCGCCGGGATTATCCCCGGCGGCCAGCCCGTGCCGGCGCCCCGCCGACACGACCCGCATCGAACCCGAGGAAGCCGGCATCGGGCCGCGCCGTACCGCCGTCATTGACAAACAGCCGCGGGCGCGTCGCCGGCGCCGGCCCGCGTGGCCCGGCGCGCCCGCCAAGTGC
>JALHQB010000013.1 GCA_022842185.1 Acetobacteraceae bacterium
CCGCCACGGTGTCGCTGCGCCTGCGGCCGGAAGCCGGCGCGCCGGAGATCGGCCGCGTCGCCGCCGGCCAGGCGGTCAGCGTGCGCCCCGCCCAGTCCGGCTTCGCGCTGGTGGAAGGGCCGGGGGGACTGCGCGGCTATGCGCCGTCCGGCGCGTTCCAGATCGCGGAGCGGCAGGTCACGGCGGCAGGACCCCCGACCGCGGTACGGCAGTTGGTTGCCACCAACATCGCGCGGCGGGACAATTTCGCCGAGAGCCTGGGGCTGGCGCGCGAGGCGGCTGTTTCCGGTTTCGAATTGGGGGCATGACAGCCCGACTCGCGTGACGCGTTGTTTCCCGCCGCCCTGGCCGGTATTCTCAGCCGGCCAGGAGCGTGATGGCTGGAGGTGCGACGGCACCGGAGGTCTGAATCACGCGATCAAACAATGGGCTCGAGTGAGATCGGTGAACGACTGTAAACCGACTGCACGCCAAGGGAACAAGACATGAACGATCTGTTCGGCCGGGGCGGCGCAGGGAAAGGCGCCGCCGGGCAGGGCGAAGGGTATTCGGCGAAGGATATCGAGGTGCTGGAGGGGCTGGAGCCCGTCCGCCGGCGCCCCGGCATGTATATCGGCGGCACCGACGAAAATGCCCTCCACCACCTCGCCGCCGAGGTCATCGACAACGCCATGGACGAGGCGGTGGCCGGCCATGCCGATCGCATCGACGTCACGCTGTCCGCCGGCAACTGGCTGACGGTGCGCGACAACGGCCGCGGCATTCCGGTCGACCCGCACCCGAAATTCCCAAAGCTCTCGGCGCTGGAGGTGATCCTCACCACGCTGCATTCAGGCGGGAAGTTCTCTGGCAAGGCCTACGCCACCTCGGGCGGCCTGCACGGCGTCGGCTCCTCGGTGGTGAACGCCCTGGCCGAACGGCTGGAGGTGGAGGTCGCGCTCGACCGTGTACTGCACACCCAGGCCTATGAACGCGGCAAGCCGGTCACCAAGCTGAAGAATGCTGGCCCGGTGCAGAACCGCCGCGGCACCACCATCCGCTTCAAGCCTGACCCCGAGATCTTCGCCACGCAGGAATTCAAGCCGGCGCGGCTGTACCGCCTGTGCCGGTCCAAGGCCTATCTGTTCCGCGGCGTCGAAATCCGCTGGTCCTGCGACCCCGCGCTGATCAAGGACGAGACGCCGGCCGAAGCCACGCTGCATTTCCCCGGGGGGCTGTCGGACTTCCTGGCCTCCGCGATCACCGGCCAGGCGACGGTCGTCGCCACCCCCTGGAGCGGCCAGGCGGAATTCCCCGATGGCGCCGGCCGCGTCGAATGGGCCGCGACCTGGATGGAACGCGCCGAGGGCTTTCTCAACACCTACGCCAACACCATCCCGACCGGGCAGGGCGGCACCCATGAAGCCGGCTTCCGCGCCGCGCTGGTCAAGGGCCTGCGCGCCTATGGCGAGTTGAAGAAGGAAAAGCGCGCCGCCGCCGTCACCGCCGAGGATCTGTTCGGCGGCCTCGCCGGCATGCTCTCGGTCTTCGTGCGCGACCCGCAATTCCAGGGCCAGACCAAGGACAAGCTGACCAGCCCGGAAGCCGCGCGGCTGGTGGAGAACGCCCTGCGCGACAATTTTGACCATTGGCTGGCTGGCGACCCGGCGACGGCCGACAATCTGCTCGCCTTCGCCATCGAGCGCGCCGAGGACCGTATCCGCCGCCGCGCCGAGAAGGACACGCCACGCAAATCCGCCACGCGCAAGCTGCGCCTGCCGGGCAAGTTGGCCGATTGCTCGCGTGCCACCTCGGAAGGCACCGAACTGTTCCTGGTGGAAGGCGATTCGGCCGGCGGTTCGGCCAAGCAGGCACGCGACCGCGAGACGCAGGCGGTGCTGCCGCTGCGCGGCAAGATCCTCAACGTCGCTTCCGCCAGCACGGAAAAGCTGCGGCAGAACCAGGAACTCAAGGACCTGATCGAAGCGCTGGGCTGCGGCGTCGGGGATCGCTTCGACATCGCCCGCCTGCGCTACGGCCGCGTCGTGATCATGACGGACGCCGATGTGGACGGCGCGCACATCGCCGCCCTGCTGATGACCTTCTTCTACAAGGAACTGCCGGAACTGGTGCGGCAGGGGCGCGTCTTCCTGGCGCAGCCGCCGCTGTACCGCCTGCAGGCCGGCGGCGTGTCGGTCTATGCGATGGACGATGCCGATCGCGAACGCGTGCTGAAGCAGCGCTTCAAGCCGAACCAGAAGGTCGAGGTCAGCCGCTTCAAGGGCTTGGGCGAGATGCCGCCGGCCTCGCTGAAGGAAACCACCATGGACCCGAAGAAGCGCACGCTTCTGCGTGTGGTACTGCCGCCCGAGGACCGCGCCTACACATCGGAACGGATCGAGGCACTGATGGGCCGCAGGCCGGAGCTGCGCTTCCAGTTCATTCAGGAAAACGCGGCAAGTCTTGATGTGGAGGCCGTTGACGTCTGACCGCCGCGGTCAGGCGGACAGGAACCGGCGAACCTCGGCCTGGCCCTGCGGTTGAAAGCCTGTGGGGAATGCGGCGGCGCCCCGCGCCGAAGTTTTCCATGGGCCGCCCGACACGGGGAGAGCGGTGATGCATCACCTTCCGGCCGACATGGGCGCCTGCGTGGAGGCGTGCCTGCGCTGCCACGCGACCTGCCTCGGCACCGCCATGCACCACTGCCTGGAGGCAGGCGGCAAGCACCTGGAGCCTGCGCATTTCCGGCTCATGATGGCCTGCGCCGAAATCTGCCGGACCTCGGCCGCCTTCATGCTGATCGGCACCGACCACCATCGCCACACCTGTAGCGAATGCGCCGAGGTCTGCGAGGAATGCGCCCTGAGCTGCGAGCAGGTCGGCGACATGGATGACTGCGTCCAGGAGTGCCGCCGCTGCGCGGAGCAATGCCGCAAGATGGCGGCATGACGATTGGAGCGGGATCGGTTTGCATCCGCGCACCGATCCCGCTCCAATCTTATACTTTACCGTGTGATTCAGGCCTTGGGTTCATCCGCACCTGCGGCCATCACGCTGTAGGTGGCGGCAGGTCCCGCCGCCACCCGACGTCACGCCGATCACGGTCAGGCGTCGATGCCGAGCCCCAGCGCCAGCCGGCCGCTGAGTTCCATCTGCGGCAGTTCCTGCAACGGATGGAAGCGCGCGCCCTGCACGTCACGGAAGGCGCGTTCCAGCCCAAGGTCGCGATAGAATGAACCGCCGCCGACCAGCTCCATCGCGCGTTCCACCGTCTCGATCGCCGCCTTGGCGGTCAGCGTATGCGCGATGGCGGCGCGGCTGGTGCGTGCCGGGCCGGGCGCTTCTGTCTCCGCGATTCGGATCATCCGGTCGAGCGACATCTCCGCGGCCATGAAGGCATTCTCCATCCTGCCCGCCATGGCGGTCAGCGCGTGGCTGCCCGGCTTGCGCCGCGCGATGTCCAGCGCCCGCCCCCGCGCGCCTTCGGCGACGCCGACATAGGCCGCGTAGACCAGGGGAAAGGCGAGCACGAAGATGTGGTGGAACAGCATGTGCCACTTCCCCGGCTCACGCCGCGCGACGATCGCCGCATCGGGCACGAAGACATCCTCCAGCATCACGTCATGCGACCCGGTGCCGCGCATGCCCATGACATGCCAGGTGTCGAGCCGCTTCACGCCCTCCGCCTTGAAGGGCACGGCGAAGTGCAGGACGGTCGGGCCCTTGTCCGGGTCGTCATGGATGGCGCTGGTCACCAGCAGGTCGCCCATCTCGCACCCGCTGGAGAACACCTTCTTCGCGGTGACGCGGAAGCCGCCTTCGACCTTCATCGCCTGGCCGTTGCTCGGCAGCCAATCGGACCCGCCGCTTGATATCAGCACGAGATCCTCATGCGCCACGCGTTTCAGCATGCCTTCGACAGGCGCCTGTTCGTGCCGCCAGCGCCATGCGGGAACCGCGACCAGATGCGAATGCATGGAGAAGGCGAGGGCGGTCGATCCGCAATGCGTGGCGAGCCGGCGAATGGCGTCGCAGATCATGCGGTAGTCGGCGCCCGCGCCGCCGAGTTCCGCAGGCACCAGCGCCTTGAAGAATCCCGCCGCCTTCAGCGCCCGGAATCCTTCCTCGACGAAGCTGTCATCGGCGTCGTGGCGCAAGGCGTCGGCAGCGATCTGCTGCCCGATCTGGTCGGCGCGCGCGACCCAGTCGATGGTCGGCAGGTCGGTGGTCAATGCGTCCGGCATGGGTGCCTCCCGGCATGTCGTTGCGATGCGCGGACGGTGCTCCGTCGCCGAAGCCAGCTTCAAGGACAGAAAATGGACTTGCTTTCACCTGCACCGAGGCACGATGGTTCGGGGATGCCCGGATATGGACAATTCTGTCCCGTGGCGAAAACCTGCGAATTGTTCGCCGAACGCTGGACACCCTTGATCCTGCGCGAGCTCTGCGGAGGGCCGGCGCAGTTCAACGACATGCGCCGACGGCTGCCGCTGATGTCCAAGACGCTGCTGGCGCAGCGGCTGCGCGATCTCGAACATCATGGTGTGATCTCGATCACCACCAAGCCCAGCGGTCCCGGCAACGTCTATGCGTTGACGCCGGCGGGCGAGGATTTTCGCCCGATCATCGAGGCATTGAGCCTGTGGGGCCAGCGCCACACGCAGGCCATCCTGCGACCGGAGGATTTCGACCCGCATTTCCTGCTGATGAGCGTCCGCAGCCAAATCCCGCGTTCGGCCTTTCCCGCAGGCCGCTTCGTCATCCGCTTCGACTTCCGCAACCTGCGCCAGGCGCGCACGGTGACGCGCAGCTGGTGGTTCGTCTTCATGCATCCGCATCTGGATCTGTGCATGAAGGATCCGGGGCATCCGGTGGAC
The DNA here is from genome assembly GCA_022842185.1 of Acetobacteraceae bacterium. Classification (GTDB taxonomy): domain Bacteria; phylum Pseudomonadota; class Alphaproteobacteria; order Acetobacterales; family Acetobacteraceae; genus Neoroseomonas. The sequence goes on from JALHQB010000013.1 coordinate 4,857, forward strand.
GTCGTGATCGCCGCGGACCTCGAAACCTTCACCCGCGCCTGGATGGGGTATCTCGGCCTGGCCGATGAAGTCACGCGGCGTGGCGTCGCTTTCGACGGTGCCGCGGATGCGGCCGAACGTGCCAAGGCGCTGCTCGGCCTGTTCGATCGCCCGCGCGAACGGCGGCTGGTCTATGGACCGCCGGAGATGCTGGAGGCGTAGAGCAGAGCGCGTCTGGCTGGGCTGAGCCAAGCGCGTGAAGATGCCTGATCATAGCAAGGCGCAGAGCTTTTCGTCGGCGGTCCGGCTCGGAAAATCCTAGGCCGCAGCAACCGCGATCGCGTCCAGGTAGGTGGCAATGGCTGAATGATCGCCCGCACGGGCGACCAGCGCGACATAACCATCCGGGCGCACCAGCCACATCGCACCGGCCGTCACCGGCGGGCGCGGCGCGGGTTCGATCAGCGTGCCGTATCGGACGAGGAGTGCGGTGAGGTCGGGCGAGCCTTCAGCATACAGCGCGAAGCGGGGCGCGTCGCCGGCGCCAACGGGCGGTTCGCCGACAGTCGGTGGCATGCGGTCCCCGGCGGCCGGGCCGCCGCTGTGCCGCCCACCGCGGATGGTCAACGGGCTGTCAGGATAGGCGATGTTGAGCTCGGTCAGTGTCTGCCCCATCGCGCGTTGCACCATCGGCAGTTGCAGCACGACCGACGCGACCAGGTTCCGCACGCCCTGCTTGAATTCGCCGCGCAGGGTGGCTGCCGCCGTCATCCGCCCGGCATTGGCCAGCACGATGTCGCCGATGGCGCTGCGCTCGATGCCATAGCTCGGCAGCAGCGACTCCGCGGCCGCATGGCCATGCGCCACCAGCGCCAGTTTCCAGGCCAGGTTGAAGGCATCCTGCATGCCGGTATTCATGCCTTGGCCGCCCGCGGGGCTGTGGATATGCGCGGCATCGCCGGCCAGGAACACGCGCCCGGCGCTGTAGTCGCGGACCTTGCGTTCATTGATGCGGAAGCCGGAGAGCCAGATCGGATCGGAGGCCTGCATGCCGGCACCAGCGCGGCGGTCCAGCAGGACCTGGACTTCCTCCAGCGTCGGGTCGTGGCGTGCATCGGTGTCGGCGGTCTCGCCGATATCCGCGATCATGCGGAAGCGGCCGGGAGAAATGGGGAACAGCACCAGCACGCCATCGGCATGCCAGAAGATCGAGAGTTCATCCGGCGGCGTCGGCACATTGGCGATGTGGACGTCCGCCAGCACCCATTGGCTGGGCAGGGTGTCGCCCTGAAAGGTCATGCCCAGCCCGTGGCGGACGATGGAATGGGCGCCGTCGCACCCCAGCAGCCAGGGCGTGCGCACCGCCTCCTCGCGTCCATCGGCGTGGCGTAGCGTGGCGTCCACGCCGTCGGCGCCGGGCGTGAATGCGGTCAGTTCGACCTGGCGTTCCACGCGAATGCCGCGGCTTGCCAGGTGGTCCTCCAACAGGCGCTCGGTGTCGCTTTGCGGGATCATCAGGGCATAGGGATACGGCGTGCCCTCGGCGGCGAAGCCGACATGGCCGATCCGCCGGCCTTCGGCGAGCACGCTGGCCCCGCTGACCTTCAGCCCCGCGGCGACGAAGGTGTCGGTGCAGCCCAGCCGGTCCATCAGTTCCAGGCTGCGCGACCACAGCACCAGCGCCTTGGACTTGTCGGTGCGCGCGGCGGCGCGGTCGATGATGCGGACCGGCACGCGGTAGCGCGCCAACTCCGCAGCCATGGTCAGGCCGACCGGCCCGGCGCCCACGATGAGTACGGCGTTGTTCATCGGCATGTCTTCCGTCCGGGGCAAGGCCGGCATGTCCGCAACGCGGAACCGCTCTGCCTTGCGCGTGTTGGCGCATCTTCACCTGTTCGGGCCAGGACGCCCAGCCGACGGCGGCAGGATCCCGCCACCGAAGGCGCCGCCGGACCCTGGCTGTCCGGCGGCGGGTGCCGGCGCTGGAAACGCGCCGGCAGGCGCGCTTCCATTCAGCCTCTCAGTGCTGAATCTGGTCCGCGCCGGTGGCGGCGATGCGCAGCGCCAAGGCCTGCGCCCAATGGTCATGGGCCTGCTGGACGCTGATGCCGATGGCCTGGGGCATGGCCGCGGCATCGACCCCGAGGAACCACCCCGCCGGCATGTCCAGCGCCGCGCCCAGGCTGAGCGCGAGGCGCAGCGTCAGCGGCTCCAGCCCCAATTCGAGCCGCGACATCCGCCGCTGGGTGATGCCGACGCGACGCGCCACCTGCGTCGCCGTCAGGCCAAGCCGGCGGCGGCGGTGGTGCAGCGCCGCGCCCACCTGTCCGTCGAAGGCGAGATCGGCCAGCGGCAGGTCTTCGGCCGCGATCGTGTCGGCGGGCTCCATGTGGTGAGACATTTTGTCATCCTCATCGCTCGTGTTCGCCGTCATGGCACCAGCCGGGCCGGCCCCTCGGGCGCCACAGGACTGGGGCCGATTCGGCTAACGAAAGGTAAAAATGCGCGACATCTGGGGAAATTCCGACGTGGCGGCACGACATGTGGGGGGCAGGCGGATGACAGCGCGGCGCCGAGGCCCTTCGCCATGTTGCCCTGCGGGCCGGCTGGTCTAGGCTCACCGCCAGCCCGTCCAAGGATGCCCGCGATGCTCGGTTCCCAACGCCACCTCTTCGACATCCCGCGCGATGTCGCCTACCTCAACGCCGCCGCCTGGTCGCCGCTGCCGCTGGCGGTGCAGGAGGCGGGCCGCATGGGCGTCGGGCGCAAGGGCCGGCCGTGGGATGTCGATGCGGCGCTGCCGGGGCGCGTGATCGAACGCTGCCGCGCCGCCGCCGCGGCGCTGATCGGCGCGGCGGCCGAAGACGTCGCGATCATCCCCTCCGTCTCCTACGGCGTCGCCGTGGCGGGCAAGATCTTCGCCCCGCCCGCCGGGTCGCGCGTGCTGGTGTTCGAGGACGATCATTCCTCACCGGTTCTGGAATGGCTCGCCCGCGCACCCGCGCAAGGCTTCACGGTCGAGACGGTGAAGCGCCCGGCCGATGGCGACTGGACCGCGGCGATGGAGGAGGCGATCGCGGCGCCGGGTGCGCCGATCTCGATCGCCTCGATCTCCAACCTGCATTGGGCCGATGGTGCGGTGCTGGACATGGACAGGATCGCGAAGGCGCTGAAGGCCAAGGGGGCGGCGCTGCTGATCGATGCGACGCATGGCGCGGGGATGATGGACCTCGATGTCGCGCGCATCGATCCGGATTTCCTGATCTTCCCGACCTACAAATGGGTGCTCGGTCCCTATGGCCGCGCCTTCATCTACATCGCCAAGCGTCACCAGGACGGCGTGCCGCTGGAACAGACCGGCTTCGGCCGCCGTGGCGTGCTGAACGACCGCACGCCGTATCTGTCCGACCTGTCCTACGCCCCCACCGCCCGGCGGTTCGACATGGGCGAGCGCGACCATTTCGTCGGCCTGGAGATGTCGGCTGTGGCGTTGGAACTGATGGCATCCTGGGGGCACGCGGCGGTCGCCGAACGCTGCGCGATGCTGACGGCGCGGCTGGAGGACGGCCTGGCCGCAGCGGGTGCGGTGCTGCCGAAGCGCGGGCTGCGCGCGCCGCACATCCTGTGCGTGTCCTTCCCCGCCGGCATGCCGGCAGGATTCATCGACGCGCTGGCCGCCGAGAAGGCCTTCGCCGCGCCGCGGCTGGGGCGGCTGCGGATCAGCCCGCATGTGTACAATGACGAGGAGGATGTGGATCGCTTCGTCGCGGCCTATGCGCGCTGCATGTCGGCGCGGGCGGCGGCCTGAAGGGAGCGCGGCGCAGAGCGCACGCCCCGTCGGGGCTTAGCTTGCCTGGCCGCATGCGGCCAGGCGCGTGAAGATGCCCGCTCAAACCAAGGCATCGAGCGTCTTGCGCAGGACGCTCCAAGTGTCGCGAGGGTTCAGCCCTCCGGGTCCAGCAGATCCTTCTTCGTCGAACGATACGCCCGCTGCAACGACGCCAGCCGACGGCGTTCGACCTCCTGCGCCATGCGGTCCTTTGTCACGCCCAGCGCCGCCAGTTCCCGGCTCAGCTTCTGGAAATGCGCCCATCGTTCGGCATCGAGCAGGCCGGAATCCAGCGCGCCACGCACCGCGCAGCCGGGTTCGGTGTCGTGTCCGCAGTCGCGAAACCGGCAATCCTGGGCGAGCCGCTCAATGTCCTCGAACACCGTGCTGAGCCCCGCATCGGCATCGATCAGGCCGACTTCGCGGATGCCCGGCGTGTCCAGGATCAACCCGCCGCCAGGCAGCAGGATCAGCTGGCGATGGCTGGTGGTGTGACGGCCCCGCGCATCCGCCGCGCGGATGTCCTGGGTCGCCATCCGCTCCTCGCCCAGCAGGGCGTTGACCAGCGTCGATTTCCCGACGCCCGAGGAGCCGATCAGCACACAGGTCTCACCCGGCGTGATGTGTTCCATCAGGCTGCCGAGCCCGACACCCTGGCGCACGGAGACGATGATCACGGGGCAGCCGGCCGCCAGGGTGGCGATCTCCGCGGCCTGGACCTCGGGTTGATCGGACAGGTCGGCCTTGGTCAGCACCACCACGGGCCGCGCGCCGCTCTGCCAGGCAGCGGCGAGGAAGCGTTCGAGCCGGCGCGGATTGAGATCGGCGTTCAGCGAGGTGACGACGAAAACGACGTCGATATTGGCGGCGATGACCTGCAGGGTCTGCACGCTGTCGGCCGCCCGACGCACGAAGGCCGTGCGGCGAGGCAGGACGGCATGGAGGGTGGCGGTACCGGCGCCGGCATTGGCCGACAGAGCCACCCAGTCGCCGGCGGCGGGATGGCCCGCCTCCCGGGCCTCGTGACGCAGGCGCCCAGACAGCCTGGCGCTCAGGACGCCGACATCGGTGGCCACCAGGTTTTCCAGGCGCTGCTGGACGATGATGCGCCCGGGGGTGTAGCCGGCGCGCGCATGCGGCTCGAACGCCAGCCGCAACGCATCCGACCACCCATACTGCTCGATCAAAACTGGCACCCTCACAAGGAGGGAGCACCCTAAAGCAGATCGCCCTGAGTGTACGCAGTCAGGCGGGTGAGAACGCTCGATCCGGTGCCGTCGCATCTGCGGCCATCACGCTCTCAACACGGGCTGAGAGCGTTTCGCGCCGGGTGTGTTGGAACCCGACCTCAGCGGGGGCATGGCCCGGGCAGCCTGATGGGTGAATCAAAGGCGCCGCCGCAGGCGGCCCGCGTCACCGCCCGAAGGTCAGCGACCGCGTCGGCACCAGCTTGTCGCCGTCATTGTGATCCAGCACGCGAAGCCGGCCTTGCAGGAAGGCGTCCAGCGTCGCGACCTGCAGGTCCGCATCGGATGCCGCCTTCATCCGCGTCCCGATCTCGAGCCCGACGGCATTGTTGTGCAGGTCCATCCGCGAGGCGGGCGTTCCCCAGTCGGCGTTCATCTCATGCGCCACCAGCACGTCCATCGCATCGGTGTAGCCGATGTCGCGCGCCAGCATGGCGGCGAGGTAGCAGTGCCGCAGCGCATCCGCGGGCCCTTCCTGGGCGCGGGAGGCGTAGGCGACGGCCTCGGCTTGCGGACCCTCCATGTCGGAGGTGAAGGCGTAGGACACGTTGCGCGACCAGCGCGTCGCTTCATCCTTCGCGGCCATCAACTGCGGCAGGCTGGTCGCCTTGCTGACGATGGTCGCCACTTCGGCGAGGTTGCTGCCCCGCTTGCCGAGGGCTTCGTTGGCGAGGGCGACGAGGTCTTCCATGAACGACATTGGTGCTGGTCTCCGTGCGACAGCGTTGATGGCGCGCTGTCTAGGACCGGTCGGACGTTACGAACAGGAAGCGTTTCACCATCGCGGGCCGGCGTGAGACCTGGATCACAGGCGACGAAAAAAGGGCCCCGCGCGATGCGCGAGGCCCCTTCGAAGCGTCCGATCCGGATGGGATCAGGCGGAGTAGTACATCTCGAACTCGACCGGGTGCGGGGTGTGCTCGAAGCGGAACACCTCGTTCCACTTCAACTCGATGTAGGACTCGATCTGCTCCTTGGAGAACACATCGCCGGCGAGCAGGAACTCGTGGTCGGCGGCGAGCGATTCCAGGGCCTCGCGCAGCGAACCGCACACCGTCGGGATGTCCTTCAGCTCCTCCGGCGGCAGGTCGTACAGATCCTTGTCCATGGGGTCGCCGGGGTGGATCTTGTTCTTGATCCCGTCCATCGCCGCCATGGTGATGGCCGAATACGCCAGATACGGGTTGGCGGTCGGGTCGGGGAAGCGCACCTCGACCCGCTTGGCTTTCGGGTTGGTGGTGTAGGGGATGCGGCAGGACGCTGAGCGGTTGCGCGCCGAATAGGCCAGCAGCACCGGCGCTTCGAAGCCCGGGATCAGGCGCTTGTAGGAATTGGTCGACGGGTTGGTGAAGGCGTTGATCGCCTTGGCGTGCTTGATGATGCCGCCGATGGCGTACAGGCACAGCTCCGATAGGTCGGCATAGCCATTGCCCGCGAACAGCGGCTTGCCCGCCTTCCAGATCGAGATGTGCGTGTGCATGCCCGAGCCGTTGTCGCCATAGATCGGCTTCGGCATGAAGGTCGCGGTCTTGCCGTAGCTGTGGGCGACGTTGTGCACGCAGTATTTGTAGATCTGCATCTGGTCGGCCATCTCGACCAGCTTGCCGAAGCGGGTGCCCAGCTCGTGCTGGGACTGCGCCACCTCATGGTGATGCTTTTCGATCGGCAGGCCCATCTCGCCCATCGTGGACAGCATCTCGGCGCGCAGGTCGACATCGCCATCGACCGGCGAGACCGGGAAGTAGCCGCCCTTGACGCCCGGGCGGTGGCCCATGTTGCCTTCCGGGTAGTCCTTCAGGGACGCACCGGGACCCTCGACGCTGTCGAGCTGGTAGATGCCGTAGTTGCCGCCGGTGCCGAACTTCACGCTGTCGAAGATGAAGAATTCCGCTTCAGCGCCGATCAGCACGGTATCGCCCACGCCGGACGAAGCGACATAGGCCGCGGCCTTCTTCGCGGTGCCGCGCGGGTCGCGCGCATACAGCTGGCCGGTGGACGGCTCGAAGATGTCGCAGATCAGGATCAGCTGCGGCTTGGCCGAGAACGGATCCATGCAGGCCGTGGTCGGGTCCGGCATCAGGATCATGTCGGATTCATTGATCGCCTTCCAGCCGGCGATCGAGGAGCCGTCGAACATGAAGCCGTCCGTGAACACGTCCTCGGTGACGGTCGAGACGTGCTGGGCGGTGTGCTGCCACTTGCCGCGCGGGTCGGTGAAACGCAGATCGACGTACTCGACGCTGTGTTCCTTGATCATCTCCATAACCTTGGAGACGTCGGAGCCACCTGCGGGGGCGGCTGGCTTCTTGGCCATGATGTGCGGTCCTGTTGCCTGACTGCGAAAACCCGAAACCTTGATCCGTGCCGCGGCTTCGGAACCCGCGGCATGGCCCGGCGTGCGGGGCGGTGCGGCCGATGCCGCGCCATCCCCGTGTTCCAGCCCGACCGGCGCGCAGGCGCCGTCGTCGAACCAGGCACCGCCCCCCGCCAGGGGAAGGGCGGCGTAGCGCGCGGTCAGACCGCGTCGTCGCCCCGTTCGCCGGTGCGGATGCGGATCACCTCGGCGATGTCGGACACGAAGATCTTGCCGTCACCGATCCGGCCGGTACGCGCGGCTGCCTGGATGGCTTCCACGGCGCGGTCCATCATGTCGTCGCTGCACACCACCTCGATCTTCACCTTCGGCAGGAAATCCACGACGTATTCGGCGCCGCGATACAGCTCGGTATGCCCCTTCTGCCGCCCGAAGCCCTTGGCCTCGACGACGGTCAGGCCCTGGAGCCCGATCTCATGCAGCGCGTCCTTCACCTCATCGAGTTTGAAGGGCTTGATGATCGCCTCGATCTTCTTCATCGGCTCCTGTCCAGCGGCCCGCAGCACTGCAATCCAGCGCCTTGGCCGTCCTCCCGGTTGTCCCGGTCAATCGTTCCCGTGTCCGGCGTGCGGCCTGTTCCGGCGGAAGCAGGCCACGCGCCGGGTATTGCACGCGCCATGCCGGACCAGCAATCGCACCCGTCCACGGAAAATTGCCGGCCGCGCCGCAGCATGGCCGAACGACCAGGCAAAATGCATGAAAAATAAGCAAAAAGTGCCTACTGAGCGGGCGTTTCCGTGACCGGCCGGTGCATCCAGGCGGTTGCTCCCCTGACACGGCGGCGGCATAACCGCCCACCATCACACGCAGCCAAAGTTTGAGGCCGATGCAGCCGCAGAACGCGCTTCTCTCCGCCACCGGCACCACGATCTTCACGGTCATGTCGGCCCTGGCGAACCAGCACCAGGCCATCAATCTCGGCCAGGGCTTTCCCGATTACGATGGGCCGGAGGACGTGGTGCGCGCCGCCGCCGATGCGCTGCTGGACGGCCGCAACCAATATCCGCCGATGACCGGCCTGCCGGAACTGCGCCAAGCCGTCTCCGCCCATGCCAAGCGGTTCTACGGCATCGATGCCGACCCGAATGCCGAGGTCATCGTCACCTCGGGCGCCACGGAGGCCATCACCGCCTGTCTGATGGCGGTGCTGAACCCCGGCGACGAATGCGTGCTGATCGAACCGCTGTACGACACCTACCTGCCGGTGGTGAAGCTGTTGGGCGCGATCCCGAAGCTGGTGCGCCTGTCCCCGCCGCACTGGGAATTGCCGCGTGCCGAACTGGCCGCCGCCTTCGGCCCCAAGACCAAGGCGATCCTGTTCAACACGCCGATGAACCCGACCGGCAAGGTGTTCACAGCCGCCGAACTCGCCTTCATCGCCGACCTGATCGCCCGTCACGATTGCTACGCGATCTGCGACGAGGTGTATGAGCACCTGACCTTCGATGGCTGGAAGCACATCCCGCTTATGACCCTGCCGGGCATGCGCGAACGCTGCATGCGCATCGGCTCCGCCGGCAAGACATTCAGCCTGACAGGGTGGAAGGTCGGCTACATCACCTGTGACAAGTCGCTCGCGGGCAATGTGACGAAGGCGCACCAGAACCTGACCTTCACCACGCCCCCCAATCTTCAGCGCGGCGTGGCGGTGGGGCTGATGAAGGATGACGCGTATTTCGCCGGCCTTTCGTCCCATCTGGAGCACAAGCGGGACCGGCTGGCCGCGGGCCTCGCACGGCTGGGCTTCGGCGTGCTGGAGACCAAGGGGACCTATTTCATCACCACCGATGTCCGCCCGCTGGGCTGGAACGGCGATGACGTGTCCTTCTGCCGCACGCTGACCGAGGAAGCCAAGGTCACGGCGATCCCGAACACCGCCTTCTACGCCACCGAAGGCGCGCCCAACCACTATGTCCGCTTCGCCTTCTGCAAGGGCGATGCGCTGCTGGACCAGGCGCTGGCGCGGATGGAGGCGTGGCTGGCCGCGCGGGGGCGCGCACCGATGGCGGCTGTCGGCGGCTGAACGCGAGAGAAGGCGCCCGCCGCGATCGGCGGGCGCCGGCCGGTCAGGCGCCCGGCGTTTCCGGCGTGCGGATATAGGCCTCGACCGTCCCGGTCAGCTTCAGCGTCAGCGGCTTGCCGCGGCGGTCCACCGCCTTGCCCATGCTGACCCGCACCCAGCCTTCGGAGATGCAGTACTCCTCGACATTGGTCTTTTCCTCCCCGCGGAAGCGGATGCCCACGCCGCGCTGCAGTAGCTCCTCATTGAAGAAGGGGCTCGAAGGATCGGTCGAGAGCCGGTCGGGAAGCGTGTCGGCCATGGGGTGTTGCCTCTGCGATTGACGGCCGCCGGACCTGTCCGGCGCGGAGCGGCGTGCCGACCATGCCGCCGGCGCAATCCGCTCAATACTGTTGATGGAACAAGCGTCCTGCTGCGCCCGACGGGTGACGACCGGGCGCAGCCCGCTCTACACCTTGGTTTGAGCGAGCATCTTCACGCGCCCGACTGATTCCAGGCAGGCGCGACCTGCTCTAAGCCAGCTTGCCGCCAAAGCCAAGAAGGCCGGCGCCAATCACGGCGCTTCCATCGCCGCCTGGTCCACCAGCCATCCGCGCAGCGCCGCCATCGCCGCGGTTTCTGGCCGCGCCTGCAACCTGGTCAGCCAATAGGCACCGAGCGTGACCTCAGCCGCGAAGGGCCGCACCAGCCGCCCCTGGCGCAGATCGCGGTCGAACATGCGGGCGGGCAGCAGGCCGACGCCGGCGCCCTGCGCCGCCGCATCAGCCATCGCCAGGGACGAATCGAACACCAAGCCGCGAATGGTCGGCGCGGCGATCCCGGCTGCCGCACACCAGCTCTCCCATTCATCCACGCGATAGGACCGCAGCAATGTCTCGCCGAGCAGGTCGGCGGGGCCGCGCAGCCGCCTTGCGACCTCCGGCGCGCAGAGCGGGCACAGCGGCGCGGCCAGGATGCGCGTGGCCGCGGTGCCGTGCCAGGCGCCGTCGCCGAAGCGGATCGCGGCGTCCAGCCCCTCGCCGGCAAGATCCACGCGGTTGTTGTTGGTCAGCAGCCGCAGGTCGATGAAGGGGTGGGCGGCGCGGAAGCCGGGCAGTCGCGGCAACAGCCAGCCGGTGACGAAGGTGCTGACGGCCCCAAGGGTCAGGATTTCCTGCGGACGCCCCCCCTGGAAGCGGTTCAGCGTCGTCCCGATGCGGCGGAAGGCGTCGGTCAGCACCGGCAGCAGGGCCTCGCCTTCCTCGGTCAGTGCCAGGCCGCGCGGCAGGCGGCGGAACAGCCTCACCGCCAGGATGTCCTCCAGCCCCTTCACTTGGTGGCTGACCGCGGCCTGCGTTACGCGCAGTTCAAGGCCAGCCCGGGTGAAGCTGAGGTGGCGGGCGGCGGCCTCGAAGGCCCGCAGCGCGTTGAGGGGCAGCGGCGGCAGGGTCATGGCACTGGCATTAGAAAATCTAGGGGCTTTGGCAAGGATTGATCGTTTGTGGTGACCCGCGCCGCCGGCCATGTCTCCGCCCACCACCAACGAAGGACGAGGACATGATCGGCAGACGACACGGCATCATCGGCGCGGCGGCCGCCTTCGCGCTGGGGCACGCGGCACGTGCCGCCGCCGCGGCGGGCCTCGACGCCCTGCCGGCCGAATTCGCGCGCATCGAGTCTGCGTTCGGTGGCCGGCTCGGCGTCGGCGTCCTGGATACCGCCACGGGGCGCGAAGCGGGGCACCGCCTGGCTGAACGCTTTCCGATGTGCAGCACCTTCAAGGCGCCCCTGGCTGCGGCGGTGCTGGCGCGGGTCGATGCCGGGCAGGAACGGCTCGACCGGCGCATCCGCATCGAACGATCCGACCTCATCGCCTGGTCCCCGGTTACCGAGAGGCGTGTGGGCGAGGAGGGCATGACGGTCGCGGAACTCTGCGACGCGACCATGACCATCAGCGACAATGCCGCGGCCAACCTTCTGCTTGCGACCATCGGTGGGCCGGCGGGGCTGACCGCCTGGCTGCGCCGCACCGGGGATGAGGTGACGCGGCTGGACCGCGTCGAACCGGCGCTCAACGAGGCAACGCCCGGCGACCCGCGCGATACGTCGACACCCGGCGCCATGGCGGCGACGCTGCGGCGCCTGGCACTGGGCGATGCCCTGTCACCGGCGAGCCGCACCCTGTTCGTCGGTTGGCTGCGGGCCAATCGGACCGGGGATGCGCGCCTGCGTGCCGGGTTGCCGGCGGGCTGGCAGGTGGGCGACCGCACCGGCACCGGGTCACGCGCCACGAGCAACGTGATCGGCGTGATGTGGCCGCCGGCCGGGCGGCCGCCGCTGGTGGTGACCGCCTTCCTGACCGACGGGTCGCCGCAGGCGGCGCGGCGCGATGGCGCCCTGGCCGCGGTGGGCGCTGCCGTGACGCGCGCCATGACCTGAGTGTCTGTCTGATACGTCCGGCACCGGCTCGGACCCCCCCCCCGCCACCCGCGTCAGTATCCTGGCATGGATGGCCGGGCCGATGCCGGTCCTTCCAAACGGGCTCTGAACGCCGGGCCGCGCAATCAGGCCGCGATGGTCGCCCCATCGCGCGCCATCAGCGCCAGCCCTTCGGCCACGGAGACGAATTCGCCGCCCGAGACGATCCGACCGGCGCCGAAGCGGTCCTCGAACAGGCGGCGCACCGCCGGCACCAGGGAGGTGCCGCCGGTCAGGAACACCCGGTCCACCGCCGCCGCATCCAGCCCTGCATCGACCAGCGCCGCATCCACGGCCGCGCCGATGCGGCGCAATTCGGGGTCGATCCAGGTCTCGAAATCGCGCCGCGCGATCTCGGCCTTCAGGCCGAAATCCCCATGCGCGAAGTCGAGCGTCGCGGCCTCGTTGCCCGACAGCGCCGCCTTTACACCCGACACGGCGCGGTACAGCGCATAGCCGGCGTCATCCTCGATCAATTGGATCAGCTGGTGCAGCCGCTCGGGGTGGTCGGCGGTGCGCGCCACGGCGGCGATGTCGCGCAGCGTGCGTGGTGCGCGCATCATCGAAAGCTGGTTCCAGCGCGCGAAGGATGCGTACCAGGCCGGCGGCACCGGCAGTGGTTCGCCACCCATGATGGAATAGGCCGTGCCCTTACCCAGCAGCGGGGAGACGACATTGTCGATGATGCGGTAGTCGAAGGCATCGCCGGCGATGCCCACGCCGGCATGGCCCAGCGCCGTCACGCGCCGCGGCGGACCGGGGTCGAACCGCAGCACCGAGAAGTCGGATGTGCCGCCGCCGAAATCCGCCACCAGCACGGTCGCGGCCTGCTCGAGGTCGCGGGCGAAGCGATGGCCGGCGGCCGCCGGTTCCAACCCGACCCCGACCTGCGGCAGCCCGGCCTCGGCGAATGCCCCGCGCAAGCGTGTCTCGCCAAAGCCGTCATCGGCGCGTTCGCCGACGAAACGCACCGGCCGGCCGACCGTCACCCGCGCATCCGCGAGTTCGGCGGCGAAGGGGCCGAGCAGCTTGCGCAGGAAGACCGCGACGAGCCCTTCCAGGCCCCAGGCGCGGCCGAAGATGCGCGTCTCGGTAAAGCTGCGCTGCGCAAGATAGGATTTCATCGACATGATCAGCCGACTCTCAAGCGGTTCCTCGAGATAGGCGTCGATCGCCGCCGGCCCGGCGGCGTTGTGGGGGCGGCCATCGGCACCGGCCCAGAAGCACAGCACCGAGCGGAAGACGTCGCCGGTCGCATGGCGAAGTGTGCGCACCGAACCGTCGGCGCCGACGATGGCGACCACACTGTTGGTCGTGCCGAAATCGATACCGATGGCGGGGCGCATGGGGAACCGGTCCGGGAGGGGGGCGCGCCTTGAAGCCGGTTTGGGGCCGGATGGCAAGTTGCTCGCCGGGACCAGGCGCATCCTTCGTAAAGCGGTATGGTCAGATCGTCACAATAGGACAGTTCGAAGCCCCGGATCTCCGTAGCCTTTGGGCGGTCACCCTTAGCGACGACGCAAGGCGCGTCGCGCCGGTATGTCCCGGCGCCCGAGCGGGGGCGCTCCTGGGTTCAGCGCATCGCGGCGAGCAAGGCCGAAACGGGGATCACAGCAAAGCGTGTCGCGGTGTCCGACGACGCGTAGGGGAGGATCAACATCCCGGCATGGACGATCGACCCACAGGAATAGACGACGTTCGGCACATAGCCATCCCGCTCATCTCCAACCGCTGTGAGCAGCGGCGTGACCAGCCGAGCGATCATGCGGCTCGGATCATGCAGATCGAGCAGGGCGGCACCGATGCAGTATCGCCGCATCGGCCCGACGCCATGCGTGATGATCAGCCAACCTTCAGGCAATTCGATCGGGCTGCCGCAATTGCCGATCTGCACGAACTCCCACGGTTCCGACGCGGCAAGGATCTCCTTCGGGTCGTTCCAGACATGCAGATCATCGGATTGCACGTACTGAAGCGTCTCGCCGTCCGACCGCGCCAGCATCGCGTAACGGCCGCCAACGCGGCGAGGGAACAGCGCCATGCCCTTGTTACTGACCGAGTCCCCACGCAGCGGGACAAAGGAAAAGCGCCGGAAATCCTCCGTCCGCAGCATCTCGGGCGCGATCTCCCGACCGGAATAGGCGGTGTAGGTGGCGAAGTAGCAGGCCTCGCCGTCATCTCCGACGAAGCGAACCAGCCGCGCATCCTCGATGCCGTTGCGCTGCTGCTGCGTGATGGGAAAGATCACGCGTTCATTCAGCGCCGTCGCAGGGCCAAAAGTGACGTCGTAAGCGTCCTCCAACCGCATTGCGGTGCTGCGGCGAGGCGTTGTCGCGAAGCGCCCCGGTGGATCGAGCTGGATGTCCCCCGCCCCGTCAATCACGCCCGAACAGAAACAGATCGAGCTGATGTGTCCCTCGCCCGTGGCGCGCAGGCTCATGATGACGCGCAACTCGCCTTCGCCCAGCCCCGTCTGGTCCGGGTGCTGGACAATGGATGGGTTGAACAGCGCGGTGGACTGGAAGCTGTACTCATTGCTGAAATACGCGCCGATGAGGAGGCGCCGCGCCTCGACCGGATCCTCCTTCAGACCCACCAGATCGCGAATCTGGGCGTAGCGTTCGGCCAGCGTGGTTGGAAGATCGGCGTGGCGCGGGCCGAAATCGCGCAATGTCACCGCAAGCTCCGCCTCGATCGTCGCAACGTCGGTCGCAAGGATTCGATCGATCAGGCGCGTCGCGCGCATCAGGTCTGAGCGGTGCAGGTCGCGGGGGTCGAGTGCGGAGAGGAACGGCCGCAGGATGACGCGAGAGGGATCGGGTTCGATCAGTATCGAAAGACGGCGCAGGTCGCCCGCGGTACCCGTCACTCGGCCACCTGCACGATGTCGCTGGCGGCGGCCGTGGCCAGGGCGGTGCGAAGCTCCGCGGCCGCCATCAGGTAGGCCAGTGTCGACTCCGCGCCCTGGTTTCGGTTCACCCGGTCACACAGCAGACCGTCGCAACATCCGCCGGTGTCCGCGTCGAACAGCGACTGTCCCAGGTCATTGTCGCCGAGGAACCAGGCGAAGGCGCGCTGGGCCTCCGTCAACCAGGTGCCATCGTCGGTGGCCCGCCAGGCCGCGACGCAGGCACCGACAGTCGCTGCGGCTTCCAGCGGCTGCTGGTCGTGCACGGCACGTTCGCCACCGCGACGCCAGAATCCTTCAGAGCCGATGGGTCGAAAATGACCGGCCTCGGCCCGCTGCGCCTTGCACAGCCATTCCAGCGCGGCGATCCCCAACGACGTCCACTCCGCCCGCCCGGCCTGATGCCCAGCGGCGATCAGCGCCTGCGGCAGCCGCGCATTGTCGTAGGACAACACGCCCTCGAACCAGGTCCAGCCTTCCCGACGATTGCCGCGCAGGTGGTCATACAGACGTTCCGCGAGGACCGTGCGCAACCGTATCAGCCGCAAATCCTCCGCGCGTGTCGCCAGGCATTCCAGAACGCCCAGCAGGGCAAAGGCCCAGGCGCGTTGGGACGTCAAGGTCAGGACAGGTGGCGCGGCCTTCTCCATAAGACGGTACGCCCAGGTCCGGTGCGACGGATCGGCCGCCGCCGCTGCGACGGTTCCGATGGCCCAGACGGCGCGGCCATGGCTGTCATCGGAGCCGGCGGCTTCGAGCCAATGACGGTCATAGGACATGAAATTGCGGAACCGCCCCAGTTCTCCATCCCAGGCGTGCTGCACGAAGGCCGTGGCCCTGTCGCACAGATCGGAAGCTGGCGACTGAGACGCGCGACCGGCCATCAATTGCGTGGCGAGGATCAGCCCGCGCGCATTGTCGTCGAGACAATAGCCATGCGCCCGGTCCGGGACCGACAACGTGGCATGCTGCGCAAGCCCCGTGGAGTCCAGCAACTTGGTCAGATGACGGAGGTTCAAGGACGGGACCATGGGGACCGCATCCGTCGTCGCGGGCCGCAATGGCGCCACGACGCCCGGAACGGCCGCCGTCCCCGCAACCGATACCAACCGCGGACCGGAGCGACGGGACGCATCAAGCCTCGCGCGCTGGAACAGGTCCCGATAGCGTTCCCCGATTCGCGACCACCGCATGTCCCGTCCGAGCGCGTAGGCCCTTTCTCGCATGGCTTGCAGCCGATCAGGATCGTCGAGAAGATCGATCACACTGCTGGCGATGGCAGCAGGATCGGCGAAGGGCACCAGGACGCCGCGATCATCCGCCAACAATTCGGCTGCGTGCCAATACGGCGTCGAGACCACCGCCTTGCCCATGCCGAAGCTGTAGGCCAGCGTGCCCGAGACGCTTTGAGCCTCGTTCAGATAGGGGGTCAGGTAGATGTCGGCCGCGGCGATGGCGCGCGTGAGGGTCGGCAGGTCGACGAAGCGATCCACGAAGCGGACATGGTCGCTGACACCAAGTTCCGCAGCCAGTTGCTTGAGTGAATCCCTGTGCGCCTCACCTTCGCGGCGAAGGATGTTCGGGTGCGTGGCGCCGACGACGAGATAGAGCGCATCCGGCCGGCGCGCGACGATCGCGGGCATGGCGCGGATGGCCTGTTCGATCCCCTTGCCAGGTGAGAGCAACCCGAAGGTGAGCAGGACGGTGCGCCCGATCGCATCGAATTCGGCCTTGCTGCCGGATGGCGGGGTCTCCGGAATGCCGTGCGGGATGACGGTGATTCTGTCGGCACGGACATCATGGACGCTGGCCAAAATCCGCTTGGACCGTTCGGTCATCACCACCAGGTGCCCGGCATGGCGAATCACTTCGTCCATCACGCGGCGCTGTCCACGAGTCGGGTTGTCGAGCACCGTATGCAGGGTGGCGACCACCGGCATCGTGGCGCCTTCGAGAAGGGTCAGTACCCGTTCCCCGTCGCGGTCGCCATAAATGCCGTATTCGTGCTGGACGCAAAGCACGTCTGCGTTGACATCGCCCAGGAATTCCGCGGCGCGACCATAGGCGCGCGCATCGTTCTCCGGAATCTGCAGCCACACGTCGGATGGATACTGGTAACTGGCGCCGGCCTCCGACATGGCGATGACGAAGCATTCGGCATCTGGCAACGCGCCGGCCACGGCGTTGCGGAGATCGCCGGTGAAAGTGGCCAAGCCGCACATCCGCGGTGGGTGATTGCCGAGAAATGCAATGCGATGCAGCGGCGGGGCCGACGACGTCATGGTGGCGCTGCTCCTGTTGGTCACCCGCGCGGATCCCGCGGGTAAGCCGTTGAGTCCATCAGTGGCCGACACCCGAAGCTGCCGGCCGTCAGGCGGCACGCGCCCATGACATTTTCAGACCTCGCCGGTTGCCGTTGACGCGGCAAACAGCAGTCGGCGCTGTCCGAAACCATCCTGTTCTCGTGACGTGTCGTGGCAGCCAAGAATTCGCCTAGCCAATGCAGCCGAACCCGGTGACGAGCCATCGCGCTGGCAATCAAAACGCCAATTGCTCGTTCGGGGTTGCAGCGGACCGCTGCGGCTTCGCCGAATCTCGCCCGTCGCCTCGGTGCACACCGCGTGATTCCCGCGCGCTGCCCGTTCGACGCTAAACGAACGCCTTTTTGGTACGCTGCGTTGCCGCGGCGCCGACGCCTCGTTTAGTCACGGTGCTGGGAAACATACGATGAGGGAGGAAGTGGTGCCGCGAGAGGCGCCCTGCAACCCTGGGCGCTATCAAAGCCGGCCGGCGGTCTGCGGGCGCCGCGCGTGCCGAAACCGCCGTGCCAACGACGTGCCGCATTGGCAACAGGAAACACGCCTGGCAATTCGATCTAGCGTCGTCTGCGCGGACGGCAACACGGCGTGCCGCCATCCGCTGCTGGTTTCAGCCGAAGATCACGCCGCGGCCTTGGCTTCCCGCCGCCGCCTCGTGAGCACGAACTCGGTGTACCCGTTCGGCTGCTTCGCCCCTTCGAAGACCAGGTCGCAAGCCGCCCTGAAGGCCGATCCATCGAACCCCGTCGCCATCGGCCTGTAGGCCGCGTCGCCGGCGTTCTGCCGGTCCACAACGGCAGCCATGCGCTTCATCGTCTCCATCACCTGCACCGAGGTGACCACGCCATGGCGCAGCCAATTGGCGATGTGCTGGGAGGAGATGCGCAGCGTCGCGCGGTCCTCCATCAGCCCGACATCGTTGATGTCGGGCACCTTCGAACAGCCCACGCCCTGGTCCACCCAGCGCACGACATAACCGAGGATGGACTGGACGTTGTTGTCCAGTTCCGCCTGCACGTCGGCGGGGGACCAGTTGGTGTCGGTGGCCAGCGGCACGGTCAGGATGTCGTCCAGCTTCGCGCGGCGGCCGCCCGCGACCAGTTCCTCCTGCCGCGCCGCCACGTCGATCTGGTGGTAGTGCAGCGCATGCAGCGTGGCCGCGGTGGGCGAGGGCACCCAGGCGGTGTTCGCACCCGCCTTGGGATGCCCGACCTTCTGTTCCAGCATCGCGGCCATCATGTCGGGCATGGCCCACATGCCCTTGCCGATCTGCGCGCGCCCGCGCAGGCCGCAGGCCAGGCCGGTATCGACGTTCCAATCCTCATAGGCGCCGATCCAGGCCGCCTTGCGCATGTCGTTCTTGCGCACGACCGCGCCGGCTTCCATCGCGGTGTGAATTTCGTCACCCGTGCGGTCGAGGAAGCCGGTGTTGATGAAGACCACGCGGTCCTTCGCCGCGGCGATGCAGGCCTTGAGGTTGACGGTGGTGCGCCGTTC
This sequence comes from Acetobacteraceae bacterium, assembly GCA_022842185.1. Lineage (GTDB taxonomy): Bacteria > Pseudomonadota > Alphaproteobacteria > Acetobacterales > Acetobacteraceae > Neoroseomonas. The sequence goes on from JALHQB010000013.1 coordinate 23,486, forward strand.
CTCGTCCATGATGCCCATCTTGAGCGTCCCGGGCTTGATCCCGAAGGCGTCCTCGATGCGCGAGAACAGCGTGTTGGCCCAGGCCACTTCCTCCGGCCCGTGCATCTTCGGCTTGACGATATAGACGCTGCCGGCACGGGAGTTGAGGCGCTTGCCGCGGATATCGTGCAGCGCGATCACCACGGTGCACAGCGCGTCCAGGATCGTCTCCGGGATCTCCGCGCCGTCGAGCATCACCGCATCGGTCATCATGTGGTGCCCGACATTGCGCACCAGCATCACCGACCGGCCATGCAGCGTCAGTTCGCCGCCGCCCGGCTTCTGGAAGACGCGGTCGGCGTTCAGCCGGCGGACCATGGCCTGGCCGCCCTTGTCGAAGGATGCAGTCAGGTCGCCCTTCATCAGGCCAAGCCAATTGCGATAGACCTCGACCTTGTCCTCGGCATCGACGGCGGCGACGGAATCCTCGCAATCCTGGATCGTCGTCAGCGCGGCTTCCATCACCACATCGGCGATGCCGGCGGCATCGGTGGACCCGATCGGATGGGTCCGGTCAAAGACGATTTCGACATGCAGGCCATAATGGACGAAGAGCAGCGCGGTCGGCGCAGCGGCATCGCCGAGATACCCCACGCATTGCGCCGGGTCCGCCAGGCCGGTGCTGGACCCGTCCTTCAACGTCACCGCCAGTGTCCCGCCCGTCACGGCGTAGCCCGTGGCATCCGCGTGGCTTCCGGTGGCGAGCGGTACCGCCCCGTCCAGCACGGCACGCGCCTTGGCAATGACCAGCGCGCCGCGTGCCGGGTCATATCCCTTCACCTTCGGCCCCGTCTGCGGGATGGCATCGGTGCCGTACAGCGCGTCGTACAGGCTGCCCCAGCGGGCATTCGCCGCGTTCAGCGCATAACGGGCGTTGGAGACCGGCACCACCAGCTGCGGACCGGCCATCGAGGCGATCTCGGCATCCACATCGGAGGTGCCCACCGCGACCTCGGCGGGTTCATCGAGCAGGTAGCCGATGTCCTTCAGCATGTCGGTGTAGGCGCCCAGGTCGATCGGCCGGGCGGGGTTGGCACGATGCCAGGCGTCGATCTCGGCCTGCAGCCGGTCGCGCTTGGCCAGCAGGGCGGCATTGGCCGGGGCGAGTTCGCGCAGGATGCTTTCCATCGCGGCCCAGAAGGTCGCGGGCGCGACGCCGCTGCCCGGCAGTGCCTCGGCATCCATGAAGCTACGAAGCGCCGGCGCCACCTGCAGGCTCGTGCTTGCTGCCATATCCATTCTCTCCCACCGGTATGTCGCGACCCCCAAGTGGGGCGATTTTCCATTCACGCTGTCTAGTGTGTTTTCCGCGGATGCCAAATCAGCGAGGCGTCGCGATGAAATGCCCCGGGGGGTTGCCCCGCGCCACCGCTGGCGCGAGGCTGCCGCCTGATCGCCGCGCAAGATAAGGATGCCACCATGGCCTGGACGCCGCCCCCGCATGTCAGCCAGCACTGGCAGGTGACCAAGCCTGGCGCCACCGGCAAGCGGGGCATGGTCGCCTCCCAGGCGCGTGACGCCGCCGAGGCCGGCATTGCCATCCTCGATGCCGGCGGCACGGCGGCCGACGCGGCCGTCGGCACCGCCTTCGCGCTGGCGGTGGTGGAACCTTGGAATTCCGGCCTGGGCGGCATCGGCTTCACCCAGGTCGCCGGGCCCGGCTTTGCCCCGCAGACCTTCGATTTCGGCCCGGTTTCGCCGCATGCGCTCGACCCCGGCGCCTTCCCGATGACCGGTAAGATGAAGAACGACCTGTTCACCTGGCCGGAGGTGTTCGAGGACCGCAACGTCCATGGCCCGCTGTCCTTCGCCATCCCGTCCTCCGTCGCGGGATACGCGGAACTGCATGCACGGCATGGCAAGCTGCCGCTGTCGGTGGTGATGGAACCGGCGATCGCGCTGGCCAGGCGGGGTTTGGCGCAGGATTGGTTCACCACGCTTAAGGTCGCCAACAGCGCGGCGGTGTTGCGGATGTATGCGGAATCGGCGCGCATCTACCTGCCGAACGGCCTGCCGCCGGTGCCGCCATACCAGGGCGCGCCGGGCTTCTTCCGCCAGGGCCGCCTGGCCGAGACGCTGGAACGCCTCGCCTCCGCCGGGCTGCGCGATTTCTACGAAGGCGGCATCGCCAGCGATCTTCTGGCCGATTTCCGCGACATGGGATCGCCGATCAACGCCGCCGACCTCGCCGGTTGCAAGGCGGTCGTCAAGCCGGCGCTGGAGGCATCCTGGCGTGGCAAGCGGCTTTACCTTGCCAATGGCCTGACCGCGGCACCGACCCTGCTGCGCGTGCTGGAAGGCATGCGCGGGGCTGATTTCTCGGGTGCGGCGCCATCGGCCGGCTGGTACGCGCAGCTGGCCCGCGTGCTGCGTGACGCCTATGCCGAGCGCCTCGCCGGGCTGGGCGATGCGGAACCCAAGGCCGCGGAATCCTGCACCACCCACCTGACCGTCTGCGACAAGGATGGGATGATGGTGGCGATGACCACCACCCTGTTGTCGTCGATGGGCAGCCGGGTCGTGCTGCCGCGGTCGGGTGTGCTGATGAACAACGGCATCATGTGGTTCGACCCGCGCCCGGATGCGAAGAACGCGCTGGCGCCGGGCAAGCGCCCACTGACCAACATGTGCCCGGTCATCGCCGCCGAGGGCGATACCCCGTCCATCGCGTTGGGTGCATCGGGCGGCCGGCGGATCATGGCCTCGGTGTTCCAGACGCTGTCCTACGTGGCTGATTTCGGGATGTCACCGGAACAGGCCGCGCATCATCCGCGGCTCGATGTCTCGGCACCCGAAGGGGTCACGGCCGATATCCGCCTGGGTGCCGAAACCCTCGCCGCCCTGGCGGCGGACGATACGGTGACGGAGGTGGAGCACGCCGTGCTGCCGGTGAACTTCGCCTGCCCCAACCTGATCCGCATTTTGCCGGATGGGACGCGCGAAGGCATCACCGATGCGATGAGCCCCTGGAGCGCAGCGCTGGCACAATAGTCGCCAACCTCGGATCACATCTCCAGGACGGCATGGTGCGCGACCTTTCGACGGGTGGCGCCATGCTGGAAGGCATCTGCGGGCGTTCGGCCAGGGGCAGTGGCGATGTCCTCCCCACGGTCGATCGTCTCGTGGCCGCGATGCACGGCGAGAGTCTGATCGGCGCGCATCGCGCGATGTCGGGCGAGATCGACCTGGCACGCAGGGCGATAGCCATCCGCGACCCGATGACTGCGTGGCATTGAAGCGCGCTGGCGCCACCCGCGACTGAGCGTGCGGCGGCCTACCGTCTCCCCAAACCCTACGTATCTTCATCCCTCCGAACCGTTTCGCCCCCGCGGCACGACGCTTGCGATGCCCTGCGCCATGCCGGATGTCCGGCCGGAAGTCGGGCTGTTTTGCCCGTTTCCTGGTCATTCGGCGCCATGACCGCCTGGACAGGGAGCAACATTGATGAATCGTCGCGCAATCCTTGGGCTGACCGCCGCCAGTACTTTGGGCGCGCTCGCCACGCCTCGCCTTGCCACCGCGCAGTCAGGTGCCTGGCCGACCCGCGGGTCGATCCGCCTGGTCGCGCAGTTTCCGCCAGGCGGGCTGGTCGATACCGTCAGCCGCCTGATTGCACCGATCATGGCGCAACAGCTCGGCCAGACGGTGGTGGTGGAAAACCGCGCCGGCGCCGGCGGCGTCATCGGCACCGATTTCGTCGCGAAGCAGCCGGCCGATGGCTATACACTGCTCGTCAGCCATGCCTCGGTGCATGTGTTCTCGGCGGCGACGATGCCGACCCTGCCGTTCCTTCCGGTGACCGACTTCACCCATGTCGGGATGATGGTGGAAGCGTCGAACGTGCTGCTGGTGAAAGGGGATTCGCGTTACCAGACGCTGGACCAGTACATCACCGCGGCGCGCACGCGGCCGGTGCGCTACGGGTCCTCCGGCATCGGTTCCGCCCCGCATCTGCTCGGCGCGATGCTGACGGGGGAGACCGGGGTGACCAACCTTGACCACGTTCCCTATCGCGGTTCGGCGCCGGCGATGCAGGATCTGATGGCGAACCAGATCGAATCGATCATCGATCCCATCACGACCAATGTGCAGTTGATGAAGGATGGCGTGCTGCGCGCCCTGGCGGTGTCCACCCCGCAGCGGCTGGCGGCCTTCCCGAACGTACCGACTTTCGCCGAACTTGGCTTTCCGAAGCTGACCTCGGCGCAGTGGCTCGGCCTGTCGGCGCCGAAGAACCTGCCGGCGCCGATTGCCGCGCGGTTGGCGGCGCTGATCCCGACCCTGGTGCAGCGCCCCGAATTGATGGCGCGATTCGAGGAATTGCAGACCCTGCCGCGCAACCCGCCGCCGATGGGGGCGGATTTCACGGCGATCATCAATCAGCAGATCGGGGAGTGGACGGCCGTGGCACGGCAGTTCGATATCGTCGTGACGTGATGCGGTGCCGGGGAGGGGGCCATGCCCTCTCCCCGGTGCTCTCTCTCGCCTATGCGTATCGAGACGAAACGGCTGACCCTGCAGCCATCACGCCTGGATGATGCGCCGGCGCTGTTTGCGTTTCTCGGCGATCCGCTAGCCATGTCGTACACGCATGTCGATGTGTCGCTGCGTGCTTGCAGGCGCCGCATCGCGGTGCACGAGAGGCGCCGAAGGCATGATGGTTTCGCGCCCTGGAGCATCGTCAGGAAACATGATGGCCGGATCATTGGATGGGGCGGGATCTACGAGGACCCATTCGAGCCGGGATGGGGCGCCGAGGTTGGCTACTTCTTCCACCCGGACGCTTGGGGGCGTGGCTTCGCCTCGGAATTGCTGTCGGCTGCTCTCGCGCACGCCGACGCGGCGTTGGAACTTCCGGAGATATGCGCCTTCGCTCATCCGGAAAATTGCCGTTCACGCCGGGTGCTCGAGAAGGCCGGCTTTGAGTGCCTTCGATATGTCCCCGAGATGAACCGCTACTTGTTCGGCCGCCGGCCGCCGGCGGCCGGGTGGGCGCTAGGCGCGCACGCGTTGCATCCCTGCCTGCTCGGCGCACCAGCGCGCCACTTCCTCATGCGTGCCGAACCACACGCCCGGCGTGCCCTTCATCAGCGTCACCAGCCGGTCCAACAGCGCGATGCGGCTGCGGTGGCCGATGACATGCGGGTGCATGGTCAGCAGGAACAACCCGCCTTCCTCGACCGCGCCCTCGAATTCGGCGCAGAAGATTTCCTCGACGGCCGATGGCGGCGTGTAGGGGCGCAGGCCTGAGAAGCGCAGCATGTTGAAGTACACGGCGTCGTCGCGGATCCATTCGGGCGGCAGTTCCACGATGCCGGTCGGCTTGCCCTGGACTTCCAACTCGTAGGGATCGTCATCGGCCATCAGCGATGAATCATACAGCAGGCCCAGTTCCTGGATGATGCCCATCGTATCGACGGAAAAATCCCAAGACGCGGTGCGGATGCCGACCGGGCGGCGTCCGGTCAGTTGTTCCAGCGCGTCGGCGGCACGGAAGGTCAAGTCGCGTTCGACCCCCGGCGGCAACTGGGTGTTCGCCTCATGAATCCATGAATGGATGCCGATCTCGTGGCCTTCATCGGCAACCGCGCGCACTTCGTCCGGATGCAGCAGCGCCGAGACGGCGGGGTAGAAGAAGGATGCCCGCACGCCGTGGCGGTCCAACAAGCGACGGATGCGCGGGACGCCCTGGCGCGCGCCGTATTGCCCCTGGCTGATGCGCATCGGGCTTTCGTCGGCATCGCGCAGCGGGATCGTCTCGTGATCGGCATCGAAGGACAGCGACACGGCGCAGCGTGCGCCACCCGGCCAGATGGATGGTGCCAGCGATCGCCCGGCGCGCGCGCGGCCGACGATCTGGCGCCACTCCGGCTCGCTCCAGTCCCAGGGCTTGGCCGTGCCGTCACTCATTGGTGCTCTCCGTGCAACCGGGGATGGCACGGTACTTGCGGTGTCTGCGGCGTCAATCGGCGGTCATTGCGCCGGTCAACCTGCCGCGGAGCGCACCATGGATATCGGCGTCTTCATTCCGATCAACAACAATGGCTGGCTGCTCTCGACCACGTCACCGCAATACATGCCGAGCTTCGAGCTGAACAAGGCGGTGGTGCAGAAGGCCGAGGGCTTCGGCTTCGATTTCGCCCTATCAATGATCAAGCTGCATGGCTTCGGTGGCAAAAGCGAGTTCTGGGACCACGGGCTGGAATCCTTCACGCTGATGGCGTCGCTCGCCGCCGTGACGAAGCGCATCAGGCTGTTCGCCTCTACCGCCGTCTTGACGCTGCCACCGGCGATGGTGGCGCGCATGACCAGCACGATCGACGACATCTCGGGCGGCCGCTTCGGGGTGAACATCGTCTCGGGCTGGCACAAGATCGAATACAGCCAGATGGGGCTTTGGCCGGGTGACCATCATTTCGGCAGGCGCTACGACTACAGCACCGAGTATGTGCGGGTGCTGCGCGACCTTTGGGAGACGGGCAAGTCGAACCTGAAGGGCGAGTATTTCCAGATGGACGATTGCGTCCTCTCGCCGCGCCCGAAGCAGCCGATCAAGGTGGTCGCCGCCGGCCAATCCGATCGCGGCATGGAATTCGCCGCGGAGCTCTGCGACTACAATTTCTGCCTGGGCGAGGGTGTCAACGAACCGACCCGCGCCGCCGCCGTGCCCGCCCGCGTGCTGGAAGCGGGGAAGAAGACCGGCCGCGATGTCGGCGCCTACATGCTGTATATGATCATCGCCGAGGAGACCGACGAAGCCGCGATGGCCAAGTGGGACCTGTACAACCGGGGCGCCGACAAGGAAGCGCTGGCCCATCTGCTCGGCAAGGCGGCCGAGGACACCACGGCGGCTGACACATCGATGGCCGCGGCGGTGCTGCGCTCGCCCTCGCCGATCAACTTCAACATGGGGACGCTGGTGGGGTCCTTCGCCAATGTCGCGCGGATGCTCGATGAGGTCGCGGGCATGGCCGGCGTGAAGGGCATCATGCTGACCTTCGACGATTTCCTCGAAGGGCTCGACAAGTTCGGCGAGCGCATCCAGCCGCTGATGGAATGCCGCAAGGACCGCCTTCCGCTGGCCGCGGAATGACCGGCAATTGAGACCCTGCCTCGAAAGCCGCCGCACAACGTGTTTCCGGCCCGCCCACCCACTCCAGGATGCTGACATGGGTGGCTGGGTGGGGGTGCGGGCCGGTGCCGGGTTATCACCTCGGGCCCTGACTTGAACGGCGCGGGCTGGGGGGACATGGTGGCCCCATGCCTGACACCGACCCCGCCCTGATGTCCGCCGAGACGCTGCTCGGCCTCTATGCCCGCCGTGCCCTTTCACCGGTCGAGGCGCTGATGGCCGTGATGGAGCGCGTCGCGCGCTACAACCCCTGGGTCAACGCCTTCGCGGTGATGAACCCGCGCGCGCTGCAAGCCGCTGGCGAAAGCGAGGCACGCTGGGCCGCCGGCCGCCCGATGGGGCTGCTGGATGGCGTGCCCGCGACGGTCAAGGACCTGCTGAACCTGGCCGGCTTCCCGACGCGCCGAGGCAGCCGCACGACCGACACCACGGCCGCGACCGAAGACGCGCCATCCGTGATGGGCCTGAAAGAATCGGGCGCCGTCATCCTGGGCAAGACCACCACCACGGAATTCGGCTGGAAATCGCCCGGCGACTGTCCGCTGCACGGCATCACGCGCAATGCGTGGAACCCGCAGCGCACGGTGGGGGGGTCGTCCTCCGGCGCCGGTGCCGCGGGGGCGGCGTGTTTCGGCCCGCTGCATATCGGCACCGATGCCGGAGGGTCCATCCGCATCCCGGCGGCCTTCTGCGGGCTGGTGGGGGTCAAGCCATCCTTCGGGCGCATTCCACAATGGCCGCTCGGCGCCTTCGGCCATGTCGCGGTGGCGGGGCCGATGACGCGCACGGTGCGCGATGCGGCGCTGATGTTCTCGGCCATGGCCCGGTTCGACCTGCGCGACCCCTATTGCCTGCCTGACGAACCGCGCGATTGGCGGCAGGGAATCGAAGACGGCGTGGCCGGCATGCGTGTGGCCGTGGTGCGGCGGATGGGCTTCGAGCCGCCGCTCGACGCCGATGGCGATGCCGTGCTGACAGGCGCGGCGCGGATGCTGGAAGAACAGGGCGCGCTGGTGGAGGAGGCCGATCCCGGCCTGCCCGACACCCGCGCGATCTTCGGACGGGTCTGGGGCGTGGCGCTGTCGCGCGTGTTGGCGACCATCCCGGAGGACCGTCACGCCTTGCTCGATGCCGGCATGGTCGAGGTCGCGCGGAAGAATGGCGCGATGTCCGCGGTGGACTACCTGGCGGCCGAGGCGATGCGCCTGGAAGCCGCCCACGCCATGGCGCGCTTTCACCAGAAATACGACCTGGTGCTGACCGCCTGCACGCCGACTGCCGCCTTCGCCGCGGACCAGCCGACGGTGCAGGCGGACCTCGCCTTGTGGCGCGACTGGGCGCCCTGGACCTTCGCCTTCAACCTGACCCGCCAGCCTGCGATCTCGGTGCCGGTGGCACTGGATGGCGATGGCATGCCGCGTGCGGTACAGGTGGTCGCCGCTCTGTATCGCGACGACCTGGCCTTCCGTGGCGCGCGGGCGCTCGAACGCGCGGCGACCATCCCACTGGCCGACCCGGCCACGACGGCACCGGTGCGTTGATGCCCGACGATGACTACATCTATGACGAGACGACGGGTGAGTGGCGCCCATCATCGGAATCTGCGGCCGTGCAAGTCCCGGCGCGCATCGTGCGCGATGCATCGGGCAATGCGCTGGCCGATGGCGATGCCGTCACCCTCATCAAGGATCTGAAGGTGAAGGGTGCGGGGCAGACGCTGAAGCAGGGCACCGTGATCCGGTCGATCCGCCTGACCGACAATGACGATGAAATCGACTGCCGGCACGACACGATCAAAGGGTTGGTCTTGCGCACCGAATTCGTGCGCAAGCGCTAGAAGCGAGGGACGATATGCGACTGGTCACGTTCAAGGACGGCAATGGCACGCGCATCGGCGCGCTGGATGACACGGGGCAGGTGCTCGACCTTGCCGCCGCCGATGCGTCTCTGCCGCGCGACATGCTGGCGCTGATCGCCGGCGATGCGCTGGCCGCCGCCCGCGCTGCCGCGGCCACGGCGCCGGTGGCCGCAGGCGCCACCATCCTCGCCCCGATCCCCCGCCCGGCGAAAAACATCTTCTGCGTCGGCAAGAACTATCATGAACACGCGAAGGAATTCGCCTCCTCCGGCTTCGACGCCACGGCCAAGGAAGTCGTGCCGGAAGCCCCGGTGGTGTTCTCCAAGCCGCCGACCAGCGTCATCGGCCCGCATGACCCGATCCCGTCCTATCTCGATTCGTCCAACAGCACGGATTACGAAGGTGAGATCGCCGTCGTCATCGGCAAGGGTGGCCGCGGCATCAGCGAGGCCGACGCCTACGCCCACATCTTCGGCTACACCATCGTCAACGACGTCACGGCACGCACGCTGCAGCACAAGCACCGGCAATGGATCCTCGGCAAGGGCATCGACGGCTATTGCCCGATGGGCCCGGCGATCGTCACGGCCGATGCCGCGGGCGTGCCGCCGAAGCTGTCGATCTCGACCTGGGTCAATGGGGAATTGCGCCAGCGCGCCAGCATCGATGACCTGATCTTCGGCATCCCGACGCTGATCGCGACGATCAGCGCCGCCATCACGCTGGAACCGGGCGACATCATCGCCACCGGCACGCCGGCGGGGGTGGGCATCGGCTTCACGCCGCCGAAATTCCTCAAGCCCGGCGACCGCATCCGCATCGAGGTGCCGGGGATCGGCGTGCTGGAGAATACCGTCGCGTGACCTGAATTCGCCGACAACCACCCGGGGAGGAAACACAACAATGAAACGCCGCGTCCTGATCGGTTCCGCCGCCGCTGCCGCCTTCATGCATGGCGCCGCGGCGCAGGAGGTCTTCCCGACCCGCTCGGTCTCGATGGTCGTCGCCTTCCCGCCGGGTGGCCAGGCGGATGTCGTGGGCCGGCCGGTCGCCGCCGCGCTGGAACGCATCTGGCGCGTCGCGGTGCCGATCGTGAATCGCGGCGGTGCGGCGGGCGCGATCGGCAATGCCGCGGTCGCCCGCGCCGCGCCCGATGGCTACACCCTGCTGATGGCGCTGTCGTCCATGGCACTGCTGCCAGAAGCCGCGCGGGTGAATGGGCGGGAGCCGACCTATGCGACCGAACAGCTCACGCCCATCGCGCTGTTCGCCGCCGACCCGACCGTGCTGGTGGTGCCCGCCGCATCGCCGATCCGCAGCATCGACGATTTCATCGCCGATGTGCGCGCGCGCCCGGGGCAGGTGTCTTACTCCTCGGCGGGCAACTACTCCGCGCTGCATGTGCCGATGGCGCAGCTGGCGCAGGCGGCACAGCTCGACATGCTGCATGTGCCATTCCAGGGCGGCGGGCCGGCGCTGACGGCGCTGTTGGCGGGGCAGGTGCAGGCGCTGGCCTCGGGGCCCGGCCCCGTCGCACCGCATATCCGCGCCGGGACGTTGCGACCATTGGCGACCTGGGGCCGCACGCGGCTGGCGGGCTTCGAGGATGTGCCGACCCTGATCGAGAAAGGCTTTCCCGACTGCGAGTTCTACATCTGGGTCGGCGTCTTCGCACCGACGGGCACGCCCGCGCCGGTGATCACGCGCATTCGTGACGCGTCCCGCCAGGTAGCCGCCGATCCGGAATTCCGCCGTGTGATGGCCGCCAGCGGCAATACCCTCGACTTCCGCGAGGGCGAGGCTTTTGCCGCCTTCTATGCGGATGATGCGGCGCGGCTGGTGCGCGTGGTGCGGGCGCTGGGGAAGATCGAGTAGCGGCGCGTCAACCCGGCCGCGCGCCGCTGCTGCGCACGGCCTCGGCCCAGCGGGTGCGTTCGCGCGCCAGGAACCCGTCCAGCCCGCCATCGCCGATCGCGACCGGCGTCGCACTGCGTGCGCGCATCAAGGTGCGGTAGGACTCGGACGCTGTAACCTCCGCCAGCGCGGCCGACAGGCGTTGTGCGACGGGCGCTGGTGTCGCCGCCGGGACGAAGATTCCGAACCAGTTCGGCACGTCGGGACTGGGAAAGCCTGCCTCGACCAGCGAGGGCACGTCTGGCAGTTCGGCCGCGCGCTCACGCGTCGCGATGCCGACGATGCGGACCTGGCCGGATTGATGCAGCGGCAGCGCGGTGGTCAGCGCATCGAACAGCATCGCCACCTGGCCGGAGATCAGGTCGGCCAACGCGGGCGGGCTGCCGCGATAGGGCACATGCACCATGTTCAGCCCGGCATCCTTGGCGAACAGCTCCGCGGTCAAATGCGTGAGCGAACCGCTGCCGGATGATGCAAAGGCAAGCTCGCCGGGCTTGGCGCGTGCGGCAGCGACCAATGCGGCCAAGGTCGGTTGCGGCAATGCGCGGGGACTGACCAGCAAGACATTGGCCTGAGCGCCCAGCATGCCGAGGCATTTGAGATCGCTGTCCGGGTCGTAGGTCAGCTGCCCGTAGAGCGGCTTCGCAATGCCCATCACCGCGGGACCAACCGCGAGCATCGTGTAGCCGTCCGGCGCAGCTTTCGCGACCGCTTCCGACCCGACCGCCCGCCCCGGCGCGGTTCTCCACGACCACCGGCTGGCCGAGCACGCGCGACAGGCCTTCCGCGGCGGCGCGCGCCAGGATGTCGGTGATGCCACCCGGCGCGAAGGGCACCACGACCCGCAAGGGCCGGTTCGGGAAGCCGGCCGGCTGCGCCGCAGCGATGCCTGGCGCGGCAAGCGCCGCGGCGAGCAGCAACGCACGGCGTGAAGATGGCAGCGGCATCGCAATCTCCGGACCTGTCGTCAGCGCCGTGATCCTGCTGCGAAACACTTCGGCATGAAAGATGCTGACCAGTGCCTCCCGCACGGCTTTTCGGGCGCCGGATACGCGTTGAGAGTGAAGATGAGGCATCGGAGCGTGAACATGCGAACGCATTGGGCAGCGGCATTCGCGATCTATGCACTCACCGCAACAAAAGTCGCAGTCGCGCAATCGCTGACGCTGGCGCTCGCGGCGACTCCCACCGCGGTGGATCCGCATTTCCACAACCTGGTGCCGAACAATGCGATCGCCGCGCATGTCTTCGATCGCCTGGTGCATCAGGATGAACGCCAGGCGCTGACGCCGGGCCTCGCGGAATCCTGGCGTGCGGTGTCGGACACCGTTTGGGAATTCCGCCTGCGTGCCGGCGCGCAGTTCCATGACGGATCGCCGGTCGAGGCCGAGGACGTCGCCGCCAGCCTGCGGCGCATCTCCGCCGTGCCGAACAGCCCGGGGCCCTTCACGCAATTCGTGCGCGGTATCGCCTCGGTCGATGTGGTGGATGCGCGCACCCTGCGCATCACCACGCGCGGGCCGCAGCCGCTGCTGCCGACCGACCTGTCGGTCATCGCCATCATCCCGCGGCGGTTCGAGGCTGCGCCGACGGCCGATTTCCGCGCCGGCACGGCGATGATCGGCAGCGGCCCGTTCCGCTTCGACGCCTTCACGCCAGGCGATCGCGTCGTGCTGACGCGCAACGAAGCGTATTGGGGCGGTGCGCCGCACTGGGCGCGCGTGACGCTGCGCATCGTGCCGAATGACAGCGCGCGCGTCGCCGGTCTGCTGGCCGGCGACGTGGATGGCATCGAGGCGGCACCGATCTCCCAACTCGACGCGTTGCGGCGGCGGCCGGACATGCGGTTGTGGCGCACCACCTCCAACCGCGTGATGTTCCTCAGCTTCGATACCTTCCGCGAGGTTACGCCGCATGCCTCTGCGCGCAACGGGCAGCCGTTGCCGGCGAATCCGCTGCGCGATGTCCGCGTGCGGCGCGCCATCGCCATGGGCATCAACCGCCAGGCGATCGTCGAGCGGCTCATGGGCAATGAGGCGATCGCCGCCGGCGGCTTGCTCGCCGAAGGCTTCTTCGGCGCCAGCCCGCGCTTGCCGCCGCCGGCCTTCGACCCCGATGGCGCGCGCCGCCTGCTGCGGGAAGCCGGCTATCCCGACGGATTCCGCCTGACCATCAACGGCCCCAACGACCGTTTCCCAAATGATGAGCAGATCCTGCAGGCGGTCGCGCAGATGCTGACGCGCATCGGCATCGAGGTGCGGGCCGAGGCGATGCCGTTCAACATCATCCTGTCGCAGGGCGGGCCCCCGAACCATGCCTACTCCGCCATGCTGCTCGGCTGGGGAAGCAATACGGGGGAGGCATCCTCGCCGCTGCGCGCGCTTGTCGCTTCCGTCGATCGGGACCGCGGCCTCGGCGTGGGCAATCGTGGTCGCTATTCCAATCCCGCACTCGACGCCATCATCATCCGAGCCCTCGGCACCGTCGATGACGGCAGCCGGCGTGCGCTGCTCGAGCAGGCGCAGGAACTTGCCATGTCCGACCAGGCCCTGGCGCCGATCCTCTATCAGGTGAATATCTGGGCGACGCGCAGCGGCCTCGCCTATGTCCCGCGCGCGGATGAATTCACCCTGGCGCGCTTCTTCACACCGGCGAACTGACGCGGAGACGATACGACATGACTGACGCAATCTGGCAGCTTCCGGCGACGACGCTCGCCGCGCGCTTTCGCGACGGCAGCCTGACGCCGAGTGCCGCGCTGCGCGCCGTACTGGACCGCATCGCCGTGGTGAACCCGAAGATCAATGCCTTCGCGACGCTGGACGAGGAGGGCGCGACCAAGGGCGCGGCGGCGGCCGATGCCCGCTTCGCCGCCGGCACGCCGCTCGGGCCGCTCGATGGCGTGCCGGTGTCGATCAAAGACAACATCCCCGTCGCCGGGCTGCGCTGCGCCTGGGGCAGCGCGCTGTATCTCGATTTCGTACCGGAACTCGACGAGACACCGGTCGCACGCCTGCGTGCCGGTGGCGCGGTGATCCTGGGCAAGACCAACGTGTCGGAATTCACGCTCGGCCGCGGCAATGTCGATACGCCGAGCTTCGGCACGACGCGCAACCCTTACAACCTGGCGCTGACGCCGGGCGCCTCGACGGGCGGCGGCGCGGCCTCGGTCGCGGCGGGCTGCGGGCCGATCACCATCGGCACGGATGGCGGCGGGTCGATCCGCCGGCCGGCGGCGCATTGCGGCCTGGTCGGGCTGAAGCCGTCCACCGGGCGCGTCGCGCGGCGCAACGGTCTGCCGATCATCCTCGACGATGCGGAGATCATCGGGCCGATCGCCCGCACGGTGGATGATCTCGCCATCGCGCTGTCGATCATCCAGGGGCCATTGGATGAGGACCGGCTGTCGATCGGCGTGCCGGGTCCGCAGGAGGAACCGCCGCCACCGAAAGGCTTGCGCATCCTTTACGTGCCGCGCATCGCCCAGTGGGAAGTCGAGCCGGTGGTCGCCGCAACCTGCGCCGAGGCGGCGCGCAAGCTCACCGCGCTGGGGCATTCGGTCACCGAAGGCGCGCTGCCGGTCGACATCGCGCTGTTCGAGAAGCATTGGCCGTCGATCGGCGCCGCCGGCCTGTCCTGGGCGATCCGCAACAAGGCGTGGAAGGGAAAGATCGGCGCGATCTATGAGGAGATGATGGAACGCGCCGAGACGATCTCCGGCGCCGATTACGTCGATGCGTTGAACGCGTTCCGCGAGGTCCAGGCGCAATTCGCCATCGCCTTCCGCGACTGGGACGTCATTGTGATGCCCTCCGCTGGCGCCATGCCCTGGGATGCAACGAAGTTCGGCCCGCCGTATCACCGTGCCTTCACCGGTATCGTCAACGCCGGCGGGCTGCCGGGGCTGAACGTACCGGTCGATCCGGCACCGGATGGGCTGCCGATCGGCGTGCAACTTGTCGGACCCTATGGCGCGGATTGGAACCTCATCGCGCTGGCGCGGCAGTGGGAGTCCGCGCATCCCTGGGCGCAGCGCTGGCCGGCGATGTGATCATCCCTCAAACGGCGGGCGCCGCACATCCGTGCGGCTTGCCTTCGCGCCCGGCACGCGAGCGCGGAGCATAACGGTCGGTCTGGGCGCGGTCGCGTTTTGCGCCAACGACGGCCGCCTCCGCCTCTTTCCCTCCCGACTTGCCGGTGCGACCTTCGCCCCCGGCAAGGAGACACCAGATGAGCACGGAAGCGCAGATCACCGCCTGGCTGGCATCGCAGAAGGACGCGATGCTGGCCGAACTCGCCGAGATGGTGAACACCGATGGCGGGTCCTACGACAAGGTGGGCGTCGATCGCACCGGGGACCAGGTGAAGCGGTTCCTGCTCTCGCATGGCATCGCCGCCGAAGTCCTGCCGCAGCGCATGCATGGCGATTGCATCCGCGGCATCGTCGAGGGCGGGCACGCGCTCGGCACCGGCAACCAGCGGTCCAACATCGTGCTGATGGGCCATCGCGACACCGTTTTCCCGAAGGGCGAGCCCGAACGCCGGCCTTTCACGATCAAGGATGGCCGCGCCTATGGCCCGGGCGTCGCGGACATGAAGGCAGGCATCGTGATGAACATGTTCGTCCTCGCGGCCTATGCGAAGTTCGGCGGCGCACCAGGACCGCTGGTCGGGCTGTTCACCGGTGACGAGGAGATCGGCAGCCCCGAGGGCCGGCCCGTCATCGAGGCCGAGGCCAAGAACGCGCGCGTGGTGTTCAACAGCGAACCCGGCCGCGCTTCGGGCAATGTGGTGAAGGCGCGCAAGGGCGGCGTTTTCTCGGTTGTCGAGATCGAGGGCAAGGCGGCGCATTCGGGCGGCAATTTCGAAGCCGGCATCTCCGCCATCGGGGAAGCGGCGAACAAGATCGTCGCGATCCATGCGCTGACGGACCTCAAGCGCGGCATCACGCTGAATGTCGGCTTGATCCAGGGCGGGCAGAGCGTGAACACCACCGCGCCGCACTGCCAGTTCCAGATCGATCTGCGCTATGTCGAACCGGCCGACCGGGACGAGATCATGGGCAAGATCCACGACATCATCGGTCGCGCTTATGTGCCGGGCACGAAATCCGCATTGACCATCAAGGGTGAATTCCTGCCGCTGAACCCGACCGCCGCCTCGGACCGCGTCTTTGCTGTGTATCAGGCAGCGGCGGCGGAAAGCGGGCTGAAGGTCGAAGGCGAATTCACCGGCGGCTGCGCCGATTCCGGCTTCACCGCGGCGATGGGCGCACCGACGCTGTGCGCGGTCGGCCCCGTGGGTGGCCTGGCGCACAGCCCGGAAGAATACCTCGAGGTGGAAAGCCTGGTGCCGCGCGCGCAGGCGATGGCGCGGGCGATCGCCCGGCTGGAGCAGGCCGGACTGTAGGGCAGGAAGCGCCTGACCGGACTCGGTCAGGCGCGGGACGATGCTCGATCGAAGCCGCCGAGCGTTGTGCGTCAGCTGCGCCGGTCAGCCCCGCCAGGGCCGCACCTGCCACAGCCGCTTCAGATTGTCGTCGACGTCTTGTGCGAGGGCCTTGTACTCCGCGCCGACCAGTGGCCGCAGCGGCATGGATTGCCGCGCGGCTTCCCGCCGGAAGCCTTCGTCGTTCAGCGCATTGCGGAAGGCCGCTTCCAGTCGGGCCACGACGGCCGGCGGCATGCCCGGCGGGCCGACGATGCCGCGCGACGCGCTGCCCACCACGTCGAAGCCTGCCTCGCGGAAGGTCGGAATCTGGGCGGCTTCGGGCTGCCGCTGCGCGGCGCCCTGCGCCAGCATCCGCAGCTTTCCCTCGCGCACCAATTGCAGCGCGTCGTTCACATTCATCACCGCCAGGTCCATGTTGCCGCCGAGCAGTTGCGGGATGAGCGGCGCCGCGCCGGCGAAGGGCACCTGCACCATGGGTGGGACATTGGCCGCCGATTCGAAGGCCAGCATGAACAGATGGTCGTCGCTGCCGATGCCCGTGGTGCCGTAGGTGACGTGGTTCGGCCGCGCTCGAGCCGCGGCGACCACATCCGCCACGCTGCGGAACGGGCTTTCGGCGCGGACGTAGAAACAGTTCGCGTCCTCGACGATGTTGCACAGGAACGTGAAGTCCATCGCGCGATACCGCACCTGACGTTCCAGCGGGATGGCGTTGTGGGCCGGGATCGTCGTCGCGCCCAGGGTGTAGCCATCGGGAGCGGCGTTGAAGGTGGCCTCCAGACCGATCTGTCCGGCCGCACCGGTGCGGTTGACGATGACCGGGCGCAGGCCCGGGATCTGCACTGCGACCAGCGGCATCACCAGCCGCGTCATCACATCGACGCCGCCGCCGGCGGGGAAGGGGACGATGACCTCGACAGGCTTGTCGCCGGGCCAGGCGGCCTGTGCGCGAAGCGTTGCGGGCATGGCGAGCAGCCCCGCCCCCGCGAGCAGGGTACGACGTTTGGTCATGGACCTTCCTCCCTTGGTTCTTGGCGGCAAGGCTAGGCGCCACCGTGCCGCCGCCGCAAGGAAATCAGTGCCTCGGCGACACGTCAGCAGGGGCCAGCGCGGGCGGGGCCGACCCTCACGATCCCCTTGGCTGCCCCGCGCCAGGGCGCGATGGCTTTCCCCATACGCGCCGCCGCCGCACAATCACCGGTGATACAGGACAGGACGGCGGATATGGATGCAGCGCTGCGCGACCGATATGCGGTCGAGGGGCCATGGGCGATCTGGCAGGAGCACACCATCCGCTGGGCGGAATGCGACATCTACGCCCATGTCAATCATGCCGCCTACCTGACGCTGTTCGAGGATATGCGCATCGCGTGGTGGCTCGGCGCCGGCGGCACCTTCGCGCCTGACGCACCCGGCCCCGTGGTCGGCACGCTGGAGGTGAAATATCACCGACCGGGCCATTTCCAGGACAAGGTGTTGCTGACGGCGCGCACCGCGTCCTTCCGCCGCACGTCCTTCGTGCATCAATACGGCATGTGGCGCGACGGCTTGCTGTGTTCGGCGCGCGCGCTGTGCGTCGTGGTGGATAACGCGACGGGGAAGAAGGCCGAGATCCCCGAGGCGATGCGCCGGCTGATGGCCGAACGGGATGGTGCGGTGGCGGAGGGTTAGGACCAGGCCACACCTGGCCGGAACGGGTCCGGTCGCGATCGATTGCGAACGGACCTAGATCCCGCGTTCCGCCTTCGTCGCCCCGAGGTCGTCCTCGATGAAGGCCTGCACGAGGTCTTCCATCGATTCCTGCTCGACGAAGCCGAACCGGCGCGCGCGCGTGGCGGCGAAGGCCGCCGGCCAGCCGACGACGATGTCGTGGACCTCCTTGTCGAAGACGAATCCCACCTTCTCCCGCGCTTCGGCACCGGCAACCGATTCGAGCGCGGTCAGCATCTTCGCCACCGTGGCGCTGCGCCCCGGCGGATTGATGCCGCGATCGGTGCCCAACGGCGCCGTGTCCATCGTCGCGGCGTGGAGGAACCATTCCATCGCGCTGCGCGGGGAACAGATCCAGACCGCGAATTCCGGCGGCACCGGGCAGTCGGTGGACAGCCCCAGCAACGGTTCGCGCACCACGGCGGACACGAAGGACGACGCCGCCTTGTTGGGCCGCCCGGGACGCACCATCACCGTGGGCAGGCGCAGGGAGACCGCATCGAGGAAGCCCTTGCGCGTCGCGTCCTGCAGCAGCAACTCGCCGATCGCCTTCTGCGCGCCATAGGAATTGGTCGGCACCTGGCGCCCGTCATCGGGCACCACCGCATCCTGCCCGCCGCCGAAGGATGCGACGGATGAGGTGAAGATCACCCGTGGCTTGGTCCCCAGCGCCCGGCAGGCACCGAGCACGGCCAGCGTGCCGTGCAGGTTCACCTTCATGCCGAGGTCGAAATCAGCCTCCGCCGCCGCGCTGACCACGGCGGCGAGGTGGAACACCACCTCGGTTCCCGCCGGAATGGCGGCGGCCACCGCGGCCGGGTCGGCGACATCCCCGCCCAGGCAGCGCAGCGGGAAGGGGGCGGCGATGGGGGCCGGGGCCGCGAGGTCGAACAAGGTCAGCCCGGTGATGGGCTTGCCGCCCAGCGTGCCGTCCTTGGCCAGTCGCGTCGCCAGCTTGCGGCCCAGGAACCCGCCGCCGCCGAGGATGGTGATCTTCATGCCGTCCCTCCGATCTCCGATCCGGTTTGGCGCGGGGCGCCAGCGGGCGCAATATCCACCCGCCATGATCCCCACCTTTCCGTTCCGATTCCTGATCAATCGCCACCACGGCACGCCGGGTGTCGTCGTGCTGCCTGACTCCGGCTTCCGACGCGCGAAGGAGGAAATCACCTCCTGGCCCGGCCATGCGGTCACGCCCCTGCTGGACCTTGCCGACGCCGCCACGGCCGCGCGGGTCGCGCGCGTCCACTACAAGGATGAGGCCGGGCGCTTCGGCTTGGGGTCCTTCAAGGCGCTGGGCGGCGCCTATGCGGTGATGCGGCTGCTGCAGGCGGAACTCGCCAAGCGCGGCGTGACCAATGCGGCGACGGCCGTGGAACTGATGGACGGCACCTTCAAGGACGCCACGAAGGCGATCACCGTCTGTTGCGCGACCGACGGCAATCACGGCCGGTCGGTCGCCTGGGGCGCGCAGCGCTTCGGCGCCACCTGCGTCATCTTCGTGCATGAACACGTCAGCCAGGGCCGCCGCGACGCCATTGCGCGCTACGGCGCCGAAATTCGCGTGGTGCCCGGCAATTACGACGATGCGGTGCGGCAGGCGCAGAAAGATGCCGATGCGCGGGGCTGGTTCGTCGTCTCCGACACATCCTATCCCGGCTACACCGAGGTGCCGCGCGACGTGATGCAGGGGTATCGCGTCATGGCCGATGAGGCGGCCGACCAGATCGGCGCCGCGCCGACGCATGCCTTCATCCAGGGTGGCGTGGGGGGCGTCGCGGCGGCGGTCGCGACGCAGATGCGCGCGCGGTTCGGGACGGGCGTGCGTGTCATCATCGCCGAGCCGGACAAGGCCGCCTGCCTGCTGGCCAGCGTCGAGGCCGGTGCGCCGACGACGATCCCCGGCGATCTCGACACGCTGATGGCGGGCCTCGCCTGCGGGGAGCCGTCGCTGCTCGCCTGGCAGGAACTGGAACGCAGCGCCTTCGCCGTCATATCCGTGCCCGATGACAGCGCCGTGGCCTGCATGAAGGCGCTGGCGGCCCGCACGCCACGCGTCGTGGCCGGTGAAAGCGCCGTGGCGGGGCTGGCCGCACTGCTGCTTGCGGCGCGCGATCCCTTCGCGCGTGCAGCATTGGGCCTCGATGAATCGAGCCGCATCCTGCTGTTCGGCACCGAAGGCGCCACGGATCCCGAGGTCTATGCGCGGTTGGTCGGAGACGCCCCTTCATCAAAGTGACACGGAACTGTAGTGTTCCCGTAAAGCGGCACGGTTAAGCCGCCGCGACGCCACAACGGGAGAGGATGAGCCGATGCAACGCCGTACATTGCTGACCGGGGCGATGAGCCTGGGTGTCGCCGCGCCTGCCCTCGCGCAGTCCGCGCCCATCGAGATCCAATTCTGGCACGGCTTGGCCAATCCGCTGGGCGGGTTGCTGGAAAAGCGCGCCACCGACTTCAATGCGACGCAGACGAAATACAAGATCGTGCCGACCTTCCGCGGGTCCTATCCGGAGACGATGGTCGCCGCGATCGCCGCCTTCCGCGCCAACAACGCCCCGCACATCGTCCAGATGTTCGAAGTCGGCACCGGCACGATGATGAATGCCGGCCGCGCGGTGAAACCGGTGCATGAATTGCTCGCCGAAACCGGCGTGAGCATCGATTTCGACGATTATCTCCCTGGCGTGCGCGGCTATTACAGCCTGGCGGATGGGCGGATGATGTCGATGCCGTTCAATTCGTCCACCACCGTCGTGTGGTACAACAAGGACGCCTTCAGCCGCGCCGGCGTCGATCCGAACAAATTCCCCGAGACCTGGGAAGGCGTGGCTGAGATCCTGCCCAAGCTGAAGGCCGGCGGCGGCACGCAGGTGCCGATGTCCACCGCCTGGCTGACCTGGGCGCAGATCGAGAATTTCTCCGCCATCCACGACATTCCGCTCGCCACCCTGGCGAATGGTTTCGGCGGGCTGGGGACCGAACTGCGCATCAACAACCCGCTGGTGCAGCGCCACATGGCGGCGCTGGTGCAGTGGCAGAAGGATGGGCTGTTCCGCTACGGCGGACGCAACAATGCCGGCGAGCCCGCTTTCCCGAATGGCGAAGCGGCGATCATGTTCACCTCCTCCGGCTTCCGCGCCCGCGTGCAGCGGGAAGCGCGCTTCGGTTGGGGCGTGGCGATGCTGCCGTACTATCAGGGCACGCCGCGCGCGCCGATCAATTCGATCATCGGCGGCGCCAGCCTGTGGGTGATGAACAAGGGTCCGGCCGCCGGCGGCGGGCGTTCGCGCGACGAATTCGTCGGCGTGGCCGAGTTCTTCAAGTATCTGTCGAACCCGGAAGTCGATGCCCAGTGGCATATGGACACCGGCTATGTCCCGGTGCGCCGTGCGTCCTATGCCATCGCGAAGGATAAGGGCTTCTATCGCGAGAACCCCGGCGCCGATGTGCCGATCGAACAGCTGCTGCGCGGTGGCGGCACGCTGACCGACAACAGCCGGGGCATCCGCCTGGGCGGCTTCGTCGAAATCCGCACCATCATGGAAGAAGAGATGGAGCGCGCTTTCCAGGGCCAGCAGACCGCCGAACAGGCTCTGACGGCCGCGACCACCCGCGGCAACGTGGTGCTGCGGAACTTCGAACGCGCGAATCGCGGCTGATCGAAAGGGCCGGCGCCGTGCGCAAGAAAGTCATCTTCCGCGGCGTCGCCCTGCCGTATCTGCTGCTGTTGCCGCAGATGATCATCACGCTGGTGTTCTTCTTCTGGCCCGCCGGCATGGCGGTCTGGCAGTCCGCCCAGCGGGAGGACGCCTTCGGCCTGTCCACGCAATTCGTGGCCTTCGAGAACTTCACCGACCTGTTCCACGACGCGATCTATCTGAACGCGGCGTGGAACACCGTTATCTTCTCGACCGCGGTCGCCGCCTTGGCGCTGGGGTCGGCGCTGTTCCTCGCGGTGCAGGCGGACAAGCACATCCGCGGCGCGGGGGTGTATAAAACCCTGCTGATCTGGCCCTACGCCGTGGCGCCCGCGCTGGCGGCAGTGCTGTGGCTGTTCATCTTCCATCCTTCCATCGGGCTGGTCGGGAAGGCCCTCGCCTCGCTCGGCGTCAACTGGGATTACCGGGTGAATGGCGGGCAGGCGATGACCATGGTCATCATCGCATCCGCCTGGAAGCAGGTGTCCTACAACTTCATCTTCTTCCTGGCGGGGCTGCAATCCATCCCGAACTCGGTGCTGGAGGCAGCGGCCATCGACGGCGCGCGGCCGATGCGCCGCTTCTGGGGCGTGATCTTCCCGCTGCTGTCGCCCACCACCTTCTTCCTGCTGGTGGTGAACCTGGTCTATGCCTTCTTCGATACCTTCGGCGTCATCCACGCGCTGACGCGCGGCGGGCCGGGCAATGCGACCGAGACACTGATCTACAAGGTCTATGTCGATGGCGTGCAGAACCTCAATTTCGGGTCGTCCGCCGCGCAATCGGTGATCCTGATGCTGATCGTGATCAGCCTGACCGCCATTCAGTTCCGCTTCATCGAACGCCGGGTGCATTACTGATGTCGGGCGCCGCCACCATCGACGTCGAACGCCTCGCCGCCGCATCGCGCCGTCGTCGCGCGCGGGACCGGGTGTTCACCTATTTCGCGCTGACGCTCGGTGTCCTCATCTTCGCGCTGCCCATCTGGATCACGCTGATCGGGTCCACCCACGACACCGACACCATCGGCCGTGGCGACGTGCCGCTGCTGCCGGGGTCGGAGGCCTTCGCCAATTACGCCCGCGCCTGGGATGAAGGCGGCGGCGGACGCAACACCTTCGCCGTGCCCGCTTCCACCATGCTGTGGAACAGCCTGCTGATGGCGTTGATCATCGCCTGCGGGAAGATCGCCATCTCCCTGCTCTCGGCCTTCGCAGTGGTGTTCTTCTCCTTCCCCGGGCGCATGGTGTTCTTCTGGATGATCTTCATCACCCTGATGCTGCCGGTGGAAGTCCGCATCATCCCGACCTTCCAGGTGATGACGGACCTGGCGCTGATCGACACCATGATGGGCCTCACGCTGCCGCTGATCGCATCCGCCACCGCGACGCTACTGTTCCGCCAGTTCTTCCTGACCATCCCGGATGAATATGTGGAAGCGGCGAAGGTCGATGGCGCCGGGCCGATGCGCTTCTTCAAGGATGTGGTGCTGCCGCTGTCGGTCACCAGCATGGCGGCGCTGTTCGTCATCCAGTTCATCTATGGCTGGAACCAGTATCTGTGGCCGCTGCTGATGGTGTCGAACCGCGACCTGGAAACCGTGATCGTCGGGCTGACCAAGATGATCGGCATCGGCGACACGCAGAATGAATGGAACCTGATCATGACCACCGCGGTCTTCGCCCTGCTGCCGCCGGTGGCGGTGGTGGTGCTGATGCAGCGCTGGTTCATCAAGGGCCTGACCGAGACGGAGAAGTAAGCGCGTGGCCAGTCTCGACATCGAAGGCGTCACCAAGGCCTTCGGCTCTACCAAGGTTCTGCACGGCATCGACCTCGCCATCCATGACGGGGAGATGGTGGTGATCGTTGGCGCCTCCGGCTGCGGCAAATCCACGCTGCTGCGCATCGTCGCAGGGTTGGAGACGGCGACCACCGGCGCGGTGAAGATCGACAAGGTGGATGTCACGCCGCTGGAACCTGCGGACCGCGACATCGCGATGGTATTCCAGACCTACGCGCTCTATCCGCATATGAGCGTCTTCGACAACATGGCCTATGGGTTGAAGATCCGTGGGCTGCCCAAGCCGGAAATCCGCGCCCGCGTGCAGGAAGCCGCCGATCTTTTGTCGATTGGCCAATTGCTGGAACGCAAGCCGCGGCAACTGTCCGGCGGGCAGCGCCAGCGCGTGGCGATGGGCCGCGCCATCGTGCGCCACCCCAAACTGTTCCTGTTCGACGAACCGCTGTCTAACCTCGATGCGAAACTGCGCGTGCAGATGCGCGCCGAAATTCGCCGCTTGCAGAAGCGCCTGAAGGTCACGTCGCTGTTCGTCACCCATGACCAAGTGGAGGCGATGACGCTGGGCGACCGCCTGGTGGTGATGCATGAAGGCCGTGCCGCGCAGATCGGCACCCCGATGGAAGTGTGGGCGAAGCCCGCCGATACCTATGTCGCATCCTTCATCGGCAGCCCGGCGATGAACCTGCTGCCCGCCACGCTGGTGCAGGGGGGCGCCGCCGCGCAGTTGGCCAACGGCACCGTCTGGCCCTTGACCGATGGCCCGCGCCCTGGTGGGGAAGGGCTGGCCGTGACCATCGGCATCCGCCCCGAACATTTGCTGCCCGATGCTGCCGGCCTGCCCATCACGGTAGAACTCGCCGAACCGCTGGGGTCGGAAACCGTGCTGCATGGCCGGCTGGCGGATGGCACGGCGCTGACAGCCCGTATCCCAGGCATCGCGGCCACCGAGACGATCAGCGTATCCCCCGAGGCCGGCGCGCTGCATGTGTTCGATGCCGGGACGGGCAAGCGCCTCGATCCTTGACGGCGGCGGCGGGTCCTCCCGACACTGGCCCCGATGCGGGCGCCGGTCCCGCCGGGAGGAAACCACAATGAAGCGCCGCCACATCGTCCAGCTCGCCGCCCTCACCCCCTTTGCGGCGCAGGCGCAGACCGCCGCCTGGCCAACCCAGCCCGTCCGCATGGTGATCCCCTTCGCCGCGGGCGGTCCCACCGACGTGGTCGGCCGCCTGCTTGCCGAGCGCATGGGCGAATTCCTGCCCCAGCGCGTGGTGGTCGAAAACCGCACCGGATCGGGCGTGGTCGTCGGCACCGAGGTGGTCGCCCGGGCCGCCAAGGATGGGTCGGTGATGCTCTACACCACCATCGCCCATGCGGTGCTGCGCGCGCTGTTCCCCCGCCTGTCCTTCGACCCGCTGGCCGATTTCACGCCGGTCGCGCTGTGCGGTCAGATCCCGATGATCATGCTGGTGCATCCGTCCCTGGGCGTGTCGAACGCGCAGGAACTGATCGCGCTGCTGCGCGCCAATCCTGGCAAGTACGATTACGCGTCGTCGGGCAATGGCGGCGCCGTCCATCTGGCCACCGAATTGCTCTGGCACCAGGCGGGCCAACTGAAGGTGAACCATGTGCCGTATCGCGGCAGCAGCCAGGCGATGGCGGATGTGCTGTCCGGGCGCATCCCTATCATCATGGATGTGGCGGCCGGCGCGGTGCCGTATCTGCAACGCGGGGAACTGCGCCCCATCGGCATCTCCGACATGCGCCGCAGCCCGGCGGCGCCGAACGTGCCCACCTTCCACGAACAGGGCGTGGCGGACTTCGTCGCCTATACCTGGCACATGGTGCTGGTGCCGTCCGGCACGCCGCAGCCGATCATCACGGCGATGAACGCGGCTGTGAACCGCGCTCTGACCATGCCGGGCGTGAAGGAACGGCTGCAGGATCTGACGATGAACGTTGTGGTGGACAGCACGCCCGCCAGCGCGAAGGCGTTCCTGGATGCCGAGATCGCGAAGTGGGAGCCGATCATCCGCAGCGCCGGCATCACCGCCAACGGTTGACGCCGCGCGCAGCGTAACAATGGGTTTCTTCCGGTTGACGCGACCGAACCAGGCCGCCAAGTGTCACGGGATCGGGAGAAACCACATCATGAACCGTCGTGAATTGATGGGCCTTGGCGCTGCCATGGCCCTGTCCCCTGTTGTTGCCCGCGCCCAGGCCCCGGCCTGGCCGACGCAGCCTGTGCGCCTGGTCGTGCCGTTCGCTGCCGGCGGACCCACCGACATCCCGGCGCGGCTTTTCGCCGATGAACTGTCGAAGGTCCTGCCCCAGCGCATGATCGTGGAGAACCGCACCGGTGCCGGCGTGGTCGTGGGCACGGATGTGGTGGCGAAAGCGCCGAAGGATGGGCAGACACTGCTCTACACCACGGTTGCCCACTCGGTTTTGCGGCCTCTGTTCCCCACTTTGCCTTTCGACCCGGTGGCGGATTTCGCGCCGGTGTCGCTGATCGGTGTGATCCCGCTGGTCATCACGGTGAACAAGGATTTCCCCGCCCGCACCCTTGCCGAGCTGGTCGCCAAGCTGCGCGCCGAGCCCGGCAAGCATGACTATGCCAGCAGCGGCAATGGCGGCGCGCTGCATCTGGGGACCGAATTGATGCTGCGGCGCGCGGGCGTACGCGCCAACCATGTGCCGTATCGCGGCACCTCCGCGGCGATGCCCGATGTGTTGAACGGCGCCGTGCCTATCATCGTCGATGTCGCCACGACCACGCTGCCCTTCGTGCAGCGTGGCGAAACCCGTGCGCTGGCCGTGATGGACAGCCAGCGCCTGCCGCAATTGCCGGACGTGCCCACCACGGCCGAAGCGGGCTTCCCCGGCCTCGAAGCCTATACCTGGCACATGGTGCTGGCACCGGCGGGCACGCCCGACCCTGTGATTGGCGCCGCCGCCGCCGCCTTTGGCGGTGTCGCGAAGGAAGCTTCGGTGCGCACACGCCTCAGCGACTTGGCGATGCGCATCGTGGACGACCAGTCGCCGGCCTATGCCAAGTCCTGGCTGGAGGCGGAACGGACGAAGTGGGAAGGGATCATCCGCGAAGCCGGAATCCGGGTGGACTGATACCCGCGATTCGTTTCACGGACCGCTGGCATCCGCCCTTCCGACCCTTCAGGTGTTTTGCGCCAGCCGGTGCTGGCGCAATTACACTACGCTTCTGTTGTGATCGCGCATCTTCACGCAGCTGACTGGTCCCAGTCAGCTGCGACCTGCTCTGGTCGCGTCGTGACGAATTACCCGCCCATCCGCCCGCGCAACGGCGCCACCGCCGCATCCTGCGGCAAGACCGTCACCAGCGTGCCATCCTGCCATTGCAGCAGGAACGGCTTGGCACGCGTGTTCTGCCCACGCTCGTCGAAGCGCGCGCCCCAGCCGGTCGCCGTCGTCCCTTCCGCGAT
Source organism: Acetobacteraceae bacterium (assembly GCA_022842185.1). GTDB lineage: Bacteria > Pseudomonadota > Alphaproteobacteria > Acetobacterales > Acetobacteraceae > Neoroseomonas. The sequence goes on from JALHQB010000013.1 coordinate 50,553, forward strand.
GTCGCTCGCCAGCACGGCCGTGCGGATCCGATCCTTGTCCGTCCCGCCTGCGCGCTGCACGGCATCGAGGAAGACCCGCGTGCCGAAATAATTCGCCAGCGAATGCCCCGACCGCGGGTCCGACCCATAATGACGCTTGTACAGATCGACGAAGGTCGAGACGCCCGGGGCGAAGCGTTCATTCACGGCGAATTGGGTGAAATCGACATTCAGCACGCCGTTGAAGGCCGGCCCCACGGACCGCGCCGTCTCGGTCAGCGAATATCCGGCACCCGAACCGATCAGCATGCGCGGCTGCCAACTGGCTTCCTGCATGCCGCGAAACAGCAGCAGGATGTCGTTCTGATACCCGGTGTGCAGCACGATGTCGGCATTGGCACCACGCAGCCGCTGGATCGCCGAGCTGAGTTCGGCCGACCGCGCCGAATACCCCAGCTTCTCGACCAAGTTCAGCCCGCGCGCGCGAAGCTGCTGTTCCTGGAAGGTGGAGACGGTCTGGCCATACAACGCGTCCTCGAACAGCACGGCGATGCGCAGCGTCGTCGGATCGACGCCCCATAACGGCGCCAGCGCATCGGGAATCGCCGCGACCGAAACAGCGGCGAAATCCGACGATCGGGGACAACTGCGGAAGACGTAGCGGAAGCCGCGATCGGTGATGGGGTCGGCGACCGCACCCATTTCGAAATACGGCACACCCTGCAATTCGCTGACCTGCGTCGCGGCAAAGGACAGTGGCGAGGCATAGGTCCCGAACACGGCCGAGACGCGCTCGGCGGTCATCAGGCGCCGCACCTCGGCGATCGCCTGCGCCTGGTCCACGGCATCGCCCTTGACCAGGCGCACCTGGCGCCCCAGCACGCCGCCGGCCGCGTTGCGTTCCTCGACCGCGACCTCCAGACCGCGGAAGCTTTCATCGCCCAGCAGGGCCAGGGCGCCGGAGAAGGGGAACAGCGCGCCGAACCGCAATTCCGCCGCCTGGGCCAAGCCGATCCGCGGTGCCGCGGCCATGGCGGCAAGGCCCGCCAGCAGCGGACGACGACGGATCTGCTGCACGGGTTCCTCCACAGGCGCGGCCTGTGGGCGATTCTCCCCGCCCGGCCGGCCGCTGGCAAGCCCGCGGCCGCCTTGACGTGCGCCTTGGGCGGAGAGAATGGTCGCGCGACACGCCAATGGAGAACACGCGCATGGCCAGCCTGCCGCAGGAGATGACGATCATCGACCATGGCGCCGGTGGCGGGCCGGAGGTGCTGGTGCCTGCGCGCGCACCCTTGCCCGTGCCGAAATCCGATGAGGTGCTGATCCGCGTCATGGCGACCGGGGTGAACCGCCCCGATGTGCAGCAGCGCAGCGGCAAGTATCCGCCGCCGGCCGGCGCCAGCCCGATCATGGGGCTGGAATGCGCGGGGGAGGTCGTCGCCACCGGCGCGAAGGTTACCCGCTACAAGGCCGGCGACCGGGTCTGCGCGCTGACCAATGGCGGGGCCTATGCCGAATACTGCGTAGCACCCGAGGCGCAGACGCTGCCCTGGCCGGCCGGCTATGACGCGACGCGCGCCGCCGCCTTGCCCGAGACCTATTTCACGGTCTGGGCCAACATGTTCGGCCATGGCGATCTGCGGGCCGACGAGACGGTGCTGATCCATGGCGGCACCTCCGGGATCGGCGTCACCGCCATCCAACTGGCGAAGGCCTTCGGCGCGCGCGTCTTCGCCACCGCCGGCAGCGATGACAAGGTCGCGGCCTGCCTTCGTTTCGGCGCCGATGCGGCGATCAACTACCGCACGCAGGATTTCGCCGAGGAAGTCCGCCGCCTGACCGACAAGAACGGCGTGGACGTCATCCTCGACATGGTCGGCGGCGCGTATTTCCAGCGCAACCTGCGGTCCCTGGCATGGGACGGGCGGCTGGTGCTGATCGCCTTCCTCGGCGGGTTCGAGGTCGAGAAGGCGGACCTTCGCCCGATCATGATGAAGCGCCTGACGGTGACGGGCAGCACGATGCGCCCGCGCACCACGATGCAGAAGGGCAAGCTCGCCGCGGCGCTGGAAGCCAAGGTCTGGCCGATGTTGGCCAAGGGGGCGGTCGGGCCGGAGATCTTCCGCGTCTTCCCGCTCGACCAGGCGGAAGCGGCGCATCGGCTGATGGAAAGCAGCGAGCATATCGGCAAGATCATGCTGAAGGTCGCGGACTGACATGGCGCGACTGACCTGCCGGGTCGCGCTCAGGATGCCCGCGGCCCTCGCGGTGCGGGACGCGGCCAGCCTGCGGCGTGGGCCGCGGCCGGGCTGACCCGGTGTTCTTCACGTTGCTCGCCATCGTCGTGGTCCTGGCGCTGGGTGTGACGCGCCTGCCGCGCGGTGCGATGCGGGCGCTGTTGGCGGGCGGCGCCGTGCTGGCGTTGTTCGGCGCGGCGCTGGTCCGCTTGCGCGGTGGGCACCTGCCGGGGCATCGACCGCGCCCATGGCACTCGCCGTCCTGAGCGCTGCCGGCGCAACGCCGCGGTTGAATGTCAACGTTCTGCCGCTTTCCAAAAAGGGTCGTATGCGCTCAGATTGCGACGGGTGCCGTCGTTTCACGCGCTTCCGCCAACGGACCGGAATTGACTCCCATTCCCATGCGCTCGGCCCTGCATCTCCTGATCGTCGCGATCTTCCTGTTTGGCGGGGCCTGGCCCGTGACCAAGGCGGCGTTGACCCACGCCACACCCATGTGGTTCGCGGTCGGCCGCGCGGGGCTGGCCGCGATCGTCTCGGCCTTGCTGCTGGCGGCGCTGCGCCGGCTGCATTGGCCGCGCCGGGGCGACTGGCCCTCGGTCGCCGCGCTGGGACTGCTGCAACTGGGCGCCTTCTTCGTGCTGGCACATGCGGCGGTGGCCATGGTCCAGGCGGGGCGAACTGCCATCATCTCGGCCGTCGTGATCTATTGGCTGATACCGCTTTCGGTCTTCGTGCTGGGGGAGAAGGTGCCGGCGCATCGCTGGGCGGCGGCCGGGCTGGGCCTGGCCGGCGTCGCGGTGCTCGCCGGTCCATGGGCGGTGGATTGGGCTGATGCGGAACAACTGTTCGGCCATCTGATGCTGGTGCTGGCCGCCCTATTCTGGACGCTGGCCATCATCACCACGCGGCGCTTCCCACCGCGCAGCCCGGTCTTCGAATTGCTGCCCTGGTGCTTCGCGCTGGCGACGCTGTTCATCCTGCCCTTTGCGCTCCTGCTGGAACCCGATGGCGGGATTTACGGCCCGTCCTGGCCTTTCATGCTGTATATAGGGTTGATCGTGGCCCCCATCGGAACCTGGTGCGTCATCGAGGTCGGTCGGCGCCTGCCCGGTGCCGTCGCCTCGGTCGCCTTCCTCCTCGTCCCGGCCTTCGGCGTGCTGGTCAGCGCGCTGTGGCTGCGCGAACCGCTGGGCTGGGACATGCTGGTGGGCGGCGGGCTGATCGTCGCCTCGGTCGTGCTGGCGGCGCGCGAATGATCCTGTCCGTCACGGAGGCGGGGGAGGGGCCCCCGCTGGTGCTCCTACACGGTCTGTTCGGCGCCGGGCAGAACTGGGGCGGCATCCGCCGCGCGCTCGCGCCGCGATACCGAGTCCTGACGCCCGACCTTCGCAGCCATGGCGCCTCGCCCGCCGCGGCGGCGATGGATTACGCATCCATGGCGGCCGACGTCGCCGAGACGATGGATGCCGCCGGCGTGCCGCGCGCCGCGGTGGTCGGCCATTCGATGGGCGGCAAGGTGGCGATGGCCCTGTCCCTGGCGCATCCGGGGCGCGTCGATCGGCTGGTCGTCGCCGACATTGCCCCGGTGCGCTACAAGCCGGCGCTGCGCGGCTATGTCGATGCGATGCAGGCGCTGCCGCTGACGCCGGGGCTGACACGGCGCGACGCGGATGCCCATCTCGCCGCCACCATCCCCGAAACCGGCATTCGGGCCTTCCTGTTGCAAAGCCTGCGCTTCGAGACCGATCCGCCGAGCTGGCGGCTGGGCCTGCCCGAACTTGCCGCCGCCATGCCGGTGATCGAGGATTTCGCCCCCCCTGCCGGCGCCACCTATGACGGGCCGGTACTGGTCATGGCCGGCGAGACATCCGGCTATGTCCGGCCCGAACACCATGCCGCCTTTCGCGCGCTGTTCCCTCGCGTGGCCTTCACCACCATTCCGAAGGCCGGGCATTGGCTGCACGCGGAGAACCCGCAGGGCTTCCTCGCGGCTCTGGAGCCGTTTCTCGCCGGTTGACGCTCCATGCCCTTGTTTGAGCGGACATGTTCACGCGCCTGACCGAGTCCCGTCAGGCGCGGTCTGTCCTAACCGGCGATGTCCACCACCGTGATCTCGGGCGGCACGCCAAATCGCACCGGCAGGGTGCTGATGCCGAGCCCTCCGGACACGACCAGGTCGCGCCCATCCTCCCGTACATGCCCCCAGGCATAGCGATTGCCGTAGCGCGAGGATGTGTAGGGCGACCACCCCAGCAGCCGCACCTGTCCACCATGGGTGTGGCCGCTGAAGGTGACGGCGGCGCGGCCCGGCAGGGTGGCGAAGATGTCGGGTTCATGGGCCATGACGAGCAAGGGCGCATCGCCCGCCACCTGTTCCAGCAGCCGCGGCACATCCTCGGCGCCACGATAGGCGCCGAAGGCCCATTGGGATTCCAGCCCGCCGACCAGCACCGGTCCGGCGCGCATCACCTGGTTTCGCAGCACCGGAATGCCCACCGCTTCAAGTGCGCGCCCCATCGTCGTCACCGCACCGGCGCCTCGGCGCATCGCGACGGGGTCTTCCCACCAGTCATGATTGCCGTTGACCGCGAAGGTGCCGAGCGGTGCGCGCAGCCCCGCAAGGCGCCGCGCCACATCGGCATGGGGGATGACGCGGGTGACGAAGTCGCAGGACGGCCCGAAATCGCCGGTCATCAGCACCAGGTCGGGCGCCAGCGCGTTGGTTCGCGCGACGATGTGTTCGATGCGCGCCTCATCCATCAGCGGGGCGCCGGCATGCAGATCGGATAGCATTGCCACGCGCAACGACAGGCCCGCCGGCCACCCGGTCGGGCGCACCGTGTGGTGTTGGATGGTCAGCCGCAGGAACGGTTCGACACCAAAGCCATAGGCGGCAAACCCCGCGCCGGCCGCGACCAAGCCGCCCAACCCCGCAACGATGCCGCGCCGTCCGATCATGGGGTCATATTGCACCCGCGAAGATGGCAGGGGCGGGGCGATGATGAGGTGCGGGCCGGCGCAGGATTCTCAGATCGCCGTGGGCGCCCGGAACCGACCGTCCTTGGACAGATCCGCCGCCCGCCAGAAATACCACGCCGCGGTGGTGCGGTACGGCGCCCAGGCTTCCCCGATCATCGTGAAGGCGCGTGGCTTGGGCTGTTCATCCAGCCCCGTGGCGACGCGATACCCCTCCCGCACGCCAAAATCATCGACCGGCAGGATGTCCGGCCGGCCCAGCGTGAAGATCAGCAGCATTTCGACCGTCCAGCGCCCCACGCCACGCAGCGGCACCAGGCGCTCGATCAATGCGTCATCGGTGAGCCGGCGGGCGGCGGCACGCGTCGGCACCACCCCGGCCGCAGCCTTTTCGGCGATGTCGCGGATGGCGAGCACCTTGTTGCCCGACAGCCCGCAGGCGCGCATTTGTTCAGGTGTCAGCGCCAGCACCGTCTCCGGCGCCGGGAAGCCCTCGCAGGCGCAACAGGCGATGAACCGGCCGAGGATGGCCTCCGCCGCGCGTCCATGAACCTGCTGGTGGGCAATGGCACGCACCAGCGCCTCATAGGGTTGGCGCTTCGCGACGGTCAGCGTGCAGGGGCCGACCTGGCGGATCACAGCTTTCATCATCGGATCACGCCGAAGGTGCCGAAGCGCCTCCGGCGTGCCGATGGTCACCGGAACACCAACTGCGGCAGGGTCAGCGTGATGGCCGGCACATAGGTGATCGCCATGAGGCAGGCGAAGATGACGGCGATGAACACCGCGAGCGGCTTGATCATCTTGTCCACGCTGCACCCGGCCACCTGCGCCGCGGCGAACAGGTTCACGCCGAAGGGCGGCGTGATCATGCCCAAGGCCAGGTTCACAACCATGATGGTGCCGAAATGCACGCCATCGATGCCGATGCGCGTGGCGGCTTCCGACAGGATCGGCGCCAGCACGATGATGGAGGCCGATGTCTCGACGAACATGCCGATGACGAACAGGCACAGATTCACCACCATCAGATAGGCGGCCGGGTTCTCGAAGGAGGTGGCGAGCCACGCAACCGCCGCATCGGGCACGTTCTGGCGGTTCAGCAGCCAGGAGAAGAGTGCCGCGCAGGCGATGATGAACATGATCACGCCGCTGCTGATCACCGATTTGCGGAAGATCGGGTACAGGTCGCGCAGGCCGATCTCGCGATGCAGGAACATGCCCACGATCAGCGCATAGACCACGGCGACGACCGATGCCTCGGTCGGCGTGGTGATGCCGCCATAGATGCCGCCGAGGACCACCACCGGCATCACAAGTGCGAAGCCGGCCTGCTTCGTCGCGGTCAGGAAGGACAGGCGGCCGACGCCGTCCTCCTTGCCCCAGCCCTTGATGCGGCACCAGATCAGCACGGTGGCGATCAGTGCGCCGCCGATCAGGATGCCCGGCCCGAAGCCCGCGATGAACAATTCGGGGATCGAGGTCTGCGTCGTGACACCATACAGGATCATCGGGATCGACGGCGGGATGATGACGCCCAGTTCAGCCGCCGTCGCCTGCAGGGCGGCGGCGAAAGCGACCGGATACCCCGCGCGCACCAGCGCCGGGATCATGATGGCGCCAACGGCGAAGGTGGTCGCGACCGATGATCCGCTGATCGCGGCAAAGATCATGCAGGTGACGACACAGGTGGCGGGCAGTCCGCCCTGCACGCCGCCCACGATCGATCGCGCGAATTCCACAAGCCGGCGCGAAATGCCGCCGACATCCATCAGGTTGCCCGCAAGGATGAAGAACGGAATGGCCGCGAGCGGGAATTTGTCGAGCGCCACGAACAGCTGCTGCGCCGCGACGATCAGCGGGAAGGACGTGAATCCCGCGATGCCGATGACGGCGGCGATGCCGATGGCCAGGGCGACCGGGACACTGATGGCGAACAGCACCAGCATCACGGTGAGCATGGAAGCGCTCATGGTGTGATGCCCTCAGTCGGCGGGCGGGCCGCATCCGCGGCCCTTGCCTTCGCGCCCTGCGCTGGTGCGGGGGCGATGACGTGCGGGATGGGCGCGGTCGCGCTGTGCGCTCCGGCCTCGCTTGCCGCGCGCCGGGTTTGGAAGACCGTCGTGCTTGTCATACGGCGAGGTCCAGTTCCTCGGATCGCCGGTCCAGGAAATGCGCGACGGCGCCGAGCATCGCGAAGACCGCCCCGATCGGGATGGCCGCATAGCCCCAGGACATCGAGACCTCGAGACCCGCCATTTCCTGGAACTTGACGCGTTCGGCCATCATCCAGCCGAACCAGAACATGATGCCCAGCATGGACAGCGCGGCGGCCAGCGTCGCGGCTTCGACAGCGCGCCGCAGCGCGCCCGATGTGTAGCGATGCGCGACGTCGATCGACACCAGCGCGCCGGCGCGCAGCGCCACCGCGACGCCGAGGAACGCCATCCAGACCAGGGCGGTGCGGACCAGCGCCTCGGACCACACGGACGGGGTTTCGGTGGCGAAGCGTGCGACCACCTGCCACATGCCGGCGGCGACCGCGATGATCAGCGCCAGGCTGGCGAGCAAGGTGGCAATCCCGGTGCCGACCCGGTCCACCGCCAGGATCGCCCGGCGCACGGTGCCGCGCCGCCCATCGCCGGAACCGGCCCACAGCGCCAGCGCCACGGTGGCAAGCGTCGCCGCCACCGTCACCTGCAGCGGCATCACGTTCATCGCATTCATGCACGGTCCCCTTCGGCGGGGCGCGATCGCGATCGCGCCCCGAACAGGCTCAGTTCGGCTGCCACTCGCGGATGCGGCGCAGCGTCGCGGCATCCAGCGTCCGTTCCCATTCCGCGAAGGCGGGGGCCAGGGCGGCCTGGAAGGCGGCGGTGTCCACCTGCGTGACGACCGTCATGCCGCGGCGGCGCAATTCATCCACCCCGGCTTCGTCATCGGCCGTGACGCGGGCGCGGTTGGCGGCCTGCGCCTCGACCGCCGCCTGCTGGAACAGGGCGCGGTCGGCCGGGCTCAGCCGCCCGACCGTCTGCGGATTGCAGATCATCACCTGCGGCGAATAGACGTGCCGCGTCATGGTGAAATACCGCTGCACCTGATTGATGTTGTTCGCCACAATGACCGAGATCGGGTTTTCCTGGCCATCGACGGTGCCCTGCTGCAAGGCGGGGATCAGTTCGCTGAACGCCATCGGCGTGGGCAGCGCGCCGAGCTGGGTGAAGGCGCGCATATGGACCTGGTTTTCCATGGTGCGGATCTTCAGGCCGCGCAGGTCGGCGGGGGTATTAATTTCCCGACGGGAATTGGTCATGTTGCGGAAGCCATTCTCGATCCACACCACGCCCACCAGGCCGCGCGCATTGAAGCGCTGCAACACCTGCTGGCCGATCTCGGAATCGAGCACGCCGCGCGCATGGGCGGTGTCACGGAACAGGAAGGGCACGTCGAAGATGCGGACCTCGGGGACGAAATTGCCGACCGGGCCGGTGGAGGTGAAGGTGCAATCGATCGTGCCGATCTGCACGCTCTCGACCATCTCGCGCTCATTGTCCTGGCGCTGGGCCACGACCTTGTAGCGGCCATTCGTCAGCCGCTCGAAGGCAGCGGCGAAGGTCGTGGCGCCGACGCCGGTGTGGCTGTTGGCCGGCAGGGCATGCTGCACGGTGAGCTGGGTCTGCGCGACGGCAGGCGCTGCGGCCAGCGGGGCGGCAAAGGCAGCGGCGAGGGCAAGGCGACGGGTTAGGGTCACGAACGATCATCCTCCATGTTGTTTGCTTGTCGGGCACATAGCCGTGAGCCGAGGCAACTGGCAATGGTGCCGGTGGCCCGGATGGGCGGTGCCTTGTTTTTGGGCGGCGGCGCGGTGCCGTCGCCGGACTGAACGGCAAGCGCGTGGCGCGAAGGCAAGGCCCGCGGACGGGCCCCATGCGCGTTGCCTTGCGACGTGCATGGGTACCCGGGATTCGGGCCGCCCGCCGTTTGGGGGCGCGAAACTACCCTGTCAGTTCGGCTGCCAGGCGCGGATCCGGCGCAGCGTCGCTGCATCCAGTTCCCGCTCATACTGCGTGAAGGCGGCCGCCAGCGCGGTCTGGAAGGCGGCGGTATCGACCTGCGTCACCACCTGCATGCCCCGCCGGCGCAGTTCCTCGACACCCGAGGCGTCATCGCTGCTGACGCGATCGCGGTTCGCCTGCTGGCCTGCGCGCGCCGCCGCCATGAAGGCGGCGCGGTCGGCCGGAGACATCGCCTGCATCATCGCCGGATTGCAGATCAGCAATCCGGGCGAATAGACATGGGAGGTCAGCGTCAGGTACCGCTGCACCTGGTTGAGGTTGTTCGCCACGATCACCGGGATCGGGTTCTCCTGCCCATCCACCGTGCCCTGCTGGAGCGCCGGCACCAGTTCGGAGAACGCCATCGGCGTGGGCAGCGCGCCCAGCGTGGTGAAGGCGCGCATATGGACCTGGTTTTCCATGGTGCGGACCTTCAGGCCACGCACATCGGCCGGCGAATTCACCTCGCGCCGCGAATTGGTCAGATGGCGGAAGCCGTTCTCCATCCAGATCACACCGACCAGGCCACGGGCGTTGAACTGCTGCAGCAGCCCCTGGCCGATCTCGGAATCGAGCACGCCGCGCGCATGGGCGTAGTCGCGGAACAGGAAGGGCACGTCGACCACGCGCACGCCGGGCACGAAATTGCCGACCGGACCGGTGGAACCGATGTAGCATTCCACCGTGCCGATCTGCACGCTCTCGACGATTTCGCGTTCGTTGTCGTTGCGCTGGATGTTGACGCGATAGCGTCCGGCCGTGGCGCGCTCGAAGGATTCCTTCAGCGCGGCGGCGCCCACGCCATAATGGCTCGCGCTCGGCAGCGGATGCTGGATGGTGATGGTGGTCTGCGCCAGCGCCGGCCCGGCGGTCATGGCGGCGATGGCCAGCGCGGCGGCGGCCGCGCGACGGGTCAGGGTCATGTCCTGGGTATCTCCCTTGCGGGCGGCTTCCCGTGCCGCCCGTCTGGACAGCCCTCTACGCGAGGGCCGGCCCGCAGATCAATGCGCCACGTCCGAATGCGGCGCCGGCAGCGGCAGGCCCAGATGCATCGCGGCATTGGCGTTGAGCGTCCCGTCCCAGACCAGTTCAAGGCCGATCCAGGCGATCAGGGCCACGCCGACATAGGCGATGATCTTGAAACGATCGAGCAGCTTGGCCAGGAAGCCGCCCAGCAGGCCCATCATCACGATGGAAACGGTCAGGCCGATCACCAGCATCGTGATGTCGTTGCGTGCCACGGCGGCGACCGCGAGGACGTTGTCGAGGCTCATGGACACGTCGGCGACGACGATCTGCCACAGTGCCTGGGCCAGGGATTTCTCCTTCACCTCGCCATGCCCGCCGGCCTCGTCCTCGCCGTGGCTGCGCAGTTCCTTGAAGAAGGTCCAGGCGATGTAGAGCAGCGCGGCGCCACCCAGGAAGGCGATCCACCAAAGGTCGAGCAGATAGGTCGCGAAGATCGAGAAGATGATGCGCAGCACGGCGGCGGCGATGATGCCGAACATCACCGCCTTGTTGCGCATCGCCAGCGGCAGGCCCGCCGCGGCCATGCCGATGACGACCGCGTTGTCGCCCGACAACACGACGTTCAACCACAGGATTTCAAGAAAGCGCGGCGCCGCCGCGAACAGGCTGTCCATGCATCACTCCGGGCGCCGCCAGTCATGGGGGCTGCTACGGCGCCCGAAGCTAGTCAGGACGGGTCACATCGCAAGTTTCAACCGCGCAATGCGCTGTCCATCTGGTCCGTCAGTCGGGGCGTATCGCGCTGTCGCGCGCGATCCGCACCCAGCGCTCGGCATCCTCGTTCAACCAGGGCTGCAGTTGTTCGGGCGGGATGACCAGAGGCTCGGTGAAGTTCGCGCGCAGACGTTCGAGCATCGCGGCGTCCATGGATTTTCCGAAAGCATCCTGCAACCGCGCCAGCACCGGGCGCGGCACGCGCGGCTGCGTCAGGACGCCGTTCCACACGCTGAGGTGGTACCCGGCCACGCCCGCTTCCACGAGCGTGGGGATGTCGGGCAGGGATTCGATCCGCCGGTTCATGGTGATGGCGAGGCCCTTCAGCGTGCCCCCCTTGATATGCGGGCCGGACGTCGCGGAGGCATCGAACAGCAGGTCGAGATCGCCCGCGATCATCGCCGCCACCGCCGGCGAGGACCCCCGATAGGGCACATGCACGACCTCCAGCCCCGCCAGGCGCGTCAGCATCGCCTGCGACAGGTGGGAGGAGGAACCGTTGCCGACCGATCCGAACAGGATCTTGCCGGGTTCGGCCTTCATGCGCGCGATGGCCTCCTGGGCGTTCGCCGGGTTCCACCGCCGCGGGTTGCAGACCATGACGTTGGGCATGTCCGCCATCATGCCCACGCCGATCAGGTCCCGGCGCGGATCGAAGGTGGCATCGGGATACAGCACCGGGTTGACGCCCTGCGTGGCCATGGTCCCGAGCAGCATGGTGTAGCCGTCCGGTTCCGCGAGGGCGGCGACCTTGGCGCCGATGTTGCCGCCCGCGCCGGCGCGGTTTTCCACCACCACGGTCTGGCCAAGATGCCGCCCCATCGCTTCGGCCGCGAGCCGGCCCATCAGGTCAGTCACGCCGCCGGGCGGATAGGGGACGATCATCCGCAGCGGCTTGTTGGGGAAGGCCGCCTGCGCGTGCAGGGCTGGTGCTGCGAGCAGGCTGGCGGCCCCGCCAAGGGCCACGCGACGGGTGATGCGGGTCATGATGTTCCTCCGGTATCTGTTCTTGCTTGAGCGGCAGCCTGTCCGGCTGCGGCGATGCGCGCAAGCCTGAAGCGGCGGCATGGCGGATCACCGCGGCCGCGCCGCCCGGGCGAGGAACAAAAAGCCGCTATGAAAAATATGCGACGGTGGCCCACCCGATCACGATAATTGCGCAGAAGGATGGCAGCAGCAGCCGCCACACCTGCGCCGGCCGGGTGCCATCCCCAAGCAGCCCGCACACCAGCGCGGTCACGGCGAAGGACATCCCCGCCCCGGCGGCACCGGCGAAATTATGCACCGCCGGCGCCAGCAGCGGCGGCAGCCCGGCGGCGGCGCCCAACGCCTGCTGCACCGGCATCATCGCGGCGTTCGACCCGACATTGCTGCCGGTCACGACGCCGGCCACCAACCCCAGCGCCGGCACCGCATAAGGTGCCAATCCGCCCAACGCGCCGGACGCCGCCTGCGCCAGCGCCCCGGTCGCGCCGCTGCCGGCCATCCACCGCGCGAACAGCACGTACAACAGCAACACCGCCGCCGGCCGCGCCGCCCGCCGCAGCGCCCCCCGCACGCGTTGTCCCGCATCGGGGCGCGACAGCAGGATGCCGGCCGCGACCACGATCAGCACAACGGCGACATGCGTGACGGGGAAGGCGGGCAGCCCGTCATAGGGATGGAAGCCGGGCGGGTTCGGCACCGCGCGCGCACCCAGCAGCGCGACCGTCAGCAGCGCATAGGGCCACAGCGCCCCCGCAGCGCGCCGCCAGGCGGCGCCATCGCGCGGCGGGTCCGCCAGCCAGAGCGCCACCAGCAGCGGCAGGCCGGCGGCCAGGATGCCCAGCACTTCGAACGGCAGGACCCAATGGCCGGCGACGAGGATCGCGGCCATGGCGCTCAGCAACCCCATCTGCGCCGCGCGTTCCTGGCCAGGCACCGGCACCCCCGCCGCCGCGCACAACCGCCAGCAGACCGGTCCGAGCACCAGCACCCAGACCGCATTGGGCAGCGCCGTCAGCGCTGCGATCGCCTGCGCCGGCACGCCGAGCAGCGCCGCCCCCAATGCGGTGCCGGGCCCCAGGCCACCCCACGGGATCAGGCACAGCGACAGCAAGGCGAGAGCGGCCGCCGGCGGCCCGCGCAGCCCCATCCCCCGCAGCGCCGCCAATGCGAAGACGGCACCCACCGCGAAGCCCGTCACGCTCTCCATGAAGACGCCCATCAGCAGTGTTGCGGTGAAGATCGCCCGCGGCGTCGCCGCCTGCCGGATCGCGGCATCGCCGCGGCCTTCGACCGCCGCGTGGAACAGCAACCCACCCACCACCACGCCGATCGGCTGCAGCGCGAGGAACACGCCGCGCGCCGCTTCCTCCGCGAGGAAGGGCGCGAAGGCGGCGCCGCCGGGCAGCGACACGAAGGCCGCCGGCAGCGCCATGGCGAGCGCCGCCAGCACCGCCGCCAGCGGACCCGCGCGCCCCGTCACCAGCAGCCCCAGCAGCAACAGCATCGGCGCCGATTGGAGGAAAAGGATCACGCGTCGAGCACGAAGGTCTTGCCCACCGCGCCCGGCACCACGACCCCTTCGCCATGCGCGCGTTCCAGGGCGTTCAGCGCGCGCCAGCCCGTGCAGTGGGACGGGAACATCCAGCGCAGCCCGAAGGTGCCGAGGTCGGCGACGGTCTGCGGGATCACGCGTTCATTCGTGCCCGCCAGGTGGAAGCCGCCCATCACGGCGAATAGCGGGATCTCCGGCATCAGCCGCTTCGCCTCATGCAGCACATTGACGATGCCGCAATGCGAACAGGCGGAGAAGACGACCAGCCCCTTGCCGCGCAGGTTCACCGCGATGAAGCGCTCATCGGGCAGCCATTCATCGGGCTGCCACGGCGCGCTGTCATCGGCTCGGCATACCTGGCCGGGCAGGCCTGTCTCGTAGTCGGTGAAGCGCGGGATCTCGCCGCTCACCAGCACATGCCCGGCGATCACCGCGGGTTCGCGGGAGACGTGCGGCACCGCGCCCATGGCTTCCCATTCGCCGGGCGCCGGCACGCGATCCATCGGCAGCACGCCGCCATCGGGCTGGCGGCTGCCCCGTTCGCGGAACATCGCCGGATGCAGATGCAGCGGTATCGGCTGGCCGCCATTGGCTGCGCGCACCATCTCAATGGCCTTGGGCAGGCCCCCCGCATGGTCCCAATGGCCGTGCGAAAGCACCATCGCCTCGATGGCGCCGAAATCGACCCCCAGCCGCGGCCCGTTGCGTTCCACCGCGTAATCCACCGGCCCGCCATCGAACAGCATGGTGCGCCGTTCGCCATCGGCCTCCAGCGCGATGACCAGCGACAGCCCATGATTGGCGCAGCAGATCGCCCCGCCCGAGCTGCGCTTCATCCCCATGCGTTGCAGCCGGGTCCATTCGCGCGTCACGAAGGATGGCGTCGAGGACAAGGTGTCCGTGACGTTGTCCACCAGGACCGTTATCTCGATCCGATCCACCGGCCGAGGTGCCTGCATGCCTGACTTCCTTCCCGAACCCTACGCAGCCTATGGCAGCAACCTGTGGCGCGACCAGATGCGCCGGCGCTGCCCCGACGCCCAGGTGGTGGGCAGCCTGGCGCTGCCGGGGTATCGGCTGGTGCTGCGGAAATACGCGCTGATCCGCCGCGACGACAGCGCCGCCTGCCCGATCGGCCTGTGGCGGATCACCGAGAAGGACCTGGTGGCGCTGGATGGCTATGAAGGCCCGCGCACCTATGCGCGCACGCGGTTGACGCTGCCCGACGGGTCGATCGCCTGGACCTATGAGGAGATCCGCATCCGCCCGGGGCCGCCAGCCGCCGAGTATGTGCGGCGCCTGCGCCGAGGCTATGCGGATTTCGCCTTCGACACCGCGCCGCTGGATGCGGCGATCGCGGAGTCCGGATTTGTCGAATAGCGCAAGCCGCAACGGCGGCGACCGGTGTTTCCGTCCGATGCCGCCCGCCTGGTGCCCTACCGCTCCCGCCAGTCGCCGTAGCCGGGCTCGGAGCCAGGCGGGCCGAAATTGCGTGGCGACAGCCCGGCATGGAACCAGGTGACCAGCGTGTACACGTCATAGACCGGGATACGGAACCTGCGCGCCAGGACGTGCGAGAACGGCGCCATGTTATGGCATTCGAGGACGATCGCGCCGGTCTGCGGATGGCGGCGCAACAACTCCTCCGCCGCCTGAATCATGTCCTGCTCCGCCGCCGCGTAGTCGATCTCCGTCTCGTTGTTGATCAGGACGCGCGTCAGTTCCGTGCCGTTCTCGG
The DNA here is from genome assembly GCA_022842185.1 of Acetobacteraceae bacterium. Taxonomy (GTDB): domain Bacteria; phylum Pseudomonadota; class Alphaproteobacteria; order Acetobacterales; family Acetobacteraceae; genus Neoroseomonas. The sequence goes on from JALHQB010000013.1 coordinate 65,823, forward strand.
TGCCCACGATCGGCACCGTCGGGTCGACATCGATCGCCTTGAGGTGATCGGGGCCGAGCCGTTCACCCTGCACGGTCAGGATGCCCACGCGCCGGCCAGGTGGCAGCAGGCTCTGCGCCAAGGGGATCTGCATCAGCGAGGAGCTGGCGACCGGCACACCGACATGCGCTGCGAGGTCCTTCTGAAAGACCGACAGGAAGCCACCCGTGGTCGTGATTCCGTCCGCGCCTTCCTTGACCAGTTCGGCGGCGGCATCGAGGAACGCCTGGCGCAGGCCGCCGCCCTTCTCATGCACGACCTCGCGCGCCGTTGCGCCCTTGACCACCTTGTAGAGCACCGGGAAGGGCCAGGTACGAGCATTGCCCGTATCGCCCGGCGCGCGCGGGAAGGCGGTGTCGAGCATCAGGATCCCGATGCGCGCGCCGTAGATCGTCTTGCCGCCGAAAGCCCTGCGGGACATGTGCACTTCCTTGTCTCAATCAGCGCGGATGTTGCCGAGACGGATGACCTCGGCCCAGCGGGCGTGATCCGCCTGGACCATGGCACCGAATTCCGCCGGGCCCTGCGCGGCGATGTCGGCGCCGACCGTCTCCATCAGCGTACGCACCGGCGCCGCGGTCACCGCGGCGCGCAAGGCCTGGTCGAGGCGCGCCACGATGTCGGGCGGCGTGCCCTTCGGCGCCATCACGCCCGCCCACAGCGGAACCTCGACGCTCGGGAAGCCGAGCTCGGCGAAAGTCGGCACGTTCGGCATGGATGCCGTGCGCGACGCGGCCGCAACCGCGATGGGGCGGACGCGACCATCCGCCATCAGGCCACGCGCGGTCGCAAAGGTCGTGAAGGTCAGCGATACCGTGCCTGCCACCATATCGTTCAGCACCAGGGAGGCGCCGCGATAGGACACGCCCAGCCATTCCGTGCCGGTCGCCTGCGACATCAGCGCGAGTGCGAGATGGCCCTGCGACCCCGGGCCCGGATAACCGAAGCTGATGCGCCCCGGGGCCGCGCGCGCGGCGGCCAGGATGGCGGGCAAATCCTGCCCGACGCCACCGGCGGCGAACAACGCGTTGGGCATGTTGACGAGGTAGGTCACGGGCAGCAGGTCCTGCTGCGGATCATAGGGCAGCGACGCCATCAGGGACGGCGCCACCGTCACCGGGCCGCTCGTCGCCATGAACAGCGTGTAGCCATCGGGCCGCGCCTTGGCGACATGATCGGCCGCGATCGTGCCATTCGCGCCTGCCCGGTTCTCGAGGATGAGCGGCTGGCCGGTGATGCGCTGGAACTGCTCCGCGACCGGCCTGCCGATCACGTCAAGCGCGCCACCAGCCGCGTAGGGGATCACGAGGCGGACCGGGCGGTCGGGAAAACTTTGCCCTGATGCGGAGGCCACGCCCATGACAAGCATGGCAAGGGCAGCAAGAATCGATCGCATGGGCAGTCACCTTTGTCTTTGCGGCGCTGCCGATACGGCGCGCCGTTCGTGCCGGCATTAAAGCCTGCATCATCTGGCTGCGGCGCGCTGCGTCAATGGCCGGCTCGGCGATGCTGCGTGCTCGTCTGGCGCGGGCTGCCGTTACGAATGCAGGGGCAGGACGATAATGCCGCCGCGCCTCCGCCACCCCGGCCGTCGGACACGTCGGCGAATATCACGGCCATCAGCGTGTCACCGCGCAGCGTCCGCGACGCGCCACGATGCATTGACGACGGCCGCCCGCGGCGTAGCGTGCCCGACAATGCGGCGGGGCGGTCCGGTCGAAAGGGCGATATGGCGGCGCGACGCGCGATGAGGGCGAAGGATCGCGTGACCATGCTTCGGTCCCGCCCACAACATGCGTGGCGCAAGCCAGGGCAGTCTCCGCACGGCACAATCCGGACTCTGCAATGACCATCGCCACCGCCACCGCGCAGCCCTTCACCGGCTGGCGCGTCGTCTGGGCCGCCTTCACCGTGGCCGTCTTCGGCTGGGGTGTCGGCTTCTACGGCCCGCCCGTCTTCCTGTTCGCCGTGCATGAAGCGCGCGGTTGGTCGATCCCGCTCGTCTCTGCTGCCGTCACCTGCCACTTCCTGCTGGGCGCGGTCTTCGTCGCCAATCTGCCTGCCATCCATCGCCGCTTCGGCGTGCCCGGCGTCACGCGGCTGGGCGGCGTGCTGTCGGGGATGGGCGTGCTCGGCTGGGCAATGGCGGCGGCACCCTGGCAGTTGTTCGCCGCGACGGCGATCAGCGGCGCCGGCTGGGCCATGACGGGTGCGGCGGCGATCAACGCCATCGTCTCACCCTGGTTCATCCGCCGCCGTCCGGCGGCGTTGAGCACTGCCTATAATGGCGCGAGCGTCGGCGGCGTGGTTCTCTCGCCGCTCTGGGTCATGCTCATTGCCGGGTTCGGCTTCCCCGCGGCGGCGGCGTTGATCGGATGCAGCATGGCGGCTGCGCTGTGGTGGCTGTCGGGACGTTACCTCGCCCATGGCCCGGCCGCACTTGGCCAACAGCCCGATGGCGGGGCCGTACCGCAGGCAGCGTCAGCACGGGATGCACGCATCGCCGCGCCGATGCCCGCGCGGGGCCTGTGGCGCGAATGGCGCTTCGCCACGCTGGCCCTGGGCAGCACATTGGGACTGTTCGCGCAGGTCGGGCTGATCGCGCATCTGCTGTCGATGCTGGTCGCTCCGCTCGGTGCGCAACGTGCGGGGCTGGTGGCGGGGCTGATGACGGTCTGCGCCATCATCGGCCGCACCGGCATGGGGTGGGTGCTGCGGCCGGGGGTCAATCGTCGCCATGCGGCGGCGGCGAATTACGGATTGCAGCTCGTCGCATCGCTGGTGCTGCTGTCGGCGGGCGGCGACGATGTGCCGCTGCTGCTGCTCGGCATCGCGCTGTTCGGGCTGGGCCTGGGCAACGCGACGTCGCTGCCGCCGCTGATCGCCCAGACGGACTTCGCACCGGCCGACACCGCCCGCGCGGTAGCACTCATCACGGCGATCGGGCAGGCGGCCTATGCCTTCGCGCCAGCCGCCTTCGGGCTGTTGCGCGCGGCCGATCCCGCCTGGCTGTTCCTGGCGGCGGCCAGCATCCAGGGCCTTGCGGCGCTGGTGCTGGTGGCGGGGTCAGCTCAGCGCCAGTAGCAGACGCGACGCGGCATGTTGCGATAATGCGGCCGGCCCCACTGGTCCCGGCCGACGAAGACGCGACGGTACTCGGTCCGACACACCTGGCGGCGCGGTGGCGGCCGCCGGTATTGCGGCCGCCCGTATTGGGAACGTTCCTGCTGGTAATACTGCGCAAGCACCAGCGGTTCGCCGGCGGCCGGCAGCGGCGACGCGCCGCCCGGCAACGCCACCGCACCACCCATCAGAAACGCGAGCATGAAAACAACCCGGCATCGTGCCATTGCGGCCTCCATTCTTGTGGAGGCCAGTGTTCGGCCGCCATGCGTCACAGCATTGCGAGCCATGACGGCAGAGGCAAGGCGATCCCGCCACGCGATCGCCACCGACCGTGAAGCGATTCAGGCCAGCGTCGTCATGAGTCCGGCCAGCAGCTTGGCTCGCGGCACCAGGCTGTCGATCAGCACGTGTTCTTCCAGCGTGTGCGCCAGCGCACCCTGAACGCCGAGGCCATCGAGTGTCGTCACCCCCATCGCGCCGGTGAAGTTGCCATCCGACCCGCCGCCGCTGCTTTGCGGCGTGATGTCGAAGCCGATGCTGTTGGCGATGCTGCGAGCCTGGTCGAACAGCGCCATGCCCTTGGCATCGGCCTCCCACACCGGCCGCGTCACGCCGCGCGTCACCTCCAGCGTCACGTCATTGGCGTGGGACCGCAGCGCCAGCATCTTCTGTACGCCGGCGTCCAGATCCTCCTGACGCTTGGCCATCGACAGCGATTCCGCCTCGCAGGTGGTGGACACGCAATTCACCCATTGCCCGCCATGGATGACGCCGACCGAGAAGGTGCAGTCCTCCGTCGTCATGTCCTCGATGGCGACGATTTGCTTCGCCATCTCGCGGATCGCGCTGCGCCCTTCGCCCAGCCGCGCGCCGGCATGTGACGGCCGGCCCGTGGTCTTGAGGTTGAAGCGCGCGATCGCGTAGCGCCCCGTCACCACGCCGCCATCGGGCCGGGCCGGTTCGGGCACCAGCACGAAGCGGTTGCGCGACGCCTCGGCCTCGATGATGTCGCGCGTCGAAGGGCTGCCGATTTCCTCATCGGAGGTGAGCAGGAAGGTGATCGGCAGATGCGTCGCCATGCCGGCCGCCAGGATGTGGCGGATCGCCTCCACCGCCAGGACCGTGCCGCCCTTCATGTCCTGGATGCCGGGGCCGTAGCATTTGTTGCCCTCGCGGCGGATCGGCAGTTTCTCGAGCGTGCCGACCGGGTGCACCGTGTCGAGATGCGCCATCACCAGGATGCCTGGCGCCGCATCACCCGCCGGATGCGGGAAACGCGCGCGCACGCAGTCGCCCAGCCCCATCCGCCCGGGGATGCGGTCGATTCGCGCACCCAGCAGCGCCAGGTCGCGCCCCGCGACATCCATCATCCGGTTCACCGCCGCCGCATCGAAGGTCGGGCTTTCACAGGCCGACCAGCGCATCAGCCGGGCGAGGATCTCCTCGGCATCGAAGGGCAGGGCGGTGGCGGGAAAATCGGTCATCGGCGTGTGTCTCCGTGGTGCTCGGGGCGGAGCCTCCCCCGCGCCGGGTGATCGGACAAGACCGGCCTGGATTGTGTGGTGCCGCACAGCACATGCTACCAATGCGTGCATGAACGCCCCCTCGAGACCCCGCCCGAGGCCCGCGCCGCAGACCGGCCCTGCCGTCTGGGCCGCGGCCGATCTCACCGCCGCGGATTGGATGGTGCCGGTCGGCACCGACGAAGCCGCCGAGCTTGAAGCCGCGCTGACCGCGGCGCAGGCTGCCGCGCCAGTGCCCCCGCTGTCGCGCCTCGCGCCGATCCTGGCCGATGTCACCACCCGGCTCGATACCGGGCGCGGCTTCTGCTTGTTGCGCGGCCTGCCCTTCGATCGTCATGGCGCTGCGGCGGCGGAAGCGGCGCTGCTGGCGCTCGGCATGCATCTGGGCAAGCCGTTGAACGGGTCTGCGCCCGCGGTGCAGCGCCTTGTTGGCCAGCCGCCGGCCGAGGCCGGTACGCGGTCCGGCCCGCCGCGTTTCCACACCGAAGCCTGCGACGCCATCGCGCTGCTGTGCCTGGCCACCAGCCCGGAGGCGCCCGCACATATGCTGGTCTCCGCCGGTGCCGTGCACAATGAGGTGATGCGCCGCGACCGCGCCGCCCTGGCCGAATTGTACGAACCCGCCCCCTTGATCGAGGAAGGTGAGGCGGTTCCCCGCGCCGTCTTCACCGTGACCGGCGGCGCCTTCGCAGCACGCTATACCCGCCATGCGGTCGAACAGGCGGCCAGCCTGCCGCAACCGGGCGCGGCGCCGCTGCCGGTGGGGCTGCGCCCGGCCTTCGACCTGCTGGATACCGTCTGCGCCGAACCGGCGTTGATGCTGCGGCTGGAACCCCGGCCCGGCGACCTGCTCCTGTTCAATCCGCATCTGGTGTGGAAACTGCGCACCCTGGCCGAGGCCGCGCCGGATGCGCCGGAGGCTGCCCAGGAGTTCCGTCGCCTGCGCATCACCGTGGCGCATTCGCGCCGCACCGTCGCGGAACCAGGCTGATGCGACTGTTGGTCGCCAACGCCAACACCACGGAAGCGATCACCCAGGCCTGCGCCGCGGCCGCCCGCGCCGCCGCTGCCCCCGGCACCGAGATCATCGCCGCCACGCCGCGCTTCGGCCCCGCTGTCATTTCGTCCCGCGCCGAGAACGTGATCGCCGGGCATGCGCTGCTGGAACTGCTCGCGGAGCATGCCGGCAGCGTCGATGCGGTGCTGCTCGCGGTCAGCCACGACACCGCCCTGGAAGGCGCGCGACAGGTCATGCCCTGCCCCGTGATCGGCATGACCGAGGCCGCCTGCCTGACCGCCTGCATGCTGGGGGGGCGCTTCGGCATGATCACCTTCGGCGGTGTCGAGATGTATCGCGAACTGATCGCGCGCTACGGCCTCGACACCCGGCTGGCCGACATCATCGCGGTCAACGCCACGCCGCCCGAAGCCGTCGCGGACCCGGACAGCGTCGGCAACAAGGTACTGGTCGCGGCGAAGGCACTGGCGGCGGAAGGGGCGAATTCCGTGGTGCTGGCCGGGGCCGCGCTGGCAGGCTTCGACAACCGCCTGCAGGAGGCCAGCCCCGTGGCGTTGCTCGATGGCATGGCGTGCGGCGTGCGCATGGCGGAACTGCTGGTCTCGCTCGGACTGCCCAAGCCCGCCGCCGGGTCCTATGCACCGCCGACGGGCCGTTCGGCGGCAGGCATCTCTTTGCCCCTGGCCGCGTTGTTGCGGGGTAACGCATAGCGGAGCAGCACAATGCGCCTGGATGGGCCGGAAAGCGGCAATGTCGAGGACAGGCGCGGTCGGCGCATGTCCGGGCGCGGCGTGGCGGTGGGCGGGGGCCTCGGGACCGTCGTCCTGTTGGTCATCGCGATGCTGCTCGGTGTCGATCCGGGCGAACTGCTCAACGGTCAGATCGGTGGCCCCCAGCCACAGGTCACGCAGCAGCAGCAGCGCCCCGCATCAACCCAGGACGATGCCGGCCGCCGCTTCATCGCCCAGGTGCTGGGCGAGACGGAGCAGGTGTGGAACGCCGAATTCGCCCAGCGTGGCGCGCGTTATGAGGAACCGGTGCTGGTGCTGTTCTCGGGCGCCACGCAATCGGGTTGCGGATACGCCCAGGCTCAGATGGGGCCGTTCTATTGCCCGACCGACAAGCGCGTGTACATCGACCTCGACTTCATGGCCGAGCTGCAGCAGCGGCTCGGGGCGAATGGCGATTTCGCAGCCGCCTACATCGTCGCGCATGAGGTCGGGCATCATGTGCAGAACCTGATCGGCGTGCTCGGCCGGGTCGAGCAGGCGCGGCGCGGTCGTGACGAGGCGACATCCAACGCGCTGCAGGTCCGCGTTGAATTGCAGGCCGATTGCCTGGCAGGCGTCTGGGCGCGGCGCGCGCAGGAAACGCGCAACATCCTCGAACGCGGCGATGTCGAGGAAGGGCTGAACGCCGCCGCCGCGGTGGGCGACGACCGCATCCAGCGCGGACGTGGGCGCTATGTCTCGCCCGAGAGCTTCACCCATGGGTCCTCCGCCCAGCGAGTGCAGTGGTTCCGGCGGGGGCTGGACAGCGGGCGCCTCGAATCCTGCGACACCTTCAGCGAGGCAAGCCGCTGATCGCCTCGTCTCGCGCGCTTGCCGGCACGGCGCTATGCTGAGGCATGCCGCACATTGCCGTTGCCCGCCTGTGGTTCGAAGGGAACTCCTT
>JALHQB010000014.1 GCA_022842185.1 Acetobacteraceae bacterium
CGCCGGCACCGGCACCCGCCGCGGCGCCCGCGCCGGCACAACGGGCCTCAGCCCCGCCGGCGTCCTACCTCCAGTCGCTGGCGGCGGCGCTGGAACGGCAGAAGCGCTACCCCGAGGCTGCCCGGGCGCGGCGCGCGATGGGCGTCGCTCTGCTGCAATTCACCGTGCTGCGGGACGGGCGCGTCACACGCTGGCGTATCGAACGCAGCGCCGGCGATGCCGATCTTGACCACGCCGTGGAGGCGATGATCCAGCGGGCGAGCCTGCCGCCCATGCCGTCCAGCATGCCGGGGGACAGCCTGGTGATCACGGTGCCGGTGCGGTTTCAACTGCGGTAGGTTGGGGTTGGAGGGGTCGGACGTTGGAGGGGCGCTGCCCCGTGCGCGCGACTATATGGCGATGGTACGCCTTGGAGAGGGGCGTCGCCCCTCTCCAAACCTCACCTCACCAAAGGCTTAGGGCCTTTGGAAACCTCAACTTTGGTACTGGACGCCGGCGGTCGGCGCCAAGATGAATGCCCCGCTCTTGGCATTTGACCGGGCAAAGAACGCCCCGCCTGACAAGCGCCAAGATCCCGCGGTCCAGGGACCGGTTGGGCCGGGGGGGGGTGGTTGGGCGGGGCAGCGCCCCTCCAACCTTCGCGCCTATCGGGCGCTACCCCTCCAAGCCACCGACGGCATCCTGGGCCGTGGGATTCCTGGTGCCGGTCCGCAACGCGCTCTGATGATGGTCGTCGCGAAAGGGGCAGGCTATCGTTGGGCGGGCCGCATCTGCGAACCGGGCGGCGGACGCTTCATCCCAGCGGATCGTCACTCCGCACGGATGTTGTTGTCCCGCACCACCTGGGTCCATTTCGCCCAATCCGAGGCGAGCGTCTGCGCGAAGCGGTCGCGCCCGCCGCCCACCGGTTCGCCGCCGAAGCTGCGTACCCGTTCGACCACATCGGGCTGTCTCAATATGACGTCCAACTCGGTGTTCATCCGGTCCAGGACCGCATCCGGGGTCCCGCGCGGCGCCAGCATGCCGCCCCAGAAGCCAACGGCGTAGCCCGGCAGCGTCTCCCCGAAGGTCGGCACGTTGGGATAAGCGGGGGCGCGTTCGGCGCTGGTCACGGCAATGGCGCGCAGCGTGCCGGCCTCGATCTGCGCGCGGGGCGTGAACAGCCCATCATGGGCGACATCGACATCGCCGCGGATCAGCGCGGTGATGGAAGGCTGGTTGCCGGTATAGGGGACCAGCGTCACCTCGATGCCGGTCTGACGCATCAGCAGCACCATCGCCAGGTGGTTGATGGCGCCGGTGCCGGGGTGGGACACGGTGAGCCGCCCCTGGCGTTCGCGCGCCAAAGCGATGAACTCCGCCACCGTGCGTGCCGGGAAGTCCGGGCGGCAGACCAGGGCCAGCGGGGAGGATTGCGCGAGCACCACCGGCACCAACGACTGCACCTGCTCCACCACCGGTGACCGGTTCACCAACCCCGAGATCAACGTGGAAGGGGAGGTGTAGAAGAAGGTCGTGCCATCCGGGTTGGATCGCGCGACGTGGTCGGCGGCGACCAGCGTGCTGCCGCCAGGACGGTTCTCGACGATGAAACTGCCGCCCGGGACTCGCTCGGACAGTTTCTGCGCCAGCAATCGGGCCATGATGTCGTTGGCCCCGCCGGCGGCGAAGCCGACCACGATGCGCACGGGTCGTGATGGCCAAGCAGCTTGCGCCTGCGCGCCGCCTGCGGTCAGCAGGGCCGGGACTGCCAACATCAGCTCGCGCCGGCCGATCGACTGGGTCATGCCGTCTCTCCCGTTCGTTTCCTGCCGCGAGGATAGCGGCTGAACCGCATGGGCGGAATGATCTGTGCCACGGAGCAGTTATTGCGGCACGGCCGTGAGCGGTGGTGGCCCGGCGCCGGCGCCAATTGGCGTGAGAACTATACCGTCTGGACGGTTGAATAAACCGTCCAGACGGTATAGATGCGACGGGACATGGACAACACCCCGACCATCGACGCCCGCACCCGCATCCTCGATGCTGTCGAATCCCTTGTCGTCCGCCGCGGCGTCACCGGCCTGACGCTGGAAGCCGCGGCGCGTGAGGCGAAGGTCTCCAAGGGTGGCTTGCTTTACCATTTCGGCTCGAAGGAGGCGCTGTTGGCCGGCGTCATGCAGCGCCTGGCCGGCACCGTGGCGCAGGATTATGCGGACGGTGTCGCGCTCCAGCCCCAAGGGCCCGGCCGCGCCGCCCGCGCCCAGCTCGCCTGGGCCTTCGGGGAAGCCGATTGTTCCCCTGGCCAGGACCAGCACGACCGCATGGCCGCGGTCTGCCTTGCCGCCTTCCACCACGACCCCGTTCTGCTGGATCCGTTGCGCGCGGTGATCGAGGGCATGAAGGCCGACTTGATCGCGGACGGCATCCCGCACGGGATCGCCATGACCATCCAGACCGCGACGGATGGCCTGTTCATGGCCCATCTGTTCGGGATGTACCGCCCGACCGAGGCGGACATCCTGGCCCTGCGCGCCACGCTCCATGGCCTACTGGAGCAACCCTCATGACCCGGCGCGGACGCGTGCTGACCGGCCTTGCGGTCCTCGCCCTGGCCGCCGGTGGCTACGCCGTTCTGTCCAATGGCGAGGCGACGCGGCCCGTCGCGACCGTGACCGCGGCGCCGGCCGGGCCGGTCGGGGTTGGCGCGCTCGGGCGTGTCGAACCATCCTCCCGCATCCGTCGCCTGACCCAGCCGGGCGGCATGGCGGTGACGCGGCTCGACCGTTTGCTGGTCGAGGAAGGCGATGCGGTCACCGAAGGCCAGTTGCTCGCCGAATTCGCCGATGCCGCGCAGAAGGATGCGGGCGTGGCGCAGGCCGTCGCCGCGGTGGCCGAACAGCGCGCCAGCCTGGACCGCATCCGCGCCGCCGGAAGGCCCACCGAGATCGAGGCGCAGCGCGCCCGCATCGCCGCGCTGACCGCGCAGGAGGATCTCGCCTTGCGTGAGGCCGAGCGGTCCGACCGCCTGGTGCCGACCGGCGCGGGTGCTGTCGCACAGGCCGACCGCAACCGCGCCGTCGCGGTGCGCCTGGCGGCTGAACGTCGTCAGGCCGAGGCCGAGCTGGAGACCCTGCTCTCCTCCCGCCCCGAGGATCTGGCCCTCGCCGAAGCGCGCCTGGCCGCCGCGGAGGCCGCGCTCGCCAAGGCGCGCGCCGATGCCGAATTGTCGCGGGTGCGCGCGCCCTTCGCCGGCACGATCCTGCGCGTCATTGCCCGCCCTGGCGACCAGGTCGGCAGCGATGGATTGCTGGAGATCGGAGATCTCGCCCGCATGGATATCGTCGCCGACGTCTATGAAACGGACCTGCCGCGCCTGCGCGTGGGCGCGGTGGCCGAGGTGGTGGTGCCCGGCGAACCGCGCCGCTTCGCCGCCACAGTGCGCGAGATCGGCTGGACCGTCCGCCGCACCACCCAGGCGAATACCGACCCGGTGGCCGCGGTGGACAGCCGCACCGTGGAAGTTCGGCTCGCGCTGGATGAAGCCGGTTCGGAAGCCCTGCGCCGGCGATCCAATATGCAGGTGCAGGTGGCAATCCGGCCATGAACGTGATGACGAAGACGGCTCTGTTGCCCTGGGCGCCGGAGAAGACCGGCGAGGCGCCGCAGGCGGATGCCGCGCCGGCGCCGGTGGCGCGGCCTGGGCTGGTCGCCCTGCTGTGGCTCCCCACGCGGCTGGCGTGGCGGCAGTTGCGGGCGGAACGCGCAAGGCTGTTCTCGGCCATCGCCGGGGTCATGTTCGCGGCGGTGCTGGTGTTCATGCAGTTGGGGTTCCGATCCGCGTTGTTCGACAGCGCGACGCGGCTGCTGTCGAACATGCAGGCCGAGATCTTCCTGATGAACCCGCTGACCACTGCGAGTTTCCGGCCCGAGCCCTTGCCCCGCGTGCGCGCGCATCAAGCCTTGGCGCTGCCGGAAGTTGCGCAGGCGGTGCCGGTCTATCTCGCGCAATCCACCTGGCGGAACCCCGACGACGGGTCGCGCCGCGCCATCCAGATGATCGGCTTCGACGTGGAAGCCGGCGCGATGCATTTCGAGGGGCTGGACGCCATCGCGCCCGCTTTGCGGCGCGTCGATGCAGTGGGCTTCGACGTGCGGTCCCGCCCGGAGTTCGGCGATGTCGCGCGGCTCTATGCCGAGCGCGGCCCCTTTGAGGTGCAGGTCGGCAATCGCATGGTGCAGATGGCGGGGGTGGTATCAATCGGCCCATCCTTCGGCGCGGACGGCAACCTGGTGATGAATGAGGTGAACTTCCGCCGCATGGTGCGCGAGCGCCAGGCGTCCAACACCGACCTCGTCGCCATCCGGCTGCGGCCGGGCACCGACATCGCCTCCGCCCAGCAGCGACTGCGCGAGATTCTGCCGCAGGATGTCGTGGTGCTGACGCATGCCGAACTGGTGGCGCATGAGCGGATGTATTGGGAAACCGCCACGCCGATCGGCTTCATCTTCGCCTTCGGGTCCGTCATGGGGCTGATCGTCGGCATGGTGATCGTCTATCAGATCCTGTTCTCCGACATCGCCAATCACCTGCGCGAATACGCGACGCTGAAGGCCATCGGGTATTCCAACTTCTACCTCGCGCGCGTCGTGATGGCCGCGGCGCTGATCCTGGCCGTGATCGGATTCCTGCCGGGCGCGGCGCTGTCCACCTGGCTGTACGGGGTTGTCGCGGATGCGACCTTCCTGCCGCTGGCGATGACGGTCGAACGCGCGACGATGGTGTTCGGGCTGATCTTCGGCATGTGCGCGGCGGCCGGGCTGCTGGCAATGCGCAAGCTGCGCGATGCGTCGCCGGCGGACATGTTTTGATGGACCCGATCCATATCGAGGGCCTGACCTTCGCCTATGGGGAGGGCGAGTTGCGCCGCCCGGTGCTGCGCGACGTGTCGCTGACCGTCCATGCGGGAGAAGTGGTGCTGCTGACCGGCCCGTCCGGGTCCGGCAAGACCACGCTGCTGACCTTGATCGGCGCGCTGCGGGGCATGCAGGACGGATCGTGCCGCGTGCTCGGCCGCGAACTGCTTGGCGCGTCGGAGCGTGACCGTGTGGTGCTGCGGCGGTCGATCGGCTTCATCTTCCAGAACCACAACCTGCTCGGCTTCCTGACCGCGCGGCAGAATGTGGCGATGAGCCTGGAAATGGATCTTGCCACCACGGAGAGCGAAAGGCTTGACCGTGCCGGGGCGATGCTCGCCTCCGTGGGACTGGCGGGGCATGAGGACAAGCCACCATCGAAACTGTCCGGCGGGCAGCGCCAGCGCGTGGCCATTGCCCGCGCCCTCGTCGGCGGCCCTGGCCTGGTGCTCGCCGATGAACCGACGGCGGCGCTGGACAAGGTCTCGGGTGGCGAAGTGGCGCATCTGCTGCGCGACATCGCCAAGTCGCGCGGGACACCGATCCTGATGGTGACGCATGACCCGCGCATCCTGGACATCGCGGACCGCGTCATCACGATGGAGGATGGGCGGATCGTGGCGGGTGAGATGGCGCATGCGGGCGTTGGAGGGGTTTCACCCCTCCAAGCCACCCCACCAAAGGCTTAAGGCCTTTGGAAACCTCGACTTGGCCCCGGGCATCGTCGGCGGCACAGGTGCCCGAATTTCTGCCTTTTGCCCGGCACGGTTCTCTCATGGGCACCATCCTGCCCGTCGGTACCACGTCGAGGTGTCCAGAGGCCCTTAGGCCTTTGGTGGGCGCGACGCACTGCTTCGCGGCGAAGGAGAGGGGCAAAGCCCTTCTCCAAGTCTCCGATCGACGCAGTTCCAACGCGGATGAAGCGGCTTAATTGCTCCCGCCATCCACCACGAAGTGCTGCGCCGTCACCATCGCGCTGTCATCCGCCGCAAGCCAGAGCACCATTCGCGCGATGTCGTCCGGCATCACCCGCCCCTTGAGGCACTGGTTCGCCTGGCTGCGCGCTTCCGATTCCGCTGTCACCCACAGCGCGATCTGCCGTTCGGTATAGACCCAGCCCGGCACCACCTCATTCACCCGGATGCGGTCGGGGCCGAGGTCGCGGGCCAGGCCGCGCGTCAGCCCCCGCACCGCTGCCTTCGCGGTGGTATAGACGGGCATCCCGCCCGCGCGGTTCATCCAGGATATGGAACCGAGATTGATGATCGACCCGCCGCCGGCGCGGCGCATCATCGGCACGACCGATTGCGCGCAGAAGAACTGGTGGCGCAAATTCGTCGCCATGCGTTCGTCCCAATAATCAGGCTCGACCGTCTCCAGCCCGTGGCGGTCGTCGCGCGCGGCGTTGTTCACCAGAACGGTGATGTCGCCGAGCCACTGGCCCGCATCCGCCACCGCGGCGCGCAGGGCGGCGATGTCGCGCAGGTCGCAGGGGATGAACAACGCGCCAGTATCGGCCGCGACGCGCGCCCCGCCTTCGGCATCGAAGTCCAGGAAGGCGACCTTCGCGCCCTGGTCGGCGAAGCGCGTAACCATCTGGGCACCGATGCCGCTCGCGCCCCCTGTCACAAGGACAGCGCGGTCCTCAAGGCTGGGGTAGCGGGCGAAGCGATCAGTCATGGGTTTCCTCCGACTCGTGGCCGTCATTGTTGACAGCGATTGCCGCGAACCGCGAGCATCCAAGCCGGGAGACAAAAGTGCCGGTAAAGGCCTTCATCACGTTCTATCCTGCATCGCGGCCGCAGTGGCGCAGCTGAGGTCGCGCGGCCAGCGCGATCCGGCGCTGGCGGTCCGCCCCGGGGTGCGCCGATGCGCTGCCTCCGTGGCATTCGGTGTGCATGGACCCCGCGCGTGGCCTGCACGCGCGGTTTCAGTGTGGCTGGCGACGACGATCCAAACGCAAACATTATCTGGGAGACTTTGCATGAGTTTCAAACGTAGCCTGGCGGCGGCCTTCGCCGTTCTGTGCGCCGGCTTTTCCGGCACCGCGCAGGCGCAGGGCAATATTCCAAGCCCGACGCTCGATGCCATCCGCGCCCGCGGCGCGCTGAATTGCGGCGTGGGCACCGGCGTCGCAGGGTTCGCGCTGCCGGACAGCCGCGGCGTGTGGCAGGGGCTTGATGCCGATCTGTGCCGCGGTCTGGCGGCGGCGATCTTCAATGATCCGACCAAGGTGCGCTTCATCTCGCTTTCCTCCTCCACACGCTTCACCGCGCTGGGGTCGGGTGAAGTGGATGTGCTGTTCCGCACCAGCACACAGACGATGCTGCGCGACACCACGCTCGGCCTGCGCCACGTCACGACGTATTTCTTCGATGGCCACGGCTTCATCGTGCGGTCCAATGCCGGCGTCACGCGCGTCCGCGACATGTCCGGCGCGACCATCTGCTTGATCCAGGGCACGACGAATGAACAGGTGACGGCGGACTATTTCCGGTCGGTCAACGTGCCGTTCCAGCCGGTGGTGTTCGAACGCACCGACCAGGCCGCCGCCGCGCTCGCCGCCGGGCGCTGCGACAGCTTCGGCACGGATGCCTCCCAGCTCGCGGCCGTGCGCTCCACCATGCCGACGCCGGGCGATTGGACTGTCTTGCCGGAGCGTTTCTCGAAGGAGCCCTACGGCGCCTACATCCGGCGTGGCGATGACAACTGGCACGACATCGTCCGCTGGTTCACCACCGCGATCATCGAGGCCGAGGAACAGGGCGTGACCACGGCCAACGCCGAGGAAATGCGCCGCACCTCGGTCAATCCAAACACGCGCCGCCTGCTGGGCGTCACGCCGGAATTCGGGCAGTCGCTGAAGCTCGATCCGGCCTGGGCCTACAACGCCATCCGCGCCATCGGAAACTATGGCGAACTGTATGAACGGACGATGGGAGAGGCGACGCCGGTGGCACTGCCGCGCGGGCCGAACCGGCTGCATACGCAGGGCGGGCTGTTGTACGCGCTGCCGATGCGGTGACGAATGGAAGGTTGGAGGGGCGCCGCCCCTCCAAGCCACCCCGCAGGGGGGCTGCGGTCCCCTGGACCGCGGGAACTTGGCGCTGATTCTGGGCTGGCCTCACCCTCTTGGCGTGGGCCGCCAGTCTGCCGGCGCCATCTCGAACCCCGCGAAATCGAAGGCGGGTGACACCGTGCAACCCACCAGGGTCCAGCGGCCGAGCGACACCGCCGCCTGCCACCACCCCTTTGGCACCATCGCGAAGGGGCGCTGGTGGCGCGTCATGTCGGGGCCGAGATGCACCGCTTCCGCATCATGCCCATTGGCCGACATCGACAATGCCAACGGCCCGCCAGCATACCAATGCCACGCTTCCGCGGCATCGACGCGATGCCAGTGGCTGAATTCATCGGCCGCCAGCAGGAAATAGATCGCGGTGCCCACGCCGCGCGACCCATCCGCCGGCACGTCGCGCCAGATTTCCCGGAAGTGGCCGCCTTCGGGATGCGGCTTGAGGTCCAGCGCGGCGATAACGTGCGCCGCCGTCACGGACGGGTCGCGCAGATCGACCATCAGGCGACCGGCACCGTCTGCGCGAGCGGCGGCAGCATCGACACGTCGGCGAACCACTTGGCGAGCTTCGGATGCGCCTCGCGCCACGGTTCGGCCGGGAAGCGGAAATCCAGATAGCCAAGCGAACAGGCTACGGCGATCGCGCCGATATCGGCCAGGCCTTCCGGCGGTGCCTTCTCCAGCACGTCCAGCGCGCGATCGACCGCCGCCTTCTGCCGTGCGTCATAGGCGCGGCGCCCATCATCCTGCGGATGCGGCATGGACAGCCGCCGCCCCACCGCGGCATCGAGGATGCCATCGCCCGTGGCATGCATGATCTGCGCGGATAGCCGCGCGGCGCTGCCGGTGGGCGGGAACAGGGGCGGCGCATCGCCCAGCGTGTCGAGGTACTCGCAGATCACCGGGCTGTCGTAGATCGCGGTGCCGTCATCGGCGACCAGCGCCGGCACCTTGGACAGCGGATTATCCGCCAGCAGCTCGGCCGGCGAGACATGCGGGTTGGTCGAGACCGTCTCGATCCGCCCGGCGATGCCGCGCGCGATGGCGCAGGCCATCACCTTGCGGACATAGGGGCTGGCAGTTGAATGGTGCAGCTTCATGGCGCGGTCCCCGGTATCAGCGGAAATTGTCCTTGGCGGTGCGGATGCGGGCGAGCGTTTCCACATCCTTGGCGCGCAGGAACGGGTTGGTTGCCAGTTCCTGCCCGATCGTGGTCGGGACGGTCGGCTTGCCCTCCGCGCGCAGCGCCGTGACCTCATCGGCGCGGCTGCGCAGCGCGGTGTTGCCAGGTTCGACCGTCACGGCGAAGCGGGCGTTGCTTTCGGTATATTCGTGACCGCAGCAGACCAGCGTTTCGGCCGGCAGCGCGGCCAGCAGCTGAAGGCTGTCGAACATCTCCGCCGCGGTGCCTTCCAGCAGGCGACCGCAGCCGAGGGAAAACAGCGTGTCGCCGCACAGCAGGATGGCGCATTCAGGGAAATGGAAGGCGATGTGCCCGCGCGTATGTCCGTCGCTCGCCAGCACTTCGGCCGGCACGCCAAGCACATCGACGGTCTGGCCGGGTTCCACAATTACATCCAGGGGCGGCAGGCGATGCGCATCCGCCTTCGCGCCCATCACCTTCGACCCGTAGCGGGCCACCAGGTCCGGCACGCCGGCGACATGGTCACCGTGATGATGCGTCAGAAGGATCAGGTCGAGCGTGCCGCCCGCCGCATCGACCGCCGCGATGACCGGTCCGGCTTCCCCCGGGTCGCAGATCGCCAGCCGCCCATCGGGCGCGCGCAGCAGCCAGGTGTAGTTGTCGGAAAGGCACGGCAGGGCGGTGACGGTGATCGGCATGGCAGGTGTTTCCCCGGCAAGGCGCGGCTGGGAATCCCAACCCGCGTGTATCTTCCCTATATCCCCTGCATGAGTGGAGAGGTCCACGGTTTCACGACATTCTACGCATCGTCCGCCGGGGCGGTGACGGCGCGGCTCGTCTCCCAGCGGCTGCGGGCGCTGTGGCCATCCCTGCGTGGGCAGGCGGTGATCGGCATCGGGTATGCGGCACCATATCTGGACCTGTGGTCGGCCGACGCCACGCGGGCCATCGCCCTGTCGTCTGCGCCGGTGGCCAGGCAGGCGGCGGCCGGTGCGGCCGTGGTCGGGCAGGATTCGGCCCTGCCCTTCAGCGACCTGTCCTTCGACCGCATCTTGTTGATCCATGCGCTGGAGAACACCGAGAATGCCCGCCGGCTGCTGCGCGACGTGTGGCGGGTGCTCAAGGATGACGGGCGGCTGCTGGTGGTCGCGCCGAACCGGCGGGGGCTGTGGGCCCATGCCGAACACACACCCTTCGGCCATGGCCAGCCATATTCCCCCGGGCAGGTGACACGCCTGCTGGAACGGCATCTGTTCCGCGTCGAGCGGCGGGATTCGGCGCTGTACATGCCGCCCTATGCGCCGTTCCTGCGGGCGGCCGGCGCCTGGGAAGCGGCGGGACGGGCGACCTGGCTGGCGCGCCACGCCGGGCTTGCGATGGTCGAGGCACGCAAGGACCTGTTGGCGGGGTCACCCGCCGGGCAGGTGGCGGTAGGGCGTCAGGTGGTGCCAGCGTAGGCCATGCGCTGCCCCTGAAAAGCAAACCGCCGGCCCCGATCACTCGGAAGCCGGCGGTTTAATTGGTGGAGCCACGGGGAATCGAACCCCGGACCTCTTGAATGCCATTCAAGCGCTCTCCCATCTGAGCTATGGCCCCCCGGGAAGAGGCGCGCCGTATAACCTTCACTTGCCGTACCCGCAAGGGGGCACCTCCCCCTTTCGGCGCGGCGCGCGGAACGGTAGGGAGGAGAGGTCGAAAGTTCGGAGCGGGGAAGTGTCCATGGGCAAGATCTATCCAGACGCGGCGGCGGCGCTGGCCGGCGTGCTGCGCGACGGCATGGTGATCCATTCCGGCGGCTTTGGCCTCTGCGGCATCCCCTCCCTGTTGATCGAGGCGATTCGCGATTCCGGGGTGAAGGACCTCACCGTCGTGTCGAACAATGCCGGCATCGACGATGCGGGGCTCGGGCTGCTGCTCAAGACCCGGCAGATCCGGAAGATGATCAGTTCGTACGTCGGGGAAAACGCGGAATTCGCCCGCCAGTTCCTCGCCGGGGAACTGGAGATCGAATTCAACCCGCAGGGCACGCTGGCCGAACGCATCCGTGCCGGCGGCGCCGGCATCCCCGCCTTCTTCACCAAGACCGGCGTCGGCACGGACGTGGCAAAGGGCAAGGAAACGCGGGAATTCGACGGCGAGACCTATGTGATGGAACGCGGCATCTTCGCTGACCTCGCCATCGTCCATGCCCATACCGGGGATACTGAGGGCAACCTCGTCTACCGAAAGACGGCGCGGAACTTCAATCCGATGATGGCGACGGCGGCGAAGGTCACGGTCGTGCAGGTCGAGAAGCTGGTGGAAGCCGGCAGCATCGACCCCGACCACATCCACACGCCCGGCATCTTCACCAAGCGCATGATCGTCTGCCCTGCCGGCTACGAAAAGCGCATCGAGCAGCGCACCACCCGCAAGCGTGCGGCCTGAAGGGGATCACGACCATGGCCTGGACCCGTGACGAGATGGCCGCCCGCGCGGCCCGCGAATTGGAAGATGGATTCTACGTCAACCTCGGCATCGGCATCCCGACGCTGGTGGCCAACCACGTTCCCGCCGGCTTCAACGTGCAGCTGCAAAGCGAAAACGGCATGCTCGGTCTCGGTCCCTTCCCGATCGAGGGGGAGGAGGATCCGGACCTGATCAATGCCGGCAAGCAGACCATCACCGAATTGCCGACTTCGTCCTTCTTCGATTCCGCATCCTCCTTCGGGATGATCCGCGGCGGGCATATCGACCTGTCGATCCTCGGCGCGCTGCAGGTGGGCGCCAATGGCGACCTCGCCAATTGGATGATCCCCGGCAAGATGGTGAAGGGGATGGGCGGCGCGATGGACCTGGTCGCCGGCGTGAAGAAGGTGATCGTGCTCATGGAACACACCGCCGGCGGCAAGCCCAAGCTGCTGACATCCTGCACGCTGCCGCTGACCGGGGCGCGCGTGGTGGACATGGTGATCACCGACCTCGGCGTGTTCGAAGTGGCGCGCAAGGGTCCGACGCGGCTGGTGCTGACCGAACTCGCGACGGGGGTGACCCTGGCGGAGATGCGGGAAAAGACCGAGGCGGCCTTCGAGGTGGGCGCGAAGATCGCCGCATAGGCGGCACAACGGATCGCGCCTGACTGGATTCAGTCAGGCGCGCCATGTCGTGGGTGGAGACACCGCGGAGAAGTCGGTTTCGAACGCGTCGCGCGCATCGCCAGATGATGGAACGAATGCCCTCCGGCATGCACGCCAGCAAAGCCTCGAATGGCCTTGATGGCGTCGAATGCCGAAGGGATATCGATTTCTTGGAGGCGATGGCCCGCGTCGGGCCCCATCCTTGCGCGAAGGCGGTCGCCCGTCAGGCGGTCTCGTTCGACGGTGCCGCCAATTCCAGCCGGTACCCACCGGTCTCCGTCACCAGGATCCGCGTCTCGGCCGGATTGGGCTCGATCTTCTGGCGCAGGCGATAGATGTGCGTCTCGAGCGTATGGGTGGTGACGCTGCTGTTGTACCCCCATACCTCGTTGAGCAGGATCTGCCGCGGCACAGGCTTGCCGCCGGCGCGATAGAGGAACTTCAGGATCGCGGCTTCCTTCTCGGTCAGGCGCAGCCGCTTGCTGGTCGCCGGATCGAGAAGCTGCTTGGCGGCCGGGCGGAACAGATATGGCCCGACCTGGAAGATCGCATCCTCGCTGCTGTCATACACGCGAAGCTGCACACGGATTCGGGCCAGCAGCTCGGCCAGGCGGAACGGCTTGGAGATATAGTCGTTCGCCCCGGCATCGAGGCCACTGACGATGTCCGCCTCCCCGTCCGATCCGGTCAGCATGATGATCGGCATGCGAAACCCGCCGCGGCGAATACGCATGCAGAAATCACGCCCATTGCCATCCGGCAGCGTCAGATCGAGCAGCATCAGGTCGAAATGGGCCCCAGGCGTGTCGAGCAACGCCTCGGCTTCCGCCAGCCGCCCCACCACCACAGGCTCGAATTCACTGTCCAGCGCCAATTGGTCGGTCAGGGTGCCGGCGAGCGCGACATCATCCTCGACGATAAGCACAGGACGCGGCCCTGCCATGCCAGTAAATCCCCTCAGTGACCGTCGTTTCTGCCATCCCCCGACGAAACAACGCAATAACCTAAGACGTATGAACCGCCGGGAACCGATGTGCCAGCGCCCGCGGCACCGACGGTGTGAAATCGCACATCTG
Organism: Acetobacteraceae bacterium; assembly: GCA_022842185.1. Lineage (GTDB taxonomy): Bacteria > Pseudomonadota > Alphaproteobacteria > Acetobacterales > Acetobacteraceae > Neoroseomonas. The sequence goes on from JALHQB010000014.1 coordinate 13,309, forward strand.
TGATTGCGACTTCACGCATCTAGACGGGTGGCCGGAACGTACCACATCGGGGTCTCTCGCGACGCCTTCCGCGCGCCATATTCCGGGCGCGCCATCAAGACAATGACGGAACGCCAATTCATGACGCCACATGGTCTCCTAGCGACCGAGACGCCGTCCGAGCCGCGCAGCGACCCGCGCGTTCCGGCCTTGCGACAGGTCCACCGCGCCATGGCCGAGCTGCGCCGCGGCACGCCGGTCCTGTTGCGGGGGGCGGAAGGCTGCCTTGCTGTCGCCGCGGCCGAAACGGTGGGCGCGCTGGGATTGGGCGAACTCGCGGGCGTCGCACGCAGCGCGCCGGTCCTTCTGCTTGCGCCCGTGCGCGCGGCGGCCGTGCTGCAACGCCCGGTTCCCCATGCGCCGGAGGATGAGGGCGCCGTCGCGTTGCGCCTGACACCGAGCCTGACCTCGCCCGAGGCGCTCCGCAGCCTGGCGGACCCGACCGCAGAGCGCATCCTGCCGGACCTGCCCGAACGGGTGGCGGTCCCGCCTCTCGCCCTCGCGGCGATCGCGCTGGCCAAGCTTGGGCGCCTGCTGCCGGCGCTGGTGGCGGCGCCCGCCATCGAAGCCGCCGCCGAGCGCGCGTCTCTGCTGATCGTCGATGCGGCGGATGTCCTTGCCTATCCGAATACCGCCGCGACGTCCCTGACCCGCGTGGCTGAAGCCCGCGTGCCGCTTGAGGATGCGCCCGAAGCCCGCATCGTCGCCTTCCGCGCCGCCGAGGGCGGGATCGAACACCTCGCCATCCTGATCGGCACACCGGAAAAGACGGCGGCCGAAGGCGGCGCTCCACTCGTGCGCGCCCATTCGGAGTGCTTCACCGGCGACCTGCTCGGCAGTCTGCGCTGCGATTGTGGCCCGCAGCTGCGCGGTGCGATCGCCCGGATGGGGAAGGACCCCGCCGGCGGCGTCTTGCTGTACCTGGCGCAGGAAGGGCGCGGGATCGGCCTGGTGAACAAGCTGCGCGCCTATACGCTGCAGGATGGCGGGCTGGACACGCTCGATGCCAACCGGGCGCTGGGTTATGGGGCGGATGAACGCAACTTCCTGGTTGCCGCCACGATGCTGCGCGCCGTCGGTGTCGAGCGCGTGCGCCTGCTGACCAACAATCCGGACAAGATCGCCGGCCTGACCGCCTGCGGCATCGACGTGCTGGGCCGCGAAGCCCACGCCTTCGACCCGAACGGGGTGAATGACGGATACCTCAAGACCAAGGCGAGGCGCTTCGGCCACCTGCTGCCGGAATGAGCGCCACCGCCCGCGTTACCGCGGATGGCCTGCTGCGCTTTCGCGGAGAGACCCTGCGCTGCGCCCTGGGCAGCAATGGTGTCCGACCGATCAAGCAGGAGGGCGACGGCGCCACCCCGGCCGGACTGCTGCCGATCCGTCGCGTCTTCTGGCGCGCCGATCGCGGTCCTCGCCCCGTGACGACTTTGCCGGCCGAACCGATCGCGCCCGATGATGGCTGGTGCGACGACGCCAGCCATCGCGACTACAACACGCGCATACGCCTGCCGCATGCGGGCCGGCACGAACGGCTGTGGCGCGACGATGCGATCTATGACGTGATCGGCGTGCTGGGCTGGAATGATGCGCCGGTGGTGCGCGAGCGCGGCAGCGCGATCTTCCTGCATATCGCACGGGCCGGGCTGGCGCCGACCGAAGGGTGTGTGGCCTTGCCGGAAGCCGATTTGCGGCGGCTGCTGGCGGCGGGGATGACGGCCGTCGAAATCCTGGGCTGAAGGTATTGGAGGGGCGTCGCCCCTCCAAACCACCCCGCCAGAGGCCAGGGGGCCTTTGGAATGCCGGAACTGGCGCCGGGCGTTGTTGTCGCGATGGATGCGGAGCGCGCTCTTGCGCACGAAGCACGTTGGGGCGAAGCAGGGCGCGCGTGGTGCGCGGCACCCGAAAATCGGCATTCCAAAGGCCCCCTGGTCTTTGGTGGGGTGAGGTCCGGAGAGGGGCAAAGCCCCTTTCCGGTTGAGGAACCGGCGTGAAAATCTGCGAACTGACCAATGTGGACTTCTCGCTGCGCCACTTCCTGCTGCCGCTGATGCGGGGCCTGCGCGACCGCGGGCATGAGGTTGTCGGCGTCTGCGCCGAAGGCCCGCTGCTGGATGTCCCCCGCGCCGAGGGGTTCCGAATCGAGGCCATGCCACTCGCTCGCAGCCTGAACCCCATGCCCCAGGCCAGGGCCTTCCATGCGATGTACGATTTCTTTCGCCGCGAAAAATTCGACCTGGTCCACGCGCATATGCCGATCAGCGGCCTGCTCGGTCGCTTGGCGGCGAAGGCGGCCGGGGTGCCACACATCGCCTATACCTGCCATGGCTTCCTGTTCAATCAGCCCGGACCATGGTGGCGGCGGTCGCTGTCGCGGCACCTGGAACGCCTGGGCGGCCGCGTCACCGACACGTTCCTGACGGTCAGCGAGGAGGAAGCCGCCGACGCCCGTCGCCTGCACATCCACCCCGTCGCGACCGCGGTGCTGAACGGCCGCAGCCCGGCGGTGTTCCACCCCGACTCGGCGGCGCGCGCCGCGATCCGCTCGGCATTCGGTTCCACCGACGAGGATTGTGTCGTCACCACCGTGTCCCGCCTGGTGCGACACAAGGGCCATCCGGAGCTTCTCCGTGCGATGGAGGCTACGCCGGACAACACCGTGTTGTGGGTGGTAGGCGAAAGGCTGGCTTCCGATCATGGCGAGGATCTCGAAGCAGACTTCGCGCGCGCCGCGGCGGCGCTCGGGTCACGCCGGCTGAAGCGGCTTGGGTATCGCCATGACATCGCGGCGATCCTCGCGGCGTCGGATGTGTTCTGCCTGCCCTCGCATTTTGAAGGCCTGCCCATGTCGATCATCGAGGCGATGCTGACCGGATTGCCGGTGGTGGCGACCGATATCCGCGGTCCACGTGAGCAGGTGCGGGACGGGGAGACCGGCTTGCTCGTGCCGCCAATGACCGATGCGCCGCTGGCGCAGGCGCTGTCGCGGCTGGCGGCGGAACCGGCGCTGCGGGCGCGGATGGGCGCGGCCGGCAGGGCGATGGCGCTGGATCGATTCGACGAGGCGAAGGTGATCGGGCGGACGATGGACTTGCTGGGAGCGTGAGGCGCGGCCAAGCGCGTACACATCGACCAGATTGCCCACCCATCGGATCGCGGCCAAGCCGCGATCGGGGAGCGCACGGCGCGACCGCGCCCAGACCATCAGCGCCCCGTGGAGCATCCGCGCAAGGCGCGAAGCCAAGCCGCGCGGATGTGCGGCGCCCGGCGCCTGAGGGTCGAGACAAGACTCACATCCCCGGTTGCCGTTGGCGACCGGGGATGTGGAGTGGTGCACTGCACGCATTCCCCCTGGCGCGGCGGGTCGCGACAGGATTTGATGAACCCCAAGGATTGCGCCGCCTAGCCGAAGCATCGATACGGCTCATCGCGCATCCGCCCAGGGAGGAGATCAGGTATGGCTCGCGTCGCACTCGTCACCGGAGGTCAGCGCGGCATCGGCGCCGCGATCAGCGAAGCGTTGCAGGCCGCGGGTCGAACGGTCGTCGCCTCCTACGCCGGCAATGACGCCGCGGCGAAGGCCTTCACCGATCGCACCGGCATCGCCTGCGTCAAGTTCGACGTGTCCGACTATGATGCCTGCGCCGAGGCCGTGAAGAAGATCGAGGCCGAGATCGGCCCGATCGAGATCCTGGTGAACAATGCCGGCATCACCCGCGACGGCACGATGAAGCGCATGAACCGCGAGATGTGGGACGCGGTGATCGATACCAACCTCGGGTCCTGCTACAACATGTGCAAGCTGGTGTGGGACGGCATGACGGCCAAGAAGTTCGGCCGCATCGTCAATATCGGTTCGATCAACGGACAGGCGGGGCAGTATGGCCAGGTGAACTACGCCGCCGCCAAATCCGGCATCCACGGCTTCACCAAGGCGCTTGCCCAGGAAGGCGCGCGCGGCCAGATCACCGTCAATGCCATCGCCCCGGGCTATGTCGATACCGAGATGGTGCGGGCCGTCCCCCCCGACGTGCTCGAGAAGATCATCGCGCGCATCCCCCGTGGGCGTCTGGGCACGGCGTATGACATCGCGCGCGGCGTGGTGTTCCTGACCGCCGACGACGCGGATTTCATCACAGGATCGACGCTGTCGATCAATGGCGGGCAGCACATGTACTGACCGGCACCGGCCCGCCGACGGATGATGGGCTTCGCGGCTATCCCCTTCGACGGGCCGGACCCGTCCCGCCGCGCTGCCGCGGGACAGCAACATCGCCACGGCTGAGGCCGCGCCGGGGCGGCCGCGCTGACCTTCGCCGCCGAGACGATCGATGCGTCCGGTCCGATCCTGGTGACGGTGCATGACGCTGCCGCCGCGCATGGGTGGATCGACGCCAATCCGTTGCTGAGCCCCCCGACACCGTCGACCTGCATGCAACGCAGCTCCGCCCCCTGCCGTATGGGCCGCTGCCAGCTATGGGCTGACGCCCTGCGCGGGGCATGCAAGTCTGCGGCAACAACCTTGGGCAGGAACGCATCATGGGCTACGCCATCATTGCCAAGGACGGGCCGGACCCGTCGCGCCGCGCGGCATCGCGCGACAGGCACCTGTCGATCCTGACGCGCTGGGCGCAGGATGGGCGTCTCGCGCTGGGCGTGCCGCTCTTCTCGCCGGCCTGGCAGCCTGCAGGGTCGCTGATGGTCCTGGATGTGCCCGACAAGGCGGGCCTCGATGCCTACCTGGCCGAGGAACCCTTCGCCGTGGATGGCGTCTGGGCGAGCTGGGAGGTGTATCCGTACCGCATCGCGCCGCTGCCCTATCGGCCCCTGCCGCAGCCCGGCGAGCCGGTTTCGGCGACGCGCACGCATACGGTCACGATCGCGCTGGACGGCACGGATCAAGGTGCTGCCGCGCGGCGTGCCGCCGTTCGCCCGGCGCATGTCGCCCGCGTCACGTCGATGGCGGCGGACGGCACGCTGACGATGGGCGGGGCGGTGCTTGATGATGCCGGTGGCATGCGCGGGTCCATCGTGGTGACCCGCCATGCGACCGATGACGCGGCCCGGGCCTGGATGGCGGAGGACCCGTACATGACGGGCGGAGTGTGGAAGGACATCACCATGCACGGCACGCGCTTCGCGCCGCTGCCATACCGGGCGCTGCCAGGCACGGTGTGACGTCGCGCGATGCCGGATGCCTTTTGGGAATGCCGCGCCGGGCAGGCCCGATCCTGCGCGACGGCAGCCCGATCGGAGGTTGTGCCTGACGAAGTTCCCCGCTGGATGACCGACCTCCGGCGGGGCCAATGCCATCGGCCGCAGTAGCGGCGCGGCCCGAGCAAGAAACGCCGATCGTTGACAGACAGATAAACGAAGGGCGCGGTGGTCTCCCACCGCGCCCGTTCACGTGCATCAAGACGCGATCGTCTCAGTTAAGACGCTCGCCATGGAGCGTCACGTCGAGACCCTCGCGTTCCTCTTCCTCGGTCACGCGCAGGCCAACGACCACATCGACGATCTTCAGCAGGATGAAGGTCGCCACGGCCGTGAATACGATCGTCGCGCCCACCGCCGTGCACTGCTTGATGAACTGCTCCATCGAACCGCCCGACCCGTCCGGCGCCGCGGTCGTCGCCGACAGCGGGCCATAGGCCAGGAAGCCAACCATCAGCGCGCCGACGATGCCGCAGATGCCATGCACGCCAAAGGCGTCCAGGCTGTCGTCATAGCCGAGCGCGTGCTTGAGCGCCGTGGCACCCCAGAAGCCCGCCAGGCCGGCGACCACCCCGATGATCAGCGCGGAACCCGGCAGCACGAAGCCTGCCGCTGGCGTGATGGCCACCAGCCCCGCCACCGCACCGGAAATCGCGCCCAGCACCGAAGGCTTGCCCTTGGTCATCCACTCGATGACGACCCAGCCGAGCGTGGCACCGCCGGCGGCGACCTGCGTCACCAGCATGGCCATGCCGGCCCGCCCGCCACCCGAGGACCCGGCCGAACCGGCGTTGAAGCCGAACCAGCCCACCCACAGCAGCGACGCGCCGATCACGGCGAGGCCGAGATTGAACGGCGACATGTTCTCGGTGCCGTAGCCGATGCGCTTGCCCAGCACCATCGCCGCCACCAGGCCGGCGACGCCGGCATTGATGTGCACGACCGTACCACCGGCGAAGTCGAGCGCGCCGTCCTTGAACAGCCAGCCATTCGGATGCCACACCCAATGGGCGATGGGCGAATAGACCAGCAGCGTCCACAGCGAGATGAACACGACCAGCGCCGAGAACTTCATGCGGTCGGCAATGGCGCCGGTGATCAGCGCGGCCGTGATGATCGCGAAGGTCATCTGGAACATCACGAAGATTGTCTCGGGGATGGTGAAGGCCACCGCCGAATCGCCCGTTCCGAGGCTGAACGGCTTGTCCCAGTTCTCCGCGATGCCCGAGAGCATGACGCGGGAGAAGTCGCCGAAATACGCGCCGCCCTCACCGAAGGCGATCGAATAGCCCGCCACCATCCACAACACAGTCACCAGCGCCGTGATGAAGAAGGACTGCATCATGGTCGCCAGCACGTTCTTCTTGCGGACCATGCCCGCGTAGAACAGTGCGACGCCCGGAATGGTCATCATCAGGACCAGGGCGGTGGAGGTGAGCATCCAGGCGGCATCGCCGGTGTTCACCGTCGGGGCCTCCTGCGCCATCGCGGGCATCGCCGCGAGGCTCAGGGCGGCAGCGGCGAGGCCGCCGCGCGCGAACATGCGCTTCACGTTCGTCGTATCCTTTCCGTGCATGGTCGCTGGCCTCACAGGGCCGAATTGTCGGATTCGCCCGTGCGGATGCGCAGCGCGCGCTCCACATCGAGGACGAAGATCTTGCCGTCGCCGATCTTGCCGGTGCGCGCGGTCGTGGCGATCGCCTCGACCACGGCGTCGGCGAGTTCGGCCGGAACGGCCACCTCGATCTTCACCTTGGGCAGGAAGCTCACATGGTATTCGGCCCCGCGGTAGATTTCGGTCTGGCCCTTTTGCCGCCCGAAACCCTTGACCTCGGTCACCGTCAGCCCCTGGACGCCGAGGGGGGTGAGCGCCTCGCGCACCTCATCCAGCTTGAAGGGTTTGATCACAGCCATAACTAATTTCATGACGTCGTCCGGTTCCCTCTCTGCGGCTGACGAGGGATGACTTCCAAGACGCGTGCCAGACGCCGAACGTGGCTGGATAGGGCGGCTGGGGCGGACGCTCAAATCGCATCGGTAGAAAAATTGGGCAAATGCACAGTATCGCGCCATGATGGCGTTACACGGCTTCCACCTTAGATTTGGGTCATGAAGACACCACTCGAGACCGAAGTCTGCATCCTCGGCGCAGGCCCCGTTGGTGCGACACTTGCTGCGAGGCTGGCCGCCGGGGGTGTGCGTGCCGCGGTGGTCGACGCGGCGCCGCTGCCGCCGATGGAACTGCCGCAGTTCGACGGCCGCGCCTACGCCATCGCATTGACGTCGCGCCGCCTGCTCGATTCCGCGGGCGTGTGGGAAAGGCTGCCGGAAGACCCCTGTCCGATCCTTGGCATCCGTGTCGCCGATGGGCGGCCGGGCGAAAAGCCGTCCCGCCTGTCGCTCCATTTCGACCACGCGGAACTGACCGGTGATCCGTTCGGCTGGATGGTCGAGGCGCGGGCGCTGCGCGTCGCCCTCAACGCCCATCTGCCGTCGCTGCCGGACCTGTCAGTCTTCGCGCCGGCAACCGCGACTGTGGAACGCAGCGACCAGGGCGTGGCCATCCAGCTATCCACCGGACAAGCGATCCGCGCCCGCCTGGTGATCGGTGCGGAGGGTCGCAATTCCCCCCTGCGCCGCGCCGCCGGGATTCCCGTCACCCGGCTCGATTACCATTGCATGGGCATCGTCGGTGCCGTGGCGCATGAAAAGCCGCACCACAACCAGGCGATCGAACAGTTCCTGCCGAACGGCCCCTTTGCGCAACTGCCCATGAATGGCATCCCCGGCCATCCGCATGTCAGCGCCATCGTGTGGACCGAACGCACGGCGGTGGCGCAGCGCTGCCTCGCGCTCGACGACGCCGCCTATGGTCGGCAGATCGCGGCGCGGATCGGGGACCGTCTGGGCGCCGTGACGCCGATCGGGCGGCGTTGGTCCTATCCGCTGAGCGCCATGCACGCCGCCCGCTATACGGCCGAGCGATTGGCGCTGGTGGGGGATGCGGCGCATGGCATCCATCCGATCGCCGGGCAGGGCCTCAACCTCGGCTTTCGCGACGCCGCCGCCCTGGCGGAGCTGGTGATCGCGGCGGTGTCAGCGGGCGAGGACCCCGGCGCGCCTGACCTGCTCGCCCGTTACCAGGCGGCGCGGCGACCGGACGGGCTGCTGATGCTTGGCGCCACCCATGTGCTGGAGCGGCTGTTCACCTCACCACTGCCGCCGGTGCGGCTGGCCCGACGGCTGGGTATTGCGGCGGTGGACCGGTTGCCGGCGGTCAAGCGCTTCTTCGCATCGCGCGCCATGGGGCTGGGACGCTGAAACGCTGAAGGAGCGAAGCCGGCATCGCGCAGCCCCTGCTGCCGGCCGCACTCCGGCATCCAATCCCCCGCGACGCAATGCCGCGGGGGAGCAGATGTTACTGTTCCAGCCGGATATTCGCCCGCTGAATGATCGTCTGGAACAGAGTGCGCTGTTCCTGGAGATAGGTGGTGAACGGCGCCGTCGCGCGCGGGATGGGCTCCACGCTGATCCCTTCGAAACGGCTGCGGACCTCCGGCTGGGCCATGCCTTCGACCACTTCCGTGGACAGGCGCTCAAGGATGGGGCGCGGCAGGCCGGCCGGGCCCATCAGCCCGACCCAGGCTCCGGCATCAAAGCCGGCCAGCGTACCGCCAGCCTTGGCGAAGGGCTCGACGCCCGGCGCCAGGCTGCTGCCGCCGGCCAGGGATATGCCCAGCGCCCGCAGCGCGCCTTGGCGCACCAGCGGCCAGGTCGCTGCCATGGTCTCGATGCTGTAGTTGATCTGCCCGCCGATCAGCGCGGTCATCGAAGGCGCGCTGCCGGCGAAGGGGACGTGCAGTGCCTCGATCCCGGCCGCGGCGTTGAAGGCCTCGGCGATCAGATGCGCGGTGGCCGCGCTGCCCGATGACCCGAAGGTGTAATGGCCCGGCCGCGCCTTCAGCAGGGCGATGAATTCCTGCACGGTTCGCGCCGGGAAATCGGGCTTCACCACCAGCAGGTACGGGGAGACGCCGAACATCGCGATCGGCGCGATGTCCTTCGTTGCGTCGAACGGCAGGCGTTGAAGCAGCGGGGATATCGTCAGCGGCCCCGACGAGCCGGCGAGCAGCGTGTAGCCATCCGGCGCGGCCTTCGCCACGACATCCGACCCGATGGTGCCACCCGCGCCCGCGCGGTTCTCCGGCACGACAGGCTGGCCCAGCTTTTCCTGCAGCCGCTGTGCGATGACGCGGCCGGCGAGGTCGGTGGCCTGGCCCGGCGGCCATGGAATGACCAGCCTGATCGGCCGATTCGGCCACGGTGCCTGCGCGGCAGCGACGCCAGGCAGCGCGCTGGCCATCAGGGTAAGCACGGTACGGCGCGACTGGGTCATTTCGGATGGTCCTACCCGGTTGAATGGCGTTGGCGGTTGGCCCGCCCTGTCGTTCGCTTCAGCATGCCGCCCGTGGCGCCGCAAGGGTTGCTTGCCGCCTGACCGGCCACGCGGCAGATCGGGGATGCGCTCCGATCCCGGAGCGCCGGGCGCGACATCGCCCGGGTTCACAGGCAGCACCAAAGAACGGATCGCCTGACTGGATCCAGTCAGGCGCGTGAAAATGTTCGATCAAGCACAAGCCCGGACATCCAGTTGTATGCCCGGGCCTGCGCATTGCGGGCAGAATAGATTCCAGCGGCCCGCGGCAGTTCAGTTTGGCGGCACTTCGGAGAAGAACACCTGCGTCGGGATGCCGCGACCGCGATCATAACTGCCGACCCAGATATCGTACTGGCCCGACATGGGCTGGCGCAGGATGATCCCCGGATTGGTGCCCTGGAAATCGTCGTTGCACAGCCAGCGGCCGTTCGGGAGGTTGACCACCAGCGTCACGTCATAGTTCGACCGCGCGCCGATCCACAGCGGCAGCCCGCCGCCTGCCTGGTAGTTCAGCCGCACATCCGGCGGCTGCGCAATCGAACCGACGCAGCCGGCACCGCCGATCCGCTCGGCGGGGATCGTGCCACCGGCGGTCACGTTCACGACGAAAGGATCGGGCGCAAAGTTGAAACGGAGATTCGCCGTGCCGAAGGATGGCCGAAGGTTGAAGTTCTGCGCCGCGACGCCGCCCGCGCCGACCGCCACCAGAACGGCCGCACCGGCCAAAACGCGTCTCGAAAACATACCCGATCTCCACATTATAGCGGCGCGGATGATTGATCGGGAAACCGTTCGCCGCAAGCAAGGATTACGCGCGAGCCAGGTAACGTTGTGCTGTTGAACGACTACTGCGGCTTCGACACCACAAGTCGCGGACGGGGCCCGTCCTCAAGCGCATGGGTGGCGAGGATCGCCTCCCGCACCCGGGCACGAACCACCTTCCCTTGGGCATTGCGTGGCAGATCGGCCAGCGCGAGGAAGGCGCGCGGATGCTTCGGCCGCGCCAATGCCGCCAGACGCGATGCCGCTTCAGCCTGCCAATCGCCGGACGAATTCTCGGCGACCGCGACGATGACCTCGCCCCAATAGTCGGACGGCAGGCCGACCACGCAGATCGCGCCGCCGCCAGCCGCGCCGTCCAGCACCGTCTCGATCTCGCCGGGATGCACCAGGTAGCCCCCGGACTTCATCACATCCGCCGCGCGGCCGGACAGATGCAGCCGCCCGCGCGCATCGATGACGCCGAGATCCCCGGTCCGCAACCAGGCCCCCGGCGGACGCGGTGCGAAGCCGGCGGCACTGATCGTGCCGACGGTCATATGCCGTCCGCGCAGGGCGATCTCCCCTTGCTGGCCGGGCGGCAGGGGTGCGCCCTCCTCGTCACGCACCGCGATCTCGACGCCCGGTGCGGGCCAGCCGAGGCAGGCGCCCAGGCCGGGATCGGGCGAGGTCATCACCTCCGCCACCTCCGCCGGTTCCAGAACGGCGATGGGATTGAAGCATTCGCTCATGCCGTAGGTGATGCGGACGACCGGGCCGAAGGCTTCGGCGGCACGGCGCCACACCTCGCGCGACAGGGTCGAGGTGCCGGTGAAGATGCAACGCACCCCTTCGAAGCGCCGCCCCGGGAACAGCGACAGGATCTTCGCCAGCACCGTCGGCGGCGCGAAGATCGCCGAACAGCCCGCAGCCAGGATGGGTTCGACGGCTTCGGCCTTCACACCGTCCTGCAACACCACCTCCGCGCCCTGTTCGAGCCAGGCGGCGGCGATCAACGACGCGCCATGGACATAGGGCGTCATCAGCAGCACGCGGTCGCCGCGGCCGGGGGTGAACGGCAGCACGGCGCGCTGCAGCAGATGCGCGGTCCAGCGCCCGCCATGGGTGTGCACGATCGCCTTGGGCTTGCCCGTGGTGCCCGAGGTGAAGATCAGGCGGCCCCACGCCTCGGCCGGGACGGGTGGCAGCGCGGTCGGCGCCGGGTCCGGTGTGATGGATTCGATCGGCCAGGGATCGAAGCCAAGCGCGGCCAGCCGTGCGGCCTGCGCGGCGGGGGCCAGGATACGCCGGAAGCCGGCAAGTTGGGCGAACCAGAGGATTTCGGCATCGGTGGAATGCGCGTTGACCGGCACCTCCGCCGCGCCGGAGATCGTCACGCCCATGCTGACCCAGGGGGCGTCGACGCCGTTCGGCACCAGGGTGGCGACCGGCGCGCCTGGGGCAACGCCGGCTTCACGCAGCCGATGCGCCAGCGCATGCGCCCGGGCGGCGAGCGCCGCGAAACGCAGTTCCGCCACGCCGTCAGTGACGGCCACGCGGTCGCCGAAGCGCGCCGCGATCGTCAGAAGGTCGTTCGACCAGGCAATTCCATCCCGCATGGCGCGCAGCGTCGCCGCGCCCGCCCCGCGCGTCAAACGGGGGGCTTGATCGCCACGCGGTTCACGGGCCGGATGCGCGCCACGATTCAGGAGGAACGACCATGGACCCGCTCGATACCGCCGTGCTGCCCGCGGGCATCCGGTCCCGCATGGTGCCCGGCATCAACGGGCTGACGATGCATGTGCTGGAAGCCGGCGAGGCCGGGCGCCCGGTCCTGTTGCTGCTGCATGGGTTCCCGGAACTCGCCTATTCCTGGCGGCGGGTGATGGTGCCGCTGGCCGAGGCAGGGTTCCATGTCATCGCACCGGACCAGCGCGGCTATGGGCGCACCATCGGGTGGTCCGATGCCTATGACACGGACATCCGGGAATTCGCCTTCATCAACCTGGTGCGCGACCAGCTGGCGCTGCTGGCCGCGCTGGGCGTTGCCCAGGTCCATGCGGTGATCGGGCATGATTTCGGATCCCCGGTCGCGGCGCATTGCGCGCTACTGCGGCCGGATGTGTTCCGCCGCGTGGCGTTGATGAGCGCGCCCTTCGCCGGCCCGCCCGCCCTCGGGACCGCCACGCGGGCACCGGCGCGCGACATCGCCGCCGACCTTGCCGCGCTGCCCCGCCCGCGCAAGCACTATCACTGGTACTATGCGACGCGCCCGGCCAATGGCGACATCATGGCCGCGCCCGAGGGCCTGCACGCGTTCTTCCGCGCCTACTACCACCACAAATCGGGCGACTGGGCCGGCAATGACGTCTTCCCGCTGGCGGGCTGGACGGCCGGGGAACTGGCCAAGCTGCCGACCTACTACGTCATGGATGAAGCCGAGACGATGCCGCAAACGGTGGCCCATGAAATGCCCTCCGCCGCCGAGATCGCCGCTTGCGGCTGGATGAGCGAGGCGGAGATGGCCGTCTATGCCGCCGAATACGGGCGCAGCGGGTTCCAGGGCGGGCTGAACGGGTATCGCGCGCGGTTCCTCGGCACCAACATGGAAATGGAGGTCTTCGCCGGCCGGCGGATCGAGGTGCCGGCGACCTTCATCGGCGGCGCGCGGGATTGGGGCGTGCAGCAGGCGCCCGGCGCGCTGCGGAAGATGGAGACCGAGGCCACCGCGGATTGGCGCGGCACGCATCTGGTCCCCGGTGCGGGGCACTGGGTGCAGCAGGAACGCCCGGCGGAGACGGTGCGCCTGCTGCTGGATTTCCTGCGGTAGGGCCAGCCTGCTCCGGTTGCTGATCGGATCGCGCCTGACCGCTTCCAGTCGGGTGCGCCGGGATGCTCCATCAGGCACAGGCCATCGGCGGGAAGGCTGCAGCGCAGTGCCGGCGTTCAACCTGGTCCTGGCCCGCCCGCGCGGTGATAGGCCAACACTGCAGCGGCGAGGTCCTCGCCCGCCCAGCCGACCGATTTGAACGCGGTGATCTCCTCGGCCGTGCGACGACCCGGATACGTGCCGCGACACAACTCGGCGAGGTCGGCCGCGATCGACGTTTCGCTGATCGCGCCTTCGGCGATCGCCTGGACGATGTCGCCGGCTTCGGCGAGGGCGCCGAGGCGCGTATCCACCACCAGCGTCGCGCGGGCGAGTGCGGCACCATCGCATTCGCGCATGTCCCGCCGATAGGCTCCGACGAGGTCCAGATGCGTGCCCGGCCGCAGGTCGGCGCCGTGCAGCAGCGGCGCGGTCGACAGGGTCGCGGCAGTGACGATGTCCGCGGCGGCCGGGTCGGGCGCCGGCGTGGCGCGCGCCGGCAGGCCTTCCTCCGTCAAAGCGCGGGCCAAGCGTTCGGCATTGGCCGCGGTGGGCGACCAGATGGCGATGTCGGTGATCGGGAACCGGGCGGCGTAGCCTTCGGCCAGCGCGCGGGCGACCTTGCCGCTGCCCAGCACGAGCAGCCGGGCGCTGTCCGGCCGTGCCAGGTGGCGCGCGGCCAAAAGGCTGGCCGCAGCGGTCCGCCGGTCGGTCAGTTCGCCGCCATCCATCAGGGCCAGCGGCGCCCCGGTCAGCGCATCCGACAGCAGATAGGCGGCATGCACGGCCGGTTCGCCGCGCGCGGCATTGGCCGGGGCGACATGCACGATCTTGACGCCGGTGTGCCCGCCGGCCCGCCAGGCGGGCATCAGCAGCAGGGTCGTATCGGATCCGGCCGCACCGGGCATGGTGTGCCGATGACGCAGCGGCGCCTCGCAGCCGTCCCGGAACATGGCTTCCAGCGCGAGGATCAAATCGTCCCACGTCAGGGCATGGCGCAGGGCCGCCCGGTCGAGATGCAGCATGCGGCGCCTTTCGGATGGTTCGGGGTCGGGGCGGGTTTGCACGTCCGGCCCGCCATTTGCTAGGCCCAGCCGCCAGGGCTGCTGCGGTCCGGGATGGAAGTTTCGCCGCGGATCGTTTGCGCGTTGATCCGTGCCGTCGCGTAGCGCAGCATGCCTGCAGGATAGGCAAGAATGCCGGGGCGTCCTATCGGGATGCCCACGACAGTCAGGGAGATAGGATCGTGGTTCAGTTTTCGCGGCACTCGGTTTTCCGCATGATCGGCGGGGCGCTGCTGGCGTCCGCCATGGCGCTGCCCGCGGCGGCGCAGCAGGCGGGTTCAGCCACGTTGGATGCGATCCGCGCACGCGGCACGCTGATCTGCGGCGTCAATGCCGGCCTGGCCGGCTTCGCCCAGCCCGACAGCCAGGGCGTGTGGCGCGGCTTCGACGTCGATTATTGCCGTGCCGTCGCGGTCGCTCTGTTCAATGATGCCAGCAAGGTCCGCTACGTGCCGACCACGGCCCAGAACCGCTTCACCGCGTTGCAATCCGGCGAAGTGGACATGCTGTCGCGCAACACGACCCTGACGCTGTCACGCGACACTTCGCTCGGCTTCGATTTCCCGGCGATCAGCTTCTATGACGGCCAGGGCTTCATGGTGAAGACCAGCCTTGGCGTCCGGACGGCGCGGGAACTGGATGGCGCGACCATCTGCGTGCAGCCCGGCACGACCACCGAACAGAACCTGACCGACTGGTCCCGCGCCAACCGCGTGCGCTTCACGCCGGTGGTGATCGAGCGGCTGGAGGACCTGGTGAATGCCTTCGTCGCCGGCCGCTGCGATGCCTTCACCACCGACGTCTCGGGCCTTGCCGCGACGCGCGCCGTCCAGGCTCGCCCGGCCGACTACACCATCCTGCCTGACGTGATCAGCAAGGAGCCGCTGGGGCCACTGGTGCGTCATGGCGACCAGCGCTTCTCGGACCTGGTGCGCTGGATCCATTTCGGCCTGGTGGCGGCCGAGGAATTCGGCATCACCGCAGCCAATGTCCAGGAAGCGGCAGCCAGCGACGCGCGCCCGGAAGTCCAGCGCATGCTTGGCAAGAATGGCGACCTGGGCCGCATGCTGGGCGTAGACAATGTCTGGCTGGTCAATGTGCTGCGCGCGACCGGCAATTACGGTGAGATGTTCGACCGCAGCCTGACGCCGATCGGCATCCAGCGCGGCCCGAACGCCCTGTGGACGACGCCGGGCGGCCTGCAATACGCGCCGCCTTTCCGTTGATCGGCGCGCCAGGCGGGGTGGGGGATCTTCCGCCCCGCCCGGCGTTGCTTCCCCGCCCCGCAGGGCGGGCAATTAACTGGGACAGGTGAGGCTCAACAAGAATGTCCGACGCGACCGTCGATCCCCGATTCCGGCGCAAGCCGCCCAAACGACCCCTGCGCCTGTCCTGGGCGGATGAACGCATCCGCGGCATCGTCTGGCAGGTCCTGGTCGTCGGCGTCATCGGGTCGATCATCTATTGGCTATGGTCGAACACCGTCCACAACCTTGAGGTCCGGCGCATCGCCACGGGCTTCGGCTTCCTCAATCGCGAGGCCGGGCTGCCGATCGCCGAGCATCTGATCCCCTACGATCCGACCGACACCTATCTGCGCGCGCTGACCGTCGGCGTCTTGAACACGCTGAAGGTGGCGGTGGTGGGGATCGTCCTCGCCACCATCCTGGGCACCACCATCGGCATCATGCGGCTGTCGAAGAACTTCCTGGTCTCGAAGATCGCCGGTTTCTATGTCGAGGTGATCCGAGACCTGCCGCTGCTGCTGCAACTGCTGTTCTGGTACACCGTAATGCAGGGGCTGCCGGGGCCACGGCAGTCGATGAACCCGGTTGAAGGCGTGTTCCTGTCGAACCGCGGCCTGCTGATGCCGGCGCTGCAATGGGAAGGCGCGCATACCGCCGCCGTCCTCGCATCCGTGGCGGGCATCGTGCTGGCCTGGTTGTACGGGCGCAGCGCGCGCGCCAAGCAGATGGCCGATGGCCAGCCGCGGCGCATCTGGCCGGCCGCCGTCGCGCTGATCCTGGGATTGCCGATCGCGGTATGGCTGGCGCTCGGCGCGCCATGGACCATCAGCTGGCCGGCGCTGCGGGGCTTCAACTTCCGGGGCGGCATGTCGATCAGCCCGGAATACGCGGCACTGCTGATCGGTCTTGTCACCTATACCGCCGGCTTCATTGCGGAGGTGGTGCGCGCGGGCATCCTTTCGGTCAATACCGGGCAGTGGGAAGCGGCGCAGGCGCTTGGCCTGCGGTCGGGGTCCGTGCTGCGGCTGATCGTGCTGCCGCAGGCGCTGCGCGTGATCATCCCGCCGATGACGTCGAACTACCTGAACCTGACGAAGAACTCGTCCCTTGCCGTCGCCATCGGGTACCAGGACATCGTGTCCATCGCCAACACGACGTTGAACCAGACCGGCCAGGCGATCGAGGGCATCGCCATCATCATGGCGGTCTATCTGACGATCAGCCTGTCGATCAGCCTGTTCATGAATTGGTACAACGCGCGTATCGCGTTGGTTGAACGGTGAGGGCCCGGCCATGAGCGATATCACCCTGAACGTCGCCTCCGCGAACCCCGAGGCCACGCCGCGTTCCGCGCCGATCACCGTGGTCGGCCCAGTCGCATGGATGCGGGAGAACCTGTTCTCCGGCTGGCTGTCCACCGCCGTGACGCTGGTGCTGGCCTATGTCGTCATCCGCTCCGTCGTCGGCTTCGTGGACTGGGCCTTCATCAACGCCATCTGGTGGGTGCCAGTGGATGCCCGCGGCGTGGCGCAGACCCAGGCCTGCCGCGCGCTCGAGGGCAGCGGCGCCTGCTGGGCGGTGGTGACGGAAAAGCACCGCTTCATGCTGTTCGGCACCTATCCGTACGAACAGCATTGGCGGCCGGCCATCGTCTGCCTCCTGTTCATCGGGCTGTACATCGTCTCGGCGCTGAAGCGTTTCTGGAACTGGCGGCTGATCCCGATCTGGGCCGTGACGCTGACGGCGATCGGCGTGCTGATGTGGGGCGGTGTGTTCGGCCTGCCCTATGTGCCGCAGGAACGCTGGGGCGGGTTGCCGATCACCCTGATCCTGGCGACCTTCGGCCTGGCCTTCGCCTTTCCGCTGTCGATCCTGGTGGCGCTCGGCCGGCGGTCGAACCTGCCGGCGATCAAGGTGCTGTGCGTCGTCTATGTCGAGCTGATCCGCGGCGTGCCGCTGATCTCGCTGCTGTTCATGGCGTCGGTGATGTTCCCGCTGTTCCTTCCGGAAGGGATGAACATCGACAAGCTGCTGCGCGCGCAGATCGCCATCATCCTGTTCGCCGGGGCGTATCTGGCGGAAGTGGTGCGCGCCGGGCTGCAATCGCTGGACAAGGGCCAGTATGAGGCCGCCGACGCGATGGGGCTGTCATATTGGCAGAAGACCGGCTTCATCATCCTGCCGCAGGCGCTGCGGATGGTGATCCCGCCGCTGGTCAACACCTTCATCGGCTTCTTCAAGGACACCTCGCTGGTGCTGATCATCGGCATCTTCGACCTGCTGACCGCGGGCAAGACCGCGATCGTCGAGCCCGCCTGGCAGGGCTTCGGCGTCGAGGTCTATGTCTTCGTCGGCCTGATCTACCTGGTGTTCTGCTTCGCCATGTCGAAATACAGCCAGGGGCTGGAGGCGGAGTTGAACCGCCACCGACGGCGCTGACCCATGACCCGCGCCGGCCCCGAGGCCGGCGCGGTTCCGGCGCCACGCTTCACGCACACTGCAACAAACGACCTGGGACACGAGACAAAGATGAGCGCAGCACTGGAAACGGACGGTTTCATCGCCTCCTCCGTCCGCACCGACGCCCCGCCGGCGATCGTGCTCGACAAGGTCAACAAATGGTTCGGCGCGCTGCATGTGCTGCGCGATGTCGACCTTCAGGTGGCACTCGGCGAGCGTGTGGTGGTCTGCGGCCCGTCCGGGTCGGGCAAGTCCACCATGATCCGCTGCATCAACCGGCTGGAGACGCACCAGGAAGGTCGCATCCTGGTCGATGGAATCGAATTGTCGGACGACCTGCGCGCGCTGGACGCCATCCGGCGCGAGGTCGGAATGGTGTTCCAGTCCTTCAACCTGTTCCCCCACCTGACGGTGCTGGAGAACTGCACCCTGGCGCCGATCTGGGTGCGCAAGATGCCGAAAAAGCACGCCGAGGAACTGGCGATGGAATACCTGACCCGGGTGAAGATCCCCGAGCAGGCGAAGAAGTACCCGGGCCAGCTTTCCGGCGGCCAGCAGCAGCGTGTCGCGATCGCCCGCGCACTGTGCATGAAGCCCAAGATCATGCTGTTCGACGAACCGACCTCTGCGCTCGACCCCGAAATGATCAAGGAGGTGCTGGACACCATGGTCATGCTGGCGGCCGAGGGCATGACGATGATCTGCGTGACGCATGAAATGGGCTTCGCGCGCCAGGTCGCCGATCGGGTCGTGTTCATGGACCGTGGCGAGATCGTGGAATCCGGGACGCCCGAGGCCGTGTTCAACGACCCCAAGACCGAACGCCTGCAATTGTTCCTCAGCCAGATCCTGCGCGGGCATTGAGACCACCCGGCCCGCCGGGGGCGGGCCGAGGCGCTTTTTGACCCCCCCACGCAGGCCGCAGTCTTCAACATCGGCATTCGGTTTCTCGTACCCGATGCCGGATATGCGCTCCGGGTCCACGCTTTGCTAACCACAAGCGGCGTCCCCATCCCGGCCGCCATGCGTGCCGGACATTGCGGCATGATTGCGGCGCAGGGGCTGGCGGGCCTATCACTGCAAGTCTTGCCGCACTGCAATGAGGCTCCGTGACAACATCCCCCTCTGACGCCTCCCCGGCCCGTGCCCTGACGCCCGCCCTCGTGCTGGGCGTGCTGGGCGTGGTCTATGGCGATATCGGCACCTCGCCGCTTTATGCGCTGCGCGCCGCACTGCTGCATTTCACCGATGGCGGGCTCGAACGCTGGGAGATCCTGGGCATCCTCAGCCTGATCATCTGGGCGCTCATCCTCACCGTCACGGTCAAGTACGTCGTCTTCATCCTGCGCGCGGACAATCGCGGCGAAGGCGGCATCCTCGCGCTGATGGCACTGGCCCAGCGCAACGTCGAATCGCCACGCGCGCGCTGGTATATCGCCCTTGTCGGCATCATCGGCGCCTGCCTGTTCTTCGGCGACGGGATCATCACCCCCGCCATTTCCGTGCTTTCCGCCGTCGAGGGGCTGAAGGTCGTGGACGACACCTTCGAAAAGGCGGTGATTCCGATCGCGGTGGTGATCCTCGTCGCGCTGTTCCTGGTGCAGTTCCGCGGCACCGGCAGCATCGGCAAGGTGTTCGGACCGATCTGCGCGGCCTGGTTCTTCGTGCTCGGCCTGCTCGGGCTGATCGAGATCGTGATCCACCCCTCCGTGCTCGCGGCGCTGTCGCCGCACTACGCCGTCCAGTTCTGTCTCGAATATCGTCTGGCGGCCTTCATCGCCTTCGGTTCGGTGGTGCTGGCCGTGACGGGGGCGGAAGCGCTTTATGCCGATATGGGCCATTTCGGCCGGGTGCCGATCCGCTGGGCCTGGCTATGGCTGGTCTTGCCGGCGCTGGTGCTGAACTATCTCGGCCAGGGCGCGCTTCTGCTGTCCACGCCGGCCGCGCTCGAAAATCCGTTCTACCTGCTGGCGCCGGAATGGTTCCGCCTGCCGCTGGTGTTCCTGGCCACCGCGGCCACCATCATCGCCAGCCAGGCGATGATCTCGGGCGCCTATACCATCGCCCGGCAATGCGTTCAGCTCGGCTTCATCCCGCGGCTTGAGGTGTGCCACACCTCCGAAACCGAGGAAGGGCAGATCTACATGCCCCAGGTGAACACGCTGCTGCTGATCGGCGTGCTTATCCTGGTCTTCGCGTTCCACACCTCGGACAACCTGGCGGCCGCCTATGGTATCGCGGTGACGGGCACCTTCGTGTGCACCTCCATCCTCGCGATGGTGGTGTTCCGCCGGCAGTTCGGCTGGGCCTTGCCGTTGGTGGTGGGCGTATTCGGGCCGCTGCTGCTGATCGACCTGCTGTTCTTCGCATCCAACGTGCTGAAGATCCCGCAGGGCGGATATGTCCCACTGGTGCTGGGCGCTGCGTTGTTCGCCATGATGACCACCTGGCATCGCGGGCGGGAATTGCTGTTCGCGCGCTTCCGCCAGGATGGGCTGCCGTTGAAATCCTTCATCGCCCGGCTGCCGCAGTCGCGCACCATCCGCGTTCCCGGCATCGCGGTGTTCATGACCAGCCAGGCGGATTTCCTGCCCGGGGCGCTGCTGCACAACCTCAAGCACAACAAGGTGCTGCATGAAAGGGTGCTGTTCGTGACAGTGACCAACGAAGGCATCCCCACTGTCCCGGCCGAGCGCCGGCGGGAGGTCGAGGAACTCTCCCCCAACATCCATCGCGTCTTCCTGCGCTATGGCTTCCAGGAGAGCCCCAACATCCCCAAGGAACTCGAGGCCTTGAAGGAGGTCGGCATCCCGTACGAACCGATGCAGACGTCGTATTTCCTCGGCCGCGAGACGGTGGTCGCGGCCGCGGTGCCCAAGATGTCGCGCTGGCGGCAGTGGCTGTTCACCATCATGTCGCGCAACGCCGTCCCCGCGACGGAATTCTTCCGCATCCCGTCTGACCGCGTGGTCGAACTCGGCGTGCGGGTCGCGATCTGACGATGGTGACGGTGCTCTTGGCGCTGGCGACAGGTCCGGGTTTCCCGCAGGGCAGCCCGGATCACCGGTATGAAATCTCGTTGACATTGGATGCGGCGGGTCGGCCGGATGGGGCGGCCTGGCTGGCCGAGCCGGAACCGTGGCGCGCGCGTCGGATCACGCCGGATGCCGCTCCGATTGAGGGCGATGTTCAGTTCGACGCCGATTATGGCTGGTCGATCCGATTCTTCGGCGCCGTCGCCGATAGCCCCGATGTCCCCGAAGCGAGCTTCGACTGCGGCACCGAGCCGCTGCGGCCCGGCGCCTACGTCACCGTGACCGAACCGGACGGGGCGGCATTCGTCTATCGCGTGGTGGGCGTGGTGGGATGATGCTGGCCTGAGCGTCTGCTTCGCCATCGCGCATGTGCGCGCGGTGGCGCAACGGCGCCCTTATCCGGGCGTCGCGCCCGATGCCCGCACCACTGGCGCCCAGGCCGCGATTTCCGCCCGCACGAAGGCCTGCGCGTCATCAAGGAACAGCGTTCCCGGCAACGTCGCCGTCTCGGCGTAGCGCCGGGCGATCAGCGGCGACGCCATCGCGTCGCGGATCGCGGCCGCAAGGCGTTCCTGGAGTGCGCGCGGCGTGCCGGCAGGGGCGGCGATCCCGGCCCAGCCATCGGCGATGATGTCCGGGAAGCCGCTTTCGACGAAGGTCGGCACGGTGGGGAAATCGGCGATCCGGTTGCGCGTGGTGAAGGCGATGGGCCGCAACGTCCCGGCACGGATATAGGCCGAGGCCGCCGTCAGGCTGTCCAGCACCGCGGGCACGGTGCCGGCAATCGCGTCCGTCGCCGCCTGTGATCCGCCACGATATGGGATGTGCTGCAATTCGAACCCGGCGGCCTGCGCCAGCCGCAGCCCGACCAGATGAGGCACCGATCCGATCCCGCTGGTGGCATAGGCGACGCCGCGCGGGGATTTCGCGGCGGCGACGAAATCCGCCACCGTGTTGATCGAGGTCCCCGGATTGACCAGCAGCAGGTAGGGCGTCCCGAGGATGGTCGCGATATGCGCAAAATCCCGGTCGGCATCCCACTGGATACGGTCGCGATACAGCGTATTGCCGACCGCCATGCCCGAGATGGTGGACACCAGCAGCGTTGTTCCATCCGGCGCCGCCCGGGCAACCAGCCCGGTGCCGAGCGTCGCCCCCGCTCCCGGCCGGTTGTCCACGATCACGGTCGTGGCGAGCCGACGGCCCATCTCCTCGGCGATCAGGCGCGCGATGATGTCGGTCGTGCCACCGGTGGCGAAGGGAACGACCAGGCGCACCGGCCCAGGATACCCCTGTGCCAATGCTGGCGCCGTGAGGAGCGCGGATGCGAGGAGAAGGTGGCGACGCTGCATGGCGCATTTCCCCGAGTGGCGGAACGTTGACGATACCGTGTTTGCGTCGCGGGCGGTATCGCGCGAACGGAATGTGCTTGTGGCGATCGCGTCGTGGCGCTTCGCGCCGGTGGTGGGCCCCTCGCCGAAAGGATGTTGTTATTTCGTGCCGGGCTGGCCGGATGCTCGCGCTGGGGTGCCGGGGCTGTTAGCCTTCGGCGCATGTCAGCGCATCGGCGCATTGCAGGGCGAATTACCGGCACGGCCGTTTGAGGTCCGCGCCCCGGGTGGGCGTGCCATCGGCCGATCGACGTCGCCACCCGGCCCTGCCCTCGCCGAAAGACTTGCCCCAATGTCAAATTCCGAACGCCTCGTTCCCGCGCGATTCCATGTGCTTGCCGAAGCGTCGCCCGGCGCGCTATCGCGCCTGCTGCAGCCATTGGCAAAGCGGGACCTGGTGCCCGACGGCCTCCAGGCGCGGCGAGACGGCGACGTGCTCCGTGTCGAGATCAGGCTCGATGCCATGCCCGCGGCAATGGTGCATCTTGTCGCCGGCAATCTCAGCCAGGTCGTGGGCGTCCTGGAACTGCGCCACGGGGAGACGGAGGCGCTGCGCGCCGCCTGACCGGGCAGGGCGCCCACGCGGGCGCCGCTGCAATCGTGAGCCCGCCCGCGCGTCCTGGTCTGGTCCTCGCTACGCTGCGAATTGCGGCCGGTCCGCGCGCCGCCCCCCAAGCGCGGCACCACAAATCCAGTCTTCCCACCCTGCGCCGGAGATCATCGGCGCAAGAAAGGCTTCGTCAGGCGCCGATCGCGGTCGCCCAGGTCAGCCCAGCGCCAGAACCGCCATCATGACCAGCCCCAGCCCGATCCGGTACCAGCCGAAGGGCGTGAACCCGATGCGCCCGATCACCGCCAGTACCGCGCGCACCGTGAAATACGCCACCACGAAGGCCGTGACGAAGCCCACCCCGATCTGCCCGAAGGCTGAAAAATCGATCTCGTGCCGCGCCTTGAACAGCGAATAGAAGGTCGCCGCCACCATCGTCGGGATGGCGAGCATGAAGGAGAATTCCGCCGCCGCGCGGCGCTCCACCCCGATCACCAGCGCGGTGATGATGGTCGCCCCGGATCGGGAGGTGCCCGGTATCATCGCCAACGCCTGCCCAAGGCCGATGAGCACCGCGGCCAATGGGCCGATCTCCGGCACCGAATGGATGGTCGGTGCCGGGCGCATGCGTTCGATGACGATGATCGCCACGCCACCCAGGATGAGGGCGACGCAGACCACCCAGGGGTTGAACAGCACCTCGGTGATCGTCTTGTGCAGCAGGACCCCGATGATCGCCGCCGGCAGGAAGGCAAGCACGAGGTTGACGACGTAGAAGCGTTCGACCCCCGGCCGCCACATCCCTCGCAGCAGATCCATGATCAATCCGCGGTAGATGATCGTCACCGCCAGGACGGCGCCGAGCTGGATCGAAATCTCGAAGGCCTTGCCGGGTGGTCCTTGGAAGCCGATCAACTCCCCCAGCAGGATCAGGTGGCCGGTCGAGGAGATCGGCAGGAATTCGGTCAGCCCCTCGACGATGCCCATGAGAAGGGCGGAGAACAACGCGGCGATGTCCATGGTACTCTCCTGAAACTAACTCGGGCGGATAGCGCCTGGCTGGTTTCGGTCAGGTGCGTGAAAACGGGCTACGCCCTTGTTTGATCGAACATCCTCACGCACCTGACAGTTCCCTGTCAGGTGCGATCGGCTCCACGACGTCGTGCGAGAGATCGTGCTGGCGCAAACGCTCTGCGCCCATGTTTGGTCGAGCATCTTCACGCGCCTGGCTGTACCCCGTCAGGCGCGATGTTCTTTCGGCACCGTGGCAAGGCCGGTGAACCCGGATGCGTCAGCGCGCGGCCGCCGCCGGGAAGGCGAAGTTGTCGTACGAATTGTCCGACACCCGGAACCACTGATACAGCTCATTGCGATACGGCATGTAGGCATCGTGGATCTTCTTGAAGCGCGGATTGCGCGCCGAGGTCTCGGCATAGACCTCGTTGGAGGCGTTCCACGCCGCCTGCATCACGTCCCGCGGCCAGAAGCGCAGCTGCGCCCCCGCGGCCACCAGCCGGCGCAGCGCGATCGGGTTCAGGTGGTCGTAGCGCGCGAGCATTTCCGAATCCTGCTCGTTGCAGGCGGTCTCGATGGCGTATTTGTAGAGGTCCGGCAGTGCGTCATAGGACGCCTTGCTGACCATCAGATGCAGCCGCGCGCCCGGCTCCCAGAAGCCCGGCGCGTAATAGTTGCGCGCGACGCGGACGAAGCCAAGCTTCTCATCGTCATGTGGCCCGACGAACTCGACGGCATCCAGCGTGCCGCGTTCGAGCGAAGGATAGATGTCCGCCGCCGCCACCTGCGTCGGTGCCGCGCCCAGCCGCTGGAACACCTGGCCAGCAAAGCCGGCAATGCGGAACTTCAGCCCCTGCAGCGCGGCGAGGTTCGGCACTTCGTTGCGGAACCAGCCACCCATCTGCGCGCCGGTATCGCCCGCGGGGAAGGAAATCGCGTTGTAGTCGCTGAACAGTTCCGCCCCGAGCGCGGCGCCGCCGCCATGACGCCACCAGGCCGTGAACTGGCGGGACTTCATCCCGAACGGCACGGCCGTGAAGAAGGCGAAGGATGGGTCCTTGCCGACGTAATAGTACGGAGCGGTATGTGCGCATTCGACCGACCCCGACTGCACCGCATCGAGTGCGGCGAGCGGCGGGGTGATCTCGCCGCCTGGAAAGGCCTGGATGCGGAAGCGGCCCTCGGTCAGTTGCCCAACGCGGCGCGCGATGCCTTCGGCGGTGCCGAACAGCACATCGAGCGAGCGCGGGAAGGAGGAGGTCATGCGCCAACGCACCTCCGGCGTCTGGGTCTGCGCCACGGCGGGGGCAGCCAGGGAGACAGCGAGGGCGGCAGGGGCGGCGGCGGCCGCAGCCCCCACCAGCGCACGACGATTCATGGGGTCAGTTCCTCACGCGGGGTGTCGATGTGCCCGCCACATAGGGGATCGCGGGACCCTTGTCTTGCCTCAAAGACGGCGGCGTCGGTCCGCATATCCGGCTCCAGCTGCCGGCGCGCCCGTTCCTGACATGGTGTTCATTCCGCCGGGGGCGACGGCGCACAGATCCGTGCGCCGGGCCGGCGCATAGGTTCGCGCCCCGGACGCCCGCCTCGATGCTCGCACCACGATGCGGAACAGGCGGCAGATCCCGACTTCACGCCACGGCCGGTCTTGGCGGCGGTCGTTCGGCGGCCGGCGGCTCGGACCCACGCAACGCATAGGCGACCTGCACCGCGCCCGCCACCAACCCCATCGCCATGCCCAACTTCCAGGCCAGGACATAATCACCATTCAGGTCGAACAGCACCCCGCCCCCCAGGGCGCCAAGGAACGACCCGAACTGGTGCGACATGAAGGCGAGGCCCTGGATCATCGCCTGGAAGCGCAGGCCGAACATCTGCACCACCATCCCCGCCACCAGCGGCGCGACGCCCAGCCACAGGAATCCCATGATCGCGGCGAAGACCAGGGTCGATGCCTCGGACGGCGCCCAGGCGAAATACAGGCCCAACACCACCGACCGCACCAGGTAGATGCCACCCAGCAGCACCCCCTTGTTCCACCGCCCGCCGGCCCAGCCGAAGAACAGCGACCCGAGCACGTTGAACCCGCCGATCGTCCCCAGGGCCTTGGCCGACAGCATCGGGTCCTGCCCGCACAGGATCAGGTAGGACGGCAGATGCGTGGTCAGGAACACCAATTGCAGCCCGCAGACGAAATAGGCGCCGGCCATCACCAGGAATGGCGCGTGGGTCATCGCCCGCCCGAGTGCCAGGCCCATGCGCGGTGATTCACCCGGCGCCAGGGGCGGGATCGGCACGCGATCCACGCGGCCGGCGATCCAGGCGGCGGGAACCATCGCCAGTCCCAGCAGCACGAACCCCCAGACACCGACGCGCCAGCCCCAGCCTTCCACGAGCACCTGCCCGATCGGCGCGGCGATCAGCGCCCCGAACGACCCCGCCGCCGAGACAATGCCAAGCGCCGAGGACCGCAGCGCGCTCGGCACCGGCCGGGCGGCGACGGCCAGCGCCATGCCGCTGCCCGTGCAGGCGAGCGCGACGCCCATCAACACCCCGGCACCGATCATCAGCGCGAAGGCCCCCTGCGCCATTGCCATGACCGCGAGGCCAGCGAGGTAGGACAGCACCCCCGCCACAAGCACCGGGCGGAACCCCCAGCGCGACGCCGCCGCCCCGGCGAAGGGCTGCAACAAGCCCCAGCCGAGGTTCTGCACCGCGATCGCCAGGGTGAACTCGGCCACCGCGATGCCAAGGTCCTGCGTCGCGGGGGCCATGAACAGGCCGAGGCTCTGCCGCAGCCCCATGGCGAGGGACAGCATCACGGCTGCGCCGAGCAGGATCGGCAGGCTCGGGCGGAGTTGTGAGGTCATGCTCGGAATGATCACCCGCCTTGCCGCGCTGCGTCGAGACCAGGCCCATGCGCGCCGGGCGCGCCGCCATGCGTCCGGCGCGGCACCCGCGGCATTTGCATGACGTTGCGCCCCCCGCATCCTATTGCGCGGGCCAGCACGAGGGCTGGCCCGCGCCGACACACCTCACGCAGGCAGCGGATACTTGTCCAGATAGGGCTGGTATTCCGGCTCCACGCGGATATCGAGCGACGACAGCACCCGCACCACCGCGCAGTAGAAGGAGATCACCAGCACCAGGTCGACCAGCCGTTCATTGTCGAAATGCCCGCGCAGCGCTTCGAAGGTGGGGTCGGACACGCCTGGCCCGGCATAGGCCTCCCGCGCTGCCCGCAGCACGAGCTTCGCCAAGGGATCGAGCAGCGTGTCCTGATTGGCGCTCTCGGCAATCAGGGCGCGGATGTCGTCGTCGGTGACGCCGAAATCGTAGCCGATCTTGACATGGTGGGACCATTCATAGGCCGACCGCGCCAGCCAGCCAACCTGGAGGATCGCCAGTTCCCGCAGCCGCGGGTCCAGCACCGACTTGAAGCGGATGAACTGCCCGAGGCCCGAGAAGGCGCGCGCCGCGTTCGGGCTGTTGGTCAGCGCGCGATGCAGCGCGATGTTGCGCTTGAGGAGGTCGCGGTCCTCCGGCTTCAGCAGATCGACGGTCATGTCCGGAACGCGCGCCATGGTGCTTCTTCCCTCGAGGTTGGAGGGGCAGGCTACACGCGCCGCGCGCCCTGCGAAGCCCCGGCGCGCGGCAGGCTGACACGGTACAGCGCCGCGCGATCGGGCACATCGACCCGCCGGCCATGCAGGCGCAGCAGCCCGGCGTCCTCCAGCCCATGCAGCGCGCGCGACAGGCTTTCGGGCGTCATGCCGAGACGGGCGGCGATGGCACCGCGCGGCTCGGGCAGATCGACCGCACCGCGCTGCGCGGGCAACCGGCGCAGCAGGAAGCGCGCTGCGCGCTGGGTCGCGTCACGGGTCTTGAGGTCGACCACCTGTTCGACCATCAGCCGCCATTGTCGCGCCATCTGTTCCATCGCCGCGTGCATGAGCGCCGCATCGGCCGCGGCGGCAGCACGGAAATCATCGGCCGGGATGGACAGCAGGTGACCAGGTGCGAGCGCCACGGCCGAAACCGGATGCGGCAGCTGGAGCAGCACGGCGGCGATCGACAGCGCATCCCCCGCGGCGACGATCTCGACCATCGTCGCGGCGCCGCCATCCTCCGTGGTGTGCAGGCCAACGGAACCCTGCAACAGGATCAGCAACCGATCCGCCGGCGCGTCCTGTTCCAGCACGACGCCGCCGCGCGTCAGCGGCACCACCATGCCGTGCGCCAGCAACGCCGCGCGGGTTGCGGGGCTGGCCGCGGTGAGCAGCAGGGGACCCACCGCCGTCACGCCGCAGGCCTGGCACATCGCAGACAGGCTGGAAAAATCCGCATGCCGGACATGATCGCATCAGTGTCGCGCGGCGGGATTGATTCACATCAATGGGGGTCGCGTGACCCTCAGTCGGTGGTCGCGCACCAGAACCACTATGCCGTGACGGCGTAGCCTTCCTCCGCCACCGCCGAAACCACGGCGTCGCGCGGCAGAACCGTCCGCGTCCTGACAGTGCCCGCCGCAAGATCCACCGCCACCACCGCGTCGGGGTCGCGCGCACGGATCGCATTGGTCACGGCCTTCACGCAGTGGTCACAGGACATGCCCTCCAGCGTCAATGTCATGGTCGGGCGTTCGGTCATCGTCATCCTACTACTCCAGGCGTGCGAGGTCTTCGAGGATCGGGCAATCGGGCCGGTCGTCACCATGGCAATGGTCGGCGAGGTGCCTGAGGCTGCCGGCCATGTTGCGCAGCATATCCGCCTTGGTCTCCAGCGCGGCAACATGCGCCAGTGCAAGCCGCTTCACCTCGGCGCTCGCCCGGCCGCGATCGCGCCACAGCGCCAGCAGTTTCCGGACATCGGCCAGCGGAAAGCCCAGGTCGCGCGCATGGCGGATGAAGCGCAGCACGGCCACGTCGCGTTCGTCGTACACGCGATACCCATTGCTGCTCCGCGCCGCGGCGACCAGGCCGATCGATTCGTAATGGCGGATCATCTTCGCCGATACGCCGGACCGGCCGGCGGCCTCCCCGATATTCATGATGCGACCCCCGCGGGCCGCCAACGGGCCAGCAGCAGCGCGCTCGCCAAAACACTGACCGAGGACGCCGCCATCGCCGCGCCGGCCACCACCGGCGAGAGCAGCCCGAAGGCTGCGAGCGGCAATCCAATGACGTTGTATCCAAAGGCCCAGGCCAGATTGTGCCGGATCCGCGCCCGTGTCCGTCGCGCGATGTCGAGCGCCGCGGGCACCAGCGCCGGGTCCCCGCGCAGCAGCGTGATGCCGGCGGCCGCGATCGCCACATCCGTCCCGGTCCCCATGGCAATGCCGAGATCGGCCTGCGCCAGCGCCGGCGCATCGTTCACGCCGTCGCCCACCATGGCGACCTGACGGCCCTCCTTCTGCCACGCCGCGATGCGCGCCGCCTTGCCATCCGGCAGCACCCCGGCCGCGACGTCATCGAGGCCGAGGCGCCGGGCGGTGGCCTCGGCCGCTTCGGGGATGTCGCCCGACAGCATAGCCGCGCGCATGCCCATCGCGTGCAGGCCGGCGATCGCCGCGGCCGCGCCCGGCTTCTCCGCATCCTCGAAGGCGAGCAACGCCAGCGCGCGGTCGCCTTCGATCAGCCAGGCCAGGCTGCGCCCCTGCGCGGCTTGCGCGGTCGCGACGTCCGACAGCATTCCGGCCTCGGCGCCGCGTTCGGCCAGCAAGCGCGGGCTGCCGAGGGCGACATGACGCCCATCCACCACGCCCTCCACGCCACGGCCCGGCAGTGCACGGAAATCCGCGGCGGGCGCGACCGCTCCGCTCACCGCCAGCACCGCGCGGGCGAGCGGGTGTTCGCTGCCCGCCTGCAACGCGCCCGCCAGGCGCAGCGCCGCATCCTCCGTCATACCCGGCGCGGCATGCAGGGCGGCGAGCCTGGGCTTGCCTTCTGTCAGCGTCCCGGTCTTGTCGAAGGCGACCAGGGTGATCCGCTGCGCGCGCTCGATCGCCTCGACGTCGCGCATCAGGATGCCGGCGCGGGCCGCCGCGCCGGTGCCGGCCATGATCGCCGCCGGGGTCGCCAGGCCGAGCGCACAGGGGCAGGCGATCACCAGCACCGAGACCGCCGTGATCACCGCGGCTTCGATCCCCGCACCGGCAAGCAGCCAGCCGATCAATGTGAGCGTGGCGATCGCCAGCACCACCGGCACGAAGATCGCGCTCACCCGGTCCACCAGCTTCTGCACCGGCGCGCGGGATGCCTGGGCGGCCGCGACCAGCGCGGCCACGCGGGCGAGCACCGTCTCCCCGCCCACCGCGCGGACCTCGATCACCAGCCGTCCGTCCAATGCGACGGTGCCGGTCGAAATCGTCGCGCCGGGATCCTTTTCGACCGGGCGGCTTTCGCCGGTCAGCGCACTTTCATCGACGCCGGCGCGGCCGTCATGCACCAGGCCGTCGGCGGGGATACGCTCGCCAGGCCGCACCACGATGCGGTCGCCGACGGCCAGGGCCGCGGCGGGCACCTCGACTTCCTGGCCGTCCTCGATCCGGCGGGCGGTGCGTGGCGCGAGGTCGAGCAGCGCGCGGATCGCCGCCCCGGTTGCGCGCCGCGCCCGCGCCTCCAGCCACTTGCCGAGCAAGATGAAGAACACGACGACCGCCGCGGCCTCGAAATAAAGGCCATGCGCGGCGTGTTCGGCGCCATGCCGCAGCAGCAGGCCCAGTGACAACGCCCAGGCCGCGCCGGTGCCGAGTGCCACCAGCTGGTCCATGTTGCCGCTGCCCGCGCGCAGCCCGGCCCAGCCGGCCCGCCAGAAGCGCGCGCCAAGGCCGAAGGTCACGGGCGTGGCCAAAGCCAGTTGCCACCACGGCCCGGGCATCCAGTCCTGCCCCACGGCCATGCCGATCATGCCTATCAGGAACGGTGCGGTCAGAACGGCCGCGATCAGAAGATCTCGCCGTTCCCGCGCCGCGCCGGGGTCCGCCGCCACTGCTTCCTGCGAACCGACCAGCCGATAGCCGGCGGCGGCCACGGCCGCGCCCAGCGCCGCTTCGCCCGTCCCGGCTACGACGCGCAGATGGGCGCGTTCGGTCGCGAGGTTGACCGACACCTCCAGCACCCCCGGCACCCGTGCCAGGGCCCGTTCCACCCGGCCGACGCAGGACGCGCAGGTCATGCCACCGATCGACAGGTCGAACATGGCTTCCGGCACGCGATAGCCGGCCTTCACGACGGCGGCGGCGAGGGCGTCTGGCGCGGCGGTACCGACAAGCTGCGCCTGGCCGGATGCCGGGTTCACCTCGGCATCGATGACGCCGGGTACGGCCAGCAGGGCGCGCCGTACCCGGCCGGCGCAGGCGGCGCAGGTCATGCCTTCGACGGGCAGCGAGGACCGCGACGGAGAAATTGACGCTTCGGGCATTGTGTCACCTCACGCCAGGGGAGATGGGCCTTGCCATGATGGGAAGGTCAAGCATTGGCCGATTGAATCATTCGCCGCCCTGTACGACATGGTGACAGCATGATCCGACACCGACTGCTCCTTCTGGTCGTCCTCGCCTGGGCCAGCCCGGCCCTGGCACAGAATGAGCCGTTCCGAATCGTCAACGGTGCAGGTGTGCCGGCGACGACGTTGAACATCGTGCGGGCCGGCCAGGACGGCTGGGGGTCGAACCTTCTGTCGCGCGGGCCGCTCAGGCCGGGGGCGCAGTTGTCCATGCGACCACCCGAAGGGGCGGGTTGCCGGTTCGACCTGCGCCTGCTGCTTCAGGATGGGCAGGAAATCATCCGGCGCGATGCCGATGTCTGCCAGGACCGGCTGCTGGTTGTCGGTGGAGAGGCCGCTGCACCGCCATCATCGCCCGGCCCCCTGCCGCAGGTGGGGGGCGGCGACCGGCTGCTGCCTTCGGTCGGCGGTCGCAATTGAACGGCGGTGGCCGCCACCGTTTTCCCCCGGCCGCCATGCCGAATTCGCTGCTCACACCCGGCAGGAAACGGATAAGAACCTCGTGAATAGTATCACTGGTGGACCGGGGACGACGTCCACAAGACGCTGGAAACAAGGCGCCAGGACACGATGAAGCCGCTTTTCGTTTTTCTCTCGACCGCGATGCTTGGCCTGGCCGCGCCCGCCGCGCAGGCCCAGACCGAGCCATTTCGCATCGTCAATCGTACACCGGGCGCCGCGACCGCGCTGTATGCCGTGCGCAGCGGCAGGCCGGATTGGGGCGGCAACCTGCTGAACCGCGGGCCGATGCCATCCGGCGGCCAGTTTGCGCTGCGGCCATCCGAGGGGGCGGGCTGCCGCTTCGACCTGCGGATGGTGCTGCAGGATGGCCAGGAGGTCGTGCGCCGCAACACCGACATCTGCACCGAACGCACGGTGACGATGACCGTCCCGCTGGGCCTGGCACCCCGCGCCGTGCCGGGCGCCATGCCCGAGGCCAAGCCGCCCGCCGAGGGCGCGGCCGGTGCCCCCGGCCCTGCCACGCCCCCCGGCGCGCGGCCGAACCCGCGGGCGCGTGCATCGTCGGGAACAGGCTTTGTGGTGGCAAGCGACCGCGTGATGACCAACCATCACGTCGTCGAGGCTTGCTCGCGCATTTTCATCCGCACCGCCGACAACCGCACCCTGCCGGTCACGCAATCGCCGGTGACGGATGCGCGGCGCGACCTCGCCGTGCTGCGCGTGTCGGGCAACCCGGGCCCGGTGCTGGCCTTTCGCGCCAATCCCGTGCGCCGGGGGGAAAGCGTCGTGACGTATGGCTTCCCGCTCGCGGGGCTGCTGTCCTCCGGGCCGACGCTGACGACCGGCGAGGTCAGCGCGTTGTCGGGCCTCGGCGACAACCAGACCCAGTTCCAGATCAGCGCACCGGTGCAGCAAGGCAATTCCGGCGGGCCGCTGCTGGACCGGCAGGGGCATGTGATCGGTGTCGTGGTGTCCAAGCTGAATGCGGCGCGCGTCGCGCAGCGCACCGGCGACATTCCGCAGAACGTCAACTTCGCGGTGAAGGGCAGCGAGGCCTTGGACTTCCTGCGCCGCAACAACGTCACGCCAGTCATGCGCGAAAGCCCCAATGGGGAACGCAGCGCCGCAGAAATCGGCGAGCAGGTGCACGCGTCCACGGTGATGATCCGGTGTGAACGGTAAGGGTGGAGGGGCGCTGCCCTTCCAAACCACCCCGCCAGGGACCAGCGGGTCCCTGGACCGCGGAACCTTGGCGTTGGTCACGCAGGGCGATCCTCACCCGGTACAATGCCAAGAACACGGCAATTACCTTGGCTCCGATCGACGGTCGGTACGCACGAAAACGCAACCTCGATTCTGGTGCTGATCGAGGAAATTCGGCCGGCGGAACAGGGTTCCGACCCTGGCACGCAAAGCACCAATTGCCCGCGGTCCAGGAGCCCGTTGGCTCCTGGCGGGGTGGCTTGGAAGGGCGGCGCCCCTCCAATCTCCCCTCCTCCCCGGATCAACTCTCGGCCAGGCGCTCCGCGATGGCGGCATGATCCGCCAGGTGCGGCTCCGCCCTGTGCTCCTCGAGATAGGCTGCGAAGGCGCCGAACGATTGACGCGCCGCATCCTGTGGCAATGCGCCCGTTGCCTGCCAGAAGCGCAACAGCAGGAGCCAGGTCGCGGCGACGTCCGTCTCGCAGTATTCCGCCACCTCCGCGCCGCGGCCGGCCAGCATCGCCGGTTCAACCTCCGCCCCGTGCATGCCGGCCTTGGCGGTCAGGCCGATGAGCGCGCAGGCCTCCGCCAGGGACGGCATGGGTGATGCCCGGAACCCTGAAAGCCGGTCCGCCAGGTCCAGATGGTCCTTGCCATACCGGTAGCCGTAATCCCGCCCGTTCCCGCCGTTCAACGACGGCATGGCAACCCCCGTAGCGATCGCGCGGTACCGCAGCACCGGCAGGTCGAAGCCGGAGGTGTTGAACCCCGCCAGTATCGGCGCCGGCCGCTGCGAAAGCGTCCGCTCGAACAGCGCCAGGATCTCGGCTTCGGCGGTGTCCCCGACGTGGCGTGCGGCCATGCGCCTGGTGCGCCAAGGGCCGTCCATGTCCTCTCGTTCGGCAACAAGCAGGGCCAGACAGGCCAGCGCGTGAAGCGGCGGCTTCACGAAGGCCGTGGCGGGGTCCTGTCCGTCCCGCGCATAGCGCGCGCCAAGTCGCGCCCGCAGCGCGGTGTCGTCGATTCCCTCCGCCTCATCGCCCAGCAGGGCGCGGCCGGCGGCAAGGTCGGGCACGGTTTCAATATCGAAGACGACGACGCGTTGCATGCCATCCATGCTGCGCGCGCTATCGTGCCCGGCGCAACAGCAGCACCCCCAGCACCGCCGACAGCGCCGCCGCCCCCACCCAGAACCCGCCCAGAGCCGCGGGCGCCCCGAAGGCATCCACCGCAAGGCCGGTGAGCAATGGGGGGCCGCCGAAACCGGCATGCGCGACCAGGAAGACGCCGGCCGCGGCGCGCGCCCGGTCGTCACCCGACGCTGCCTCGGACGCAGCGGCCAAGGCACCGACGAACAGGAAGCCATAGGCCGCCGTGCCGACCAGCGCCCCGCCCGCCAGCAGCAGGGGCAGCGAGGCGCCCAGCGTTCCGGCCAGCAGCAGCGCCGCACCCAGCACCAGCACCGGAAGCCCAACCAGCGACATCCGCCGGGCCGGCAGCCGTCCGATCACCTGCTGCACGCTGGCGCCCGACAGGATCATGAAGCAGACGGCGAGCGGCCCAAGACGCGGATACCCTGCCGCCGCCAGCGCCGATGGCACCGAGGTCAGCGCGACCCCTGTCACGCTCCAGGCGACGAACATCGCGAAGGATGAGGCCACTGTGCCGCGTGGGAAGGCTGGCACGCGCAGCCAGGCCACCCGCGTGGTCGGACGGTGGTCCGGCAACGTGGCCACGATCGGCACCAGCAGTGCCGCGGCGGCGATGTGCAGCCAGAAGGTGACCGGCGGTTCTGCGTCGCCCAGCAGCCACAGGGCGGACAGCGTGGCCAGTCCACCGGTTGCGAAGGACCCCGCGGTGGCCAGCGCCATCAGGCGCGCGGCGTTCCGGCCGGCTTCGGGCCCGCCGGCAAGGTCCGCGGCCCAAGCCGTGGCGCCGCCGGCGACCAGCCCGATGGCGAGGCCCTGGAACACGCGCGCGACGGCAAGCGCTGGCAGGCTAGGTGCGACCACCAGCGCGGTGGTCGCCAGTCCGGCGAAAATGAGGGCCGCCAGCACGCAGGGGCGGCGGCCAAGCCGGTCTGACAATCCGCCGAGCAGCGGCGCGGTGACGATCAGCGTGGTCGCATAGGCGATGAAGGCCAGCGCCAACCCGCCCGCCCCGCCGCCATCGCGCGCGGCGTAGGTCGTGAACAGCGGCATGGGCAACGTGGTCGAGACGCCAATGACGAAGACTGCAGCGCCGATGACGGCGACGCCGCGGTGGGTTGATAGGGTCATGCGCGGAGTCCGACGGAATCGAGCTTCTCCATTCCGCCCGACCAAAGAGGCGCTTGCCATGCGAGAGCCATCGCATGGGCCATGTCGGTCAGGACGCGCTCCAAGAGGCGGAATCCCCAGCCTGTCCAACACCAAGTCGAGGTTTCCAAAGGCCTTAAGCGTTTGGCGGGGTGGTCCGGAGGGGCGGCGCCCCTCGACCTGTCCCGGCACGCCAGCGATTCATTCGATGAAACGAACGGCATTCGCGCGACATCGGCGGCGCTGGACGAACACGGATCCTCCCGCCTGCAAGGCCCGGCATGGCGGGGCCGGTGGTTCAGGCCATGGCGCCCTGGCGCATGAAGGCGGCGGCACGTTCGGCCACCAGCATCACGGCCGGCTGGATGTTCGGCGACGGGATCAGCGGGAAGGCGGAGGCATCGGCGACGCGCAAGCCCCCGATGCCGCGCAGCCGAAGCTGCGGATCGAGCACGGCCATCGGGTCGTTGCCCATCTTCGCCGTGCCGCAGGGATGGAAGACGGTTCCGGCCGTGGCGCGGATGTTGTCGATGATCGCCTCGTCGGTCGTCGCGTCGGGTCCCGGGCGCAGTTCCTGCTCGATCAGCGCGGCGAGCGGCGCCTGCGCGGCGACGCGGCGTGCCAGCCGCGCGGCGCCGAGCATCAGTCGGATGTCGTTCGGGTGGTCGAGGTAGTTGGCGCGGATGCCGGGCTTGTCGGCGGCATCGGGGGATTTGAGGAACACCTCTCCGCGGCTGTCGGGGCGACAGGGACCGTAGTTGAACATGAAGCCGGGGAAGTCGTGCAGGCCCGCTTCGTAGGAGAAAGTGGAGAAATTCACGAACAGGAACTGGATCTCCGCTTCCTCGGCGCCCGGCGTGACCCGGGCGAAGGCGTTGGCTTCGCCGGCGCCGATCGCCAGCGGGCCGGCGCGCGAGAGCAGGTAGTCGAGCCCCATCTTCGCCTTGCGGACGGGAGAGCGCATGATCTCGTTCAGCGTGCCGCAGGGCCTGGATCGATAGATGAATTTCGCGATCAGGTGGTCTTGCAGGTTTCGGCCCACACCGGGGCTGTGGTGCACCACAGGGATGCCAAGCGCCTGCAGCGCGGCGCCATCGCCGATCCCTGATAGCATGAGCAGCTTCGGTGTCTCGATGGCACCGGCGGAACAGACGATTTCGCGCGCCGCGCGGAAGGTGACGGGCTGGCCGTTCTGCCGCGCCTCGACAGCAACGGCGCGGCCGTCTTCGACGACGATGCGCGTTGCCAATACGCCCGTTTCGACGCGCAAATTGCCGCGTGACATCGCCGGGCGGAGGTACTCCCTCGCGGTCGAGGACCGCGTGCCGCCATTGACGTTGAGCTGCACCGGCCCGGCGCCATCGATCGGGCGGCCATTGTTCCAATCGGCGTTGCGCGGAAGCCCGGCGGCGACACAGGCGTCGACGAAGGCGGAAGCGGCCGGCGCCATCTTCCGCGGTTCGCGTACATGGATCGCGCCAGACGCGCCGCGCGCCGGATCGGGCGCGCCATCCCAATGTTCGATGCGGCGGAAGACGGGTTCGACATCCTGGTGGGACCAGCCCGTGGCACCAGCCTGCGCCCAGCGGTCGTAGTCGTGCGGTGAGCCCCGCAGGAACACCAACCCGTTCACGCTGCCCGACCCACCGAGCACCTTGCCGCGCGGCCAGTGGATACGGCGGTCCTTCAGGTTCGGTTCGGGTTCGGTTTCGTAGCGCCAATCGTACTTGCCGCTGCCGTACAACTTCGCGTAGCCGGCCGGCAGGCTGATCCAGATGTCGCGATCCGGCGGGCCAGCTTCGAGCAGCAGCACGCGGCAGCCGGGATCCTCCGACAGCCGCGCGGCGAGGATGCAGCCGGCGGACCCGCCGCCGACGATGACGATGTCCGCGTCTCCCGTCGCCTGGCCTGGCCGGCCGGGATTCTGGGGCTGCGCGGCTGCGGGCGGGGTCACGATTCCATACGCACGCCCGTGCGGTCCACCACGCCCTTGAACTTGTCGAGCTCCGACTGGAAGAAGGCGCGCGTATCGGCCGGCGTGTTTGCCCGCGTGTAGGGCGTGATGCCGGCGACAAGGAAGCGATCCTTGAGCTGCTGGTCCCGCAGGGCGCTGTTGATGGCGCGGTTCAGCGCCTCCGTTACCGGGGCAGGCATGCGCGGGGGGCCGACAACGGCGAACCAATTGCCGATGTCGAAACCCGGTATGCCCGATTCCGCCAGGGTCGGCGTGTTCGGGAAGGCGGGAAAGCGTTCGAGGCCGGTGATGGCGATGCCGCGGACGCGATTGTCGCGCACCTGCGCTGCCGCCGAGGCCAGCACCGCCACGCCCCAGGCGGTTTCCCCACGCGCGATGCTTTCGACCATCAGCCCGCCCGACCGGTACGGCACATGGGCGAACTTGCCGCCCAGCCCGAGGGAGACGGCGACCGATTCCGCCGCGAAGTGCGGGATGGACCCCACGCCCGACGACGCATACGGCATGTCATCCTGCGGCCCGGCACGCAGCTTCTGCACTGCCTCGGCAGCGGTGGCGGCGGGGAAATCCGGCTTGGCGATCAGGATCAACGGCCCGTTCGCCACCACCGCGACATGGGTGAAGTCGGCCATCGGGTCATATCGCGTCCCGCCCTGCATCGCGTGCGGGATCAGCGCGTGGGACGAAGCCTCGTTGAGCATCAGGATATGGCCATCGGCCGGTTGGCGGCGCAGCCAATCCGACGCGACGGTCCCCGAGGCACCAGGCCGGTTTTCCACCACGACACGCCCGTTCGGCCCCAGGAAGCTCTGCATCCGGTCCCCGAGCAGCCGCGCCGTGATGTCGGTGGACCCGCCCGGGGCGAAGCCGCTGACCAGCGTGACCGCACGATCGGGGAAGGACTGCGCGCGCGCGATGGCGGGCAGGGCGAGGACGGGAAGGGCGATCAGGCTCCGGCGGTTCATTCTGGCGTTGTCCCTGTGATTCTTGGTTGTGGGCACAGGGAAGCCCCGAATGGCGGCCGAGACAAGCCGCCCGTTGGAGGCGGATCGCGCCTGACTGATCCCGGGCAGGCGCGGCTTGCCCTAGCCCCCCGCCGTGCCGGCCAGCACGTTCACCGTCAGGCCGATGATCGCGGCATTGAACGCGAAGGAGGCCAGGGCATGGGCCAGCACCATCCGGCGCATCGCGGGGGAGGATGTGGTGACGTCCGACACCTGCGCCGTCATGCCGATGGTGAAGGCCAGATACAGGAACTCCAGCCAGTCGGGATGACCGCCGCCAGGGAAATCGATCCCGCCCTCCGACAGCACATACAGATGCGCGTAATGCGCGGCGAATAGGATGTGCAGGTAGAACCATGACAGCGTGATCGTCACCATGCCCAGGGGCAGGGAATAGGCGGCGCGCGCATGGCCGCCGATCTCGAAGACGACGCCGAACAGCGATGCCAGCGCCGCCGTCAGCGCGGCCGCGATCAACGCCCAGCGACTGTTCTCGACCTGCTCGGCATGGTCGCGCATGTGGTCGCGCGGTGTCGCGACCAGATGCCGCAGCAGCACGCCGGCATGCGTCGCGGCACCCACGCACCAGCCGCCCAGCACAGCCGCCCGGATCGTGAAGCCCGGGATCAGCGTCGCCAGGGCGCTTGCACCCAGGAATGCGGCGACTGCGAGGAGAAGCCCGGGCCGTTCGCGAAGACCTGATTGCATCAGGCCGCGAGCGCGCGGGCGAAGACCGCCGGATCGACATTGCCGCCACTCAGCAGAACGCCGATCACCCCGCCCTTGGCCGTCACCTTGCCGGCCAGTACCGCGGCGAGTGCCACCGCCCCACCCGGTTCGACCACCACCTTCAGATGTTCGAAGGCGAAGCGCATGGCCCGGAAGACTTCCGCTTCGGTCACCACGATGCCCCCCGCCAGGTGGCGGTGGTTGATGGCGAAGGTCAACGCGCCGGGCTGCTTCGACAGCAGCGCGTCGCACAACCCGCTGCCGGGCGTCGCGTTGGGGACGGGGTGCCCGGCTTCCAGCGACAGGCGCGTGTCGTCCCAGCCCTCGGGTTCCACGGCGAAGATCTCGGCGCGCGGCGCCAGCGCCTCGAAGGACAAGACGCAGCCGGCGGTCAGCCCACCGCCGCCGGTGCAGACGGCGAAGGCATCCAGTGTGAAGCCGAGTGCTGCGGCATCCTCGATCAACTCGAGAGCCGCGGTCCCCTGGCCCGCGATGACATGCGGGTGATCGAAGGGCGGGATGACGGTGGCGCCGCGTTCGGCCGCGAGTTTCGCGGCCAGGGCGTCGCGGTCGGTGCCGTGGCGGTCATAGGGGATGATCTCGGCACCCCAACGGCGCGTCGCCTCGACCTTGATGGCCGGCGCGTCGGAGGGCATGGCGATGGTCGCCTTCATGCCGAGCATGTGGGCCGCCGCCGCACAGCCCTGGGCGTGATTGCCGGAGGAATGGGTGACGATGCCGCCCTGCCGCGCCGCAGGCGTCATCAGCAACGCGGCGTTGGTCGCGCCGCGCAGCTTGAAGGACCCCGTGCGCTGCAGCGGTTCCGGTTTCACGAGCACCGCAGCACCCGTCAGGCTGTCGAGCAGCGGGTGGCGCAGCAGGGGCGTATGCACAATGCGGCCGCCCAGGCGTGCGGCAGCGGCGCGGACATCGGTGAAATCGGGGAGCATGTCGTTCATTTGTGAGTCCTTCCGGCGAGCATCGGCACGACGGTTACACGTCAGACTGCTTCGGCAGCGAAAAGGCAACAAGCGGGCATCTGCCTGTCCGTTGGGCAATGCCGAATCCGTTCTTTCCAGTGGTTGCCATGCATCGTTTCCCCTGCCTAACCTGCATGCTCGGAAATGGACCCGTGTGAGGTTCATCCGGGAGGTTGGAGAGAAACATGTCCAAGAACGGAATGTCCCGGCGCAGCGTGCTGCGCAACGGGGCGGGGGTTCTCGCCGCGACCGCGGTCGGCGCCCCGATGGTTCACGCGCAGGGCACTGCCGGCAGTCTGCGCTTCGCCTTCTGGGATCATTGGGTCCCGGGCAGCAACGACGCGCTAAAGCAACTCGCCACGCGATGGGGCGAGCAGAACCGCGTCAACATGACGCTCGACTTCATCAACACCACCGGCAATCAGTTGCAGCTGACCATCGCGGCACAGGCGCAGTCGCGCAGCGGCCATGACGGCATCAGCCTGCTGCCCTGGGATCCCGGCACCTATGCTGACCAGCTCGAACCCTGCGACGACGTGATGCAGCGGTTGACGGCGAAGTATGGCGCGGTGAACCCGGTGGCCGAATTCCTCGCCAAGCGCGGTGGCGCGTGGCGCGGCGTGCCGGCGACCTCCGGCACCCAGGCGAAGCCGGCCTGCGTGCGCGCGGATCTGCTGCAGCAGCATGCCGGCATCGACATCAAGGCGATGTGGCCGGCTGCCGACCGCGCCGGCCCGGGCGCCGAGAACTGGACCTGGGACACCTTCGCGACCGCCGCCGAGGCCTGCCACAAGGCCGGCGTGCCGTTCGGCCTGCCGATGGGTCAGTTCACCGACGCGGTCGATTGGGTCGGGGCGGTGTTCCTGTCCTATGGCGCGCGTGTCACGGACGAGCAGGGCAACCCGACCATCCGAAACAACGCGGAACTGCGCCAGGCGGTGGACTACCTGGTGAAGCTGTCGCGCTTCCTGCCGCCGGAAGTGTGGGCCTGGGACGATGCCTCGAACAACCGGGCGCTGATCTCGGGCCGTTCGGCGCTGATCTTCAACCCTCCTTCCGCCTGGGCCGTGGCCAAGCGCGACGCGCCGCAGGTGGCCGAGAATTGCTGGACCGTGCCGATGCCCGGTGGGCCGAAGGGCCGCTTCCTGGCCTACCTGCCCTATGTCACCGGCATCTGGTCCTTCGGGCGCAACAAGACCGCTGCGAAAGGGTTCCTGGAATTCATCACGCAGCGCGAGAATTGCGACTTCATCTCGACCTTCGGCCAGGGCTACGACATCCCGCCCTTCCTCAGCATGTCCGACTTCAAGGTGTGGGAGACCGAGGGGCCGCCGGTGGGGACTATCTACAACTACCCGCTGAAGGCACATCATCAAGCGACCTACTCGATCGCCTTCTCGCCGGCACCGCCGGAACTGGCGCAGCAGATGTACCTCCAGGCGCTGAACACCAAGGTCGTCGCGCGCATCGCCCAGGGCAACGAGTCGATGGACGCGGCCCTCGGCTGGCTCGAACGCGAAATCATCAACATGCGCCGCGGCGGCTGAGCGACGCGGCCCGGGGCGTCATGCCCCGGGCCGGATCCGAGATTGCACGGAGGATTCTGGGATGGCCGATGGTGGTGTCGCCACACTCCCGCGGGCGGTGGCGCCGGGTGGCGCCTCGCTGAAGCGATTCGCCAGGCGGCGCTCGACGATCGCCTTCCTGATGACGCTGCCGCTGATCGTGGTGATCGGCGGGCTGGTCGCGTGGCCGGCCGGATATGCAATGTATCTCTCGACCCTGAACCGCCGGATGACGAGCTTCATCGGGCTGGGCAATTTCGAGATCCTGCTCGATTCCGAAACCTTCCGGATGGTGATTTTCCAGTCGATGTTCTTCGCGATCACCGCGGTGATCCTGAAGGCGGGGATTGGCTTCTGGCTGGCGCATATGCTGCACCACATTCCCGCCAAGGGGCAGCGCAAGTGGCGCGGCATGCTGCTGGTGCCCTGGGTGATCCCGCCGGCGCTGTCCACGCTCGGCTGGTGGTGGATGTTCGAGCCGACCTATTCCTCGATCAACTGGATCCTCAACATCTTTGCCGTGCCGTCGGTGCCGTGGCTCGGCGAACCGTGGTGGGCGCGGACCAGCGTCATCATCGTGAATGTGTGGTACGGCGCGCCCTTCTTCATGATCATGTACCTCGCCGCACTGAAATCGGTGCCCGAGCAATTGTATGAAGCGGCGCAGATCGACGGCGCCACATCCTGGCAGCGGCTGCGCTACGTGACGCTGCCGATGATGGCGAACATCATCTCGATCACCGTGCTGTTCAGCCTGATCGTCACCTTCGCGAATTACGACATCGTCCGCGTGCTGACCAATGGCGGGCCGCGCGACCTGACACATGTCTTCGCATCCTATGCGTTCCAGGTCGGCATCCTGGCGGGCAATATCCCGCGCGGCGCTGCGGTGTCGCTTTTCATGTTCCCCATCCTGGCGATCATCGCCTTCTTCGTGCTGCGCGGCGTCAATCGCCGGAACCGGGAGGAAGCGTGATGTCCGCAACGACGGTGCCGGTCCGGCAGGGTATCTACCACAAGGCCGGCAGCCTCCGGCGGGAACGCCGCTGGGCACTGATCACGGCCTATATCTCGCTGATCGTGGCAGCGATCATCATGCTCGCCCCACCGGTCTACATGCTGCTCACCAGTCTCAAGACCAGCGCGGAGGTGGCCGACCAGTCCGGCTCGCCCTGGTGGGTGCGCGATCCGACACTGGAGAATTATTCGGCGCTGCTGACCAACCGGATGTTCATCGACTTCTTCCTGAACAGCGCGAAGGTCACCATCCTGGTGGTGGCGATCACCATGGTGATCTCGGTCCTCGCGGCCTTCGCGCTGGGGCGGATGCGGTTCTGGGGCAGCCAGATGCTGGCGACCGGCGTGTTCCTCACCTATCTCGTGCCCGACACGCTGCTGTTCATCCCGTTGTACCAGATCGTCGGCGGGCTCGGGCTGCTCGACAGCGCCTGGGGGCTGGTGTTGGTCTATCCGACGCTGACGGTGCCCTTCTGCACCTGGATCATGATCGGCTACTTCGCTTCCATTCCGAAGGAGTTGGATGAGGCGGCGCTGATCGACGGCGCAAACTGGATGCAGATGCTGTGGAAGATCTTCATCCCCGTGGCGCTGCCCGGCATCATCGCCGCGACGATCTTCGCCTTCACCGTGTCCTGGGCGGCCTTCGTCTATCCGACAGCCTTCATCACCACACCGTCCGAGATGCCGATGACGATCGGCGTCGTCTCGCAGCTGATCCGCGGCGATACCTTCGCTTGGGGGCAGCTGATGGCGGGCGCGCTGCTGGCGGCACTGCCGCCGGTCGTCATCTACGCCTTCCTGATGGACTACTACATCGCCGGGCTGACCGCCGGCGCCACGAAAGGGTAGCCGCCCGATCGCCGCAGCGCGCGGATCGGCCGGCTTCAACAATAGGGACCACACATGGCTGAGGTTTCACTTCGCAAGATCGTCAAGGCCTATGAAGGCGACGTGCAGGCGGTCAAAGGCATCGACCTTGAAATCGCCGACCACGAATTCGTCGTGTTGGTCGGCCCTTCG
Organism: Acetobacteraceae bacterium; assembly: GCA_022842185.1. Taxonomy (GTDB): domain Bacteria; phylum Pseudomonadota; class Alphaproteobacteria; order Acetobacterales; family Acetobacteraceae; genus Neoroseomonas. Next base: position 57,156 of record JALHQB010000014.1, read on the forward strand.
GGTTGCGGAAAATCCACCACCCTGCGGATGATCGCGGGGCTGGAGGAGATCACCAGCGGCGACATCGCGATCGGCGGCACGGTGGTGAACGACATCCCGCCGCGCGATCGCGACATCGCCATGGTGTTCCAGAACTACGCGCTGTATCCGCACATGTCGGTGTACGACAACATGGCCTTCGGCCTGACGCTGCGGAAATTCCCCAAGGCCGAGATCGACAAGCGCGTGACCGAGGCCGCGCGCATCCTCGACATCACGCCCCTGCTCGCCCGCAAGCCCAAGGCATTGTCGGGTGGCCAGCGGCAACGCGTGGCGATGGGCCGCGCCATCGTGCGCGACCCCAAGGTGTTCCTGTTCGACGAACCGCTGTCGAACCTGGATGCCAAGCTGCGCGTGCAGATGCGCACCGAGATCAAGAAGGTGCACCAGACCGTCAACACCACCACCATCTACGTCACCCACGACCAGGTGGAGGCGATGACGCTGGCGGACCGCGTGGTGGTGATGAACCACGGCATCATCGAACAGGTCGGCCCGCCGCAGGAACTGTACCACCATCCCGCGACCCGCTTCGTCGCCGGGTTCATCGGCAGCCCCGCGATGAACTTCATCCCTGCGAAGCTGGAGGAAGCCTCCGGCGCGCTTCGCGTGGTGCTGTCCAACGGCACCACGCTGGACGTGCCGGAAGCCCGCACCGCGCGATACCGCGCCCATGCCGGCAAGCCGGTGCTGTTCGGCATCCGCCCCGAACACCTGACGGACGACAAGCCGACCGACAAGACCAACCCAGCACCGATGATCCTGACGCCCGAAGTGATCGAGCCGATGGGCATGGAGACGCTGGCGCATTTCAAACTGGACGGCGCCGAGATCTCCGCCCGGCTTGACCCCGCGACGCCCGCATCGGTGGGCCAGCCCTTGCGCCTGATCGCGCACATGGATCAGATGCACCTCATCGATCCGAGCAATGACAAGGTGTTGTAGATGAAGCGTCTGGAAGGAAAGTCCGCCTGGGTTACGGGGGCGGGCAGCGGCATCGGCCGCGCCATCGCGATCGCCTTCGCGGCTGAGGGCGCGAAGGTCGCGCTGACCGGCCGGCGCGTCGGTCCGCTGGAGGAAACGGCGAAGATGATCGGCGATGCCGCCATCGTCGTCCCCGCCGACCTGACCGATGCGGCGCTGGTGTCCGCCGCGCTGGCGAAAGTGGAGAGCAGCATCGGCGGGCCGGACATCCTGGTGAACAATGCCGGCGTGAACCTGCCCAAGCGTTACATGCACCAGCTGACGCCGGAATCGATCCGGACGCTGGTGGATGGCAACCTGACCGCGCCGTTCATGACCTCCATCGCCGTCCTGCCGGGGATGCGCAAGCGCGGCGGCGGGATGCTGATCCAGATCGCATCCATGGCGGGGAAGGGCATCTCCTTCCTGTCCGGACCTGGCTACACCGCCGCGAAGCACGGCTTCGTCGCGCTGTCGCAGTCCATCAATCAGGAGAACGGGATCCACAACATCCGGTCCTGCTGCATCTGCCCGGGCGAAGTCGCCACCGACATCCTGAAGAACCGCCCCGAACCCGTGCCGCAGGAAGACATCGAGCGCCTGCTGCAGGCCGAGGACCTGGCCGCCATGGCGCTGTTCGCGGCCACGATGCCGGAACGGGTGAACATCACCGAGATGCTCGTGGTGCCGACATACATGCGGCTGCTGGCGCCCGCCGCGCGCAAGGTTGCGGCGATGTAGCAAGGTTGGGGGAGATGAACTCCCCCAAACCCCCTCCTTCTTTTGTCACTTGGCGACAATCGGAAAACGGAGGGGGATCGGGGGCGTTCTCTCCCCGCGCTTTCTTTCTTCAGGACATTCCCATGGACATGCACCACATCCCCGTCCCCGCGCTGACCGCGCTTGTGCGGGACGTTTTCGTCGCCGCCGGCTGCGACACCGCGGAATCCAACCGTATCGCCACGCATCTGGTCGGCGCGAACCTCGCCGGCCATGACAGCCACGGCGTGGTGCGTGTGCCGCGCTATGTCGAATGGCTGCAGGCGGGCCACGTCCTGAAGGATCAGACGGCCGACATCGTCACCGATGGCGGGTCCTTCGCCGTGCTCGACGGCAAGTGGGGCTTCGGCCAGACCGTGGCACCGCAGGCGGTGGCGCTCGGCATTAAGCGCGCGCAGGAGAACGGCGTCTGCATCACCGCACTTCGCAATGCCGGCCATATCGGGCGTGTCGGTGACTACGCCGAACAGGCGATCGCGGCGGGGCTCATCTCCATCCACTTCGTCAACGTCGCGGGCAGCGTTCTCGTCGCGCCGTTCGGTGGCGTGGAGCGGCGGTTCTCCACCAACCCCGTCGCCATCGGCGTCCCGCTGCCGGGCCGGCCGCTGGTGCTGGACTTCGCGACATCGCTGGTCGCGGAAGGCAAGGTGTTGGTCGCTTCCTCCGGCGGCAAGAAGCTGCCGGCGGGCGCGTTGATCGAGGCTGACGGCACGCTGTCCACCGACCCGCACACCCTCTACGGCCCATACGACGCCGTCGGGCCGCGCAACCCTTCGAACGGCACGGGCGCGATCCGTGCCTTCGGCGAACACAAGGGTTCGGGCCTTTCCTTCATGTGCGAAATGTTGGCGGGCTGCCTGACGGCGGGCGGCACCTCCGGCCCGATCAATGAACGCGGGCGCATCGCCAACGGAATGCTGTCGATCTTCCTGTCGCCCAAGCATTTCGGCACCCAGGCGGAATTTGAGGCGATGGGCCTGCGCTACGCCGAATGGATCAGCGAGACGCGCCCGGCCAACCCCGCTGAACCCGTGCTGCTGCCCGGCGACCCGGAGAACCAGCGCCGCGCCGATCGCAACGCCAATGGCGTGCCGCTGCCGGCGGAAACCTGGTCGAACATCCTGGCGACGGCGACACGGCTCGGCGTGAAGAGCCCCGTCTAGAGCAGATCGCCCCTGATTGGCCTCGGTCAGGGGCGTGACGGTGCTCGCTCAAACAAGGGCGTAGAGCGGCTTGCGCCAGGACACTCTGGCGCAAACCGCTTTAGCGGTTATCCAGGAAGGCGCGCAGCGCGGCGATATCATCCGCGCTGCCGTCATCCGCCAGCCGCGCGTAGAAGGCGGCGGCACCCTGGTAGATTGCGGCCGCGCCGGCATCATCGCGCGTGAAGTCGGCGATTTCCTCCATCTCGCCGGTCCAGCGATAGGCCTTGTCGTACATGCTGGGCACCATGCGCGCGAACCAGGCGGTCAGCGCCGGTTGGCTCGACGACAGTTCGGCCCGCAGCGCGTCCGCGGCCCCCGCGCGCGTGGCCGCCAGCATCATCGCGGACCCGATCGCCACCAGCCCCTTGGTGATGCCGGCGTAGGACATCTTGAGCGCAGAGGCCGCGCCGATGGGGCCTTCGATCACGCGAAGGTCGATGCCCCGGCCATCGAGCAGGATGGCCAACGCACCCGCACGAACGCCGGAGGCATAGATCACCGGCCCCGCATAGCCCTCACGCGGCGGCCCACCAATGATTCCGGCGTCGACCACGCGAAGCCCATGGCCGCCCAAGACCGCCGCGACGCGCCCCATTGTCGCGGGGCTGATCGCGTTGCAATCCACATAGATCGGCGACGCCGGTGCGTCGGCGAATATCGGTGCCAACCGTTCTGCCGTCGCCACGGCCTCTGACGGCGGCAGGATGGACAGGAATGCGTCCGCGCCCGCCAAGGCCGCCTCCGGCACGGCCTGCATCCCCGCCTTCGCAGCGCGCGCCGCGCTGGCCGCGCTGCGCCCCTCCACACTGGTCAGCACCGTGACGCCATGCGCGACCAGCCGCGCGGCCACGCCCGCACCCATCGCGCCCTGCGCGAGTATCGCTATCACCGGGTCCCGCATCGCGCTGTCCTCCTTGCCGATCGATCAGCCTGGACCCGTCGCGGCACCGCGCCAATCCCGCGCGCCGATTTGCCGGACCCATGGCCCGGGTCTAACGTCTCGGACACCGGGGCCTCGATGCTCCGGGGGGAAGGAATGATCCGCTGTCCATCACGCGCCGACGCGCGACGGGCGGCACGTTCCGTCCCGCTGAGGCAGGAAAGGAACGATCCGCATGCCCACCATCACCCCCAGCGGCGACGTGCTCGAAGCGCGCGTCACCGATATCGACCTGTCCAAGCCAATGAGCGCGACGGATTTCGCGACCATCCTGCGCGCGCTCGGCCAGCATGGCATCCTGTGCTTCCCGAACCAACTCCTGGAACCCGCCGCGCTGCGGGACTTCTCGCTGCGCTTCGGGTCCATCCAGACCTCGCTGTCGGGCAAGTTCCAGGACCCGGAGATCCCGGAAGTCGGCATCCTGTCGAACATCCTGTTGGATGGTAAGCCGATCGGCCTGGCCGATGCCGGGCAGGATTGGCACACCGACATGTCCTATCGCGACACGATGGGTTTCGTGAATGTGCTGAACGCGCATCGCGTGCCGCGGCGCGACGGCAAGGTGCTGGGCAATACCGTCTTCGCCAACATGCATGCGGCCTATGACGCGCTGGACCCAGCGCTGAAGAAGAAGCTGGAAAACGCCACCGCGACCCACGACTTCAACAAATTCTGGGACATGATGGTCAAGCGTGGCACCGCCAACCGCAAGCCGCTGACGCCCGAGGAACGCGCCAAACGCCCGCCCTCGGTGCATCCGGTGTTCCTGACGCATCCGATCACCGGCCGGAAGGTGCTGTACTGCAACCCTGGCTATGCCATCCGCATCAATGAACTGGATGAGGCCGAGAGCGATCGCGTGCTGGAGATCTTGTTCGAGCACCAGCTGCAGGACCGCTTCCTGCACACCCATCAATGGTCCGAGGGCGACCTGCTGATCTGGGACAATATCGGTACGCTGCACAACGCGATCCCCGATTACGGCCCGAACGAACACCGGCTGATGAAGCGCTGCCAGGTGATGGCGGACAAGGTGTTTCAGCCGGCCTTCATCCAGCAGGCACTGGCCGCCTGATGCGCTGGATCCGCTTCACGGCCGAAGGCCGCACCGCCTACGGCATCCTGGAAGGTGATCGCATCGCGGAAGTCGCGGGCGATCCCTTCCGCGGCTACGAGACCACGCCGCGAAAACACGATCTTGCGACCGTGAAGATCGAAGTGCCCGTCATCCCGCCGACCTTCTACGCGGCGGGGCTGAACTATGTCGAACACGTCAAGGAAGGTGCGGCCCGGCGCGGCGAGACACCTAACATCCCGACCAAGCCGGATATGGGCTATCGCGCCGCCAATGCGCTGATTGCCCATGGCGAGACGGTCATCATCCCCGCCGATGCCACCGAGAAGGTGCATTACGAAGGTGAACTCGTCGCCGTGGTCGGCAAGAAAGCGAAGAACCTGACGGAGGAGAACGCACTCTCCTGTCTGCTTGGCTGGACCATCGGCAATGATGTCAGCGAACGCAGCTGGCAGAAGGCCGACCGGACCTTCTGGCGCGCCAAGAACTCCGACACCTTCAAGCCGATGGGGCCGTGGATCGAAACCGATTTCGACCTGGACGCCGCGGTTACTACCGTGCGGCTGAATGGCGAGATTCGAACGCAGTACCACACCAACCATATGCTGTTCGGCGTGGCGAAGTTCATCGCCACCATGACGAAGAACATCACGCTGCATCCGGGCGACATCATCTGGATGGGCACCGATGGCGTCTCGCCCGACCTCGTCTCCGGCGATGTGGTGGATGTCGAGATCACCGGCATCGGCCATCTGACCAACAATTTCATCCGCGAAGGCGCGTAATCCCGTGAATGTCCAGCATGAGCGCGTGCGCGCGCAGATCGAAGCCATCCTGCAATCCTGGGGCATGGCCCCCGATCTGCTGACCACCACGGTCGAGGCGATGATCGAGACTGACCTGCTCGGCGTGGACAGCCATGGCATCTCGATGCTGATGACCTATGAGAAGCGCGTGAAGGACGGTTCGCTGAACCTCCAGGCGCGGCCGCGCATCGAAAAGCAGAATGCCTGCACCGCGCTGGTCGATGGTGGCGCGGGGCTGGGGCATCCGGTCTCGGCCTTCGGGATGAACCTGGCGGTGGATAAGGCGAAGGAGGCCGGCGTCGGCATCGTCGGCGTGCGCAACTCGCATCATTTCGGCGCGGCGGGTGTCTATGCGCGCATCGCCGCACGTCGCGGCGCGATCGGCATGGTCACATCGGCCACGCGTGGCGTGACGATGGTGCCGACGCGCGGCGCGGCACCCGTGCTCGGCACCAACCCGCTGGCCTTCGCGGCACCGGCCAAGCGCCACCCGCCCTTCGTGCTGGACATGGCGACGACGACGACCGCTGCCGGCAAGGTGAAGGTCTATGACCTGAATGATCGGCCGCTGCCCTCGGGATGGGTGCTGGATGCCAAGGGCCAGCCGGTTACCGACCCGAAGCAGGGCTTCGACATTGTGTTCAACCAGCCGCAGGGCGGGCTCTCGCCGCTCGGCGGTTCGCCGGAAATGGCCAGTGCCAAGGGCTATGGCCTGGCGATGATGGTGCATATCCTGGGTGGCACGCTGGTGGGTTCGTCGTTCTCGCCCATCCGCAACCGCACGCAGAAGCCCGGCGACCCGGACGATATCGGCCATTTCTTCATGGCGATCGACCCCGCCGCCTTCCGCTCGCCGGACGAATTCGAATCCGACCTCGACGACGTCATCGACGTGATGCACGCGACCCCCGCGACAGACCCGACCAAACCCGTGCTGGTCGCCGGCGAGCCCGAGGAAGCCGAGCGCCAGCGCCGCCTGCGCGACGGCATCCCCGTCCCTGACAGCCTCGCCACCCTGATCCGCGGCATCTGCGAAAGGTCCGGCGCCGCCTACCTGCTCGCCTGACAGCAATCAACGGGAGGAAACCAACCATGAAGATCGCTCTGATGACCGCCCTCGCCGTCGCCGCATCAGCCGGCGCGGCGCAGGCGCAGACGCTTCGCATGGGTGTGGGCGCGCAGATCACCTCGACCGATCCGCATTTCCACAACATCTCCCCCAACAACGCCTTCGCCTCGATGGTGTTCGACAACCTCATCGAGACCGACGACCGCGCGCGGGTGCAGCCGGGTCTTGCGGAGTCCTGGCGCCCGGTCGGCGAGGATGTGTGGGAATTTCGCCTCCGCCACGGTGTGAAGTTCCACAACGGATCGGACTTCACCGCCGAGGACGTCGCCTTCACCCTCGAGCGCATCCCGCAGGTGGTGAACAGCCCGGGGTCCTTCCGCACCTACACCCAAGCGATCACCGGGGTGGAGATCGTCGATCCCTACACCATCCGCTTCCGAACCAACGGCCCCGCCCCGGTGCTGCCGAACGACATCGCCATGGTGCCGATGCTCGACCGCCAGACGCATCAGGGCGCCGCGACCGAGGATTTCAATTCCGGCCGCGTCGCCATCGGCACCGGGCCGTATCGCATGACCATGCATCGCCCCGGCGACCGCATCGAATTGCAGCGCAACGACAATTACTGGCGCGGTCGCCCGCAATGGGCGACCGTGGACTACCGCATGATCACCAACGACGCCGCGCGCACCGCGGCGATCCTGGCTGGCGATGTCGATTTCATCGACCAGGTGCCGACCACCGATGTCGAACGCCTGCGCCGCACGCCGCGCGTGTCGCTCAGCGAGATCGACAGCATGCGATTCATCTATTTCGCAATGGACCACATGCGTGACGGGCCGACGCCCTTCATCACCGACAATGACGGCCGACCGCTGCCGGGCAACCCGCTGCGCGACGTGCGCGTGCGCCGCGCGCTGTCGCTGGCCATCGACCGTGCGGCGATCGTCTCTCGCGTCATGGAAGGGGCCGCGACCGCGACGGTGCAGGTCATGCCGCCGGGCTCCTTCGGCTACACGCCCGACCTGGCAGTGCCGGCGGCTGACCCTGATGGCGCACGCCGCCTGCTGGCCGAAGCGGGGTATCCCAACGGCTTTCGCATGACACTGCACGGGCCGAACGACCGGTATCCGAATGATGGCCGGATTGCCCAGGCGGTCGGACAGATGTGGACGCGCGTCGGCGTGCGGACCCAGGTGGAGGTCGCGCCCTATGCCAGTTTCATCGCCCGCGCTTCCCGTCAGGAATTCTCGATGTTCCTCGTCTCCTGGGGCACCTCGACCGGCGAGCCGCTGGCCGGGCTGCGCTCGGTCGCCATGACGTACAACCGTGACGCCGGGACCGGCTCGGTCAATCGTGGCCGCTACGCCAACCCTGAATTCGACACGGCGTTGCGCGCGGCAAGCCGCGAACTGGACGATGCGCGGCGGGAAGCCCTGCTGTTCGACGCAACGCGCATCCTGGTGCGCGACCAGGGCATCATCTCGACCCATCTGCAGAAGAACATCTGGGCGATGCGCCCCGGCTTCACCCATACGCCGCGCGTGGATGAACGCACCCGCGCCCAGGATGTGCGCGCTGCATCACAGTGACAGAACCGCACCCGGCATGAATGGCTGACTCGGGCGGCGGGGCAGGCTATGAGTCCCGCCCAGTCCTGGACCGCGATGCCTTCGCCGCCCATTGAACCGTCATGGTCCAGGCCAATGTTTGACCGCGTGATTCAGCCCTTGGCGCCTGCGCCCGGGGTCGCCACGCCCAGGCCAGGAGACCGGACAGCATGAGCGAAACCGCCGTTACCGTTCAGCCCATGCGCTACCTCGACAAGGCCATGGGCGCATTGCGCGACCTCGGCCTGCCGCTGCCGACCGCCTCGGCCGAGGAAAGCCCGATCACCGGCCTGCTGTCGAAGATCATGGAGGTCGACCAGGACCGCGTCACCCTGATCGCCCGGGTGCTGAACCAGGCCACGACCTTCAACGAGGTGGTTCGCGAACAGATCAAGGCGATGGAGGTCGGCGAGCGCTACCAGGCCATCACCAACGCCTTCAACTCCATCCGGGACGATGCCAAGGGCATGGTCGCGCAGATGGAGGACGGCAAGATCTCCACCATGGAGCGCTTTTCCAACATCTGGCAGAAGGCGACCCGTGGCGACATCGCCTCCCGGTTCGACAAGATCCGCGACACCTATCTGGAAGTGTCCAAGGACACCAAGGAGAACATCGACCGCGAGCATTCGATCCTGGAAGCCTATCGCGACTTCCGCGGTGCGCTGAAGCAGGCGGAAGTGCTGGCCCTCGAAGTGCTCAAGACCGGCGAAGGCCGGCTGAACGTCGCCAAGGCCGCGACCGATGCGGCGGTGAAGGCCGCCGAGGCCGCGGCGACCGCCGAACCCGCCGAACGCGCCAAGCTGGAACTGGCGCGGGACGAGGCGCTGCGCGTGTTGCAGGCCGAGGACGGCAAGTACCAGATCGCCAAGGACCTCGCCGACAATTTGACCGTGTCCTACAACACTTCCGAGGTCATCATGGCCCGGCTGGTGCAGACCACGACCGCCAAGGAGCGTGTCTATCAGCAGTCGGTCTCCTTCTTCTCGACCAATGAGGCGGTGCTGACCGCACTGACCGCATCCTTCACCGGCATGCATGGTCTGCACGAAAGCACGCGCGCGCTCGAAGCGATGAAGTCGGGCGTGAACCAGTCGCTGGAGGTCCTCGCCGAGATCGGCGGCAAGGTGCAGGAAGCCGCGCTGAAGGCCGGCTACGGGCCGACTATCCAGGCCGACGCGGTGAAGAAGCTGGTCGATTCCGTGGTGAACTACCAGGAACGCTCGCTTGAGATCATCGACGAGATGCGAACCTCCGCGACGCAGAATAGCGACGAGATCCGCCGTTCGGTCGAGGAAGCCAAGCAGCGCATGGCCAAGCTGACCCAGCGCGCCACGGTGGTGGCGCAGCAGACGAATGCCTGAACCCGTCGCGGCCGTGTCCGCGCCCGCAAAAGCGTCGCCGGCGCCCGCGCTTGATGAGACGATGATGGCGATGGATGTGGTGGACACGATCCGCCACGCCGATCGCCTGGTCGAACGCGAACTCGGCGGCGAGGAACGCCAGCAGCGTCTGCGCCAGCGCCTGCGCGAGATCTACAAGTCGCAGGGCATCGACGTCTCCGACCACGTTCTCGACCAGGGCATCGCCGCGCTGGAGGAAAAGCGCTTCGCCTATACGCCCAAGGGCGAAGGCTGGCGTCGCAGCCTGGCGATTGCGTGGGCGACGCGCGCGCGCTGGGGCCGCTTCGCCCTGGCGGGGCTCGGGCTGCTGGTGGTCGGCTGGGGCGTCTATTACGTCACCGTTGCCGCGCCGCGCGCCCGCGAAGCAGCCGCCCTGACGCAGGAGTTGGAGACCGGCTTGCCGCGCGCGCTGCGCGCCGAACATGACCGGGTCATCGCCGGCACGCAGGATGCCGCGGTGCGCGCCGACGCCGCACGGCTGTTGGCCGAAGGGGAAGCGGCCGCGCGCGCCGGCAACCTGGCCGAGGCCCGCATTCGACGCGCCGCGCTCAACGACCTGGCCGCGAAGCTGGCGTCCACTTACGCGATCCGCATCGTCAACCGTCCTGGCGAACCTTCGGCCGTCTGGCGGGTGCCCGCGGCCAATCCCCGTGCTCGAAACCACTACCTGATCGTCGAGGCCGTCGACCGTGATGGCCGCCCCGTCGAAGTGCCGATCACCAGTGAGGAAAACGGCGAGACGCGGCGTGTGTCCCGCTGGGCGCTGCATGTGCCGGAAGCGGAATTCGAAAGGGTGCGCCGTGACAAGCTGGCCGATGGCCTGATCGACCAGCCGATCATCGGCGAGAAGCTTGCCGGCACCTTGGCACCGCGCTGGACCGTGCAGACCAATGGGGGGGGGATCCTGTCATGGTGAATGGCGTGGATGTCCTCCAGGAAGTCGATCACCGGCTGGCCGATGCGCAGCGGGAGGCTTCCGCGGCGCAGACCGAGGCCGACCGCCTGGCGGCCCAGCGGGAAGGGCTGCGGTCGGAAGAAGCCGAGGCCCTGCGCGAATTGGCGCGGCTGCGATTGATGGAACTCGCCGATGGCCGTGCGGCGGTCGATGCGCTCGATGCCGCCGGTGCTCAGGTGCGCGACAGCCTGGCGCGGCGCGCGGCCGACCTTGATGCCATCCAGCGCAGCGTTTTCGAGGCCCGCGACACGCTGGTGGCCGCCGAGGCACGGCGCGACACCGAGGCCGCCCGTCTGCGCGCGGTGCAGGATGCCGAGGCCGCCGCGCTGAAGGCTGCCGATGCGAAGGCCGCCCAGGACGCCGACTTCCAGCGCCTGTCCACCGCCGCCGAGGACGCCGAGCGCGTCGCCCAGCATGCCGAGCAGAAATCCGGCTTCGCCGCGCGCGACTTCGAGGAGAAGGGCCAGCCGTATCGGGCCGACCCGCTGTTCCTGTATTTGTGGGAACGCGGCTGGGGCACCGGGCGATACCGTGCCTTTCCGCTGGTGCGCATGATCGATGGCTGGGTTGCCCGGCTGATCGAATTCGAACCCGCGCGCCGGTCCTATGCGCTGCTGTCGGAGCTGCCGGGCAGCATGACTGCGCATGCGGCCCGGATGCGCGCCGATGCCGATGCCGCCGTCCGTGCCTTGCTGGACCGCCGCCGCGCCCTCGCCGGGCTGCCGGAAGGTGTGTCACGCGCCGACACCACCGAACTCGATGCCGCCGAGGACGCGGTCGAGGCGGCGCGCACGGCCCTGACCGAGGCCGAGGCAAAGCGCAGCGCGCTGGCCGCCGGCGAAGACCCGACGTCGCAGCAGGCGATCCGCGCCTTGGAAGCCGCCATCGGCGCGCGATCCCTGCGCACTTTGCGGGAGGAGGCGTCCCGCACGCCGACCCGCGAGGATGACGCGATCGTCGCGCGGCTTGAGATCACCGCCGCCGAACGTGCGCGGCTGGAGAACGCCCTGGCCGAAGCGCAAGGCCAGGCCGAAGGCGCGCGGCGCCGCCTGACGGAGTTGCAGGCCCTGCGTCACGACATGCGCAGCCGTGGCGTGGAACGCAGCAATTGGGGCTTCGCGTCCGGCGCCATGGTCGGGGCGCTGGTGACCGAGGTGCTGCGCGGCGCCCTGTCCCGCGACGGCTTCTGGGACCGCATGGAACGCCAGCGCATGCCCGACCAGATGCCCGGCACCAGCCAGCCCGGCCCCTGGGGCAAGCCGCTGCCGGGGCCATGGGGACGGCCCGCGCCCGGACCCTGGTCCACCAGCCCCGGTGCTTCGCCCGGCGGGTGGTCGGATGATGACCAGTCGCCCTATTGGGGTGGCGGCAAGGGCAGGTCGCCGGGCGGTGGCGGCCTGAAGGGCGACGGCGGTTGGGCCGGAGGCGGTGGGTCCGGTGGCGGCTGGAGCAGCGGCGGCGGGTCCTCGGATGGGGGCTTTTCCACTGGCGGCCGCAGCGATTCCGGTGGCGGGTTCCGTACGGGCGGATCCGTCTGACGGATTCCCCGCGCGCGGCGCCTTGTTCTTCCCAAGGCGCCGGGTGACCATGGACGCTGCCGGGCGCCGATCAACGACGGCGTCGTTGCTCCGACTGACAGGATGACGAAGACATGGAATTCCTCCGCAAAGCCGGTCTCGCCGCGACCGTGGCATTGGTCGGTGCATTCGCACCCGATGCCGCCTTCGCACAGGGCGCGCAGCCTGGCCCGACCCTCGCCTCGGTGCGGTCCAAGGGCATGCTGGATTGCAGCGCCAACCAGGGTTCACCGGGCTTCGGCGTGCCCGACAGCCGGGGGGAACAGCGCGGCCTCGATCCCGACATCTGCCGCGCCATCGCCGCCGCGGTTCTGGGCGACGCCAGCCGGGTCCGCTGGCATGTCCTGACCAGCCAGGCGCGCATCCCGGCACTGCAGTCGGGCCAGGTCGATGTCGTCGCCCGCACCTTCACCTGGACCCATTCGCGGGAGGTCAATGCCGGCCTGCAGTTCGGGCCCGTGACCTTCTACGACGGGCAGGGCTTCATCGTACGCCGTGCGACCGGGGTGACGCGCGCCGCGCAGTTGGATGGTGCAACGGTGTGCGCCACGGCGGGTTCGACCAATGAACTGAACCTCGCGGACTGGGCACGCACCAACAACATCCGCGTCCAGCCCCTGGTGTTCGAGAGCAACGAGGATACGCGCAAGGCCTATACCGCCGGCCGATGCGACGCCTACACGCTCGACGCCAGCCAGCTTGCGGCCTTCCGCACCTCGCTGGTGGCGGCGGACCACATCATCCTGCCCGACATCATCAGCAAGGAACCGCTGACGCCAGCCGTCCGCAAGGGTGATCCGCAGTGGTTCGACATCATGCGCTGGACCATCTACGCGCTGATCCTCGCGGAGGAACTCGGCATCACGCAGGCCAATGTGGATGAGATGCTCGCCAGCCCGAACCCCGAGATCCGCCGCCTGCTGGGCGAAGCGGGCGATACCGGGCCGGCCATGGGGCTTGACCGTCGCTGGGCCTACAACGCGATCAAGGCGGTGGGGAACTACGGCGAGATCTTCGATCGGCACCTGGGTCCGAATTCGGCGATCGGGCTGGATCGCGGGCTGAACCGACTGTGGAACCAGGGCGGCCTGATGTACGCGCCGCCGATGCGGTGACGGACGGTTTGGATCGGGGCTTGCTGTAGGGGCGAAGGTTCGAGGGGCGCCGCCCCTCCAAACCACCCTGCCAGGGACCAACGGGTCCCTGGACCGCGGGACTTTGGCGTTTGTCACCCAGGGCGGTCTCCACCTGGTCCGAAACCAGGACTACCGCATTCTTCTCGGCACCAACCGACGGCGTTCAGCGCCAAGTCGAGGTTTCCAAAGGCCTTAAGGCGTGTCGTCAATTGATCCAGAGATGGAAGGTGACGGCATGAATGGCGGCGATGAAGTTGCGGTCGGTCTTGTCGTAGCGGGTGGCGATGGCGCGGAACT
>JALHQB010000015.1 GCA_022842185.1 Acetobacteraceae bacterium
CGCCGCCGCGGGTGCGGGGGCCGGCGTGGCGGGGCGCCCGCGCGGTTCCATCTGCCGCCGCGCGATTTCGGGCGCGATGTCCGCGATGTCGAGGAAGCTGTCGGCCTGCCGGCGCAATTCGTCGGCGATCATCGGCGGCTGGGCACGGGTCGAGGAGACCACCGTCACCCGCACCCCCATCCGCTGCACCGCTTCGACCAGCCGGCGGAAATCGCCATCGCCGGAGAACAGCACGACATGATCGAGATGCACCGCCATCTCCAGCATGTCGACGGCGAGCTCGACATCCATGTTCCCCTTCAGCCGAAGACGGCCGCTCGGGTCGGTTTGCTGCTTGGCGGGCTTGGTGACCACCTGCCAGCCATTATAGGCGAGCCAATCGGTCAGCGGCCGCAGCGGGGAGTAATCCTCCGTCTCGATCAGCGCGGTGTAGTAGAAGGCGCGGACCAGGTAGGTGCTGCCGCGGAAGTAATCGAGCAGCTGGGCGAAATCGATCTCGAAGCCCAGCGCTCGGGATGTGTGGTACAGGTTCGCCCCGTCCACGAACAACCCGACCCGTTCCGCTCCACCCGATCGCCGCATGGTGCCAGCCATATCCGCATTCTCCGCCCGCCGCCCGGATGGGCACGGCCGTGTGCCCGCTACACAATTTGCACAGGCCTGTCATGGGCGATGAGACCGCGCTGGTCGCAATCGGCGCCAATCTTACGCGGGCCGATGGCAGTCCAGCTCTGGAAACCTGCCGCTGGGCCGTGGCGCGCCTGGGCCGCCTTCCGGGCTTGCGGGTCGCGGCCGTCTCGTCCTGGTGGGAGTCGGCGGCGATCCCGCCAGACCCGCGATCGCCACCCTACGTCAACGGCATGGTCCGCCTGGAAGGCGCAGGAGACCGGGCCGCGCTTCTCGCCGCCCTGCATGGCATCGAGGATGAGGTGGGCCGTGCGAGGCCTTATCCGAACGCCCCGCGGGTGCTGGACCTGGATCTGATCGACCTCGGCGGGCAGGTGCTGGCGGGGCCGACGCCAATCCTGCCGCATCCACGCGCGCATCTGCGGGCGTTCGTGCTGCGCCCGCTGGCCGAGGTGGCGCCGGGCTGGGTGCATCCGGTTCTGCAACGGCGCGTCGAGGACCTCATCGCCGCGCTCGACCCGCAGGAGATCCGCCGCCTGCCGCCGGATTGACCGGCTTTCGCCTTGCAGTGCAGCGGGCGCATGGCTATGTGGAACGTTCACCGGCATTTCCGGGTGCGACGGACCCCCTCCCGCGCGCCCCCAAACGTGTTTGGAGCCTCCATGGCGCGCGTCACCGTCGAAGATTGCATCGAAAAGATTCCGAACCGGTTCGAACTGGTGCTGCTCGCCGCCCAGCGCGCGCGCAACATCGCCCGTGGCGAGACGATCGAAGTCGAGCGCGACAACGACAAGAACCCCGTCGTCGCCTTGCGCGAGATCGCCGAGGAGAAGGTCGAACTCGCCGGCCTGGAAGGTGACCTGATCAAGTCGCTGTCCCGCGCGCCGGAGCCCGAGCCCGCCGAGGAGGAGGTGATGGACATCATCGCCACCGACGAGAACATCTTCGGCATCATGGAAATCCAGGACGAGGCCCTGCCCGACGCCTCGGCCGACGACCTGTCGCCCGACGACATCGAGGCTGCGATCGCCGCGGAACTGGGCGGCAAGCGATAGAAAGTCCTCGCATGACGGCACCGGCCCGCACCCCCATCCGCCCGCGCAACCAGGTTCCTGGTGCGCCGGCCGATGGCGCGGGCCGCTGCCGCATGGCGTGAAGGAACCGGGCATGGGCCAGGGCGCCAGCGGCACCCGACGAGCCGGCCCCGCGCGGGCGCCCGAGGGGCTGCGCGCCCAGGAGACGACCAATCCGGGCATCGAGATCGCCCGCAAGGTCGCCGCATACGACCCCCGCGCCGACGTCAAGCTGATCGAAAACGCCTATGCGCTGGCGGCCGAGGCCCATGCGCCGCAGCGCCGCGACGACGGCCAGCCCTATATCGTGCACCCCATCGCGGTGGCGGACATCCTGGCCGGCTACCGGCTGGACGCGGCGACCATCGCCACAGCCCTGCTGCACGACACGGTCGAGGATACCGGCGTCACCCTGGCCGAGCTGGAAAAGCGCTTCGGCAAGGAAGTTGCCCGGCTGGTCGATGGCGTCACCAAGCTGACGCGCCTGGAGCTGCAATCCGAACGCACCAAGCAGGCGGAGAATTTCCGCAAGCTGGTCCTGGCGATGAGCGAGGACATCCGCGTCCTGATCGTCAAGCTGGCGGACCGGCTGCACAATATGCGGACCCTGGGCGGCAAGGGCAGCCCGGAAAAGCGCGCCCGCACGGCGCGCGAGACGCTGGAGATCTACGCCCCCCTGGCCGAACGCATCGGCATGGACGCGCTCAAGACCGAGATCGAGACGCTGTCCTTCCGGGAGATGAATCCCGATGCCTGGCAGACCATCGCCGCGCGCCTGACCTATCTGCGCGGCCAGGGCGCCGATCTGATCGAGGAGATCGAGCAGGACCTGAAGCGCGTTCTCGCCGAGAACGGTGTCGAGCAGGTCGAGGTGCTGGGGCGCGAGAAGTCGCCCTATTCGATCTGGCTCAAGATGCAGCGCAAGAACGTCGCGTTCGAGCAATTGTCCGACATCATGGCGTTCCGCGTCATCGTGAAGGACAAGCACGATTGCTACGCGGCGCTGGGCGGCATTCATTCGGCCTATCGCGTGGTGCCCGGGCGCTTCAAGGACTGGATCAGCACGCCCAAGACCAACGGATACCAGTCCCTGCACACCGGCGTGACGGTGCCCGAACGCCGCAATGCCAAGATCGAAGTGCAGATCCGCACGCGGGAGATGCATGAGATCGCCGAATACGGCGTCGCCGCGCATTGGATCTACAAGCAGGGCGATGGTGGCAGCATCACGCGCAAGCGCTACCCCTGGGTGCGCGACCTGCTGGAAATCCTGGAATCCGCCTCCGACCCGCAGGACTTTCTCGACCACACCAAGCTGGAACTGCACCGCGACCAGGTCTTCTGCTTCACGCCCAAGGGCGACCTGATCGAATTGCCGCGCGGCGCCACGCCGGTGGATTTCGCCTACCAGGTGCACAGCCAGGTCGGCGACAATACGGTGGGCGCCAAGGTCAATGGCAAGATCGTGCCGCTGCGCCACCCGCTGGAAAACGGCGACCAGGTGGAGATCATCACCGCCCGCGGCGGCACGCCCAACCCGGCCTGGGAACGCTTCGTCGCCACCGGCAAGGCGCGCGCGCGCATCCGCCGCTTCGTCCATGCCCGCCAGCGTGCGACGCAGAAGGAAGACGGCCGCGCCGCGATCGCCAAGGCGTTCCGCGCCGCCGGTCTCGATTTCTCGGAAAAGCTCGTCGAACCGGCGGTCAAGACGCTCAAGCAGCCGGATTTCGAAACTCTGTGCATTGCCGTCGCCTCCGGCAACCTGACGCCGCGCGACGTGCTGACCGCCGCCGTGCCGGAACTGCGCACGCCCGCGCGCACCGTTGAACAGATGGCGCTGGCGCGGCCCCGCGGGCGCCTGGGCACCGGCCCGCTGCTGACCGCCGGCAAGGCCGAACGCCCCGGCAGCCCGCGGCGTGGCGAGACTGCCATGGGTGTCAGCGGCCTGGTCGCCGGCATGGCGGTGCATTTCGCTGGCTGCTGCCACCCGCTGCCCGGGGACCGCATCGTGGGCATCGTCACCACCGGGCGCGGCGTGACCATCCACAAGAACGATTGCCACGGGCTGGAAGCCTTCGCCGCCACGCCAGAACGCTTCATCGACGTGGAGTGGGAATATGAGGACGGTGTGCGCGGCAGCCATGTCGGGCGCATCGAGCTGACGGCGGAAAACAAGCCCGGCGCGCTGGCCGGCCTGACCACGGCGATCGCCCGGCAGGAAGGGGCGGTGAACAACCTGCGCATCCTCAACCGCGTTGGGGATTGGTGCGAGGTGCTGGTGGATGTGGAAGTGCGCGACATCGGGCACCTGTCGGCCATTCTCGCGGCGCTGCGGGCCTGCCCCGGCGTGACGCAGGTGGAACGGGCGAAGGGGTGATGGTGATCGCACGCGGATTTGGAGGGGCCTTGCCCCTCCAAACCTCCCCTCCAAAGGCTTAAGGCCTTTGGAAACCTCGACTTTGGTGCTGAACGTCGTCGGTCGGTACCACGATAATACCCGAATCTCGGTACCCGACCGGGCAAGCCTTGCGCTACGTGAAAGACGCCAAGGTCCCGCGGTCCAGGGACCCGTTGGTCCCTGGCGGGGTGGTTTGGAGGGGCAGCGCCCCTCCAATCTTCGCGCCTATTGGGCAGCGCCCCTCCAACCTTGTCCTTTTCTTCAACTGAGGACCTAACCCTCCCATGATCATCGGCACCGGGTCCGACCTGCTCGACATCCGCCGCATCGAAAAGACCATCGCCCGCCACGGCGACCGCTTCCTCGACCGCATCTTCACGCCGGTCGAGCGCGCCAAGGCCGAACGCCGTGCCGAGCGCATCCGCACCGCGACCTATGCCAAGCGCTTCGCGGCCAAGGAAGCGGCGTCCAAGGCCCTGGGCACCGGCTTCCGCGCGGGGGTGTTCTGGCGCGACCTGGGTGTGGTCAACCTGCCCTCCGGCCAGCCGACGCTGCGGATGACGGGCGGGGCGGCGGCCCGCCTCGCGGCCATCACGCCGGCGGGCCATCGCGCCGAAGTGGCGCTGACCATGACGGATGAATTCCCCTACGCCCAGGCCATGGTCGTCATCACCGCCGTGCCGCTTCCTTGACAGCGCGCCCGCCCGCTGTATCCCCTGCCGCCACCACGCCGCCCGGCGCGAAATCCACCCCTGACCAGGCCGTCGAAACACCCATACGATGCTGAAGAAGAAGGCGACCGGCGGCTGGCTGGAAAGCGTCAAGACGATCCTCTATGCCGCATTGATCGCGATCGGCATCCGGACCGTGGCGTTCGAACCGTTCAACATCCCGTCCGGGTCGATGATCCCGACGCTGCTGGTTGGCGACTATCTGTTCGTCTCCAAATTCTCCTATGGGTATTCGCGGCACTCGATGCCGTTCAGCCCGAACCTGTTCGACGGGCGCATCTTCGGATCGCTGCCGCGCCGCGGCGATGTCGCGGTGTTCAAGCTGCCGCGCGATGGCGCCACGGACTACATCAAGCGCATCATCGGCCTGCCGGGGGACCGCATCCAGGTGCGCGCCGGCATCCTGTACATCAACGGGCAGGCGGTGCGGCGCGAGAACCTCGGCCCCTACACGGTCGAAGGCGATGGCCCGCGCATCACGGTGCGCCGCTATCTTGAAACCCTGCCGGGGACCGGCGGGCAGCCCGGCGTGTCGCATCAGATCCTGGAATCGACCGATGACGGGCCGTTCGACAACACGCAGGAATTCCTGGTGCCGGCCGGCCATGTCTTCGCCATGGGCGACAACCGCGACAACAGCCTGGATTCTCGGGCGATGAATGCCGTGGGCTTCATCCCGATCGAGAATCTGGTCGGTCGCGCGGAATTCATCTTCTTCTCGGTCGATGGTTCGGCCGCCTGGTGGGAGGTCTGGGGCTGGCCCTTCGCCATCCGCTGGTCGCGGATCTTCTCGGCGGTGCGATGAGCGGGATCGAGGACCGCCTCGGACACCGCTTCGCCGATCCGGCGCTGCTGACGGAAGCGCTGACGCATCGTTCCGCCGCCGATGCGCGTGGCGGACAGCTCGATTCCAACGAAAGGCTGGAATTCCTCGGCGACCGGGTGCTTGGCCTGCTGATGGCCGAATGGCTGACCGAACGCTTCCCGACCGAGCGCGAAGGCAGCCTGACCCGCCGGCTGTCATCGGTGGTTGCCGCCGAGGCGCTCGCCCGGGTGGGTGAGGCGATGGGCCTGGCCGAGGCAATCCGCATACCGCAGGGCGAGGAACGCACCGGCCTGCGCGCGCGCCAGACCGTGATGGCCGATGCGGTGGAGGCGCTGCTGGGCGCGATCTATCGCGATGGCGGGCTGGAGGCGGCGCGCGGCGTGGTGCGGCGCCATTGGGCGGCGCTGCTGGATGCCGATGTGAAGCCGCCGGTCTCGGCCAAGAACCGCTTGCAGGAATATACCTTGGGGCGCGGGCTTGGCCTGCCGCAGTATCGGCTGGTCTCGACCGCCGGGCCGTCCCATGCGCCCTTCTTCGTCATCGCCGTGCTGGCCGCCGGGCGGGAAGCCGAAGGCGCCGGCGAGTCCAAGCGCGCGGCCGAACTCGCCGCCGCCGAATCCTGGCTTCTGGGGGTCGAGACATGACCACGACACGTTGCGGCCTGGTTGCCATCGTCGGCGCGCCCAATGCCGGGAAATCGACCCTGGTGAACCGGCTGACCGGGGCGAAGGTGACGATCGTGTCCCCGAAGCCGCAGACCACGCGGTTCCGCATCCGCGCGGTGCTGATGCATGCCGGCGCGCAGGTGATCCTGGTGGATACGCCGGGCATCTTCGTGCCGCGCCGGCGGCTGGACCGGGCGATGGTCGCCGCCGCCTGGGGTGGCGCGCAGGATGCCGATGTCGCGCTGCTGGTGGTCGATGCGCGGGCCGGGCTGACCGATGCCGTGCGCAAGATTGCCGAAGGTCTGGCGCGGTCGCGCAACCCGATCTGGCTGGCGCTGAACAAGACCGACCTGATCCCGCGCGAACGGCTGCTGCCGCTGACCGCCGAACTCAACGCCATCCTGCCCTTCGCCGAGACCTTCATGATCTCGGCCGAGAAGGGCGAAGGGGTGGACCGCCTGCAGGACCGCATGGCTGAGGCGGTGCCGCCGGGGCCGTATCTGTTCCCCGAGGATGAGCTGTCGGACCTGCCCAACCGGATGTTGGCCGCCGAGATCGTGCGCGAGCAGATCCTGCGCCAGACGCATCAGGAAGTGCCGCACCATGCCTCGGTGGAAACCGAGCAGTGGACGGAGAATGATGACGGGTCGGTACGGGTGGACTGCACCATCTATGTCTCCCGCGCCACCCAGAAGGCGATCATCATCGGGGAGAAGGGCAGCCGCATCCGCACCATCGGCCAGTCCGCGCGGATCGAGCTGACCAAGCTGCTGGAACGCCCGGTGCACCTGTTCCTGAACGTGAAGGAACGCACGGGGTGGGATGAGGAACGGGCGCGGATCCGGGCGATCGGGCTGGAGGATATGGGCTGACGCCCGCGCCATGAGCGTGGAATGGACCGCCCCCGCCGTGGTGCTGGAGGTCCGCCCGCTGGGCGATGGCGGCGCTGTCGCCACCCTGCTGACCGAGGAACACGGCCGCCATGCCGGGTTGGCGAAGGGCGGTGCCTCCCGCG
Source organism: Acetobacteraceae bacterium (assembly GCA_022842185.1). GTDB lineage: Bacteria > Pseudomonadota > Alphaproteobacteria > Acetobacterales > Acetobacteraceae > Neoroseomonas. The sequence goes on from JALHQB010000015.1 coordinate 7,336, forward strand.
CCCAGGCGGGGCTGTGGCTGCCGGGCAATCTGATCGAGGCGCGCTGGATCGCCCGCCTGGCCGACCAGCTCGGCGCCTTGTCGGGCGAGATGGTCCACCCCGCCGCCGCCCTGGCGATGGAGGACCCGCTCGCCCTCGCGCTGCTCTCCTCCGCCTGCGCCATCGCCGCCGATGCCCTGCCGGAACGCGAGCCGCATCCGCGCGCCTTCCAGGCGCTGGTGTCGGTCATCGCGCATCTGGCGGGTGGGGCGGAGGATGTGCTGGCCGACTACATTCGCTGGGAATCCTTGATCCTGACGGAACTCGGCTACGGGATGGACCTTTCCACCTGCGCGGTGACCGGCGCGCGGGACGGGCTGACCCATGTCTCCCCCCGCACCGGCCGGGCTGTCAGCGCCGAAGCCGCCGCGCCCTATGGCGACCGGCTCCTGCCCCTGCCAGCCTTCCTGCTGACCGATGACGGCCCCGGCGACACCGCCGCCTGGGATGCCGGCCTGCGCCTGACCGGCCATTTCCTGGAGCGCGACGCCTTCGGCGCCCGGCACCGCCCGGTGCCCGAGGCGCGGCACCGGCTGGCGGATCGGGTGGCGGCGCTGTCCGCATCCGTGTAAGCCTGGGCTGACGAGAACGAAGCGCGAATCAGCACCCATGCCCGACGACATCAAGGACCTGCCCGAGGGCGGTCACACCCGCGAGACGAAGCTCGCCGACGCGCTGTCCGAGCGCTACCTCGCCTATGCCCTGTCCACCATCACCGCGCGGTCCCTGCCGGATGTGCGGGACGGGCTGAAGCCGGTCCATCGCCGGCTGTTGTGGGCGATGCACCAGCTGCGGCTGGACCCGGCCACCGGCTTCAAGAAATGCGCCCGCATCGTCGGCGACGTGATGGGTAAGTATCACCCGCACGGCGACAGCTCGATCTATGAGGCGATGGTCCGCCTCGCCCAGGAATTCGCCGCGCGCTATCCGTTGGTCGAAGGCCAGGGCAATTTCGGCAATATCGACGGCGATAACGCCGCGGCCATGCGCTACACCGAAGCGCGGATGACCGAGGTCGCCAAGGCGATGCTCGAAGGCATCGAGGAAGACTCGGTCGATTTCCGCGCCACCTATGACGGCGAGGAACGCGAGCCGATCGTCCTGCCGGCCGCCTTCCCGAACCTGCTCGCCAATGGCGCGGCCGGCATCGCGGTGGGCATGGCGACCTCGATCCCGCCGCACAATGCCGGCGAACTCTGCGACGCCGCGCTGGCGCTGATCGCCGACCCGAACGCGGATTTGCTCACCCACATCAAGGGCCCGGACTTCCCGACCGGCGGCGTGCTGGTCGAACCCGAATCCGCGATCCGCGATGCGTATGAGACCGGGCGCGGCGGCTTCCGCGTCCGCGCCCGCTGGGAACGGGAGGCGCTGAAGAACGGCACCTGGCAGATCGTCGTCACCGAGATCCCCTATCAGGTCCAGAAGGCCAAGCTGATCGAACAGATCGCCCAGCTTCTGGAAGAAAAGAAGCTGCCGCTGCTGGGCGATGTGCGGGACGAGAGCACCGACGTCGTCCGCCTGGTGCTGGAACCCAAGACCCGCGCGGTCGAACCCGCCGTGCTGATGGAGACGATGTTCCGCGCCACCGCGCTGGAATCGCGCTTCCCGCTGAACATGAACGTGCTCGACGCCAACCGCACCCCGCGCGTGATGGGCCTGCGGGAGGTGCTGCGGTCCTGGCTCGACCACCGCCATGTCGTGCTGGTGCGGCGCACCGAACACCGCCTGGCCGCGATCGCCCGGCGCCTCGAAATCCTCGACGGCTACTTGATCGCGTATCTCAACCTCGATGAGGTGATCCGCATCATCCGCAACGAGGACGAGCCGAAGCCCGTGCTGATGGCGACCTTCTCGCTGACCGACCTGCAGACCGAATCCATCCTCAACATGCGCCTGCGCGCCCTGCGCAAGCTGGAGGAGATGGAGATCCGCAAGGAGCACAAGAAGCTCACCATCGAACAGAAGCGGCTGCAGGGCCTGCTGGGGTCGGAGAAGAAGCGCTGGGACGCGATCGCCGAGGAAATCGCCGCCACGCGCGCGAAGTTCGGCGATGGACCGCTCGGCAAGCGCCGCACCGAAACCGGCCGCATCCTGCCCGCCGTGCTGGTCGATGAGACCGCCTTCGTCGAACGCGAACCCATCACCGTCATCCTGTCCGAGAAGGGCTGGATCCGCGCCCAGAAGGGCCACATCCCGCTGGATGGCGACATCCGCTTCAAGGAAGGCGACGGGCTGCTGGCGGCGATGCATGCCGAGACCACCGACCGCATCGTGATCTTCGCCACCAATGGCAAGGCCTATACGCTGAAGGCCGATGCCCTGCCGCGGGGGCGTGGGGACGGTCAGCCGGTGCGCCTGATCGTCGACCTGACCAACGAGGATGCCGTGGTGACGATGTTCGTGCATGAGGACGCCAGGCGCTTCCTGGTCGCGGCATCGGACGGCAAGGGCTTCATCGTGAAGGGCGAGGACCTGCTGGCGGAAAAGCGCACCGGCAAGCAGGTGCTCAACGTCGATCCGCCGGTCGAGGCATCGGTCTGCACCCCGGTCGATGGCGACGCCGTCGCGGTGATCGGGGAAAACCGCAAGCTGCTGGTCTTCCCACTGGACCAGGTGCCGGAGATGACGCGCGGCCGCGGCGTGCAGCTTCAGGCCTATCGCGATGGCGGTCTGTCGGATGCCAAGGTGTTCCGCCGCGCCGAGGGCCTGACCTGGACATTGGGTGGCCGCACCCGGACCGAGACCGACCTGCGCCCCTGGGCGGGCAACCGCGCCGGGGCCGGCAAGCAGCCGCCGAACGGGTTCCCGAAGGCCAACCGTTTCGAGTAGCCGCCGCGCATTCACTTGCCAGGACGACCCGCCACGGTGCAGTTTCTTTCCATTGGAGGAACGAAACCATGGCGCGTCGCCCGGCACCGGACCCGAAATCCCTCACCGTCTTCTACGCCACCAATCGCCGGCGCCACTCGGACGCCTTCGACGCCATCAGCGGCGAGCAGCCGGACAACCGCCGCCTCTGGCTGGGCAAGGCGAGCGTCGAGATGATCGGCAACCCCGACGACACCGAGGCCCGCCGGCGCCTGCTGACGCATCCCGAAATCCCCGGCGACGACGACTTCAAGGACGCCGACGCCGGCTCGGCCGCGCAGCTTCTCGATGCCTGGCTCGACAATGCGGCGGACCGCCAGGCGGTGGCGCTGTTCTACATGCACGGCTTCGCCAACAGCTTCGGCTCGGCCATCGAACGCGCGGCGCAGATTACCGAATTCTACGGCAACCACGTGACGCTCGCGCCCTTCTCCTTTTCCTGGCCATCGGACGGGCTGGTGATCGACATGCAGAAGCTCGCCGCGCTGGTGGGCGCCGCGATCTCACAATACCGCGCGGACCAGACGGATGCGATCGCCGCCGGCGGCGCGCTGTCGCGCATGCTGCGGGAGATCAACCGCGCCCGACTGCGGGCGAAGAAGCGGAAGCGCCTGCCGCGCATGGTCCTGCTGGCACACAGCATGGGTAATCTGGCGCTGTCCGCCGGCCTCGCCGTCATGCGCAACGGCCTGTTGACGAACCAGATGGCCGACACCTTCGACCACGCCGTGCTGGTCGCCGCGGACGTGCCGCACACCATGCTCAACCCCGCCGAGCCTCTCAGCGAGATCGCCCTGCTGGCCCATGGCGTGACGGTCGTGACCAGCCGCGACAGCACGCTGAGCATCGCCAGCCGCATCGCCAATGAGGGTTCGCGCCGTCTCGGCCATTTCGGCCCCACGGCGCTGTCGCTACTGCCGAAGAACGTGACGGTGGTGGACTACTTCCTCGGCTTGCAGGCGCCACAGTCCAAGCCGCAACTCTTCACCGTCGGCGGCACCGAATGGGACATCGTCGAGCACCAGTACTACCGCAACGACCGGAAGGCGCGCATGGACCTCGCCGAGGTCCTGGCCGGGCGAGAACCGACGGGGCGCGTCCTGCTCGACCCGGCGGACCAGGTTCAGCAGGAGCGGGGGCGCCACCAGATCCTGCCTTTCACCGGGGTATAGGCCCGCCACGGTCAGCCGAGATCACCCGGTCTGTCGAACGCGGGTCGCGACGGCTGTGGCCCGGGACGGACCCCCTGCGCCGCAGCGCAGCCGTACCGCCACCGGCTGCCGTTAGACTAAACCCTTGTTTGAGCGAGCATCTTCACGCGCCTGACTGAGGCCAGTCAGGCGCGATCTGCTCTAACCGGCGCGCACCAGCACATGCCGCTTGCGCCCGGCCGACAGCTTCGCCGCCCCGTCCCGCAGGTCGGCCTCGGTGACGATGACGCCGACATCCGTCACCACCACCTCGTTCAGCCGCAGCCCGTTCTGCACGATCAGCCGCCGTGCCTCACCCTTGCTCGCGGCAAGGCCGGCCTGCACCGCCAGGTCGATGAACGGCGCGGGCAGGGTGGCGGTGATGGTCGGCAGCGTCTCGGCCGCGGCGCCTTCCTCGAAGGCGCGGCGGGCAGTCTCGGCGGCGGTTTCCGCGGCGGTGCGGCCGTGCAGCAGGGCGGTGGCCTCGGTGGCGAGTATCTTCTTCGCCTCGTTCACCTCCGCCCCGGCCAGCGCGCCCAGGCGGCGTACCTCGTCCATCGGCAATTCGGTGAACAAGCCGAGGAAGCGCGCGACATCCGCATCCTCCGTATTGCGCCAGAACTGCCAGTAGTCGTAGGGCGACAGCCGATCGGGGTTCAGCCACACCGCCCCGGCGGCGGTCTTGCCCATCTTGGCGCCGGACGCGGTGGTCAGCAGCGGCGTGGTCAGGGCATGCGCCTCCCCACCGGCCATCCGGCGGATCAGGTCGGCGCCCAGCACGATGTTGCCCCACTGGTCCGACCCGCCCATCTGCAACACCGCGCCATGGCGGCGATGCAGTTCCAGGAAGTCGTAGGATTGCAGCAGCATGTAGTTGAATTCGAGGAAGCTGAGCGGCTGGTCGCGTTCCAGCCGCAGCCGCACGCTGTCCATGGTCAGCATCCGGTTCACGCTGAAATGCCGGCCGACATCGCGCAGGAACGGGATGTAGCGCAGCCCATCCAGCCATTCCGCATTGTCGAGCATCAGCGCGCCGGCGTTGAAATCCAGCAGCGCATCGAAGGTGCGACGGATGCCGACCTTGTTGGCCTCGATGACCTCCTCGGTCAGCAACTGGCGCGCCTCATCCTTGCCGGACGGATCACCGACCTTGGTGGTGCCGCCGCCGATCAGCGCGATGGGCTTGCCGCCGGTCTTCTGCAACAGGCGCAGCAGCATGGTCGGCATCAAGTGCCCGACATGCAGGCTGTCGGCCGTGCAGTCATACCCGATATAGGCGACCAGCCCGCCCTTGTTCAGCGCCGCATCCAGCGCCGCCTCATCGGTGGTCTGGTGGATGTAGCCGCGTTCGCGGGCAATGCGCAGGAAATCGCTGGTCGGGCCGCTCATGGTCATATCCTGATAACGCCGGGACGTCCGCCGGAAGGTCCGGGGGGCTAGCGCATTTTGCGCTGCCGCGAAACCGGCACCAGCCCGCACCCCACCTGGCCACCCATTCCAGGACACGCACGTGGGTGGCCGGACGGGGGTGCGGGCTGGTGCCGCCCTGGCGAAAATGCGCTAGCACGGCAGGGACATGCTGAGAACCATCGGGCTGATGAGCGGCACATCCCTGGACGGGGTGGACGCCGCCTACCTTGAGACGGACGGGGAGACGATCGCGCGGATCGGCCCGCGTCTGACGCTGCCCTATGACCCGAAGTTGCGGCGGGCGCTACGCGGATTGCTCGATCGCGCCGAGACGCTGCACGACGACGACCCTGAATTGCTCGACGCCGTGAAGCGCCTGACGGACCGCCATGCCGAGGCTGTCGAGGCGCTTGGGCTGGACGCCGACCTGATCGGCTTCCATGGCCAGACCATCCTGCACCGGCCACCCGTGGCGGGTCGCAACCAAGCGCCCTTCACCTGGCAGGTGGGTGATGCCGTGTCTCTGGCGCGGCGGACCGGCATGACCGTGGTGCATGATTTCCGGACGGCCGATGTCGCGGCGGGCGGGCAGGGGGCGCCGCTGGTGCCGGTGTTTCACCGTGCCCTGTCGGCGCCGCTGCCCAAGCCGCTGGCGATCCTGAACCTGGGCGGGGTCGGCAATGTCACCTGGCTCGGCCCGGATGGGGAGATGCTGGCCTTCGACACCGGCCCGGCCAATGGCCCGCTGGACGATTGGGCGCGCCAGCATACCGGCAAGGATTATGACGCGGCGGGGAAGCTCGCCCTGGCCGGGCAGGCCGATGGGGCGGTGCTGGGGCGGCTGATGGCGCATCCGTACCTGACCGCGCCGCCGCCGAAATCGCTCGATCGGCTGGATTTCGACCGGGCGTTGAAGGAGGCCGGGGCGGCGGAGCTTTCGGCCGCCGATGGCGCCGCGACGCTGTGCGCCTTCTGCGCGGTCTGCGTCGCCGCGGCGGGGCGGCTGTTCCCCGAACCGCCGCTGCAATGGCTGGTGGCTGGTGGCGGGCGGCGCAACCCCGCGATCATGAAGGCGCTGGCCGGCGCGCTGGAAGAACCGGTGCGACCGGTCGAAGTCGCGGGCTGGGACGGGGATGCGCTGGAGGCGCAGGCGTTTGGGCTGCTGGCGGCGCGGGTGGCCAGGAAACTTCCGATTACGTTTCCGGGGACGACCGGGGTGGCACGGCCGCTGGTGGGCGGACGGATCGTGGGTTCGCTCCTGTAGAGAGGGCGCAGCGGCTCGGCAGCCGTCGCCCTCAGAACACCGTGTGGTCTCCACGATCGACCATGGCTTCACCTTTGATCAGGCGCGCATAGAAGTCGAACAGGGTTTCCGATCCGAAGGACGGGGTCGCCGCCGCATCATAGCGGCCAGTCACAGGATCAAGGACGAGCATCGATTCCGTGGCGTAGTAGCGCCCGATGCGCGCCAGTTCCGCCTTTTCGCCAAGCCGCGGCGCGAAGCGCCCCATCACGCCGAGGGACCAGGCAATGGTGTCGAGCAGCGCCACGGGCACCTGCCGGAATCGCGGCTTTCGCCCCAGCAGTTCAAACAGGCGCTCACCCTGCTGCCGAGGCGTGATGGCATCGCCTGGGCCGCCGATCGGCAGCACCCTGTTGTGACGGTGCGGATCGTCCAGGCATTCGGCGATGTAATGGCCAAGATCGTCGTCGGCGATCGGCTTGCATGAGGTGAGGGTGCCGTCGCCGAACAGCAGGAATGGCTTGCCCTGCCGGACACGATTGACCTGTCCCGACAGTGATTTGAAGAAGGCCGTGGGCCTGACGATGGAATAGGTGAGGCCCGACGCCATCAAAGCCTGCTCGAACGCCAGTTTCGCACGCTGAAAGGCCAGAAGGGGCTTTTGCACGCAGATCGCGGACAGCAGCACCATCTGGGTGACGCCGGCCTCCTGCGCCGCGGCCAAGGCATCCACATGCGCCTTGTGGTCGATCGCCCATGCGTCCGCGGGCGCCCCGGTTCTCGACGCCAGGCAGGACACCAGGGCATCGAACCGCTCACCCCGAAAACCATCGCGCGCCAGGGATGCTCGATCGCTCACCTCGCCGAAGCGCAGGGATGCGCCGCCCAGCAGATCGGTGCTGCGGTCCGCCGTCAGCGCACCGCCGATCCCCGGGCGCGGCCGCACGAAGCACACGACGTCATGACCGCGCCGCAGCAGCGCACGGACCGTCGATTGGCCGATCGTACCGGTCGCCCCCAGGACGAAGACGCGCCGCGGGCGAGGCGATCGGTGCAGGGCGGCGTCCGTCGTCGCCTCGATCATGGGCGCTGCTTCATGCGCGCCGTGATGGTGCAAACATGCGGACACTGCTCGCGCCGCAGCATCACGCCGCCAGTGACGGCAAACCTCGCCCCAGCCTCTCCAGGATCTGCGCGCCCAGCGGATGCGGTTCCACGCACGGTCGCCGCGTATGCACCGCCCCGATCCCCGCCCGCTTCGCGAAGAACGGCTTCCCATACGCCGCGAACTGCTCCGCCGTGCGCGGCATCATCATGAAGGTCGCCAGCGGCAGCACGGAACGATGCAGCGCCTCCGCCGTCTCCTCGTCGCCCGCCTCCATCGCCTCCCACACCCGCACCTGGACGTCGAAGACATCCGGCGCCGGGATCATCCCCGCGCAGCCGATCCGGTGCGTGTCCGTCAGTTCCAGCCCCGCCAGCCCATTGAAGATGGCAAAGGCGCCCTCGGTTTCCTCGATCAGCCGCTGCACATACAGGATCGGCCCTTCGCCCTTCATCATGCGAAAATGCGGATGCGCCCGGTTCAGCACCCGCAGCGTGCCGGCCGACAGCGCGACATCCATCATCGAGGGATTGTTCTGCGGCCCGCACGGGATCGACACACCCTCGGCCAGGGCACCCATGAAGCGCACCAGCGCGGCTTCATTCATCCCCGCGATCTGCGGCGGCTGCAGCACCAGCCACGCAGCACCGGCCGCTTCCGCCGCGCGGGCGACCTCCAACGCCGCGGCGACGCCGGGTTCGTTGACGGTGACCGCCACCGGCACCCGCCCGGCGACATCCTCCAGCACCCAGTCGATCACCGTGCGCCGTTCCACCAGCGTCACCTTGTGGAACTCGGTCACCAGCCCCAACACCGCGATCCCATGCGCACCGCCGCGGATGCAGGCTTCCACCTGCGCGCGCATCGCCGCCCGGTCCAGCCGTTCATCGGCGTCGAAGAAGGCGTACAGGATCGGCCACACCCCGCGGAAGTCGCGCATCGGCGATCACTCCTTCCAGGGATGCTGCGCCCACAGCGCCTGGTATCGCGCGCGCAACGCCAAAAGTTCGGCGCGATAGGCATCGGGTGCCAGGAAGCGCAGCGGCAGGTTCTGCTGCGCCGCCAGCGTCTTGAAGTCCGGGTCATCGACTGTTCGGCGGACGGACAGGGCCAGGCGCTCCAGCACCTCCGGCGGCATCCCCGCCGGCGCGGCCATCCCGCGCATCGACCCTTCCACCACATCCACGCCGAGTTCCTTCAGCGTCGGCACGTCCGGCGCCGCGGCCCAGCGCGTCTCGCCCATCTGCGCGATCGGCCGCAGCACGCCCTGGCGCCATTCGTTGATGCCCTCGGCCATGTTCATCACCGCCAGCGGGATCGCGCGGGACATCAGGTTCTGCTTGACCTGAGACGACCCGGCGAAGGGGATGTGGATGAACTGCGTGCCCGTCGCGCGCTGGATGGCGAGGACCGCCAGGTGGTCGTCCGACCCGATCCCGGTGGTCCCGTATCCGATGGTGGCCGGCTGCGCCCGCGCCGCCGCCAGCAGCCCCGCGAAATCGCGGATCGGACTGTCGTTGAGCACCCACAACCCGCCCGGATCGTCCACGATATTGGCGATCAGCGCGAAATCGTCCAGGCCGAACCGCGCCCGCCGCTCGATCGGGATGGTGACGATGGTGGGCGTGTTGATGAAGCCGATGGTGTAGCCATCGGGCCTGGCGCGGGCGAGTTCCGCGAAGCCGATCTCCCCGCCGGCGCCCGGGCGATTCAGCACCACCACCGGCTGGCCGAGATCCTTCTCCATGAAGCGCGCGATGGTGCGCGCCGCGGCGTCGGTCCCGCCGCCGGGGGCGAAGGCGACGATCATCGTGATCTGCCGGTCCGGCCGCCAGCCGGCCCCTTGGGCTTGGGCGATGGCGGGCGCAGCCAATGCTGCGGCGATCACGCCGCGACGGGTGGCATTCATGACGTTTTTTCCCCCGGGGAAGTTCGTTGCCGGCACGATGCACGGCGCCGCCGGCGGCGCAAAGGGGCTTCGTTGCGCCTGGGGTGTGATCTGGATCAAAGCGCCGCTCATCATTCCGGCGCAGCATCCCGCCCAGGGTTCCCACCCATCGGCGCACCATCTGTCCCGGGCGCCGGACATGCGAAGGGCCGCCGGTCGCCCGGCGGCCCTTCGGAAACCAACGACGTATGGCGCGCGTCAGTCGGCGGCGAGCGCCATGCGTCCGCGGTTGAGTACGCCCATGACGTGGTCTTCGGCCGCGTCCACCACCTTCTCCGTCTGCTCCGGCGTGAAGACATGGCCGGCACCCGGCATCACGCGGTAGTCGATGGTGATGCCCTTCTGGGTGTTCAGCTTGTCCACCAGCTTGCGCACGGACGGTTCCGGCACGAGTTCATCATCCGCGCCATGGAAGATCAGCCCGTTGCACGGGCAGGGGGCGAGGAAGCCGAAATCGTAATGCGACGCCGGGGCGCTGATGGAAATGAAGCCGCCCATCTCCGGACGCCGCATCAGCACCTGCATGCCGACATACGACCCGAAGGAATAGCCCGCGCACCACAGCATCGACGCGTTCGGATTGACCGCCTGGAGGAAATCGAGCCCCGAGCACGCATCGGATACTTCGCCGATACCGCCATCATAGCGACCCTGGCTGCGCCCGACCCCACGATAATTGAAACGGAGGACAGAAAAGCCCATCGCCTGGAAGCGCTGATACAGCGTGTAGCTCACCCGGTTGTTCATCGTCCCGCCATGCAGCGGGTGGGGGTGCAGGATCAGGGCAACCGGAGCGTTGGGACGCTTTGAGTGGTGATATCGTCCCTCGAGCCGGCCATCTGGCCCAGCGAACATGACCTCGGGCATCTTGAGTCCAATGCGCTTTGCCGCAGGCCACCCCGACCGCGCCCGCCCATCATGGGCCTGGGCACGGCTTGGCGACGACCTGCCGCAGTGTTGGGAACCTCGCAACGACGACGCCGGGGGGGTGCGCCGTGCCATGTCATGCCTCGTACCGCCCGCATTCTTGACTGCGGCGGTCGGAAAACCTAGCGTCGATCTACGCTTGATCCGCATCGCCGCGAATCCGGTAAATCAACGGTTTGTGAGCATTCCATCCAGCCCCGGAGGAGGTTCCCGTGTCCCGGGGCTAAAGCACTATATGGGAACCCGGCTCCGAACGCATAACAGAATCGCCATAAGGCTCCCATGTGTGACAGTCGGACCAGGGTTGCGAGGAGAGCGGAGTAAGCCATGCGCTTGTCCACCCGCGGGCGGTACGCCGTCATGGCATTGGTCGAAATGGCCGCGCGCGAGCCTCGCGCCGAAGCCTGCCTGAGCGGCCGGCCGGTCACCCTCACGGACATTGCCGCGTCACAGCAACTTTCCGTGGCCTATCTCGAACAGCTCTTTGGCCGGCTGCGCCGCGCCGGCATCGTCGCCTCCGCCCGCGGCCCCGGCGGCGGCTACCGCCTGGCCCGCCCGGCCAGCGCCATCCTGATTGCCGAGGTGGTCGAAGCCGCCGACGAACCCATCACCGCCACGCGCTGCGACGATGGCGGCCCGGGCTGCCTCGGCGGCGCCCGCTGCCGCACCCATGACCTGTGGGCCGAACTCGGCGACCAGATCCGCCTGTTCCTCGGCGCCGTGACCCTGGCCGATGTGGTCGAGGGCAAGGTGGCCGGCCGCGCCCGACCCCCCGCCGGCCCGGATGCCGCCACCCCCACCGCGTCATGACCCCCGGCCTGTCGCTCGACGCCAACGCCACTGAACCATTGCGGCCCGAAGCCCGCGCCGCAGTCCTCGCCGCGCTCGACCTGCCGGGCAACCCATCCTCGGTCCATGCCGAAGGCCGCGCGGCGCGACGGCTGCTCGAGGATTCCCGCGCCACCATCGCCACCCGGTTCGGCGCCCGCCCGCAGGATGTGGTCTTCACAGCCGGCGGCACCGAGGCAAACGCCCTGGCCATCCATGGCCTGTCCTCCGGTCGCCGCATCCTGGCCGGCGCCACCGAACACCCTGCCATCCTGCGCGCTGCCCCCGGCGCGACCCTGCTGCCGGTCCTGCCCGACGGCACCATCGACCTCGGCGCGCTCGACACCGCGCTGTCCAGCGGCAGCCCCGCCCTGGTCTGCCTGATGGCCGCCAACAACGAGACCGGCGTGCTGCACCCGATCGCGGCCGCCGCCGAACTCTGCCGCCGCCACGGCGCCCTGCTGCATGTCGATGCCGTCCAGGCCGCCGGCCGCGTGCCGCTGCCCCCCGGCGCGGACAGCCTGGCGCTGTCATCCCACAAGATCGGCGGCCCGAAGGGCGCCGGCGCGCTACTGCTGCGGCCAGGCCTCGACCCCGCGCCCCTCATCGCCGGCGGAGGGCAGGAACGCGGCCGGCGGGGCGGCACCGAACCGCTGCCCGCCATCGCAGGCTTCGCCGCCGCCGCCAGGGCCGTGCAGGACGCCGCCCCGCGCCTGGCTGCCATCCGCGACGCCATCGAAGCGGCCCTCACGCCCTATGCCCGGTTTCCCGGCCAGTCGGCGCCCCGCCTGCCCAATACCACCGCCATCCTGCTGCCCGGCGCGCCGGCGGAAACCCAGGTCATCGCCCTCGACCTCGCGGGCATGCGCGTGTCAGCCGGGGCGGCCTGTTCCTCGGGGAAGGTTGGCGCGTCCCAGGTGCTCGCGGCCATGGGGTTCGGCGCGGATGCGGCCTGCGCGATCCGCGTGTCTCTGCCGTGGAACACCCCGGATGATGCCGCGCAGCACTTCGTGGCGGCGTGGCAGGCGATGCGGGGGCGGCGGGCGGCCTGAAGCGAAGCAGTCAGGGGGCGATGGAACGCGCCCCCCGACACCCCCCACTCCTTTTTTTGGCCGATTGGTCCGGCACCGTCAGCGCCGACGGCGTTCCATCAGGTGAAGCCGGGGCGCTGCGGCAAGCCCATCGTCTTGAGCAGCCTGACAACGGGACACATCCCGGTAAACGACGCCTGGATCAGATGCAGTCCCATCAGGCCGGTGACCCAAAACCACAGCGGGCTCTGATAAATACCCAGCAGAAGGCTACCGAGCACGACGACGCCAACCACCAGAAGTATCGCGCGTTCGACGGACATCTGGGATGACCCTTCATTCCTGCAACGGGATGAGTCTAGGCCAGATCACACCTGAATGGAATCACTCAGGCGCGTGTCGGGTCGGTTCAAACGAAGCGCGGGCCAACGACCGAAGCCCACCGCCGCACGCACCTTCCGCAGACCGCCGAGGCGACACAATGCCCGCCGATCACGGCGCGCTGGCGATGCAGTCGTTGCCGCGGCTGGTGAAGCTGTGCACCCGGCCGTCCACGATCTCGAAGGTCGTGGCGCAATCCCAGGTCTGGACGTTGACGCCCCAACCCCAGCCCGGGCCGGAATCGGCCGTCACGAAGCGGCGCTCATACTGCAGGAAGGTGCGGTTGCCGACCTGGAAGTTGCGGACCGGCACGCCCAGCGCGGCGATCAGATCCGCTTCCGAGCGGCCGACATACTGGCCCATCCGGGCCTCGAAGCCCGACCGGGTGGCGCAACCCTGCAACAGCAGGGCGCCCCCCAGCGCCACGGCCAGAAACGTCATTCTCCGAGCCATTCAAAAATGCCTTTCGCCGGCAGCCATGCCGCGTGGTGGTCCGATACCCGCCCCGGCGCCCCGCCCGGTCGGACACGGCACCGAACCGTTTCGGCTGCCTCGCTGTTAGATCAGTTGCGAGTGAATCGCAACCACCAGTTGCGGGCATCGATGGCTGGAACGCAGCGCGCCTGGCTGGAATCAGCCAGGCGCGTGCAGGCGCTCTATTGCAGTTCAGGGATGACCCAGAGCGGCTTTTCGCCCCGCGCGACACGCTGGCAATTGTCGAAGGCGTTGCGGAAGCGGGCGGGCTGGTTGTCCCAGGTCGGGCCGGCGTAATGCGGCGTCAGCACCACATTATCCATCTTGAACAAGGGATTGTCGGCCGGTGGCGGTTCCTGGTCGAACACGTCCAGCCCCGCACCGGCGATCACCCCGCCATCCAGCGCGGCGATCAGCGCCTTCTCGTCGATCACCGGGCCGCGGCAGGTGTTCACCAGATAAGCGCTGGGCTTCATCATCTTCAGCTCCGCCGCGCCGATCATGTGCTTGGACGCCGGCGTCAGCGGGACATGCAGGGAGACGACATCCGACGTCCGCAGGATTTCATTGAGCAGGCGGAAGCGGACATCGAGGGCATCCTCCTCGGCTTCCGACACGCGCTTGATGTCGTAGTACTGCACGCGCATGCCGAAGGCATTGGCCAGCCGCGCGACCTTCTTGCCGATCGCGCCCAGCCCCACCAGGCCCAGCACCTTGTCGCGCAATTCGAACAGCTTGACGGATCCGGGGTTGTTGCCGCGCCAGCGGCCGCTGACCACGCTTTCATGCTGCCAGACCAGGCGGCGGCAGGTCGCCATCATCAGCATGATGGCGTGTTCGGACACGGCGGTGGAATTGGCCCCGCCATTGTTGCAGACCGGGATGCCGGCGCCGCGCGCCGCTTCGATATCCACCGTGTCGTATCCGGCCGAAAGCAGCTGGAACAGCTTGAGCTTCGGGGCGGCGGCGTAGAAGCCGGCATCGACCGCCTTGTTGCCGAAGCCCACCAGGAAATCGGCGTCGGCCATGGCCGCCTTGAAGGCGTCCGAGCCGAAGGGGGCGACGGTCAGGTCCATGCCGGGGGGCGCGATCTCGCGCGCGGTCGGGATGTCGGAGAGCGGGCTCTCCATCATGAGGATCTTGGGCGGCATGCGCGGATGTTTCCTGAGTTGCTTGCGCGCCACGATACGCGGCCAGCGCAACGCGGCAAGCGGCGGGCGGTCCGGCCTGCTGCATTCGGCTGTGTTTAGCCGACGACCCGCCACGCGCCGATGGGCGGCACGGTCGCGCAGGCCGGTCCCCCGTCCTTGGCCTTGCCGGGCAGCAGGACCTCAAGAATCTTGCCCGCGAGAGCCTGTTCGAGCAGCGCCGGGGACAGCAGGTGGATGTCGATCTTGGCACGCCGGCTCCAGGCCGAGGGGCGCTGCCCGGCCGGTTCGCCAATGGCGATGTAGATGAAGCGCCTGGTGGGACCTTCGCTGCGGATGAAATCGCCAAGGAACTTCGGTCCCGGCACCACCCGCAGCGGGACATCGAAGGAGATGGGATCGTCGCAGGCGATGACCTGTCCGACCGGCTCGCTTTTTTTGTTCTGAAGACTGTAGGCGACGCCGGGGAAGGGGGTCTCGATCCTGAGCCTCAAGGTGATGGCCTGACCTGCCATTGTTCTGCCCTCCAAGTCGCAAGCGTCAGCATAGCCGTAGTCGGACCGGTCTGGCGCTGGAAGACTCGGCCGGAGTTGACGGGATCTTTGCCGACCGGCGCATTCTTCGCAGAATGGCGGCGTGCTAGAAAATGCGGGAGAACGGCGTGGAGATGCGTGGCAGTTACGTCATCGGGACAGATGCGATCTTGCTCAAGGCATACCGCCTGCACGGACTGTTTGCGACCAACGAGGTGCTTGCGCGCCGGTACCATCCGAAAGTTTGGGATCAGACGGCACGGAGCCTGGAGAAGCGCTTTTTCGAGATTGAGCTTGCCTCGCTGCTGATCGAGATAGCCGCCGCCTTGCGGGTTCTGTTCGACCAGCGCCTAGACCCGACTGACCAGCAACACGCAGCGTTCGAGCAGCGGCAGATGCGGCTGATGCCTTTGACTATCATGGTGATCGACCCACCGCCGAAGCCTTCTCGCAGTCCAAATCGAACACAGCCTCATCCGTCGGCCCGCCTAAATCTAAGATTTGCCTGTAACAAGATCATCCACGCGAACGAGGTGCAGCCTCTCTGGCGTGATGCTTGGGAAGTGCACGAATGGGACATTGGAGCGCGACTTGGCGTTGAGGAGCGCCAGATCAAATGGCAATCCCTCAGCGGCGAGGTGCGATTATCCGGCGTTGAACAGCGTGCTCGCTGGGTCGCTGTGCTGCATATCGAGCCCTTCATTCAGGCCATCGCTATGCTGCTCCTCGACTAGCCCCGTTGCGATAGGCCGCCCGTGCCCCCTTTGCGCCCGCTGGTCCCATCCCCCTGATCTAAGCAGAAGGTCGTGGCAGGGATCACAGATCGTGTTGGCGCGCTACGATGAGCGGGGTCTCTCGTGCTTGAAATAAGCAGGAATTCCTATTACAATTTCGCTCTGACGTCGTCGAAGGGCTAACCATGCTGCCGTGCCGAACCCCCGCAACGGTGCAACTCTGCCTTGGGCCGCGCGTGGCCACGTCCGTAAAGTTCGGCGCCGCCCGTCACCGCGACGGTCATTTGTCCAAAACCGACGTTTTTTGCACTTTCTTCAACCATAAGTTGCCCTCCCCCTCCGCCCCCATCCAGCCCATCTTCCCCCCATGACCGCCCCGCCGAACCGCCCCATCTACCTCGACAACCACGCCACCACGCCGGTCGACCCGCGCGTGCTCGCCGCCATGCGCCCGTGGTGGGAGGACAACTTCGCCAACCCCGGCTCCGTCGAACACACTCTCGGCCGCGCCGCCGAGGAAGCCGTCGAACAGGCCCGCGCCCACATCGCCGACCTGATCGGCGCGGACGCCAAGGAAATCGTCCTGACCTCCGGCGCCACCGAGGCCAACAACCTCGCCATCAAGGGTGCCGCCCGCTTCGCCGCCGCCCAGGGCTCCGACCGCCGCCGCATCGTCACCGTCGCCACCGAGCACAAATGCGTCCTGGAATCGGTCAAGGCGCTGGAAGCCGAGGGCTTCGAGCCCGTCTTCCTGCCGGTGGATTCGAACGGCCTGCTCGACCTCGACGCCCTGCGCGCGGCGGTGGGTGACACCACCCTGCTGGTCTCGGTCATGGCGGTGAACAACGAGATCGGCGTCATCCAGGACCTTGCCGCGATCGGCGCGATCGTGAAGGCCGCCGGCGCGCTGTTCCACACCGATGCCGCCCAGGCCGCCGGGCGCATCCCGCTGGATGTGGGCGACATCGGCGCCGACCTGCTGTCGCTGTCGGCGCACAAGATCTACGGCCCGAAGGGCATCGGCGCGTTGTATGTCCGCCGCCGCCCCCGCGTGCGCATCGCGCCCCTGGTCTCGGGCGGCGGGCAGGAACGCGGTCTGCGCTCTGGCACGCTGGCGCCGCCGCTGGTCGTGGGCTTCGGGGAAGCCGCGCGGGTCGCGGCCATCGAACACATGCTCGATGCCGGGCGCATCGGCGGGCAGCGGGACCGCTTCCTCGCCGCGCTGACCGCGGCCGTGCCGGGCGTCGCGATCAACGCGGCCGATGCCCCGCGGGTGACCGGCAACCTGAACCTCGCCTTCCCCGGCGGCGTCGCGGCGCAGGACATCATGGCGGCGGCACCGGGCGTCTGCGTCTCGACCGGTTCGGCCTGTTCCTCGGCCGAGATCGAGCCATCCTATGTCCTGCGGGCCATCGGGCTGGAGGACGCCCGTGCGCGCGCGACCTTGCGGATCGGCATTGGACGCTTTACCTCGCCCGCCGATGTGGACCGTGCCGCCGCGATGCTCGCGGAGGGGTGGCATCGGGCAGTATCCGGAACAAGCAGGGCGGCGGAGTAGGCTATGCCGAAGATGGTCTTCGTATTGCGTGACGGGTCGCGCAAGGAAGTGGATGCGCCGCTGGGGCTGTCGGTGCTCGAGATCGCGCATCGTCATGATGTCGATATCGAAGGCGCCTGTGAGGGTTCGCTCGCCTGTTCGACCTGCCATGTCGTGGTGGATGCCGCCTGGTTCGGCAAGCTCGCCGGCCCGACCGAGGATGAGGAGGACATGCTCGACCTCGCCTTCGACCTGCAGGAGACATCCCGCCTGGGCTGCCAGCTGATCATGACCGACAAGCTGGATGGGCTGGTGGTGAAGCTGCCCGCCGGCAGCCGCAACGCGGGGGGCTGAGGCCATGGCCGCGCCCCGCTGGGAGACCGATTTCGGCGCCGAGGGCGGGTTGTTCCGCCGGCTGCGCGCGGCAGCGGCGGAAACCTGGTCGGGCTATACATGGCACCCCTTCGTGCGGCGCCTGTCGGATGGGTCGCTGCCGCTGCCGGCGTTCCAGACCTATCTGATCCAGGATTATCTGTTCCTGATCCATTTCGCCCGCGCCAAGGCGCTGGCGGTGGTCAAGGGCGAGAGCCTGGCGGCGATGCGCGACAAGGCCGCCGCGGTGCTGGCGATCCTCGACGAGACCAAGCTGCACCTGAAGTACTGCGCCGAATGGGGCCTGGACGAGTCGGCCGTGGTTGCCACGCCCGAGAGCATGGAGACGGTGTCCTATACCCGCTGGGTGATGGATCGCGGCCTGTCGGGCGACATCCTGGACCTGGAGGTCGCGCTGGTGCCCTGCACGGTGGGCTATGGGGAGGTGGCGCTGCGTGTGCTGGCCGACCCGGCGCGGCAGGTGCAGGGCAATGCGTATCAGTCCTGGATCGATACCTACGGGTCGGATGGGTACCAGGCGATGGCGCGCGCGGCCGCGCTGCGGATCGATGCGCTCGGCGTGTCCCATGGCGGGGAGGCGCGCTTCGCCAAGCTGGCGGCGGATTTCGCGGAAGCCGCACGGCTGGAGCAGCGCTTCTGGCAGCAGGGATTGGACGCGGCGTCATGACGCGCGTCCCGCTGCCATGAGAATCCTGGTCGCCATGTCGGGGGGCGTCGATTCCTCGGTGGTCGCCGGCCTGCTGGCCGAACAGGGCCACGACGTGGTCGGCGCCACCCTGCAGCTGTACGACCATGGCGCCGCGATCCAGAAGAAGGGCGCCTGCTGCGCCGGCCAGGACATCCATGACGCCCGCGACGTCGCCGACCGCCTGGGCATCCCGCATTACGTCCTGGACCGCGAGCAGGTGTTCAAGCGCGAGGTGATCGGCGATTTCGCCGACACCTATGCCCGCGGCGAGACCCCCGTCCCGTGCATCCGCTGCAACCAGACGGTGAAGTTCCGTGACCTGGTGGCCCTGGCTCGGGACCTGGGCTGCGAGGCGCTGGCGACCGGCCATTACGCCCGCCGGGTGGCCGGCGCGCAGGGGGCAGAACTGCACCGTGCCGCCGACCCGGCGCGCGACCAGTCCTACTTCCTCGCCGCCACGACACGCGACCAGCTGAATTTCGCGCGCTTCCCCCTGGGTGACTATGCCGACAAGGCTGCGGTTCGTGCCGTGGCCGCGCGGCTGGGGCTGGCGGTGGCCGACAAGCCCGACAGCCAGGACATCTGCTTCGTCCCCGAGGGCCGCTACGATTCGCTGGTGGCGAAGCTGCGCCCGGACGCAGTCGCGCCGGGGGAGCTGGTGCATGCCGATGGACGGGTCCTGGGTGGCCATGACGGCGTCGCGCGGTACACGGTCGGGCAGGGCAGGGGCCTGGGTTCGGCGTCCTGGGATGGCGATGACCGGCTGTATGTCGCCGGTGTGGATGCCGGGCGGCGGCGGGTCGTGGTCGCGCCGCGCGGGGCGCTGGAGACCACCGAGGCCGTGGTCGGTGAGTTGAACTGGCTGACGGACCCGCCAGCGGCGGCGCTGCGCTGCGCGGTGAAGCTGCGCGCGCGGGAGGTGCCGCGCGGGGCCGTGGTGACGTGGGATGCGGCGGATGGTGTCGCGCGGGTGACGCTGGATGTGCCGGGGATCGTGGCGCCCGGGCAGGCCTGCGTGATGTATGATGGCGACCGTGTCCTGGCCGGCGGGTTCCTGCGCGCGGGCGGTGTTGACAGGGCGCGGGCCGCGGCCTAACTCGCGGCCCTCGCATCGATAGCGGCGTAGCTCAGCTGGTTAGAGCACGGCACTCATAATGCCGGGGTCGGCGGTTCAAGTCCGCCCGCCGCTACCATCGACGACATTCGGGGACATGCTAGGGACATTTGACCGGCCGGGGACACCCCGGGCAGGCTTAGGGACGCGCTGTTGCTGTCCCGGGGCGGTCCGGGGCTGTCGGATCGAGAATCGGCCGTGACCGAGCTTAGCACTACAGTTGCATTTTTGATGAGGCTCTCAATCTAGGGGCGACCACAATTCAGGATCTGATGACGGGTGGCGCGTCGATTGAGGATACGCTGTCGCTTTGGGCGGTGTCGCTGCGGGATGCTAAGCAGCGCATCAGGCCGCTGTTCACGCAGGATCGGGTGGCCGCGTCGGCATGCCATTTCCTTGATACGCTGTTGGGCAACGAACCGCGCAAGACAGGCTGGATGCGAGCCGAGGCGGCAGGCGACAGCGGGCCGTGGCTGGTGTCGCAGCGGCACCTGGATCGAGACCCTTGCCCGTGTCGAAGGCACGCGCTGGCGTGTCGAGGAAGGCTTCGAGACCACCAAGAACGAACTTGGCCTCGATCACAATGAAAGCCGCTCCTGGCACGGCTGGCACCGGCACGTTTCCCTCGTCATGCTGGCCTACGCCGTCATGACGGCTGTCCGATCCCAGACCAATGCCGTGGCACCGAAATAAACGAAGGTGGGAGCGCGGAGAAACTCATCCGTTGGTCGGTCCAGGACATCCGCCGTCTCGCCATGAAACTGGCGCAACGTCGACTGCCTGTCGCCGGCATACTGGCTTGGTCCCTATTCCGACGCTCTCACCAAGCCACGGCAATACAATCCTATCTCAAAAAATACAACTTTAGCGCCAATGGGGCGCTATGTGCGATCTTTATTCCATCGTCTCTAACCGGCAGGCCATTCTGCAGCTCGCCATCGCGTCCAAGGACAGCACCGGGAACCTGGCGCCGATGCCAGGCGTGCTTCCGGACTAGGCTGCACCGATCGTGCGGAACACCGCGGCGGGGCGTGACCTGGCGCTGGTTTGCTGGGCCATGCCGAGAAGCCGCCGGTCCCCGCTGCGCGGCGTGCGTGCTTCGGCGAAGATCGCAGATCACGTCTTCGGTGCCGACATGCCGCGGCCACAGCAGGTGAAGCAGCGCGCTGCCCTCGACGCCGCACTGGTGGAGTTCAGTCGCAAGCCGGACGATGTCGGTGTGCTGTGGCAGACGCCCATTGCGGTGCGGGAAACAGCGCAGGAAGCGCACGCTTATCGGGAGATACTGCGCACCAGCGTGACGCCGGAAGGCGTGGCGCTCTTCCTGTCCTACAGTGAGGGATACGATTTCTCGACATTGCCGACTCGCTTCGCACCAGGCGAGTTGCGCGCTGAGATCGCCGCCACCAATGCGACGCCGAACGGGCTCGTGCACAAACTTGCGACCAAGCTTGGTGCCGATACGGAAGTGACGCGTGAGGAATTTTTCGAGCAGGCCCTGTTGATCGCAACCCAGTATGAACTGACCGTCGCCGGTACCCCGGCACAGGTGCTCGATCACCTTAAGGAGCGTTCGAGACGACGGACAGTTGCGGCGGCTTCATGTTCGGCCAGACCATTGCAGCGATGGCAGAAATCAGCGCGCTGGTTGAATTGCTGGTGACGGAGCTTTAGCGCCGAGGACGATTTCGTAGCGAGCATCGCGGCCGGACGCTGCGCGAGAATCTGAGCGAGACATGATCTCCGGGTGACGCTGCGCGTCAGGTGTCAGGTTTGACACAGCGCGTCGCTTCCGGCGTGACCGAAACGCCGAGCGCATACCAGCAGCGCAGCTGCGGAGGCTGCCATCCGGCCCGCGCTGCTCGAAGAAGGCGCCGGCGGGCGTCATGCCGAGGAGATATCCATGGCCATGGGCATTCAAACGGCACATCGCGACGTGCGGCGTACCATCAAGCATCCAGGGCACGTCGGCCTTCGGACGCGCCTGGTGCTCGACCCGCTCCACCTGGCGGTGACCACGAGGAAACCGGCTGATGTCGTGCATCACAGCGAATAGGGCAGCCTATACACTTCTGTGGCCTTCCGGATGCGACGCTGCGAAGTAGGGGTTCGCCCATCCACCGGATCTGTCGGCGATGGCTATGACAGCGCCATGGCCGAGGCGTTCTTCGCCACCCTCGAGTGCGAGTTGCCCGACCGGCGTCGTGTCCGCTCCCAGGCGGAGGCGCGCATGGCCGTGTCCCATTTCATCGAGGGCTTCTACAATCCGGCCAGGCGCCACTCCGCCTTGGGCTACCTGTCACCCATCGAATGCGAAGCGAGGGGCGATTTAAACACCGAACTTGGGAACGCTGACTCATTCTGATAGCTTGGAGAATGAAGACTCGTCGACCCAAACGGAGAGTGACTCCTGACCCCGTCAGCTAGCCTTTCGGCCCCCACCACAGATGCAGCGCCGCTCCGCGACCTGATCCTGCGTCGACTGACGTACACGCTTGGGAAATTGCCCTCAGAGGCCCGGGATCGTGATTGGTTCATGGCCACCGCTCTCGCGGTCCGTGACCGCGTTGTCGATCGCTTCCTGGCACGGATGCGCGATCCGGCCGCGCCAGCTGGCAAGCAGGTCTACTACCTGTCACTCGAGTTCCTGATCGGCCGCCTGCTTCGCGAGAACATCGCCAATCTCGGCCTGACCGACGAGTTGCGGGAGGCATTGGCCGACCTGGGCATAACGCTCGACCAGGCAAGGCTTGCCGAACCAGACGCAGCACTCGGCAATGGCGGTCTCGGGCGGCTCGCGGCGTGCTTTCTGGAGAGCATGTCAAGCCTTGGCATCCCTGCCTTCGGCTACGGCATCCGGTACGACCATGGCCTGTTTCGCCAGATCCTGCGCGACGGCTGGCAGCAGGAATACCCTGAGGACTGGCTGAGTTTTGGCAATCCTTGGGAATTCGCCCGCCCCGAAATCCGCCACCGCATCGGCTTCGGCGGCGAGGTGTTGGTGGAAGCTCTTGCCGATGGCAAAGAGCGACACCGCTGGCACCCCGGCGAATGGGTGGATGCGGTCGCCTACGACACGCCTGTGGTGGGCTGGCGTGGCCGGCAGGTGAACACGCTGCGGCTGTGGCGCGCGCGTGCGCCTGACCCAATGCGCCTGGACACGTTCAACCGTGGCGACCACGTCGGCGCTTTGCACGAACAGGTGCGCGCCGAGGCGATCTCAAAGGTGCTCTACCCGTCAGACGACAGTCCGGCCGGGCAAGAACTTCGCCTTCGGCAGGAATACTTCTTCACCTCCGCCGCGCTGCAGGACCTGCTGCGCCGCCACCTGCGGGCAGAGGCAGGACTTTCGACACTACCCGATCGCGTCTCTATCCAGCTCAACGACACGCATCCGGCCATCGCGGTGGCCGAGATGATGCGCCTGCTGGTCGACGAGCACGACGTGGCGTGGGAGGAGGCCTGGCGCATCACCCGCGGCACCACATCCTACACCAATCACACGCTGCTGCCGGAGGCGCTGGAATCCTGGCCAGTGCCGCTGATGGAGCGGATGCTGCCGCGGCACATGCAGATCATCTATCGCATCAATGCCGAACACCTGGACGCGGTGCGCGCTGCGCACCCGGGCGACGACCGCCTGCTTGCCGCTGTCTCGCTCACCGACGAACACAATGGAAGGCGGGTCCGCATGGGGCATCTCGCCTTCATCGGTTCGCATCATGTCAACGGCGTCTCGGCGCTCCATACGGGGCTGATGCGCCAAACGGTCTTCCGGGATCTGAACGCGCTGCATCCCGGGCGCATCGTCAACAAGACCAACGGAATTTCCTTCCGTCGCTGGCTGATGCAGTGCAATCCGGCTCTGACCGCCTTGCTGGTCGAAGCGCTGGGCCCGCGCGTCCTCGACGCGCCGGACGCGCTCTCCGATCTTCGAGCGCTGGCGGACGACGCCGCCTTCCGTGGCCGCTTCGCCGCGGTCAAGCGCGCCAACAAGGAAGCCCTCGCGATCCAGATTCAGGAGCAGGTGGGCGTGCGCGTCGATCCCGCCGCCCTGTTCGATGTGCAGATAAAGCGCATCCACGAGTACAAGCGCCAGTTGCTGAATGTTCTTGAGACGGTAGCACTCTACGAGGCGATGCGGGCGCAGCCTATGCGCGACTGGACGCCGCGGGTGAAGATCTTCGCCGGCAAGGCAGCGCCCGGCTACCATCGCGCCAAGCTGATCATCAAGCTGGCCTGTGATGTGGGGCGTGTCGTCAACCGCGACCCCGCCGTGCGCGGATTGCTCAAGGTCGTCTTCTTGCCGAACTACAACGTCTCCGCGGCAGAGACGATCGTGCCCGCGGCCGACCTGTCGGAGCAGATCTCGACCGCCGGCATGGAAGCCTCGGGCACCGGGAACATGAAGCTCTCGCTCAACGGTGCGCTGACGATCGGCACGTTGGACGGCGCCACGGTGGAGATGGCAGACCACATCGGCAAGGAACACATGTTCCTCTTTGGCCTCTCGGCAAGCGAGGTCGAGGTAAAGAGGGCCAGCGGCTGGCGTGGGTCTCAGGCGATCGCCGCGTCACCCATCCTGGCCGAGGTGCTGGACGCGATCGGTGGCGGGGTATTTTCGCCCGACGACCACGGACGCTACCGCGAGCTCATCGATACGCTGCACGCGGAGGACTGGTTCATGGTCGCCGCCGATTTCGACGCCTACCTCGCCGCGCAGCGGAGCGCCGCCGCGCTCTATCGCGACCCTGAGGCGTGGCGGCGCACTGCAGTACTGAACACCGCGGGCATGGGCTGGTTCTCTTCGGACCGCGCCATCGCGGACTACGCCGCGGAGATTTGGCACATCCCGCTCTAGCCATGACGCGCTGGCGCGCCACCGAGGAGGAGATCACCGAGCTTCTCGCCGCGCGCCACCCTGATCCCTTCGCGTTGCTCGGGCCGCGCGCGGTGCGCGGCGGAATTGTGCTGCGCGCCGCGCCTGGCGCTGACGCACCTCCGCTGCTGCTGGAGGTTCGCCATATCGATGGCGGTTTCGAGGGTTTCGCCGCGAGCGCCGCGCCGCCGCCCGCCTATTGGCTGCGTGCCACGCGCGGCGGGGATCGGTGGGAGTTCCTCGATCCCTTCGCCTTCGGCCCGACGCTGCGGCCAACTGGAGCACGCGTCGCGCCGCGGATTGCAGGATCTGGTGCGGGCGGTGAACGGCCTGCACCGTGGCCATGCAGCGCTGCATGCACGCGACTGCGAACCGGAGAGCTTCCAATGGATCGAGGCCGATGACGCAGGCCACTCGATATTCGCCTGGCTGCGCTTCGACGGCGAGGGTGGCAGCCCAGTTGCCGTCATCTGCAACGTCACGCCCGTGCCTCGCCCTGGTTATGGCGTCGGCCTCCCGACAGCAGGTGCCTGGCGTATGCTGCTGAATACCGATGCAGCGTGCTTCGGCGGCAGCGACCAACCCGTCGCAGCGGAGGCGATGGCGGCGACCATCCCCTATCAGGGGCAGCCGGCATCGGCGGTACTTGACCTACCGCCGCTGGCCACTCTCTGCCTCAAACCGGTTGTCACGCCCGTTGCGGACAAGGGCATGGACATGGTGACGTGAGGGACGGCGCAGACAGCGAGCGTCGAAAGGGAGGACATCATGGGTGACCAACGCCCCGGTATCGGACCGCCCTATGCGCGCAGCGCCCTGGCCTATGTGCTGGCAGGCGGACGCGGCTCACGCCTCATGGAATTGACGGACCGTCGCGCCAAACCCGCGGTGTTCTTCGGCGGCAAGTCGCGCATCATCGACTTTGCTTTGTCCAATGCGATCAATTCCGGCATCCGGCGCATCGCGGTCGCGACCCAGTACAAGGCACACAGCCTGATCCGCCACCTGCAACGCGGCTGGAACTTCATGCGCCCCGAACGGAACGAGACCTTCGACATCCTACCCGCCAGCCAAAGGGTGAATGAGCGGTCCTGGTATCTCGGCACGGCCGATGCGGTGTTCCAGAACCTCGATATCATCGAGGACTACGCGCCGCGCTTCATGGTCATCCTCGCCGGCGATCACATCTACAAGATGGATTACGAGCAGATGCTCGCGCAGCACGTCGAGACGCGGGCGGACGTCACGGTCGGCTGCATCTCGGTGCCGCGCGCGGAAGCCTCGGGCTTCGGCGTGATGCATGTCGACGAGGCGGACCGCATCACTGCCTTCGTCGAGAAGCCGTCGGACCCGCCTGCCATCCCCGGTCAGCCGGACCTCTCGCTCGCTTCCATGGGCATCTACGTCTTCGACACGCGCTTCCTCGCCGGCGAATTGCGCCGCGACGCACAGGACCCGAATTCCAGCCGTGATTTCGGCAAGGATCTGATCCCCCACGTCGTCGCCAACGGGCTCGCCTATGCGCATCGGTTCGAGCGGTCCTGCGTGCGTTCGGGGGCTGAGGCGATGCCGTACTGGCGGGATGTCGGCACCGTCGATGCCTATTGGCAGGCCAATGTCGACCTCACCGAGATCGTCCCGGACCTCGACCTTTATGATCGCGCCTGGCCGATATGGACGCATGCGGAAGTGACGCCGCCCGCTAAATTCGTCCATGACGTTGACGGGCGGCGCGGGGAGGCGATCTCCTCACTCGTCTCCGGCGGCTGCATCGTCTCGGGTGGACGGGCGCGGCGCTCGCTGTTGTCGACCGGCACCCGCCTGCATTCCTATGCCGTACTGGATGGCGCCGTGGTGCTGCCCGATGTCGATGTCGGGCGCGCTGCGCGGCTGACCAATGTGGTGGTGGATCGCGGCGTGCGGATCCCGCCGGGGCTGGTGGTGGGCGAAGACCCGATCGCCGATGCCGCCCGCTTCCGCCGCACCGAGAACGGCATCTGCCTGATTACTCAACCAATGATCGATCGG
The DNA here is from genome assembly GCA_022842185.1 of Acetobacteraceae bacterium. Lineage (GTDB taxonomy): Bacteria > Pseudomonadota > Alphaproteobacteria > Acetobacterales > Acetobacteraceae > Neoroseomonas. Next base: position 33,837 of record JALHQB010000015.1, read on the forward strand.
CTTACCTGACCATGGCGCTGCCCGTCCTTGCCGTCGCGTCGGAGATCTATCCTCTGGTCAAGACGGGTGGGCTCGCTGATGCGGTCGGCGCGCTGCCGGCGGCGCTCGCGACTCAGGGCATCGCAGTGCAGACCCTGATCCCCGGTTATCGGCAGGTGCTGGGCGCGTTGGGCACGGCGCCTGTCGCCGCGGAATTGCCGGGACTGTTCGGGGGCGATGCGCGGGTGCTGAAGGCGCACCATGCCGGGCTTGACCTGCTGGTGCTGGATGCACCGCATCTCTTTGACCGGCCGGGCGGCCCCTATGTCGGGCCGGATGGTGCAGAATGGGGTGATGCTGCGCTGCGTTTCGCCGCCCTCGGCCGGGTGGCGGCGACACTGGCGGTCGAAGGCGGCTTCGCCGCGGTGCACGCCCATGACTGGCAGGCCGGCCTGGTACCGGCCTATCTGCGCTTCGCGCCGCGGCGGGTGCCCTGCATCTTTACAATCCACAACATGGCCTTCCAGGGAAAGTTCCCGGCCGCCACCTTCCCCGCGCTTGGCCTGCCGCCCGCCGCCTTCGCCCGCGATGGGCTGGAGTATTACGGTGGTGCCGGCTTCCTGAAGGCAGGGCTCTGGTTCGCCGATGCGATCAACACCGTGTCGCCGTCCTATGCCGAGGAGATCCTGACGCCGGAGGGCGGCATGGGCCTCGATGGCCTGCTGCGTGGCCGCGCGGGCGATCTGCATGGCATCCTCAACGGGCTCGACGTCACGGATTGGGATCCTGCGACGGACACGCATCTCGCCGCGCGCTTTTCCGGGGCAGACGTGGTTTCGCGCTCGGCCAACAAGGCGGCGTTGCAGGCGCGGCTCGGCCTGCCGGTCGAACCGGATGCGCCGTTGTTCGCCTTCGTCGGGCGACTCGCCTGGCAGAAGGGCGCGGACCTGCTGCTCGCCGCCGCGCCGGCCGTGCTGGACCAGGGCGCGCAGCTGGCGCTGGTTGGGTCCGGCGAAGCGGCGATCGAGAATGACTGCCGTGGCTTTGCCGCTGCCTTTCCTGGCCGTGCCGGTGCCTTCATCGGCTTTGACGAGGGGCTCGCGCGCCTGCTGTACGGCGGCGCAGACACGCTGGTGGTGCCGTCACGATTCGAGCCATGTGGCTTGGCGCAGCTGGCCGCACTCCGCTATGGCGCGCCACCGATCGTCACGCGCACCGGTGGGCTGGCCGACACAGTGATCGATGCGAACCCGATGGCCGTGGCCGCCGGCTGCGCTACCGGCGTGCAGGTCGCGCCGGGCCGCGCCGATGCCCTGGCCGCGGGGTTGCGCCGGGCGCTGACCCTGTTCCGCGATGCACCCACCTGGCGCGCGATGCAGTCGCGGGCGATGGCGACTGACGTTTCCTGGGGGCCATCGGCGGCGCGCTACGCCGCGCTGCTGAAGGGGCTCGCCGCAGGGCATGCATGACGGGCGCGCCGGCCCCCGCTTTGGATGGACCAACGCAGCGAATGGACAGGGCGCGAATGGACAGGGCGCCACGGTGCGGGCGGAACGTCCGGTGGCCAACGGCACTGTTGATCCTCGACGATGCCGACAGCCCAGCGTCAGCTTCTCGTCCTGCAGTCAGCGGTGGTCCGTCGACTCGGTGCCGTAGCCGCGGCCGTAGCGGCGCTCCAGCCTGCGCTGCACCAGGTCCCAGGCACTGGTCATGAGGAGGTAGTAGATCGCCGCCACGGCAAAGAGCTCCAGGACGAGGAAGCGCTCCTGCACGAGGATCTGGGTGCGGCGCAGCAACTCTTCCATCGAGATGACCGAGGTGACGGAGGTCGTCTTCAGCAACCCGTTCACCGAGTTTCCCAGTGGGGGAATGATGATGCGGAAGGCCTGGGGCCAGGTGACGCACCGGAACACGATCGCGGGCCGCAGCCCGAGCGCCAGCCCGGCCTCCCGCTGCCCGCGCGGCACGGCGGAGATGCCGGCGCGCACGATCTCCGAAAGATAGGCCGCCTCGTTCAACGAGAGGCCAAGCAAGGCCGCCTCGATCACCGACAGCCGCAGGCCGAACAGCGGCAGGCCCGTGTAGATGATGAGCAATTGCACCAGCAGCGGCGTGCCGCGGAACACCCAGCAATAGACGCCGGCCAGGCCCGCCAGCACACGATTGCCCGACAGCCGCATCAGCGCGACGCCAATGCCCAGCAGCAGCCCCGCCGTGAGCGAGGCGGCCGTCAACCAGAGCGTCGTGATCGCCCCTTCCAGCAGGAAGGGGTTCAGCAGGTAGTCGAAGAAGCCTTGCCAGTCCCAGACCTTCACGCGGCGGGCTTACTGCGGCCCGGCCACGGCGAAGCCGCCTTCGGCAATGCCGACGCCATAGCGGTCGAACAGGACCTTCAGACTGCCATCAGCCATCATCTCCGTCAGTACCTTCGACACTTCCTGCGCCAGCGCACGGGAACGGAAGGCCAGCGCCGCTGGCGTGGCGTTGATCCCGTGCAGCACGCGCGGGAAATCGCCGCGCTGATCATACTCGGCAGCGACGGCATCGATGGATGTGACGGCATCCACCTGCCCGGCGCGGAGCGCCTGGAAGGCGACCGCGAAGTTGTCGAAGGTGCGGATGTTGATCGGGCGACCGCCGGCGGACTGGATCGTCTGGCTCATGGCGCGCAAGGTGCGCTCCTCGAAGCCGCCGAGTTCCACGCCGACGCTGCGGCCTGCCAGGTCTTCCTGCCGCGCGATATTCAGTGGGTTGCCGCGTGCGGCGGAAATGGCGACCGCATTGTTCTCGTAGCGGATCATCTGCATCATCCGGGCGCGCTCCTCGGTGTAGAAGATGCCCGTGTTGATCATGTCCCAGCGCCGCGCCGCGAGGCCGGGGACCATCGCGGAGAACTCGATCCGCACATATTCCGGCGTCAGGCACAGGCGGCGCGCGATCTCGTTGCCAAGGTCGATCCGCATGCCGCGCAGCTGCCCGGTGCTGTCCACCGATTGCAGCGGCGGCAGGGTGGGGTTGGTGGACATCACCAGGGTGCGCGGCTTGATCAGTTCCGAATCCGGGACGCGGGGCTGACAGGCGGGCGCCTGGGCGAGGGCGGGAAACGCCATCCCCATGGACGCGGCGGTGAGGGCGGCGAGTGTGATCCGGCGGCGCATCATGGTGTCGTCCTTGGCTGCGAAGTCGCGGTTCGACGGGGTGGCGCTATTCCGCCGCGAGCGGCGCGGCGACGGGCAGGCCGATGCCGCGCAGCACCTCCGCCAGCGCCGGCATATCCGGTGCTGGCAGAGGCAGCCGCGGCGGGCGCGGCGCGCCCATGTCCATGCCGATCAGGCGGAAAGCGGCCTTGGTGCCGGAGACGTAGCGGGGCCCGCCCACCCAGGGCAGCAGCGGCGCCAGTTGGCGATACAGCGCCAGCGCCTTCTCCCGGTCGGCCTCGAAGGCTGCCGCGTCGAACATCTCGGAGCTCAGGCGCGGCGCGACATTGCTGCATACCGCCACCCAGCCGATCGCACCCAGCCAGGCGCTTTCGTAGCCCAGCACACCGGCAAACACCTCCATCCGGTCGCCGCAGAGCGCGATGATGTCGCGCACCCGCGTCACCTCCAGCGTGCTCTCCTTGACGTAGCGGCAGTTCGGGATGCGCGAGAGCTCGGCCAGGATCGGCGGCGTCAGGTCCACATTCGCCGTCGCCGGGTTGTTGTAGACCATGATGGGAATGCCGATGGCGCGTGCGATCGCGTCGTAGTGGTGCTGCAGTTCCTGCTCGGTGGGCACGGAGTAGAAGGGCGGGATCACCATCACGCCATCGGCGCCCTGGGCCTCGGCTTCCTTCGAGAGCGCCACGGCCTCGCGCGTGTCCTCGGTGCCGGTACCGACCAGCACGGGCACGCGGCCGGCGGCGGTCTTCACCACGCAATCCACGATGGCCGCGCGTTCCTCGCGCGAGACGGACAGGAATTCGCCGGTGGACCCCAGCGGGATCAGGCCGCGCACGCCTTCGGTGATCTGGTATTCGACCAGCCGGCGCAGCGCCGCCAGGTCCACCGCCGACCCATCCGCCGTGAAGGGCGTGATGAGGACCGTATAGGTTCCGCGGAAGGGCTCGCCCGCCATCTTGTCCACCATGCGCTGTCGCTAGATCATGGGAGGAGAATGCAAGACACGCACCAGCGCAAGCCATGCGGCTGACGGGTGGCGGGGCAAGCCCGCTCGGCCCGTCGATCGCCTTCACCTTCGAGGATGAATCCGGTCCGCGGCGGATTGAGGCGCTGGCGGGCGAGACGCTCGGCGCCGCGCTCTCGGCAGCGGGGGTGCTGGCGTTGCGCCGCACCGCATCGGGCGCGCCGCGCGGGCTGCATTGCGGCATGGGCGCCTGCTGGGACTGCCTGGTGACGGTGGATGGCCGCGCACACCAGCGCGCCTGCATGACGAAGGCGCGCGACGGGATGCGCGTCAGCGGCGCGGTCCCTTCCGCGCCAGTCCCGCTGGCGGCAGCATCATGGGCGGAGCAGGCCAGGACGCCCGATGTGCTGGTGGTCGGCGCCGGTGCGGCCGGGCTGTCGGCAGCGATCGCGGCGGCCGAGGCTGGCGCCTGCGTCCTGCTGCTGGACGAGCGCGCCGAACCCGGCGGCCAATACCTGAAAGGCACACCGGCGCACCACATCGCCCACCCCGACCGCCAGTTCCGCGCCGGCGACGCCCTGCGCGCCCACGCCGCCGCGGCCGGCGTCGAGGTCCTCGCGAATGCAATCGCCTGGGGCGCCTTCCCACCGGGCGAGGTGCATGGCGCGATCGAGGCGTCCACCGACCCGGCCCATGCCGCGGAGATCGCAGTGCTGCACGGGCAACACCCGCTGCTCATCCGCCCGCGCCGGCTTGTCCTGGCCCCCGGCGCGCATGAGCAGCCCGTCGCCATTCCCGGCTGGACCCTGCCGGGCGTGATGACCACGGGGGCGATGCAGACGCTGGCGCGCGCGGGCCGGGTCTCGCCGGCCGGGCGCGTCGTGATCGCGGGCAATGGGCCGCTGAACCTGCTGCTGGCGGTGGAGCTTCTCGCCGGTGGGGTGGACGTGGCGGCCGTAGTGGAGACCGCGCCGCGCCCGGGACCGGCCGTCTGGCGCCAGGCGCTGCGGATGGGGATGCTGGCGCCGGACCTGGCCTGGGACGGCACCCGCTACCTGCTGGCCTTGCGGCGCGCGGGGGTCGAGGTGATCTGGGGCGCCACCCTGCTGGCCTGCGATGGTGAAGGCGCTTTCGCCGCCCTGCGGATCGGTACGGCGGCCGGGGAGCGGCGCATCGCTGCCGGGGCCTGTGCGCTGAACCACGGCTTCCAGGCCGAGACGGGGCTGGCCCGTGCCCTGGGTGCCACCCATCGCGTCGGGACCGCCGGCACGCTGGAGACCGTGACGGATGCGGAAGGGCGCACCAGCCTTCCTGCCATCTTCGCGGTTGGCGATGGGGCGGCGCTGGGCGGCGCGCGGGTGGCGCTGGCGCGTGGACATCTGGCGGGACAGGCGGCGGCCAGGGACCTGAGGTATCCCGTACCCGGCCTGGCGGATCGTCGCGCCCTGGACCGGGCACTGGGCTTCCAGCGCAGTCTCTGGCGCGTCTTCGCGGCCCCGTCCCTCGCGCCGCCGCCGGACGACACGATCGCCTGCCGCTGTGAGGAGGTGACGGTGGGCGCGCTGCGCGGGCATGGCAGCGCGGTGGCGGCCAAGCGCGCCACCCGCGCCGGCATGGGCCGCTGCGGTGGGCGCTTCTGCGCCGCCACCCTGCACGCCATCCTGGGCGCGGCGGCAGACGAGGCGGGGTTTGCCGCGCCACGCGCGCCTGTCCGCCCGGTGCCGGCCGCCGCCCTGATGCGTGAGGCACCGTCCCAGGGCCATCACCACGGCATTCCCGACCCGCCAATGCCCGGCTGGAGCACCGCGACCCGCGCGACGGCACCTTCGGATTGCGACGTCCTGGTTATCGGCGGCGGCGTGGTGGGCCTGTCGTGCGCCCTGCACCTCGCCCGCAACGGCATCGGGGTGACCGTCGCGGATCGCGGCGAGCCCGGCCTCGGCGCCAGCACGACCAACGCCGGATCGCTGCACATCCAGCTCCTGGCCTATGATTTCGACGGGACGGGCGACCCCGGGCCGCTTGCCTCGGCGTTGGCGCTCGGCCCGGCCTCGGTGGCGCTGTGGCGGGAGATCGCGCGCGAGGCCGGCGAGGATCTCGGCATCCGCACGGAGGGCGGACTCATCCTGGCCGACGACGCGGACACCTTCGAATGGCTGCGTCGCAAGACCGCGTTCGAAAGCGCGCGCGGCATCGAGGCCGGGATGATCGGGGCGGAGGATGTCGCGCGGATCGCGCCAGCGCTGGATCGCCGCTTCCTTGGCGCGGCCTGGTGCCCGCAGGAAGGGCAGATGGACCCGTTGCGCGGCACCGCGGCCCTGCTGCGCCTGGCCCGCGCGGCCGGGGCGCATGTGGCGGCGGGGCTGGATGTGACGGCGATCGAAGCGCTGCGCGCCGGCTTCCGGATCACGTCACCCAGTGGGGTTTTCCACGCCGGGCAGGTGGTGAATGCCGCCGGGCCGCATGCCATGCGGGTCGCTGCGCTCGCGGGCGCGCGGCTGCCCATGCGGCTCATCGTGCAGCAGGTTGTCGTCACCGAGGCCGGACCGCCGGTGCTGCGCCCGCTCGTGCAATGGGCGCGGCGGCATCTTTCCCTGAAGCAGGCGGAGGCGGGGCATCTGCTGATCGGCGGCGGCTGGCCGGGGCGGCTGGGCGCGGACGGTGCGGCACGGCTGCTGCGCTGGTCAGTCGAGGGCAATCTGCACATTGCGGGTGCAGCGTTGCCGGCGCTGGCGGGGCTGCATGTCCTGCGCGCCTGGTCGGCGCCGAATATCCTGCTCGACCGCGGGCCGATCGTGAGCGGGACGCCGGGCATGCCGGGGCTGGTCCATGCGGTGACGAGCAATGGCTGGACGCTCGGGCCGATCGTCGGGCGCATGGCGGCGGAGGTCGTGATGGGGCGCGAGGGCACGCCGGCCGCCTTCGCGCTGGCGTGACGGAGAGCACCCTCGGCGTCGTGCGGCATTGACAGTGTCGTCGGTCGCTGACGACCTTCCAAGCAGATGAAGGAGCGCGGCACCAAGGTGACTGAAACGACCCGAGATGCAGAGGCCGCCATCGCCCTGCTGCGCGACCTGATTGCCCTGACGCGGAATGGCGAGGCGGCGGTGCAGGACCGGCTCGCCGCGGGCTTCCGCGCCGCCGGCTGCACCGTGGAGCGCCTGCGCTACCGCCCCGCCGAGGTCCCGCTGCGCGAGGAGTTCGCCAGCCAATCCGCCATCGCGACGGAAGAACGCGAGGCGGTGATCGCACGCCTGCACGGCACGGGTGGCGGCCGCAGCCTCATCCTGTTCGCCCATCCCGATGGCGAGGCCTTCGGCGACGACCATGGCTGGACCCGCGACCCCTTCGCGGGAGCCATCGCCGATGGGCGGCTCTATGGCTGGGGCGTGGCGGATGACCTGGCGGGGGTCGCGATCATGGTGGAGGCGGTGCGGCGCGCGGCCGCCGTGGGCCCGCTGCGCGGCGACGTGATCCTGGCGAGCACGCCCAGCAAGCGCCATGCGCGTGGGGTCCACGCGGTCATGCATCATGGCCACCGCGCGGATGCGGCGGTCTATCTCCATCCGGCGGAATCCGGCGTCGGCATGCGCGAGGTGAAGACGCTGGCGAGCGGCCAGGCGATCTTCCGCGTGACCGTCGACGGGCGCCTGCCGGACACGCAGGAGCCTGGCCACGCTGCCTTCGCCCATACCGCGGTGAACCCGATCGAACGCATGATTCCGGTCATGACGGCGCTGCGGGCACTGGATGCGCGGCGCGGCGAGCGCGTGCGCCATCCTGCGCTGGAGGCGGCGATCGGGCGTTCCACCAACTTGCTGATTTCGCGGATCGAGGGCGGCACGAAAGCGGGGCGCGTTCCGGTGGAGTGCTCGATCCTCGTCGCGCTGTCCTTTCCGCCGGGCGAGGCGCTCTCCGCCGTGCAGGCCGAGGTGGAGGCGGCCGTGGCGGAAGCGGCGGCGGGCGATGGCTGGCTGCGCGAGCATCCGCCGCGGCTCGACTGGATTTCCGGCGTGACGGGGGCGGCGGTATCGGAGAGCGATCCGCTGTGGATCGAGACGTCGCGTGCTGTCCAGGACGTCACGGGGGAACCGCCCTACGTCAATCCGCTGCACACCTCCTCCGACATCCGCAACCCGATGGTGCAGCACGGCATCCCCTGCGTTGGGCTCGGGCCGCTGTGCGGGGACCTCACGCACAATGGCAGCCGGGACGAATGGGTGGACGCGGCGGACTATGTGCGCGCGGTGGAGGTGGGCGCGCGGCTGATCCGCAACTGGTGTGGCTAGACCACCCATGCGGCGCACATACCTGTCGCCGTAGCGCGATGGCCGGTGGAGTGGCTCCCGCTGGTTGGGGCAGACGGGGACGGCTTGCCTGAACATGGCCGTAGCCGGTGCTTGGCGTCCTTATTGCTTACCGCAACATTACCAGGGCGGCCAGACTCTGACGGCATCGCCCGGAGCCGGAGATACCGTTCATGATACCTCGCCGTCGCATGCTCGCGGCCGTCCCGGCCGCCATGGCCGCTCCACCAATCGCTACCGCACAGGGCGTCTGGCCCCAGCGGCAGATCCGCTTGGTCGTGCCCTATCCACCGGGGGGTGCGAGCGACATCGCGGGCCGCCTGCAGGCGCAGGTATTGCAGGAGGGGCTCGGCGTTCCAGTGGTGGTGGACAACCGCGGCGGCGCGGGCGGTACGCTCGGCACCGCCCATGTCGCGCAGAGCGCCCCCGATGGTTACACCATCATGATGGCGAGCCCGTCCTCGCACCTCGGCGCGCCGCTGTTGTTCCGCACACCGGGCTATGAGGGCGTGGACGATTTCACCGCCATCGCGACCTTCTCGATCGGCACTGCCTTGGTCGGCGTCAATCCGCGCCTGCCGATCCACACCATCCAGGAACTGATCGCCTACGCGCGGGCGCGGCCGGGCCAGCTCAACTTCGGTTCGGCCGGCGCCGGCGGCGCGAACCACATGCTCGGCGTGCTCTTCATGCAGCGCACAGGCGTAGAACTGACGCATGTGCCCTATCGCGGCGCGGCGCCGGCGCTGGCGGACCTCATCGCGGGGAACATCCAGGTCGTCTTCGACAGCTTCTCGGGCATTATCCCGGCGGTGCGCGGCGGGCAGGTGCGGGCCCTTGCGGTGACGAGCGCGACCCGCTGGCCGCTGGCGCCTGATCTGCCCACTGTGCAGGAGCAGGGCGTGCCGGATTATGACCTTCCGAGCTTCGCGGCCGTGATGGGACCGCGCGGCATACCCGAGCCGATCGTGGCGCGCATGAATGCTGTGATCAACGAAGGGCTGCGGAACCCCATGCTCGTGGAGCGCCTGGCGGCCAACGGCAACATTCCCTACCCGACCACGCCAGCGGAGTTCGCCGCGCTGATGCGCGCGCAGCGCGCCGTCTGGCGGGACCTCGTCCGGACGACGGGACTGCAGCCGGAGTAAGCCTTACCTGACCTTCGGCCGGTCGGCATCATGAGGCCATGCTGGGCATTCTTCCCAGTTTCGTCCAGGGGCCGGTGCCGGCGCTGGAACCGCGCCTTTCGGCGCGTTTCCAAACGGCCTCTGGGAAGGTTTGTGCCATCGGCTGGAGGAGGTTTGGAACACCGCGGTGGTCCGCATGGCCTTCTCGCTGGTCTCCTGCGACTGATGCTCATGAACGGTCGCCTGCGACCGTCGCGCAGCAGGAGGTCGTGATGTGGATCATCTCCGGACCGTATACCGGTACCCTGCGACGGGGCTGGCGCTCGGCAAGTCCGCTGTCTCTTCGGCTATCGGAGGGATCTTCTCGATCGTGGTGCTGATCTTCGTCGCCCCGATGCTGGCGCGTGCGGCCTAGCCCTTCGGCCCGCCAGAATACTTCGCACTGGCGCTGTTGGGACTGTCGATGTGCGCCGCGGTCGGTGGCGACAGTCCGCTCAAGACATATCCCGCGACGGCGCTGATCCATTCCTCCTCGGCCGCCATCGAAATCGTGATGAGGCTGTGTCTGGCCGAAAGCGCGACGGCCGCAGCCGCTGCGCTCGCCACGCAGCGCTCTGTCATCAAATTGCAGCCAGACCACCACACCACCGTCGTTCACGAGGACTAATCCCACGCCCGCATCAGGGGTCGGGACATGCGGCAGCGGCGAAACGTGCTTCTCATTGTGGTGGACCAGTGGCGCGCGGATTTCGTGCCGCATCTCGGCGCGGATTTTCTCCGCACCCCGAACCTGGACCGGCTGTGTCGCGAAGGCGTCACCTTCCGCAACCACGTCACCACGGCGGTGCCCTGCGGCCCGGCGCGCGCCAGCCTGCTGACAGGGCTGTACCTCATGAACCATCGTGCGGTGCAGAACACGGTGCCGCTCGATGCGCGCCACACCAACCTCGGCAAGCAGCTGCGCCTGTTGGGCTATGACCCCGCGCTGATCGGTTACACCACCACCACGCCTGACCCGCGCGCGAGCGGTCCGAAGGACCCGCGCTTCACCACGCTGGGCGACCTGATGGACGGCTTCCGCAGCGTCGGCGCGTTCGAGCCGAACATGGATGGGTATTTCGGCTGGCTGGCGCACCAGGGCTACACGCTGCCGCCGCGGCGCGAGGACATCTGGCTGCCCGAAGGCGAGGATGCCGTCGCGGGCGCGACCAACCGCCCCTGCCGCATCCCGGCCGAATTATCCGACAGCACCTTCTTCACCGAAAAGGCGCTGACCTATCTGAAGGGCAAGGGCGACAAGCCGTGGTTCCTGCATCTCGGCTACTACCGCCCGCATCCGCCCTTCATCGCGCCCGCGCCGTACAACACGATGTACGACCCCGCCGATATGCCCGCCCCGATCCGGCGTGAGGCGTGGGAGGAAGAAGCCGCGCAACACCCGATGCTGCGCCACTACCTGCACGGCATCCGCCAGGGCAGTTTCTTCCACGGTGCCGGGGGCGTCGCCACGGGGCTTGATGAATTCGCCATCCGCCAGATGCGCGCGACCTATGCAGGCCTCATCAGCGAAGTCGATGACTGCCTTGGCCGCGTCTTCGACCATCTGGACCAGACCGGCCAGTGGGACGACACCACCATCATCTTCACCTCCGACCATGGCGAGCAGCTCGGCGATCATTGGCTGCTCGGCAAGGTTGGTTATTTCGACGAGAGCTTCCGCATCCCGCTGGTGGTGAAGGGAGCGGGTGCCGACCGCCGTGCCGGCGAGATCGACGCCACCTTCACCGAAAGCGTCGATGTGATGCCCACCATCCTGGAATGGCTGGGCGGCGAGACACCGCGCAATGTCGATGGCCGTTCGCTGCTGCCGGTAATCGCCGGCGACACGCCGGCCGATTGGCGGGATGTGCTGCACTACGAATACGATTTCCGCGACGTCCACTACTCGAAGCCCGAGGGCGATCTCGGCCTGTCGATGGATGAGAGCAGCCTCTGCGTCATCCAGGACGACCGCTACAAATACGTCCACTTCGCAGCCCTGCCGCCGCTGTTCTTCGACCTGGCCCAAGACCCCAATCAGTTCGAGAACCTGGCCGACGACCCCGCCCACGCAGCGCTGGTGCGCGACTACGCGCAGAAGGCGCTGTCGCTGCGGATGCGCCATGCCGAACGCACCCTGACCCATTTCCGCGCGACGCCGCAGGGGCTGGAGGAGCGCTCATCCGCGCCCGCCGCCACCCTTACCCGCGCCGCCGCCGAATGATCGACCGAGGAACCCGCACGATGATCCAGCGCCGCCTGTTGCTCGCCACCCCCGCCCTCGCACTGCCACGCCTCGCCATCGCCCAGGCGGACCAACGCCCGGCCATCACCATTGCCGTGCAGAAGATCAGCAACAGCAACACGCTGGAAGTGCTGCGCGAACAGTCCAATGTCGGGGAGCGCATCTTCTTCTCCTCGATCTGGGAAGGTTTGATCGGGCGTGACTGGCTGGCTGATCTCGGACCGGTTCCGGGCCTGGCGACCGAATGGCGCCGCATCTCCGACAGCGTCATCGAGCTGAAGCTCCGCCCCGATGTGCGCTTCCACAACGGCGATACGCTGACGGCCGAGGACGTCGTCTTCTCCTTTTCCCGCGAGCGCATGTTCGGCGACACGCTGGCCACCGCCCATGGCCGCACCATCGCGGTCGGCGAGGGCATGCCATCCCCGCGCCCCGGCAAGGAACTGCCGCCCGAAGTCCCGGCCGTGGCGCGTCGCGCCTGGCCGGCGCTGGAACGGGTGGAGGCCGTGGACGCCATGACGGTGCGCTTCCACAACGCGACGCCGGATGTGACGCTGGAAGGCCGCCTGTCGCGCTTCGGCAGCGAGATCATCAGCCGCCGCGCCTTCGAAGCCGCGCCGAGCTGGCTGGAATGGGCGCGCAAGCCGGTCACCACCGGCCCGTATCGCGTGGTGGAGTTCCAGGCCGACCGCGCGCTGCTGTTGGCCGCCCATGACGATTACTGGGGCGGTCGCCCGCCGCTGCGCCAGATCCGCTTCGTGGAAGTGCCCGAGGTGTCCTCGCGCATCAACGGGCTGCTCGCCGGCGACTACCAGTTCGCCTGCGACATCCCGCCCGACCAGATTCCCGGCATCGAGCGCAACGCCGCCTTCGAGGTTCAGGGCGGGACGATCCTCAACCATCGCCTGATCTGTTTCGACAAGACCCACCCGCAGCTGCGCGATGCCCGTGTGCGGCGTGCCATCACCCATGCCATGGATCGCAACGCGATCGTCGAAAGCCTGTGGGCCGGGCGCACGGAAGTGCCCAAGGGTCTCCAGTGGCCATATTACGACCAGATGTTCCACGCCGATTGGTCGGTCCCGGCCTATGATCCGGCCGAGGCACGCCGCCTGCTGCGCGAAGCCGGCTATCGTGGCGAGCCGATCCCGTATCGTCTGCTGAACAACTACTACACCAACCAGAACGCCACGGCGCAGGTGCTGGTCGAGATGTGGCGGTCAGTCGGCCTCAACATCCAGATCGAGATGAAGGAAAACTGGTCGCAGATTCTCGAACGCACGCCCACGCGCGCGGTGCGGGACTGGTCGAACAGCGCGCCCTTCAACGACCCGGTCTCCTCCCTGGTCGCGCAGCATGGCCCGAACGGCCAGCAGCAGCAGGTTGGCGAATACAGCAATGACGAGCTGAACCGCCTGGCGGTGGAACTGGAAACCGGCACCGACCGTGCCCGCCGCCGCGCGGCATTCCGCCGCATGCTTGAAATCGCGGAACGGGAGGACCCCGCCTATACCGTGATCCACCAGAACGCGACCTTCACCGCCAAGCGCCGCGATATCCGCTGGAAGGCCAGCCCCGCCTTTGCGATGGATTTCCGCCAGGGCAACTGGGGGTCGTGATGATGCTGACCCGTCGCCTGCTGCTCGCCACCCCGGCCGCGCTTGCGGCGCCGGCGCTGGCGCAATCCGACCAGCGCCCGGTGATTACCATAGCCGTGCAGAAGATCGCCAACACCAACACGCTGGAAACACTGCGCGAGCAGTCGAATGTCGGCAGCCGAACCTGGAATTCCTATGCGGAAACGCTGATCGACCAGTCCTGGACCGGTGACCTGGCGCTGCGGCCGGGCCTGGCGGAATCCTGGCGGCGGATCGACGACCGCACGGTGGAACTCACGCTGCGCCAGGGCGTGAAGTTCCATGACGGCCGCACCATGACGGCCGAGGATGTCGCCTTCACCTTCGGCCCCGACCGCATGGGTTGGAACCTGACCCCCGAACAGGCGCGCAACCTGTTCGGCGCCATCCCGGGCCAGACCCAGGGCCGCACGCCGCCACCGGAAGTCGTCGCCATCGCGCGGCGCACCTTTCCGGGCTTCGAGCGCATCGAGATTGTCGATGCCAACACCATCCGCTTCGTAAACCGCACGCCGGACCTGACATTGGAAGGCCGCATCAGCCGCAATGTCGCGATGGTGCTGTCGCGCGATGCCTTCGAGAAATCCGCCAGCTGGCTGGACTGGGCACGCCGCCCGATCGGCACCGGCCCGTTCCGCGTGGCGGAGTTCCGCCCCGACCATTCGCTGACCCTTGAAGCCTTCGACGAGTATTGGGGCGGCCGCCCGCCGGTGCGCCGCCTGCGCTTCATGGAAGTGCCGGAAGTGTCGTCCCGCATCAACATGCTTCTGTCGGGCGAAGCGGATTTCGCCTGCGACATGCCGCCCGACCAGATCGCCACGGTGGAACGCAGCACCCGCCACCAGGTGGTGGGCGGGCCGATCATGAACCACCGGCTGACGGTGTTCGACAAGAACCATCCGAACCTGCGTGACGCCCGCATCCGCCGTGCCTTCACCCACAGCATCGACCGTGACGCCATCACCCAGGCGCTGTGGGGCGGCCGGGCGCCGGTGCCCAAGGGTCTGCAATTCGAATTCTACGGCCCGATGTACCATGCCGAGTGGTCCGCACCGCGCTTCGACCCCGCCGAGGCGCGTCGCCTGTTGCGCGAAGCCGGGTATCGCGGCGAACCGATCCCCTACCGCCTGCTCAATGGCTACTACACCAATCAGGTGCCGACCGCGCAGATCCTGCTGGAAGGCTGGCGCGCCGTCGGGCTGAACGTGCAGATCGAAATGCGGGAGAACTTCCCGCAGGTGCTCTCCCGCGAAGGCCAGCGCGGCGTGCGCGACTGGTCGGGCAGCGCCAGCTACAACGACCCCGTCTCCTCGCTGGTTGCCGCGCATGGTCCACAAGGCCAGCAGTGGCAGATCAATGAATGGCGCAACGAGGAATTCGGCCGCCTGTCCGAGGCGTTGGAGACCGGCACCGACCCCGCCCAGCGCCGTGCGGTGTTCGGCCGCATGCTGGAAATCGCGGAACGCGAGGACCCCGCCTATACCGTGCTGCATCAGTCGGTGAACCTCACTGCCAAGCGGCGCGACCTGAACTGGGCACCGGGGCAATCCTTCCAGATGGACTTCCGGTCGCGGAACTGGGGCGCATGACGGCGCTCGTCGCACTGCGCGACCTGCATGTGGCTTTTGACGGGCAGGCCGCGCTGCGCGGCATCGACCTCGATGTCGCACCCGGCGAGGCGGTCGGGCTGGTCGGTGAATCGGGCTGCGGGAAATCCGTCACCTGGCTTGCCGCACTTGGCCTGCTCCCGGCCAAGGCGAAGGTCACGGGCAGCGTGACGCTGGACTCGCAGCAACTGCTGGGCGCGCGGCCGGAAACACTGGACCGCGTGCGCGGCGGCCGCATCGCGATGATCTTCCAGGACCCGGCCAGCAGCCTGAACCCGGTCATCCGCATCGGGCGGCAGGTGGAAGAAGCCCTTCGCCTGCATCGCGGCATGCGCGGTGCCGCCGCGCGGGCGGAAGCCAAGCGGCTGTTCGACCAGGTAGGCATCCCCGATGCGGCGCGCCGGCTGGATGCCTGGCCGCATGAACTCTCGGGCGGGCAGAACCAGCGGGTGATGATCGCCATCGCACTCGCCGGTCGCCCAGAACTGCTGGTGGCCGACGAACCCACCACGGCGCTGGACGTGACCATCCAGGCACAGATCCTGACCCTGTTGCAGGATCTGCGGCGGGAGACGGGGATGGCGCTGGTGCTGATCTCCCACGATCTCGGCGTGGTGGCGGAAGCTTGCGATCGAGTCTGCGTCATGTATGCCGGTCGCATTGTGGAACAGGCGTCGGTCGATGCGCTGTTTGCCAAGCCGACGCATCCCTATACGCGCGGCCTGCTGGGCGCGCTGCCGCCGCTGGACGGGCCGCGCCGCCGACTGGCCGCCATTCCAGGCGGCGTGCCCGAACCCTGGGCGATGCCGCCGGGTTGCGCCTTCGCGCCACGCTGCGGCGATCGCATGGGCGCTTGCGACGCGGCGATGCCCGGCGCGGTCATGGTGGCGCCGGGCCACCGTGCCGCCTGCCTGCTGGCGACGCCCAAGCCGGTTGCGCGCGAAGCCGTCCACGCATGACAGCGCTGTTGAAAGCAGAGGGATTGGTGCGCCGCTATGCGATGCGCCGTGGCCTGCTGGGCCGGTCTGTGGAAGTCCGCGCGGTGGCGGGCGTATCGCTGACCGTCGAGCGGGGCCGCACGCTTGGCCTGGTTGGTGAGTCAGGCTGCGGCAAATCCACCACCGGGCGGCTGGTGCTGGGGCTGGAAGCGCCCGATGCCGGCACCGTCGCCTTCCAGGGCCAGCCGATGTCGGCCCCCGGCACGGTGGCGTGGCGTTCGCTGCGGGCGCGGATGCAGATGGTGTTCCAGGACCCGTTGGGCGCGCTGGACCGGCGCTTGCCGATCGGCGTGCAGGTGCGCGAACCCTTCGACATCCACGGCATCGGCACCGCCGCCGACCGCCCCGCCCGTGCCATCGAGGCGCTGCGCGCCGTCGGCCTGCGCCCCGACCAGGCGGCGCGCTACCCGCATGAACTCTCGGGTGGGCAGCGCCAACGCGCCGTGCTGGCCCGCGCGTTGGCGACCGAACCGGAGCTCCTCGTCTGCGACGAACCGATCAGCGCGCTGGATGTGTCGATCCAGGCGCAGGTGATGAATCTGCTGGTGGACCAGCAGGAACGCCTCGGGCTCGGCATCCTGTTCATCAGCCATGACCTGCGCGCGGTGCGCCAGGTCAGCCATCGGGTCGCGGTGATGTATCTCGGCACGATCGTCGAGGAAGGCGAACCCGACGCCGTGCTGCATGAACCGGCGCATCCCTACGCGCAGGCATTGGTTTCGGCCATTCCGCATCCTGGCCGTCGCGGCGGGCGTATCGTGTTGCAGGGCGACCCCCCGAACCCCGCCGACCGGCCCGGCGGCTGCGCCTTCCATCCGCGCTGCCCGATAGCAACCGCGTTGTGCGCGCAGGAAGCGCCGCTGCTGAAGCCGCGTGCGGTCGATGGAAGGCTGGTCGCCTGCCACGTCGCGCATGGCGATGCGTTGCCCGGTGCCGGCGAAGTGCGAAGGGCCGCCTGACATGATCCGCTTCCTCGGCAGCCGCCTGCTGCGTGCCGCCATCACCATCGTGATGGTCGTGACCTTCGCCTTCGTCGTGCTGCGCCTGTCTGGCGACCCGGCGCAGATCATCATGGGCGCCGATGCGCCGCCCGAGGCTGTGGAAGCGTTCCGCGCCGCCTGGGGCCTCGATCAGCCGGTCTGGGTGCAATACTTCAACTATTTCGGCGCCATCCTGCAGGGCGATCTGGGCCGTTCGATGCGGGACGGGCGCGACGCTATCGTGCTGGTCGCCGAACGCATCCCGGCGACGCTGGCACTGACGCTCCCGGCACTGGCCATCAAGATCGGGCTGGGCATCCCGGCCGGCATCACCGCCGCGCTGCACCGCAATTCCTTCATCGACCGCGCGGTGATGATGCTGGCGGTGGCAGGGTTCACCATCCCGTCCTTCGTGCTGGGGCTGCTGCTGGTGCTGGTCTTCGCGGTGCAACTGGGGTGGTTGCCATCGGGCGGGCAGGACAGTTGGCGCCACGCCATCCTGCCGATCATCACGCTGGGGGTCGGTGGCGCTGCCGTGCTGGCGCGCTTCACCCGCAGCGCGATGCTGGAAGTGCTCGGCCAGCCCTATATCCGCACGGCCAGTGCCAAGGGCGTGCCGTGGCGCTCCGTGGTGTGGGGCCATGCATTGCCGAATGCGGCGATCCCGACCGTTACCATCGTCGGCTTCATGGTCGGCAGCCTCATTGCCGGCGCGGTGGTGGTGGAAAGCGTGTTCTCCTGGCCAGGCGTCGGGCGGTTGCTGGTGGTGGCGGTGGGCAATCGCGACCTGGCGGTGGTGCAGTGCATATTGCTTCTGGTGGCGATGACAATGGTCACGTCCAACCTGATCGTGGACCTGCTGTATGGGGTGCTCGATCCACGGCTGCGCAACCAGCCGCGCCGCGCGGCGGGGACGGCCTGACATGTCCGACATTCCGATGCAGGACGTGACCGTGGTCCAGGCGCCGCCGCGCGCGCCGCGGCTGCGGGTGCCGCCGATGGTGCTGTTCGGCCTTGGCTGGCTGGCGCTGATGCTGCTGACCGCCGTGCTGGCGGATGTGGTCAGCCCCTATGCCTATACCGCGCTCGACCTGCGGAACCGGCTGTCGCCGCCGGTCTTCATGGGTGGCACCTGGCTGCATCCGCTGGGCACGGATGAACTGGGCCGGGACGTGCTGGCGCGGCTGATCTATTCCATCCGGATGAGCCTGCTGATCGCCTTCGGCGCTACCATCATCGGCGCGCTGATCGGCACGACGCTGGGCTTCCTGGCCGCGCATTTCAGGGGTTTCGTGGAACAGGTGGTGCTGGCGCTGGTCGATTTCTCGGCCAGCCTGCCGTTCCTGATCCTCGCACTGGCGGTGCTGGCCTTCTTCGGCAATTCGCTGACGCTGTTCATCTGCCTGCTCGGCCTGCATGCCTGGGAACGCTATGCGCGGATCGCGCGGGGCCTCGCCGTCAGCGCGGGGTCGCAGGGATACGCCTCGGCGGTGCGGCAGCTGGGTGCGACGCCGTGGCGCATCTATGGGCGGCACGTGCTGCCCAACATTGCCTCGACGCTGATCGTGTCGATGACGCTGGCCTTCCCGGAGATCATCCTGCTGGAAAGCGGGCTGAGCTTCCTGGGGCTTGGCGTGCAGCCGCCCGCCACCTCTCTCGGCAGCATGGTCGGCTATGGCCGGGAATACCTGACGCGCGCGCCATGGATCCTGCTGGCGCCGGCGCTCACCATCGTGTTGACCACCTTCTCGGTCTCGCTGATCGGGGATTGGCTGCGAGACCAACTCGACCCGACACTGCGCTGAACGCCTGGAACATCATCATGACCCGATTCATCCTCGTCGCCTTCGACGGGCTGCGGCCCGACATGGTGTCGCCCGAAGCGACGCCGAACCTGGCCGAACTGGCGGCACAGGGAACCCGTTTCGCCCATGCGCGCAGCGTGTTCCCCAGTGAGACGCGCGTGGCCACGCCCTCGCTCATCACCGGCTGCCGGCCCGGCGGGCACGGCATGGTGGCGAACACGCTGTTCGATGCGACAGTGGCCCCCAACCGCCTGCTGCGGACGAAGCTCGTCGCCGATGTGATGGCGCTGGCGCAGGGTGCCGAAAGCCCGTTGGAACGGCCGAGCCTCGCCGAGCGCATGGCGCCGCGCGGGCTGGACTTCGCCCTGGTCAGCGCGGGTACGGCGGGGGCGGCGCAGTTGCTGCATCCGGCGGCCGATCGCCTCGGCAGTTTCCGGTGGAATGTCGAGGATGAGGATGGCGAGACCGCCGCGCTGGTGCGCGACCGCCTTGGCCCGACGCCGCCGCAGACGGTGCCGAACCTGGCCCGCCTGCGCCACGCCGCGCGCGTGCTGCTGGAGATCGTGCTGCCCGAGCGCCGTCCTGAGGTGGCGCTGCTGTGGCTGTCGGAACCCGACATCGCCTTCCATTGGGGTGGGCTGCGGTCGCCCGAGGCACAGGCCGGGCTTCGCGCCGCCGACGATGTACTGGGCGACATCATCGCCTGGCGCGAGGCGCAGCCCGATGCGGCGGAGATCGCCATCATCGTTCTGTCCGATCACGGCCATGTCACGGGGCGCGGCAAGCGGTCCTTGCAGCAGGAACTGTGTCGCGCCGGCTTCCGCGCCGGGACCGGCCTGTCGGAAGGCGTGGACATCGCCGTCGCGCCGGCTGCCGCGCCGGGGCTGTGGTTCAGGGACGCGTCGCTGGCACCGCAGGTGGCCGCCTTCCTGGCGGAGCAGGACTGGGCCGGTCCGCTACTGGCACGCGATCCGTCGATCCTGCCGACAGGCCAAGCCACCCCACTGGCGCTGCTGGGTAGCGGGCATCGCCGCAGCGCCGACCTCGTCGTCACCTTCGCGGGCAGCGAGGCGGATGACGAATGGGGCCTGCCGGGCCACGCGCCTTTCGATGCGCCGGATGTACCCGAAGGCGGCGGGATGCACGGTGGCCTGCACCGCGCTGAATTGGCGACGGTCCTGGTGATGCAGGGCGGCCCGTTCCGGCGGGGTGTCATCGCGCAGATGCCGGCGGATCTGACGGATATCGTCCCGACGGTGGTGCATCTGTTGGGGATGGATCCACGCGACATGGAAGGCCGGCCGCTTGCCGCGGCCTGGGATGACAGGGAGGACCCGGCGCCCATCAACGGGGTTGTCGAACTACCGCGTGGCTTCATTCTGCAAGTCATGCAGACCCCGGAGCATGGACGTCTTTACCCGACGGCCTTGCTGCGCCGTCCGTAATTCAAGATGTCGTTGCCCCTCTCGGACAGACAGGCACCCAAATTGGCTACTGTCTGAACGTGCAGTGCCACGCGTGGCCTTGGTCGTCTGGCAGGCCTCGCCAAGTGGTGCGGACGCGAGCCTCCTGAAGCACTGGCACGGCGACATGGCCATACTGGATCGGATTGCGAAGCAGTGGACAAGAAGGTCGCTCACCGAGAGCGACTGGATCAGTTCGCCTGATCGTAGGGGTCATAGGGGCGGACCCGCGTTTCCGGCTCGCTCGCGACGATGACGGCGCCCGATGTGATGACCATCAGGATGAGGCAAACGATGATCGCCACGAACTTCATGCATGCCGGCTTAACCGGTTTACCCGCGTGCGCACCAATCACTATTTTGGGTTGTAACGCCCCAATCAGATACACGTATCACGCGATCTCGTCGTGAAAGCTGCTCACACCCCTCCGTCACGGGTCTGTGGGCGGCGGCCCTGGAGTCCTTTGCCGATGGCACCATAGCGTGCGGCCTGCGGCGGTGCCCCGCCTGCCTCATATTCTTGCCGGACCCTCGCGATCGCCGTTTGGAATTCCCGTCGCACCGCATCCATCATTTCCCGACCATGGACACCGCCGCGATCAGCAACACAGCCTAGGGCAGCGAACAGTTCCTCCGCTATCGCAGTGAGCTGCGCTTGCGGCTGATCTGTTAAGGCAAGCTGCTCGCGGAGCGCCCACTCGATGGAGGCGCCAAGGGCTTGTCGCTGCATCAATTCCTCTGCACGCATCGGCGGGTGGGTCCGCCTGTTCGTCCGCGCCTGGGCTTCTTAGGCGCACTATTCTGTAGGTGAATGTAATATGTCGGCAAAACTACGTTCCCGAGCGTCAAAGGGTTCTAGCGTTCGTGAATTTTGCGTCAATGATTTATCGCAGTAAATGATAAACTGGTTAGAAACCAACTAGTTATGAAGGACAATAAATAAGCACAACTTTTGCGCGAGTCGATATTAATTTGCTGCACGCATGGGTGTGCTACTGACCGGCGTGTTGATTTCGAATTGTAAAGGATCGACGTTATGGGCTCGTTCAATGCAACCATTGCGGACATCCGTGCAGTAGCACCTCCCCAAACGGCAGTGCTTCGGCATGTCAGCCGCTACCCCGAACCGGCGATCGGCTACTTCGCGGCGGTGACGCCGGCGTTGGAACTGGCTTTGGCCAACGCGCATGAGGCGGGACACGAACGCGCGGTGCGGGTTCTTTCCGCCGTGATTGGCATCCTGGATGACCCAAGGCTGCGTTAGGGCCGGGATGGACCTGGAGGCGGCCGCCAGTCGTCACCCACCATGTCAGCCCCCAGCGCGAGACCTGACAGGGCTCAAAGACCGCGACTCAGCAATCATACTCACCCGCGCCGGTATGCCGCAGCGCCTCGACCCACTTGCATCACTCGCTGAGTCCAATCAGACGCGATCTGCTCTAGCACCCTGGTGGCGTCAGGCGCTCAGGCCAGCATGCTGACATGGGCGGCAACGACCTTCCATCCCTCCGGCGTACGCAGCCAGGTCTGGCTCTGCCGGCCGCGCTTGCCGCTGGCGAGAATCACATACTCCGTGTTGGCAACAGCAAAGTCGCGGCCGAAGGTGGTGATGAGCGTATTCTCCAGTCGTCGCGCACGGGATTTGTGTTGCTCCGGCGTGCGGGAGGCGCGGAAGGCGGCGATCTCGGCATGGCCATAGAGATTTTCCCCGACGCCGTAGCGCAGCGTGTGCGGGCTGTCCCAGAAGCTGTCATCCAGCACCGCGACGTCATTGTCGTCCAGGCCGCGATCGTAGCGGTCGAAGGCGGCGCGCACTTCGGCGACGATGGCGGGGTCGTTGATCTCGGTCATGCGCTTGCCTCCAGGGCCTGGGCGATTGCGGCCAGGCGGGCATCGGCCCCGCGCCAGCCAATCAATGAAAGTCCCGCCGGTTTGCCGCCGATGCTGGCGACCGGCAAGCTGATCTGCGGCAGGCCGACCAGCCCGGCGAAGGATGTCAGCAGCCCGATGCGCGCCGAATAGCGATCCAACTCGCTGAGCGGCAGGCCGAGCGGCGGCGCGGTGAAGGGCGTCGTCGGCATGCACAGCACCGCGCCGCCTTCCAGCAACTGCCTGGCACGTTCCACCGCGCGCCGGCGCACGACATTGGCCAACGCCACCTGCTCGGCGGTGATGCTGGATGCGACCGTCAGGTTGCGGGCGACGTTGAAGCCGAAGCGTGGATTCACCGCCTCGATCCAGCCGCGGAAAGTCTGCCAGCTTTCGGCGCGCTGGAGGATGTTGCGCTGGCTGGCCCAGACCTCCAACTCGCCTGGCTCGGCGATGGTCATGGCCGTGGCGCCGCCGAGGAACGCCCCAACGCGCGCGACAGCCGGGCGCAGCGCCTCGGCCAGGTCAGGGTCGGCGAAGGCGAAAGCATCTTCCGCCACCAGCAGGCCATCGGCCTCGGCCGCGGGCAGCTTCGTGCCGAGCAACACTTCGGCGGCGCGCGCGAAGGTCGCCGCATCGCGGGCGAACCAACCGACCGTGTCATAGGTCGGCGCCTGCCGGCAGACGCCTTCCATCGAGACAGCGCCCAGGCTCGGGCGCATGCCATACAGGCCGCACAGGCTGGAGGGGACCCGAACCGACCCGCCGGAATCGGTCCCCAGGGCGATGTCGCTCGCCCCCGCCGCGACAGCCGAGGCCGAGCCGCTGGACGACCCGCCCGGCAGGCATCCGGATGCTGCCGGATTGGGCGGCGTGCCGTCGAAGGCATTGAAGCCCAGGATGCCGAGCGAGATCTCGCAGGTGATGGTCTTGCCGACGAGGTTTGCGCCGGCATCGAGCAAAGCCTGCACCGCCCAGGCATGGGCGGTCGGGACGGGATGTGTCGCCGCCCAATCCGGATTGCCGCCGCCGGTGCGATGCCCGGCGACGTCGAACAGATCCTTGGCGGCGAAGGTCAGACCGCCCAGCGGCCCGCCCGTGGCGCCAGGAATCGTCACCCGGGGACCGGGCAGGAAGGCTTCGGCAGGGAATTCCATCAGGCTACTCCGCGGGGGTCAGGATCTCGGCGCCCTGGCTCCAGGCCGCGCCGGGGACGGCATCGAACAGCGCCCGTGTATAGGGGTGGCGCGGTGCGGCGAAGATCTCCGCCGTGGGGCCCAGTTCGACGATGGCACCGTGGCGCATCACCGCGATGCGATCGCAGATCTGCAGCGCCACGCGCAGATCATGCGTCACGAACAGCATGGAGATGCCAAGCTTCGCCTTGATGTCCGCGAGCAGTTCGAGCACCTGCGCCTGCACCGAGACATCGAGTGCCGAGACCGGTTCATCCGCGACGAGCACGTCAGGCTCGACAGCCAGCGCCCGCGCGATGCCGATGCGCTGCCGCTGCCCGCCGGAGAATTCATGCGGAAAACGGTCGGCGGCGGAAGGATCGAGACCCACCAGACCCAGCAGCCGCCGGGCCCGCGCATGCGCCTCGGCCGGTGGTGTGCCGTGAATGATCGGCCCTTCGGAGATGATGTCGACCACGCGCTGCCGGGGGTCGAGCGAGGCGTAGGGATCCTGGAACACCATCTGCACCTGGCGGCGATACGGGCGCATGGCCTTGGTCGAAAGATGCGTGATGCCTTCGCCCATGAGGATGACGTCGCCGGAATCGATCGGCAGCAGCCGCGTCATCGCCCGCGCCAGGGTCGATTTCCCCGACCCCGATTCACCGACCAGGCCAAGCGTTTCGCCCCGGTGCAGTTGCACGCTGACCCCGTCGAGCGCCTGGGTGCTGCGGCCGCGCGAAAAGAAGCCCTTCGCCGCATAGGATTTGCGGACATCGACGCTCTCCAGCACCACCAGCCCCGGGGTGGCTGGTGGGCGATCGGGCACCACCAGCCGTGGCACCGCAGCGAGCAAGGTCTTGGTGTAGGGGTGCTGCGGCGTGTTGAGCACGGCATCGCGCGTGCCGGATTCGACCAGCACGCCCTTTTGCAGCACGGCAACGTGGTCGGCGATGTCGGCGACGACGCCGAAATCATGGGTGATGAACAGCACCGCCGTGCCGTGTTCGCGCTGCAGTTCGTGGATCAGGTGCAGGATCTGCGCCTGGGTGGTGACGTCGAGCGCCGTGGTCGGCTCGTCGGCGATCAGCAGCTTCGGGTCCAGCGCCAGCGCCATGGCGATCATCGCGCGCTGGCGTTGCCCGCCGGACAGCTGGTGCGGAAAGGATCGCGCGATCTTCTCGGGATCCGGCAGATGGACATCCGCCAGCAGCTTGACCACGCGCGCGCGCCGCTCGGTCGCGCCGAGCGTGGTGTGGATGCGGAACACCTCCTCGATCTGCCGGCCGATGCGGTGCAGCGGATTGAGCGCGGTCATCGGCTCCTGGAAGATCATGCCGATGCGCGCGCCGCGGATCTTTGCCATCTCGCGCGGGGACAGGCTCACCAGGTCCTGACCTTCGAACAGGACTCGCCCGCTCGTCACGCTCACGCGCGGGCCGGGCAGCAGGCCGAGCACCGCGCGTGCGGCGAGCGACTTGCCGGAGCCTGATTCGCCGATCAGGCAGGTCACTTCCCCGGCGCGCAGCGTCAGGTTCATCGCCTGAACCGCGCTGCTGCGGTCCGCGCCGGCCGGCAGGCCGATGGTCAGGTCCTGGATGTCGAGGACAATGCCGCTCATCGTTCGCGCAACCTCGGGTTCAGCGCCTCGTTCAGACCATCGCCGATCAGGTTGATCGACAGCACGGTCAGCAGGATGGCGATGCCGGGAAAGGTGCAGACCCACCAGGCGCTGCGCAGCGAAACGCGCCCTGCGCTGATCTGCAGCCCCCAGCTCATGATGTTGGGGTCGCCGAGGCCGAGAAAGGCGAGCCCCGTCTCCAGCAGGATCGCTGTCGCCACAAGCAGTGAACCCACCGCGATGATCGAGGACAGGCAGTTGGGCAGAAGATGGCGGAAGATGATGCGCGGCCCGCTGGCGCCGAGGCCGGCGCTGGCCAGGATGAATTCCCGCCCACCCAGCGCGACGAACTCGCCGCGCACCAACCGCGCGATGCCGGGCCAGGACACCGCCGCGATCGCGATGATGACGCTGAGAAGCGAGGGCGAGAGGATCACCACCAGCAGCATGGCCAGCAGGAAGGCCGGAATGGTCTGGAAGAACTCGGTCATGCGCATCAGCAGCAGGTCAATCGGGCCGCGGTAATACCCCGCGACCCCGCCGACTGCCGCACCGAACAGCACGGCCGACAGCGCGGCCGAGATGCCGATGAGGAGCGATGTCCGCGCCCCTTCCGCCACGCCGGCCGCGACGTCCCGCCCCAGCGCATCGGTGCCGAGCGGAAAGCGCAGGCTCGGCGGCTGCAAGGGCTGGCCGGCGAGGCTGAAGGCGCCTTGCGGGAACAGGAACGGCGCGGTGACGGTCAGCAGGACGACGCAGAAGATGACGAAGGCGCCCGCCAGGGCCATCCGGTTGCGCGCGAAGCGCCGCAGGCCGGCGCGCATCAGGCCTGGATCCGCGGATCAAGAAACACGGTGAGGATCTCCACGATCAGATTGATGATCACGACCAGGCAGGCCGAGATGAAGAAGATGCCGAGCAGCAGATTGAGGTCGCGCGACTGCAGGGCGTTGAAGGCGAGGGTGCCGATGCCGGGCCAGCCGAACACCGTCTCGACCACCACCGATCCGCCGATCAGGTTGCCTGCCTGCACACCCGCCATGGTGAGCACGGGCAGGAAGGCGTTGCGCAGCATGTGGCCGAACATGATGCGGCGCTCGCTCTGCCCCTTGGCGCGCGCCGTGACGACATAGTCCATGCCGGTCTGTTCGAGCATCGAGGCCCGCATCACGCGCGTGTACAGCGCCAGGTAGAACAGCCCGAGCGCCGTTGCCGGCATTGCGAGGTGCCGCGCCACATCCAGCACGCGGTCCCAGCCTTCATAGCCTTCCGCGATGTTCTCGAAGCCGCTCGTGGGGAACCAGCCGAGATGCAGGGAGAAGATCACGATCAGCATCAGCCCGAGCCAGAAGCCCGGCGTCGCGTAACAGATCAGCGTCGCGACCGAGATCACCGCATCGCGCCACGTGTTGCGCGCCACCGCTGCCAACAGACCGAGCAGCGTGCCGATCGACAGGGCGAAGGTGTAGGCGGTGATCATCAGCAGCACGGTCGGCCCGAGCCGCGCGACGACGAGTTCCGACACCGGCGCATCGTTGCGGAAGGAGAAGCCAAGGTCGAATTGCAGCGCGGCCAGGATGTAGGCGACGAACTGTTCCGGCAGCGGCCGGTCCAGCCCGAATTTGGCGCGGAGCAATTCCGTGTATTCCGGCGTCGCCGCGCCGCTTTCGCCGGCCAGCACCGAGGCTGCATCCCCCGGGGCGAGGCGGATCAGGAAGAAGTTCAGGATCAGAATACCGAAGACGACCGGCAGCGCCAGCAGCAGCCGGTAGCCGAAATAGCGCCAGCGACGCACCGTTCAGCGGTCCAGCCAGGCGCGGTCGAGCGCCTGGTACGCGCCGAGCGGGCCGGTGTGGTCGTGCAGCTTCTTGTTGAAGATGGTGACATATTGGACCTCGCACAGCCAGGCGCCGGGGCTGTCCTCGACCAGGATCTTCTGGGCTTCGTGATACAGCGTGGCCCTTCGCGCCGGGTCGGGCTCGCGGGTCGCGGCATCCATCAAGCCGTCGAGTTCCGGATTACGATAGTCCTTGTTGTTCACGAATGTCGTGCCGCGCCGGATCGCCGAGGACACGTAGTGGCGATGCACGCCCACCACCGGGTCGGCGCCAGCCGAATAGAACGGCTCGTTGATGTCGTAGTCATAATCCGTGTAGCAGCGGCGCAGCCAGGTCGCGGTGTCCTCGCTGCGCAGCGTCACGTCGATGCCGATCTGCGCCAGCGCCTGTTTGATGTATTCACCCTGCCGCAACCACTGCTCACCGAAGGAATTGATCTCGAGATAGAGCGACATGCGCTTGCCGTCGGTCCCGCGCGGGAAGCCGGCCTCATCCATCAGGCGATTGGCGATGTCGATCCGGTCGGGCACGTCGAAGCGGCGCACCTGGTCGGTGTAGAAGCCCGAGGTTGAGAAGACCGAGCTGAGCGGCCCCGTGGCCGGCTTCGCGAAGCCGTAGAGCACGTTGTCCACGAGGAACTGCCGGTCGATCGCATAGGCGATCGCCTGCCGCACTTCCTTCTTCGCGAGATTCGGCCGCCGCATGTTGAATTCGAGCGCGGTGATGGCCGCGGTCATGCCATAGCCTTGCGTGGTGCTGCCGAGGATCGGGCTGGCCTGCAGGCGCCGGATATCGGCCGCGTTGACGGCGCTGTATGCGGCGTAGTGCGCCTCGCCCGCTTCGAGCGCGGCGGATCGTGTTGCAGCATCGGGGATGAAGCGCGCGATGATGCGGTTGAGCATCGGCAGGCCCGGCTTCCAGTACCGGTCGTTGCGGTCGAGCCGGATGTACTGTCCGCGATTCCATTCCGCGAATTTGAATGGCCCGGTACCGATCGGCCGGTTCGCGGTCGGGTTGTTCAGCGGCTGCGTGCCCTCGAACACCGATTTGCAGACGATGGGCATGTTGTTCGACGACAGCGACACCATCAGGTACGGCGCCGGATTGGCCAGGTTGAACACGGCGGTCAGTGGATCCGGCGTGTCGATTGATGTCAGCTCGGCGAGGATGACCGGCCCGTTCGGATTCACCTTCTTGGCGACTTCCATGAAGGAGTACTGCACATCGGCGCTGGTGAAGGGTTGGCCGTTGTGGAAGGTCACGCCTTCCTGCAGACGGAAGGTGATGGTCTTGCCGTCGGGTGCGATCTCCCACGATTTCGCGAGCGCCGGCGCCGGCTTCAGGTCCCAGTCATAGGTCAGCAGGCCCTCGTAGATCTGCGTCGTCACCGGCGGGATGTTGCCTGCCGAGACAGCATAGGTGGCGAGTGTCGAGGGCTCGGGGTGCACCAGCATCACCATGGTGCCGCCGCGCCGCGGCGTTGGCGTCTGTGCCTCGGCGACCGGCGCCGCGGCAACGAAGACACTGGCGAGGAGAAGGTCCCGGCGGCTGAGACGGATGATGGCAGTGTCTGACATGGGTGGCTCCTCGATGCGTGCGGCGAAGGAATGCTGTCGGTGTCGCGGCAGCGTCGAACGAGGTGAACCCAATATTCGTGCCAGCAATGCCGGATGACGGATCGTGCGCTGCAGGCGTCGAGACGGATTGCCTGCTGTGTCTATGAAATCGCTGATCGTGCCGCGATGCAGCCGCCATCCTTGTGAGGATCGGCACCGGCCGCATCGGTCGCAGGGTAACGTCCAACTGAACGAAAAGGGGGCGTCGGCTGGTCACGATGACGCCGCAGCGTCAGGCCGGTACCGCCGTCGGCCTGCGCGATGGATCGCGACACCCGCTGTCGCCTGGCATGATCGTTGCTTTCCTTGTCGGCCGGACACCGAGATCAACGCAGCGGAAATGCGGCGAGGAGCCTGTTTGGCCGACGATATCGCAACCAGCCACCCTTCGCGGGTCGTGGCCTTGGCCGAAGCAGCGACAGATGCCCGCGCTCTGCTGTCCGTGCGCGACCTGACGGTGGAATTCCAGACCGGGCAGGGTCGCTTCGAGGCCGTGCATCGCGTCGGCTTCGATGTCGCGAAAGGCCAGGTGCTTGGCGTCGTCGGTGAATCCGGAAGCGGCAAGAGCGTGACCGCGCTGGCGCTGATGCGGCTGCTGCCTGACCACGCTGCCCGGATATCGGGCGGGCGCATCGTCTTCGACGGCAGTGACATCGTACCGATGCGCGAAGCCGAGATGTGCCGCATTCGTGGTCGCAGGATCGGCATGATCTTTCAGGATCCGACGACCTCGCTGAACCCCATCTTCACCATCGGCCATCAGCTGCGCGAAGGGCTCCGTGTCCATCTCGGCCTTGGTCGCGCGGCGGCGAACCGCCGGGCGGAGGAACTGCTGAATCTCGTCCGCCTGCCATCCGCGCGTGCTGCACTCGACAAATATCCGCATGAATTGTCGGGGGGCATGCGTCAGCGCGTGATGATCGCCATGGCGCTGGCCTGTGAGCCGCAATTGCTGATCGCCGACGAGCCCACCACGGCACTGGATGTGACAACCCAGGCGCAGATCCTGGAACTGCTGCGGGACCTTCAGCAGCAGATGGGCATGGCCATCATGCTGATCACCCACGACCTGGGCGTGGTGGCCGAATTCGCCGATGCGGTGCAGGTCATGTACGCCGGGCGGATCGTCGAACGGGCGCCGGTGAGCCGTCTTTTCGCCAATCCGGCGCATCCCTACACGCAGGGTCTGCTGTACAGCATGCCGGCGCTGGAGGAGGAGGACCCGCCCGTGCTGCCGGCGATCCCCGGCATGGTGGCGAGCCCGTTTGCCATGCCGATGGGCTGTCCCTTCCATCCGCGCTGTGCCCTGGCCTCCGATGTCTGCCGCGCCGCCGTGCCGCCGCTGAACCCGATCGCGCACGCGCACAGCGCCGCCTGCTGGCATGTCGATGCGATGATGGCGGCCTGAGATGGAACCGACCCCGCTCCTGCGCATCCGCGACCTGACGCGGCACTTCGCCGTCGGGGGGCGGGTGGTGAAAGCCGTGGATGGCATCAGCTTCGACGTGCAGCGCGGGGAGACCCTGGCCCTGGTCGGTGAAAGCGGCTGCGGCAAGACGACCACCGGCCGCCTTCTGGTGCGCCTGGCAGAACCCGATGGCGGCAGCATTGCCTTCGACGGCACCGAGATCACGGCGGCGAAGGCCGACACGCTGCGGGCGTATCGCCGCCGCATGCAGTTGATTTTCCAGGACCCCGGAAGCTCGTTCAATCCGCGCATGACGGTCGGCGCGCTGGTGTCGGAACCGATGCATCTCGCCGGCCTGAAGCGGGCGGAGCAGACCGCCCGGGTGGCGGAGCTGCTGCCGCTGGTGGGCCTGTCGGCCGATTACGCCGCGCGCTACCCGCATGAATTTTCGGGCGGGCAGCGCCAACGCATCGGCATCGCGCGCGCCCTGGCCCTGCGACCGGAATTCATCGTGTGCGACGAACCGGTCTCGGCGCTGGACGTGTCCGTGCAGGCGCAGGTGGTCAACCTGCTCACCGGGCTGCAACAGCAATTCGGCCTGACCTACCTCTTCATCTCGCATGATCTGCGCGTCGTGCGTCATGTCGCGACGCGCGTGGCGGTGATGTATCTGGGCCGCATCGTCGAGCTGGCGAGCAAGCAGGATCTGTATCGCAGACCGCGACATCCCTACACGCGGGCCTTGCTCTCGGCGGTGCCGTCGCACCGGCCGGGCATGACGCGAAAGCGCTTGGATGCCATCGGCGAAATCGCCAGCGCCGATGCGGTGCCGAGCGGCTGTCGGTTCCATACGCGCTGTGTCCATGCCCAGCACCGCTGCCGGGAGGAAGATCCAGCGCTGCGCGAACTGGCGCCCGGCCACGTCGCTGCCTGCCATTTCGCAGAGAGTCTGCCGTCGTGACGCCCGCTTCCCAGCGCGCGGCGCCGGACCCGCACAAACCAGGTCGAAAAGGACATCCCCATGCCGACTGACCGATCGAAGACCGCGCCCTTCGCCCTGACCCGACGGGGATTGGGGCAGGCGGCCCTGGCCGGCGGCACGGCGACAGGTCTTGGCCTGCCGCGGCCGGCGCGTGCCGCGGGGAAGACTCTGGTGGTGGGCGCCTCGGTCTTTCCGGACTCGCTGCGCCCCGGCATCTCCTCCTTCGCCTCATCGAGCCTGATCAGTCAGACCAATGAGGCGCTGTATTCGCGCGATAATGCCGGCCAGGCCGTGCCGGGGCTGGCGGAAAGCCACACCCAGCTCGATGAGGTGACGACGCAGTTCAAGCTGCGCCAGGGTGTGAAGTTCCACGACGGCAGCGAATTCACCGCCGAGGATGCCGCCTACACCATCAACTACGTGATCAACCCGGCCAATGGCTATGGATCCCTGGCGCGCATCGCGCCGGTCACCCAGGCGACCGTGGTGGACAAGTACACGCTGAACCTCACGGCTCGGGCGGTCTTCCCGACCATCCTCCAGGGCCTTTCCAACATCCAGATCCAGAGCAAGGCGTATTTCGAGCGCGTCGGCTTCGACGGTCTCGCGGCCCGCCCGATGGGCACCGGCCCCTTCGTCTTCCAGCGCTGGGTTCCGGGCGACCGCTATGAGCTGACGGCGAACAGGGAGTATTGGGGCGGCGCGCCAAAGGTGGACCGCCTCGTCATTCGCGAGATCCCCGACCCCGGCACGCGCATCGCGTCCCTCGTCGCCGGCGAGACACACATCATCGAGGAAGTCCCCATCGACCTGATCCCACAGGTCGAGAGTTCCTCCGCCGCCAAGCTGGACGAGATCGTCTCAAGCGTCGGGCTGATCCTGACCTACGACGTCCGCGTGCCGCCCTTCAACAACCCGAAGGTCCGGGAAGCCTTCGACTACGCCATCGACAAGGAGGCGATCCGCCGGGAATTGCTGAAGGGCCGTGGCGAGCTGTTGCAGGGACAATTGCTCACCTCCAACACCTTCGGCTTCAATCCCGCGCTCAAGCCGCGTCCCTTCGATCCGGACCGGGCGAAGGCGCTGCTGCGGGAGGCCAGGTTCAACTTCCGCACGCCGATCCCCATCGCCACCCAGTCGGGCAAGTATCTCTCGGACGTGGACATCTCCAATGCCGTCGCCGGCATGCTCTCCAACATCGGCGTCAACGCCACCGTGAACGTCGTCGAGGGTGGCGTCTGGACGCAGATGCAGCGCGCGCAGCGGGCCGGGCCGATCTACATGATCGGCTGGTACAGTCTGGGCGACGCCGATTTCGCGACGGTCTGGTTCACCGAGGGCAGCCGCCGGTCGGTGTGGAAGAACGATGAATATGAAAGGCTCTTCGTCGAGGCGCGCTCGACCAACGACCAGGCGGCCCGGGAGCGAGCCTACCACCGCATGATGGAGATCCTCCATGCCGAGAACCCGGCCATGTTCCTGTTCGGGCTGCCGAGCCTCTATGCCGTCAACAAGAAGGTGACCGGCTTCGGGGCTGCCTCGGACAAGATCCTCCGCCTCGCCGCGGCGGATATCGCCTGACGGCCGGACAGCGACAGTGCTTGCCTACGCCGCGCGCCGGCTGATGCTCCTGCCGATCTCCCTGTTTCTGGTGGCGCTGGTGACCTTCGTGGTGCTGCGCCTCACGGGCAATCCCGTGGACATCTTCCTCGACGTCACCTCGACGCCCGAGCAGGTGGCTGCCCTGACGGAGAAGCTGCACCTGGACGAGCCGATCCCGATCCAGTTCCTGATCTTCCTGCGCGACCTGGCGCAGGGCGATTTCGGGGTGTCCCTGCAGTTCAACGAGCCGGCCCTATCGACCGTGTTCCAGCGGCTGGGCGGCACGCTGCAACTTGCCGGGACCGGGTTGCTGATCGCGATCGTGGTGGGCGTCATCCTCGGCCTGGTCTGCGCGGTGTGGCGGGACAGGTTCGCGGATCTGGCCATTTCGTCTGTCGCGGTGGCGGGCCAGTCCATGCCGAGCTTCTGGCTCGGCATCCTGCTCATCCAGCTTTTCGCGCTGAAGCTGGGCTGGCTGCCGACCTCCGGCGCGGGCGGCTGGCGGCACATGATCCTGCCGGCCGTCACCCTCGCCACCTTCCTGCTGCCGAACATCATCCTCATCACGCGCGCCAGCGTGCTGGAGATGTCTGGCGAGCAGTTCGTCATCGCCGCCCGCGCCAAGGGCCTGTCGCGGCTGCGTGTTCTGCTGACCCATGTACTGCCGGTCTCGCTGAACCCGCTGCTGAGCTTCCTTGGCATCCAGATCGGCACGCTGATGGGCGGTTCCATCATCACCGAGACCATCTTCGCCTGGCCGGGTGTGGGCCGGCTGATGCTGACCAGCATCTCCAATCGCGACGTGCCGGTGGTGGAGGCCGGCGTGCTGGTCATCGCGGTCGGCATCGTCCTGACCAACCTCGCCGTGGACCTCCTGCAGATGCTGATCGACCCTAGGATTCGACGACATTGAGCGCGACCACGCAGCGCCCGCGCCGTGCGCTGTTCGGCAAGGGATTCAAGATGACGCTGGGCGGCGGCATAGTGCTGGGGGCGGTGTTGGTGGCCATCTTCGCGCCCCTGATCGCGCCCTACGATCCGTATCAGCAGAGCCTGTCGATGCGCATGAAGCCGCCGGCCTGGATGACCGGTGGCAGCGCGGCCCATTGGCTCGGCACCGACGCCTATGGGCGCGACCTTCTGTCGCGCCTGATCTACGGCTCCCGCCTGTCGATCCTGGTCGGCGTCACCTCGATGCTGTTCTCCTGCCTGCTGGGCAGCGCGGCGGGCCTCATCGCCGGCTACAAGGGCGGCCGCTGGGAACAGGTGATCATGCGCTTCGCCGATGCGCAGATGGCCTTTCCCGACATCCTGCTCGCGATCCTGATGGTGGCGGCACTTGGCGGCAGCGCCGTGAACCTGATCTTCGTGCTCGGCGTGTCACGCTGGATGATTTACGCCCGCGTTGTCTTCAACCTGACGCGGTCGCTCCGCCAGCGCCCCTTCGTCGAGGCGGCGACGCTCTATGGCGCCTCGGACCGGTACGTGGTCTGGCGGCATCTCCTGCCGCAGATGGTGCCGGTGCTGACGGTGGTATCCACGCTGCAGGTCGCGCAGATGGTGCTCCAGGAGACGGCGCTGTCCTATCTCGGCCTCGGCCTGCCGGCGCCGACCGCGACCTGGGGCAACATCCTTTCGGAGGGCAGCAGCCGGCTTTTCGTCGCGCCCTGGATCGCCAACCTTGCCGGCCTCGCCATCATCATCCTCGTCTGGGGAATCAACATGCTCGGCAATGGGTTGCGCGAGCATGTGGACCCCAAATCCCGCCTGGCGCCGCGCTGATGCCTACGCCGGACATTCCGCCCACAAGGACGCCCTCATGAGCAGCAAGCCCTTCCACCTCGCGTGGTTCCTCTCGCGCGGCTTCGGGCCAAAGGCCTGGCACCACGAATGGGGCGGCACGGATGCCGCCCAGGCACGCTGGATGATGCCCGACCTCTTCGTGGATCTCGCGCGGTCCATGGAGCGCGCCTGCTTCGACTATCTGATCATCGAGGATAGCTGTAACGTCCCCTACACCTATCAGAACTCGCATAATGCCTATCTGCGCCAGGCGGCGGCGACCCCGAAGCTCGACCCGGCGACGCTGGTGCCCTACCTCGCCATGGCCACCAAGCATCTGGGTCTCGTGCCGACGCTGTCGGCCAGCGAGTATCCGCCTTATCTGCTGGCGCGACTTGTGAATTCGCTCGACCACCTGACCGAGGGCCGGGTCGGCTGGAACATGGTGACCGGCAGCAATGACGGCGGCGCGCAGAACTACGGCAAGGACAAGCACGTTCCCCATGACGAGCGCTACGATCGCGCGGATGAAGTGGCGGACATCGTCACCCAGCTCTGGGAGAGTTGGGAGCCGGACGCCGTCGTGCTGGACCGGGACAACGTCATCTTCGCGGACGGCAACAAGGTTCATCCGATCAACTACCAGGGGAAATACTTCTCCTGCCGCGGTCCGCTGACCGCGCCGCGCTCGCCACAGGGGCGGCCGGTGCTGTGCCAGGCGGGCGGCTCGCCGCGCGGGCTTCGCTTCGCCTCGCGCTGGGCCGACACCATCATCGCGACCGCGGAATCCGTCGCCGACATGAAGCGTCAGCGCCAGGTCATCCGCGCGACGGCCGTCGAGCAGGGGCGCGACCCGGACACCATCAAGGTGCTGTTCCTCGCCGATCCAATCATCGATCGCGACATGGAATCGGCGCGCCAGCGGCGCCGTGATGAGATCGCCTTCGCGGAGCAGAACATCGAGTTCGCGCTCGCGATGATGTCCACGCTGACCGGCATCGATTTCTCGCAATTCCCGCTGGATGAGCCTCTGCCGCCGCTGACCTCCAACGGGCACCAGTCGGCCGCGAAGAAATGGGTCGGTCGCACCCCGCGTGAGATCACCAAGCAGCGCGCCAACCGCTCCGGCCTCGACTACACCGGCACGCCCGAACACGTTGCCGGCATGATGGAGGAGGTGATGCAGGAGGTCGGCGGCGATGGCTTCCTGCTCACCTTCGGCGATTTCAGCCGCCGATACGTCGCCGAGATCTGCGACGGCCTGGTGCCGGTGTTGCAGAAGCGCGGCCTGACCAAGCGTGGGTACAGCCACACCACGTTCCGGGAGAACCTGATGGAGTTCTGACCGTGGTGCGGCGGAACGATATCGCACCGGTGCGATGGGGAGGCGGGCAGCATCGTGCGGAGAGAAATGGTGCCCAGGGGCGGAATCGAACCACCGACACTGCGATTTTCAGTCGCATGCTCTACCAACTGAGCTACCTGGGCCCATGAGGTTCCCGTAGGAACCCGGTGAGGCGGCGGGAAATAGCCGAGCCGGCGCCGCCTGTCCAGCCGGGTCAGGCCTCATTCCTCATCATTGTCCTGCGCGGTCTCGGGCGAAGCCGGGATCGCGTAGCTGCCGGTGAGCCACCGGCCCAGGTCGACCTGCGCGCAGCGCGGTGAACAGAAGGGCCGCGACGCAGCCTGCGATGGCCGGTTGCAGATGGGGCAGCGCGCGGGCGGTCGGGGTTTCGGTTCAGCCGCCATGGCGGACCTCCTCGATCGACGGGTCATGGATCGTCGGGTCAGGGCGTGGAAGCAAGGCGAAACCAGCCTCGGCCGCGAAGGCATCCAGGGCGCCGGGCAGGCCTTCCACAGCGGCGATCACGGCCGGCGTCGCGCGCAGCGCCAGTCGCAACCCGGGGCGCGCCGCGGCCTCGCGTGCCGCCTGGCGCAACGCCGCCAGGCCCCGGGTCAGCGGGGAGGCTGGCCGCCCCAGGATCTCATGCAAGGGGGGGTGGATGCGGTCGCGCACGATCTCGGCAAGGCCCAGATGGGTGAAGCCGAGCAATCGCGCATGGCGATCCGCCGACAGTGCCTCCCGCAGGGGGGCGGCCAGCGACTCGCGCCGCTTCGGCGAAAGCCCGGCGAAATCCACCATGATTGCCCCACCGAGGTTCCGGGCACGGATCTGTCGCGCGAGCTCGCCCAGCGCATCCCGGTTCAGCGCCAGCACGCCATGGGCGCCCCGCGCGCCGGCGGCCCTGCCGGCATCCATGTCGATCGCGGTCAGCGCCGGGGTTGGGTGGATCAAAAGCCGGCCGCCAGCGGGCAGGGGGGCCTCGGCGGCGGCCAGGATATCGAATTCCGACTCGAGCGCATCGTCGAAGGCCGGGGCCGGCAGCAGCCGTGGCCGTTCCCCTAGGCTGGCGCGCAGCCGCGCCAGCACGGCGGCACTGTCCACCAGGACCTCCGCCCGCGGCAGGCGCGCCGCCAGGCGTTCCGCCGCCAGGGGGCCTCGGGC
>JALHQB010000016.1 GCA_022842185.1 Acetobacteraceae bacterium
CAAATACCAAACACTTCCAAAACCGATTTTCTTGTCAAAGAACAATTCCAGACCAGCAGCGCATCACCCCTTGCGAGGCAATGCCTTCAGTCTGAAAGGAACCACCTCCTCGGCGGGGGAGAGAACTTACCGGGTCACCCCGGCCTCGTCAACCCTCCGCATCAGCGGCGTGAGGGGGCTTCTATGCCCCTCGACCAAACCGGTCAACCCCCCTTTCGCCACGAAAGATACCATTTTGCGAATTGGGGTACGCCGCGCTCAACGGACGTACGCGGCTCATAGCCACAGACCGCACGGATTGCCTCGATATCCGCGAATGTCTCCTGGACATCCGTCAGCGGTCGCGGCGTATCGACCACCACCGCGCGGCGGCCCAACGCCTCCTCAAGCACCTCCACGAAGTGCCGCACTTCAACGCTGCGATGGTTTCCGATGTTCAGCAGCCGCGGCGCCGCGGCCGGCGCCGGGTGGTCCAGGCATCCCACCACCCCGGCCACGATGTCATCGACGAAGGTGAAGTCCCGCTTCAGCCGGCCGCCGTCATACAGCGGGAGGGGCGTCCCCTGCAGAATTGCCTCGGCGAACATCCACGGCGCCATGTCTGGCCGTCCCCAGGGCCCATAGACCGTGAAGAATCGCAGTCCTGTCTGCGGTAGCCCGAACAGGTGGGCGTAGGATTCGCTGATCAACTCGCCGGATCGCTTGGTCGCCGCGTACAGCGACACCGGGTGGTCCACGCGATCAGTCTCCGCGAATGGGAGTTCGCGGTTTCCCCCATAGACCGAGGAGGAGGACGCATAGACCAGATGCTCGAGCCGTTTCAGCCGACGTGCCATTTCCAGCACGACCAGATGCCCCATCACGTTCGACTGGACGTACGCGTAGGGGTCGACCAGTGAATGGCGCACCCCCGGCTGGGCCGCGAGATGAACGATCCGCGTCACATCGGAGTGGCTCTCAGCCAACTCCATCATGGCATCCTTGTCCGCGACGTCCGCCACGACGGGACGAAAGTCAGGCCAGGATTGGAGTCGCGCCAGCCGAGCCCTTTTTAGATCGACATCGTAATATGCATTCAGGTTATCGACACCGATCACCCGGTCCCCGCGCGACAGCAACGCTGCGGCGACATGCATGCCTATGAAACCGGCCGCACCGGTCAGCAGCACGGTCATGCGCGCACCAACCTATCCTCAAGCAATTCCAGCACCGCATGTCCCAGCGCGATGTGCGCTTCCTGGATCCGCGCCGTCACATCGCTCGGGATGATCAGCGGGTGATCGCACAGCGCTCGCGCCGGCCCACCATCGCCACCAAGCAGGCCCACCGTGACAATCCCCATGGCGCGCGCCGTCTCCAGCGCACGCAGCACATTGGGCGATTTCCCGCTGGTGGTGATGCCGAACAGCACATCCCCTGCTCTCCCCAGCCCCGATAGTGGTCGCGCGAAGACTTCGTCAAAGCCGTAGTCATTGCCTCCGGCCGTCAATGCCGTCGGGTCCAACGTCAGCGCGATCGCGGGCCAGGACGGCCGTTCGACCGTCGATCGCAACCGCACGAGCCATTCCGTCGCCAGATGCTGGGCATCGGCCGCGCTGCCGCCATTGCCACAGAAGAACAGCTTGCCTCCGGCCCGCATCGAGCCTTCGCAGGCATCGACGACGCCGATCACGGCTGCCGCGGCCTCCACCGCCAGCCGGCGCCGCAATGCGGCCCCGTCCTCCATCAATGCCGCGAAGCGAGCGGTTTCCGTCACGACGGGGCCCGAGCGACCAACCATGCGATGATCCATTCGACAGCCTCCCGGCACCGATCGTATTCCGATCAGGCCCTTCCACCGCAGATGACATGGCGGCCAGCCGCGCTCAAGCCTGGGTCACCGCGGCTTCGGCGAAGCCGGAACGGATCGCCTCGGCCAGCGTCTCCACGACCGGCCCGCCGTCATCGCCCGCCACCAGGACGATGGAGAAATCCGGCAAGGGCGGCATTCCATCCTCAGGCCCCAGGAAACGCAGCCCCTGCGGCAGCGGCCCGGGCAGGCCGATGGTCACGGCCAGCCCAGCCAATGCCGGCGCCAGCGTCCCCATCTGGGACGTGCTGGTATATGCGACGCGCCATGGGATCCCTGCCTCATCCAGGGCGCGTACCGCGGCCCTGTGCCAGACGCAGCTCGGCTGTGCGGTGGCGAGCGGGACGGGGGAGCGGCGATGGGTCGCGTGACCGGCCGAACCGATCCATCGCAACCCTGCGCGCCATAGCGGCTGGCCCACCATGCCCGCGCGCTCATTGCCGCCCGACAGTAGGGTCAAGTCGATCTCATCGCGCACCAGCCGAGCGACCAGTTCGTTGGACGGCGCGCACGTCACATCCACCTCGACGGCCGGATGCACCTCGGCGAATCGGGCAAGGATGCCGGGCAGCCACCGCAGGGCGTAGTCATCGGGCGTGCCGAGGCGGACAGTCCCGGAGACCGCCGGCGTGCGGAACGTCGTGATGATCTCATCATGCATGGCGAGCAGGCGCCGTGCCCGCTCCAGCAGCCCAGCGCCTCCCCAATGGCGGCTGGCATAAGTCGCTCCCAGTTCAGGGGGTCGTCTCGGGCAACCTCTCCAACTCCGCGATTCGCGCCCTGAGAGAAGCGAGCTCCGTCCGCATCGCGGCAAGCTGTTCACCGACGGGGTCGTCCTCGGGGTCTGTCAGACCATAGCCGACGGTCGGGTCGGCACAGGGCGACCCTGCGGGCGGCCGCGCGGGGATCCCCACGACAGTACAATTCGCCGCCACATCCTTCGTCACGACGGCATTGGCGCCGATACGTGCCCCATCGCCGACCAGGATCGGCCCGAGTACCTGCGCCCCCGCGCCGATCGAGACGCGATTGCCGATCGTCGGGTGCCGCTTGCCCGGGCTGCCGGACAAGCCGCCAAGCGTAACGCCGTGATATATCAGTACATCATCCCCGATCTCGGCCGTCTCGCCAATCACCACCCCCATGCCGTGGTCGATGAACAGGCGCTGGCCGATCCGCGCACCCGGATGGATTTCGATGCCGGTCAGGAAGCGACCGATATGGGAGATGAAACGGGCCAGGCCATGCAGGCGGATCCGCCAGAGCGCATGCGCAAGGCGGTGCCAGACCACGGCATGCAGCCCGGCATAGCACAGGATCGCCTCCGGCCATGACGGCCGGGCCGGATCACGGTTGCGGATGGCGCGGGCGAGATCGATCACTTCCATGGATGCCCCCGGAGAACTGCGTCAGGCGAGCCAGGCCGGCACAGGCAGGCCCTTGCCGCGAAGGAATTCCGGATTGAACAACTTGGATTGGTAGCGGGCACCGCCGTCGCACAACAACGTGACCACCCGGTGCCCTGGCCCGAGCGCCTTGGCGACCTTGATGGCCGCCGCGACGTTCACGCCCGCCGAACCGCCGATCGAGATGCCTTCGTGGATCTGAAGGTCGAAGACCTGCTCCAGGGCTTCCTCGTCCGTCACCTGCACCGCGTCGTCGATCAGTGCCCGGTCGGGTTCGAGGTTGCCCGGCACACGGGCGGCCTGGCCGATGCCTTCGGTGATGGAATTGCCCTCGGCCTTCAACGCCCCGGTCTTCACCCAGGAATACAGCGCGCTGCCCATCGGATCGGCGAGCACGATGCGCACCCCTGGCTTGCGGGCTTTCAGCGACCGAGCCACGCCGGCAAGCGACCCACCAGTTCCGCAGGAACATGTGAAGGCATCGACCTCGCCGCCGGTCTGGGTCCATATCTCCGGGCCGGTGGTCGCCTCATGGGCATCACGGTTTGCTGTATTGTCGAACTGGTTGGCATGGACGGCGCCCATCTCCTCCGCCAGGCGGCGGCTGAAATGGACGTAGTTGCCGGGGTCAGAATAAGGCTTTGCCGGGATCAGGCGCAGATCGGCGCCGATCATGCGCAGGAAGTCGATCTTCTCGCGGCTTTGCGTCTCCGGCACCACGATCACAGCGCGATAGCCGCGCGCATTGGCCACCAGCGTGATAC
Source organism: Acetobacteraceae bacterium (assembly GCA_022842185.1). Classification (GTDB taxonomy): domain Bacteria; phylum Pseudomonadota; class Alphaproteobacteria; order Acetobacterales; family Acetobacteraceae; genus Neoroseomonas. Next base: position 4,020 of record JALHQB010000016.1, read on the forward strand.
CGATGCCGGTGTTGCCGGCCGTGCCCTCCACGATTGTGCCGGGCTGGCCTGGGGTCAGCAGGCCGCGCTTTTCAGCGTCCAGGATGATGCCAAGTCCTGCGCGGTCCTTCACGGACCCGCCGGGGTTCATGAACTCCGCCTTGCCCAGGATCTCGCAGCCGGTCGCAGCGCTGGCCCGGCGCAGACGGATCAGCGGCGTATTGCCAACCGCACCCTCAAAACCATCCACGATGCCAGTGGCGGGGGGTGGGACTGCATCCATGACGCGACGTTCCTTGCGCTTTAATAAAGTGATGGTCGGGTGCCGAACCCGGTCGGGCAAGGGGCGGGATGCCGTTTCTCCCGAAGAGCTTATGAGCAGAATTCCTTGGCCCGTAGGCCGCCTTCAGGGCGAAATTCTCCACAACCCTTGACCTATGAGTGCCCGGCGCGAGAACATAAAGCGAACATCAGCGGCCCTCCCCCCGGCCATGCCCGCCCCTCCGACGCCATCCTCATTCGACCGTCCAGCCCTGATCGCCGCGCTGCGCGCCCGCATCGCGCGCATGGAACGCGCCGGCGCGGCAGGCGCCCTGGCGGCACGGGGAGAAGATGCCGTCCCCCTCGCCCCAGCCATCGATGCAGACCTGCCCTGGGGTGGCCTGCCGCGTGCTGCCCTGCATGAAATCCTGGCTGCCGACCCTGGTGCGGCCGCAGGCTTCGCGGCGCTGGTGCTGGCGCGCGCCGGTGGCACCATCCTGTGGATCGCACCGGAACCCGATGCCTGGCCGCCGGGCCTTGGCCGCTTCGGCCTTTCCCCCGCCCAGCTCGTGCTGGTGCGCGCGCCGCGCGGGCAGGATGCGCTATGGGCCATGGAGGAGACGCTGCGCTGCCCGGCTGTCGGCGCTGCCTTGCTGGTCACCGGTGAGCTCGACCTGACCGCCGCGCGGCGATTGCAACTCGCCGCCGAGGCTGGCGGCGTGCTGGGCCTGTTGCTGCGATCGGACGATGATGGCGCCGCCCCGACCGCTGCCCTGACCCGTTGGCGGGTCGGCGCGGCGCCATCGGACAGCCAAGCCCCGCATGAGATCGGCGACCCGGCCTGGAACCTCGATCTGCTGCGCTGCCGCGGCGGCCGCCCGGCACGCTGGCGCGCCACCTGGCATGGCGACCAGCTCGTCACCGAGGATACCGTCCCGCGGACGGTGCCTGTGCGGAGGCGCGCATGAGACACCGCTGCTGCCGTCCGCCACGCTTGGCGATGCCCTCCCTGTTTCCCGAAGCCGCCGACGAAGCGGTTGCCTCACCGCCGAAAGTCGCGCGAGCCGGGCCGCCTGGTCGTCGCTTCCTGGCGCTTGTCTTCCCGCGCCTGCCGGTCGAACGCCTCCGCTGCCCGGGCCCGGTCGCCGTCTGGGCCACGCAGGGGCCACGGCGAATTGTGACATCGCTCAGCGCCGAGGCCGAGGCCGCCGGGCTGGAGATCGGGCAAACGCTTGCCGATGCACAGGCAATCCTGCCAGGCATGACTCTGGTGCCACAGGATGCGGCTGGCGATGCAACCGCGTTGGAGCGGCTGGCACTGTGGGCGCTGCGTTTCACACCGCTGGTGGGCAGGGTGGGCGCGCATGGCCTGGTGCTCGACATCACCGGAACCGAGCACCTGTTCGGTGGCGAAGCCGCCCTGCTGCAGGAGGCGGTGTTGCCCCGGGTCACGCGGATGGGCCTTTCGGTGGTTGGCGCCGTGGCAAGTTCGGCCGGCACCGCCCTGGCACTGGTGCGCGCCGGATGGGGTGGCGTGGTGCCGCCGGGGCGCGAGGAAGCGACTGTCGCGCCGCTGCCGCTGATCGCATTGGACCTCGAGCCGCCGCTGGTCGCCGTGCTGCACGGCCTCGGCCTGCGGGAGGTGGGGAACGTCGTGGCTCAGCCGCGTCCGGCGTTGGTGCGGCGCTTCGGTGCCACCTTGGCGCAGGCGCTGGATGAGGCGCTGGGTCGCGCCACACGCCCGATAACGCCGATCCGACCGCCGCCGGAAATGGCCGTGGGGCGGGATTTCATCGAGCCGGTGGTAACCCGGGCGGGGATCGAGGCAGCGCTCGCGGCGCTCCTTGAAGATTTGTGCCGGGCCTTGCGTGAAGCCGGGCGGGGTGCCCGGCGGATGCTGCTGCGCGCATATCGCGCCGATGGTGACGTTCAGGACATCGCGATCGGCACCGGGCTGGCCACGCGCGATCCGCAGCACCTCGCCCGCCTGTTCCAGGAAAAGCTGGAGCAGCTTGCGCCGGATTGCGGCTTCGATCGCATCACGCTGGAAGCGCCGCGCACGGACCCGCTGACCGGCACACAGGATACGCTGGGCATAACAGGTCGCGCGGAACGGCAGGAGGAACTGGCGCAGTTGCTCGACCGGCTGGCGCAACGCCTGCCGGTATGGCGGCTGGCACCGCGGGCCAGCCATTGGCCGGAGCGGGCCATGGCACGGGTCAGTGCCTTCGATACGGTGGCCGTGCCGAAGGGCTGGGCGCCACGACCACGGCCTGTGCGCTTGCTGCGGCAGCCGCCCATTCTGCAGGTGCTGGCGCAGGTCCCCGATGGCCCACCGTTCCGGCTACGGCTCGGCCGTGCGTGGCATCGCGTGCTGCGCGCCGAGGAAGCCGAGCGGATCGAACCGGAATGGTGGCGCGACAGGCCGGACCGGCTGTCGCGCGACTATTATCGGGTGGAATTGGACACCGGCGTGCGGCTCTGGGTCTGCCGCGCCGGGCCGATGGGGCCGGACGCGCGCTGGGTGCTGCATGGGCATTTGCCGTGACCAGCTTCGCCGAACTGGGCGCGCTGACGAATTTCTCCTTCCTCGAAGGGGCATCGCATCCGCATGAGTTGGTGGAGGCAGCCAGGGTGCTCGGCCACGCGGCGATCGGCGTGGCGGATCGCAATTCCTTCGCCGGCGTGGTGCGGGCGCATGTCGCGGCGAAGGAACATGATATGCGCTTCCTGCCCGGCGCGCGGCTCTGCCTGACGGATGGCTGCGAGTACCTGGCCTGGCCGACGGATCGCACGGCCTGGGGGCAGTTGACCCGATTACTGTCGGCGGGGCGGATGGCGGCGCCGAAAGGCGCATGCCACATCGACCGGGAGGCGCTGGTCGCGCACGCGCAAGGCAGCGTCATGGCGCTGATCGCGCCCGAGGATATCGGGGGGGATTTCGCCGCACGGCTGCGCGCCGATGCCGCGGCGCTGCGACCGCATCTCGCCTTGCCATTGTTCTGCGCCGTGTCGCACCGGCACCGGGGGGACGATCGGAAGCGGTGGGATACCCTGGCGCGGTTCGGCATTCCGCTGCTCGCCGCCGGCGGCACGCGATACCACGCGCCGGCGCGGCGGCGGCTTGCCGATGTGCTCACGGCGATCCGCCTGCGCATCACGGTCGATGCGCTGGGCTTCGCCGCCGAGGCGAATGCCGAGGCGCATCTGAAATCCCCGGCCGAGATGCTGCGGCTGTTCCGTGGTCATGAGGACGCGGTGACAAGCACGCAGCGCGTGGTCGAGACCTGCCGTTTCAGCCTCGATCAGCTCAGCTATGAATACCCGAAGGAAGTGCTGGATGCAGGCCGGACAGCGCAGGAGACGCTGAAGGCGCGCATCGGGGAAGCACTCGCCGTGCGATGGCCCAATGGGCCTTCACAGAAATTGCGGCGCCTGCTCGATGAGGAACTCGCGCTGATCGCGCAGCTCGACTACGCGCCGTATTTCCTGACGGTGCACGAGATCGTCCGCTTCGCAGCGAGCAAGGGGATTCTCTATCAAGGTCGTGGCTCGGCAGCCAATTCGGCGGTCTGCTACGTGCTTGGCATCACCGCGGCGGATGTCGAGACGCACGACCTGCTCTTCGCGCGATTCCTCTCGACCGCACGCAACGAGCCGCCCGACATCGATGTGGATTTCGAGCATGAACGCCGCGAGGAGGTGATCCAGCACATCTATGAACGCTACGGCCGGGACAGGGCCGCGCTCTGCGCCACCCTGGCCCGCTACCGGCCGCGTGGCGCGATCCGGGAGGTCGGCAAGGCGCTTGGCCTGACCGAGGACATCACCGCCGGCCTCGCCAAATCCGTCTGGGGACCGCATGGGGATCGCGGCATGGCCGAGGTCGCCACCGAACAGGGGCTGGACCCGGCGGGCGATCCGCGCCTGGCCATGGCGTTGGAACTGGCCGAGGAAATCCAGGACTTCCCGCGCCACCTGTCCACCCATGTCGGCGGCTTCGTCATAACCGAGGGGCCGCTGGTGGAACTCGCCGTGGTGTCCAACGCGGCGATGGAGGATCGCACCACCCTCGAATGGGACAAGGATGACATCGAGGCGCTGCGGATAATGAAGGTCGATGTGCTGGGGCTTGGCATGTTGACCTGCCTGCGGCGCGGCTTCGACCTCATCGCGCTGCATCACGGCAGGCGCATCGCGCTGCCGGACCTCAAGCCCGAGGACCCCCGGGTGTATGACATGTTGTGCAAGGCGGACGCGGTCGGTGTCTTCCAGGTGGAAAGCCGCGCACAGATGAACATGCTGCCGCGGCTGAAACCCCGAATCTTCTACGACCTGGTCGTGGAGGTGGCGATTGTCCGGCCAGGGCCGATCCAGGGCGATATGGTGCACCCGTATTTGCGGCGGCGGGATGGGCTGGAAGATGCTGACATCCCGTCCCCAAGCACTGGAGATCCGAATGAATTGAAGGCGGTGCTCCAGCACACCTTCGGCGTGCCGCTGTTCCAGGAACAGGCCATGCGCATCGCCATCGTCGCGGCGGGCTTCACGCCGACCGAAGCGGATGCACTGCGCCGATCCATGGCCACCTTCCGCAATGAAGGCAAGGTGGCGGCGTTCAGGAACAAGTTCACCGCCGGCATGCGCCGACGCGGCTATCCGCAGGATTTTGCCGAACGCTGTTTCCAGCAGATCGAGGGTTTCGGCAGCTACGGCTTTCCCGAAAGCCACGCCATGTCCTTCGCCCTGCTGGTTTATGCGAGCGCCTGGGTGAAGTGCCATCACCCCGCGGTCTTCGCCTGCGCGCTGCTGAACAGCCAGCCCATGGGATTCTACGCGCCGGCGCAGATCGTGCGGGATGCGCGCAACCATCGCGTGCAGGTGCGGCCGATCGACGTCACGGCCAGCGATTGGGATTGTTCGCTTCATGCCGACCCGCGCAGCGCCGAAGGCCTGGCGTTGCGGCTTGGCCTGCGCCTGGTCAGCGGGCTGGGCGCGGAAGATGCGGGGCGCATTGCCGAGGTCCGGGCGGAAGCGCCCTTCGCCTCCATCGCCGATCTCGCCCGGCGGGCGCGGCTCGGCCGGACGGCGCTGGAGGCCCTGGCCGCCGCCGATGCGTTCCGTGGCCTTGGCCGGGATCGCCGCGCAGCCCTGTGGGATGCCGCCGCCCTGTCGGAACCCGCGCCGCCGCTGGCTGCCGCTGAGGGCCGCGAGGCCGTGCCCCGCCTGCCCCGCGCGACGGCGGGCGAACAGACCGTGCTTGATTATGCCGGCACCGGGCTGACGCTGCGCGCCCATCCGTTGAAGCTATTGCGCCCGCAATTGAATGCGCTGAGCCTGGCCGATACCCGTGGCTTGGCCGGCGCCCCGCAGGGCCGCAGGATGCGGCTGCCCGGCCTGGTGCTGGTCCGGCAGCGCCCCGGCAGCGCCAACGGTGTCGTTTTCTTCACCGTGGAGGACGAGCACGGCACCGCCAACCTGGTCATGTATCCCGATATCGCGGAGCGCTTTCGCGCCGCGGTCGTCGCCGCGCGACTGGTTGTCGCGGAAGGAACCGTTGAACGGCATGACGCATCCGAAGTGCCGATCATCCACCTGCTGGTCCGCCGCCTCATGGACCGCTCCGATTTGCTGGACGGCCTCCATCGCTTGGATGATGCGCGGTGGAAGGGGGCCATGGCCCGGGCGGATGAGGTCCGGCACCCCGATTACCGCCGCGACACGGCACCCAGGGTCCACCTGCCACCCAGCCGGGATTTTCACTGACCAGAGAGTTATTGCGAATCATTCTCACTCGCTGTAGTCCTGTCGGACGCAGTGAGAGGATTCTGCATGGCTATCAGCGGACTCCCGGACTGGCCTTGGGCCGGCTCCGTGGCGGATGACATGCCGCCGCACGAAAAACTCCTCCTGGACGCGATCCGCGCCTGGCACGGCGCGGCACGCGCAGGTCGCCCGCCCCTGCCGGCCGCCGCGATGATCCTCGCGACCGAGGATGCAGGTCCGGCCGCCTTGCCGCTGGATACATTGCTGCGCGCGGCACCGATCGCCGCCGGCTGCACTTTCTGCCACGCCGTGGCGCCGCAGGAAGCGGCGCTGTTGCTCGCCTGCGCGCTGGCACAACGGGGAGCGCGCAGTGAAGCGCTCGCCGCCCTGCTCCGGCTCCTGCCGCTACAGGCCGCCTATGCGGCCATGCCGGCCGCCATTCACCTCGGATGCGCGTTCCGCCGCGCCGGCCTGTTGCTGCGCCACCCGATCAGGGAGGCGATGCGTCCGCGTCCGGCGGCGCGAGGCTGACGATCTCGGTGCCCTCCTCCACGCTGTCGCCCGCTGCGCAGCCGACATGGGCGACGACGCCATCAGCCGGCGCGGCAATGCGCAACTCGGTCTTCATCGCCTCGAGGATCGCGACGACCTGACCGCGCGTCACCCGGTCGCCGACCTGCACCAGGACCTGCACGACGCGGCCGGGGATCGGCGCCGACAGCCGGCCTTCCGCCGCCGCTTCCCCGCCCCGTGGCGCGTAGGGGTCGATCAGGTGGAAGGTGTAAGCCTCCGCGGCGAAGGTCAGTTCGACCACGTTGTTGTCCAGCGTAAAGGGCACATGATGCCACACTCCATCGACGCATGCGCGCAACCCGAACGAGAGATCAGCCTCGATGCGCATTGGCGGATTGTCGTCGATGAACGCCTCAGCTGCGCCACGTCGATCGCGCACGAGGATGCGCCGCTGGCGCACCGCATCGCGCAGCAACAGAAGATCCTCAGCAGCGCCGAACAGGCGAAAGCCGCGACGCTGGCTCCAGGGGGACGCGCCGGCAACGTCAAGCCCCAGGCGGGCCAGATAGACCGCGGCGAAACCGGCAAGCACCACGGCCGGAGCCTCCCGCGGTGGCGGTATCAACGCGGCCGCATGACGTGCGATGAAGCCGGTGTCCAGTTCCGCCCCGAGCATCGCCGGGTGCGACACCAGACGTCTCAGAAAGGCAAGGTTGGTCGTGAGGCCCCGCAACTGCGTATCCGCCAATGCGCCAGCCAACCGCTCCAGCGCCGTTGACCGGTCGCCGCCGGCCGCGATCACCTTGGCGATCATCGGGTCGTAATGCGGCGTGATGGCATCACCGTCACGTACGCCCGTATCCACCCGTATCCATGCCGACTGCGAAGGCCCGAAGAAGTGCCGCAGCGTGCCGATGGAAGGCCGGAACTCGTGATCGGGATCCTCGGCATAAAGCCGCACCTCGACCGCATGGCCCTCCGCCTCGGGCGGCCAATACTCCGGCAGCGATTCGCCGGCGGCCACGCGCAACTGCCATTCCACCAGGTCCAGGCCGGTGATCATCTCCGTGACGGGATGCTCGACCTGCAAGCGCGTGTTCATCTCCATGAAGAATGCGTCGGTACCATCGACGATGAACTCGACCGTGCCGGCATTGACATAGCCGACGGCGCGCGCGGCCGCGACCGCGGCCTCATGCAGCCTTTCGCGCAGCGCGTCCGGCAGGTCTGGTGCCGGGGCTTCCTCCAATACCTTCTGGTGACGCCGCTGCACTGAGCAGTCACGCGTGTGCAGATGCACGATTTGGCCATGGGTATCGGCGAAGACCTGCACCTCCACGTGGCGAGGCTTCTGCAAGTAGCGTTCGATCAGGACGCGGTCGTCGCCGAAGGAGGCCCTGGCCTCGCGTTGCGCACCCGCGAGTTCCGCCGGGAAATCGACCGCCGTGAATACGGGCCGCATGCCTTTGCCGCCGCCGCCGGCGCTCGCCTTGATCAGTATCGGAAAGCCGATGCGCGCCGCCTCGGCGGCTAGGTGTTCGCCGGACTGATCCTCGCCATGATAGCCCGGCACGACCGGCACGCCGGCCGCGACCATCAAAGCCTTGGATTGCGCCTTGCTGCCCATCGCACGGATCGCGGCGGCGGGCGGGCCGATGAAGGTGATGCCGGCGGCTGCGCAGGCTTCGGCGAAGTCGGCATTCTCTGACAGAAAGCCGTAGCCGGGATGGATCGCCTCCGCGCCCGACGCGCGTGCAACGTCGATGATACGTTCGGCACACAGATAGGATTCCCGCGCGGGCGCTGGGCCGATCGCATACGCCTCGTCGGCCAATGCGACATGGAGCGCCCGGGCATCGGCGTCGCTGAAGACGGCGATGCAGCGAATGCCCATGCGCTGCGCGGTCCGGATGATGCGGCAGGCGATCTCGCCGCGATTGGCGATCAGCAGGCTGCGGAACATCACATGCGAAACACGCCGAAGCGTGTCTCCTCGATTGGCGCATTCAGCGATGCGGCCATTGCCAGACCCAGCACGTCCCGCGTATCGGCAGGGTCGATGATGCCGTCATCCCAAAGCCGTGCCGTCGCATAGTATGGATCGCCCTCGCGTTCATATTTGTCGCGAATGGGTGTCTTGAAGGCGTCCTCGGCCTCGCTGCTCCAGCTTTCGCCGCGCGCTTCCAGATTCTCGCGCCGCAATGTGGCAAGCACGCTCGCGGCTTGTTCCCCGCCCATGACCGAGATTCGCGAATTCGGCCAGGTGAACAGGAAGCGGGGCGAATAGGCGCGCCCACACATGCCGTAATTGCCGGCACCGAAGGACCCGCCGGTGATGACGGTGAATTTCGGCACATTCGCGCAGGCAACGGCGGTGACCAGCTTCGCACCATCCTTGGCGATGCCCCCGGCCTCATATTTCCGCCCGACCATGAAGCCCGCGATGTTCTGCAAAAACAGCAGCGGAATGCCCCGCTGGCAGCACAGTTCGACGAAATGCGCGCCCTTCTGCGCAGATTCCGAAAACAGGATGCCATTGTTCGCCAGGATGCCGACCGGCATGCCCCAGATGCGCGCGAAACCGCACACCAGTGTCGCACCATAGCGCTGCTTGAACTCGTCGAATTCAGACCCGTCGACGATGCGAGCGATGATCTCCCGCGCATCGACAGACGTACGGAGATCGGGCGGGACGATGCCATGCAATTCCGCTGGATCGTACCGCGGCGGCGCTGCGGCCCGCACATCGAGAGCAGCCCGCGACGCCGCGCCCAGATTGCCGACGATGCGCCGCACCATGCCCAGCGCGTGCATGTCGTCCGCCGCGAAATGGTCCGCCACCCCCGACAGCCGGGTATGCACATCTGCACCGCCGAGATCCTCGGCGCTGACGATCTCCCCGGTTGCCGCCTTCACCAAAGGCGGCCCAGCAAGAAAGATCGTGCCCTGATCCCGCACGATCACCGCTTCATCACACATGGCCGGGACATAGGCCCCGCCAGCGGTACAGGACCCCATCACGGCGGCAATCTGCGCAATGCCCGCCGCCGACATACGCGCCTGGTTGAAGAAGATGCGCCCGAAATGGTCGCGATCAGGAAATATTTCGTCCTGGTTCGGGAGATTGGCCCCGCCGGAATCAACGAGGTAGATGCAAGGCAGCCAATTCTGCGCGGCAATCTCCTGCGCACGAAGATGCTTCTTCACCGTCACCGGATAGTAGGTGCCGCCCTTCACCGTCGCGTCATTGGCGACGATGACGCATTCGCGGCCCGATACCCTCCCGATTCCGGTGATCATGCCCGCGCCGGGCACCTCGCCGCCATACATCGCGTGGGCCGCAAGCGGCGAGAGTTCGAGGAACGGCGCCCCGCGGTCCAGCAGCCGTTCGACGCGCTCGCGTGGCAGCAGCTTGCCCCGTGCCGTGTGTTTTTCCCGAGCCGCCGCAGTTCCGCCCATGGCTGCTGTGGCGGCACGATCGGCCAGGGCATCGACCAGCCCGCGCATGGTCATGCTGTTGGCGCGGAAATCCTGCGAGCGTGTATCGACCGCGGAAGTGAGGATGTGGCTCACGCCGTCTCCTTGAACAGCTCACGGCCGATCAGCATGCGCCGTATCTCGCTTGTCCCGGCGCCGATCTCATACAGCTTCGCGTCCCGGAGCAGCCGACCCGTTGCATTGTCGTTGATGTAGCCATTGCCCCCAAGGATCTGGATCGCGTCGAGCGAGGCCTTGGTCGCGGCCTCGGCCGCGAACAGGATGGCGCCAGCGGCGTCCTTGCGCGACGTGCGACCCAGGTCGCAGGCCCGCGCCACGGCATAGACATAGGCACGGCACGCGCTGAGCTGCGTGTACATGTCGGCGAGCTTCGCCTGGATCAGTTGGAACTCACCAATCGCCTGGCCGAACTGCTTGCGCTCATGGACGTAGGGCACGACGAGGTCGAGGCAGGCCTGCATGATGCCGATCGGTCCGGCGGCCAGCACCGACCGTTCATAATCAAGACCCGACATCAGCACCCGAACGCCGCCGCCGACCTCGCCCAGGACATTCTCCTCCGGCACCTCGCAATCCTCGAAGACCAGCTCGCTGGTGGGGGATCCGCGCATGCCAAGCTTGTCGAGCTTCTGCGCCGGGCGAAAGCCCTTGAAATCGCGTTCCACGATGAAGGCCGTGATGCCTTTCGCGCCTGCCGCAGGGTCGGTCTTCGCATAGACCACCATCGTTTCGGCGTAATGCGCATTGGTGATCCACATCTTGGTGCCGTTCAGCACGTAGCGGTCGCCGCGCCTGTCCGCCCGCAGCTTCATGCTGACCACGTCACTGCCTGCGCCCGGCTCGCTCATGGCCAAAGCACCGAGGTGTTCACCCGAGATCAGCTTCGGCAGGTAGCGCCGCTTCTGTTCGGCCGTCCCGCAGCGTCGGATCTGGTTCACACAGAGGTTGGAATGGGCACCATAGGACAGGCCCACGGATGCCGATGCGCGGCTGACCTCCTCCATCGCGACACAATGGGCGACGTAGCCCATGTTCGCCCCGCCGTATTCTTCCTCGACCGTGATGCCGTGTAGGCCCAGCGCGCCCATCTCGGGCCAGAGGTAGCGCGGGAACTCGTCCGTGCGATCGATTTCGGCGGCGATCGGCGCGATCCGTTCATCCGCGAAGGAACGAACACTGTCGCGCAGCATGTCCACCTCGTCGCCGAGGTTGAAGTCGAGGGTGGGGATCTGGTTCGCAGGCATTCGGTCACCTCGCCATCAAGGATCGGCCGGGTCGGCGCCGCTGCCAAGTGCCTGACGCAGCGTACCGCGCATGACTTTCCCGGTGGCGGTCAGCGGCAGTGCCTTCGCGAAGACGATCCGGCGCGGATACAGATGGGCGGCCAGGCGCTGACGGACAAACCCCTGGATTTCGTCGGCCAAGTCCGGTTCGGGTTCGACTCCGGGCGCCGGCACGATGACGGCGGTCACAATCTCGGTCCGAAGCTCATCCGGCAAGCCGATCACCGCTGCCAGGCCAACAGCCGGGTGCCGAAGCAGGCAGTCCTCGACCTCGCCGGGGCCGATCCGATAGCCGGAGGAGGTGATGACATCATCGGCGCGGCCGATGAAGCGGAAACCGCCATCATCTTCCTGCACGCCCGTATCGCCGGTCATCAGCCAATCGCCGACGAACTTCGCCGCGGTCGCCTCGGGATTGTTCCAGTAGCCGAGGAACATCACCGGATCGGGCCGACGGACGGCGATGATGCCGGCTTCACCGCGGCGGCACGGCACGCCCTGGGCATCGAGGATCGCCACCTCGTGCCCCGGGACGGCCCGACCCATGATGCCGGGCCTGACGGGCGCCAACGCCGAACAATGCGCGATCACGAGGTTGCATTCCGTCTGACCGTAGAATTCGTTGATGGTGAGACCGAAGGTGCTGCGCCCCCAATCCAGCGTCTCCTGGCCCAGGGTCTCTCCGCCGCTGCCGATGCTGCGCAGGTGGTATCCGAAGCGCGCCGGGTCGATGACCTGACGCATCATGCGAAGCGCCGTCGGCGGCAGGAAGGCATTGCGGACGCCGTGCGTCGCGAGCAGCTGGAAGGCGTGCTCCGGGTCGAATTTCGCCATCCGATGCGCAACGACAGGAACACCATGATACAGCGAGGGCAGCAACACATCGAGCAAGCCGCCGATCCACGCCCAATCCGCCGGGGTCCAGAACACGTCCCCCTGTTGCGGGAACAGGTCCTGCGGCATCTCCACGCCCGGCAGATGACCCAGCAGCACGCGATGGGCGAGCAATGCGCCCTTTGGCGCGCCGGTCGTCCCGGAGGTGTAGATGATCAGGGCGGGATCGTCGGCCGCCGTTGCCACGGGCAGGCAATGGTCGCGCGCGCGTTCCATTTCACCCCACAGGGAAAGCGCCCCTGCGCGGACGCCATCCGCATTCAGCACCGTCCGCAGATCCGGCAGTGTGGCGCGGATATCCGCCAGTTTCACGCACCCGACATCGTCGGTGACAACGACCGATGCTCCCGAATCGCGCAGTCGGAACTCCAACGCGTCGGGACCAAACAGCTGAAACAGCGGGACCGCGATGGCGCCGACCCGATAGGCCGCGAGATGCGCGATCGCTGCCTCGGGTCCCTGCGGCAGCAACACCGCCACGCGATCGCCGGAACCGATGCCCTGCGTCGACAACACATTGGCGAGTCTTGCGGAGGCTGACCGCAGCGCGTCGAAGGTGATGCGTTCGTGCCGGCCATCGGCCAGCACATGAATCAGCGCCAACCGCCCGCTGCCATCCGCCCAGCGGTCACAGCAGGCCTGCGCGATATTGAAGGTCGCAGGGATGTTCCAGCGAAACCGGGCGACCAGCTCGTCATAGGTCGCCGCAACCGGCAGCGATGCGGTGCGCGTCACAGCCAGCGCTTCCGGCGCTTGTAGGATTTCAGATTGCGAAATGACTTTCGTTCCGCACCGTGGCCGCCGAGGTAGAACTCCTTCACGTCCTCATTCTCCGCCAGCGCCGACGCGTCGCCGTCGAGCACCACCTTGCCCTGCTCCATGATGTAGCCATAGGAAGCGACGGACAGTGCCATACGGGCATTCTGTTCGACGAGCAGGATGGTGATACCGAGGTCGGTGTTGAGGCGGCGGATGATGCCAAAAACCTCCTTCACCAGCAGCGGCGACAGGCCCATCGACGGTTCATCCATCAGGATCAGTCGCGGCCGAGCCATCAATGCGCGACCGATCGCGAGCATCTGCTGTTCGCCCCCGGACAGATAACCTGCAAGCCCGGTCCGTTCGCGCAGGCGGGGGAAGTAGTCGAACACCATGTCGATGTCGCGCTTCACATTGGGATCACGGCGCGTGAACGCGCCGAGGCGCAGATTCTCGATGCAAGTCATGTCGGCGATGATCCGCCGACCCTCCATCACCTGGAAGATGCCGCGGCGCACGATGTGGTGCGGGTCGGTGCCGTTGATGCGTTCCCCATCGAAGATGATGTCGCCACGCGTCACGGCGCCTTCCTCGGTGCGGAGCAGGCCGGAAATCGCCTTCAGGGTGGTGGATTTTCCCGCGCCGTTCGCGCCGAGCAGCGCCACGATCTGCCCTTTCGGGACCGCAAGCGACAGGCCGCGCAGCACGAGGATGACCTCGTTGTACACCACCTCGATGTTCTTCACCTCGAGGAGGAGCGGCGCGGAGGTCCCCCCCCGCGCCTCCGTCACCGACGCAGCCTGTGCGGCCATTACCAGCCGAGCCAGTCCGCGCGGCGGGCGAGGTCGATCGTCGCGACCGCCTGCAGCGCCATGGTGCCGGCGGCCACCAGTTCCTGCACCGAACCCTGCGATGTGTTGCCGGTCACCTGCGCGCGATAGAGCGCGACGCGCATGGTCCCTCGATGATCCGTGGCGGTAAAGGTCGAGGGCGTGCAGACGCCCTGGAAGCCGGCCGGCACCCAGTTCTGGCGCGCATAGAAGCCATCACGGATCGGCACCCCCGTGATCTGTCCGCCATTGGCCGCGGCGGTCTCCATCGCCTCGACCATCAGCATCGCGGCGCAGGCCCCGGCCAAATAGTGGACCGGTCGATACGCCGTGCCGGCGGGATCCGATGTGCGGCTGATCGCGCGAATTGTCTCCATGCCTGGGCCCGTGCCGCCCCAGACGGCCTCGGTTCGCACCGGAAAGATCACGCCATTGGCCGCGGTCCCGGCCGCCTTCATGGCGTTCTCATCCATGCCCCAGACGTTGCCGAGGAACTGCACTTGTACGCCAACCGTCTGGCAGGCCCGCAAAACCGAGATGTTCGATCCCGCAGTATTACCGAGATAGGCGTAATTCGCATTCTGGTTCTTCAGCGTCAGGCACTGTGCCGTGTAGTCCCCGGGCGTCAGCGCGAACTGGATTGCCGGCAGGACCTCGAAGCCGAGTTCGCGCGCCAAGGCCTCCCCGGCTTCTTTCGGACTGTTCGGATAGGGGTGATTGGCGCCCATGTGGACGTAGCGCGGGCGGCCCTGCTGGCCGCGCGCGCGCCAATCCTCCGCGGCCCATTGCAGCATGCCGCGCAGCGCGTCCGAATACGACGGACCATAGAAGAAGTTGAACGGCGCCGCCTCCACGCCCTGCCGGCCGGAACGCCCGCCGGCATCGGTCAGGGCTGCGGAATATGAGGCCGAGATGAATGGAATGCGGTCACGCGTGACAAAGCGGACCAGTGCTTCGGTATCCGCCGTGCCCCACCCCTGGATCGCCACGACACGCTCGCGCTGCGACCACGACTGGTACTGGCTGACCGCGCGCGGGGCCTGATAACCGTAGTCAAACCCCGATACGGCAAGTCGACGGCCGGTCACGCCGTTGCGCGTCTGATTGACCCAGTTCAGCGTATCCGCGACGCCCTGACCATAGGGCACGCCGACGTCAGACGTCGCGCCCGAATTGTCCATAAGGTGTCCGACCGGAATCGGGGCCTGGGCCAGCGCGGGACCGGCAGCAAGCCATGCGCCGGCGAGCAGGGAGAGCGAAAATCTCATCTGATGGTTCCTCCTTGGATCGTACGGACCGTTGACCGGCCTCAATGCGAGAATGGGTAGAGTTTCCAGTAGGCCCTGATCATGCGCCAGCGATGCGCCAGGCCGTCAGGCTCGAAGATCAGAAACAGAATGATGGCAGCGCCGATTGCCATCTCCCGCAGGAACGATATCGACGCGCCGATGCGCAGGGTACGATCGATCACGCCGCCGGCAAGAAGATCCGCCCCGGCCTGCACGACCTCCGGCAGCAACACCATGAAGGCGGCACCCATCATGCTGCCCATCACCGAACCCAGCCCGCCGATGATGATCATCGCGAGGAACTGGATCGAGTAAAGGATGTTGAATGCCTCGACGCTCACGAACAGCAGGTAGTGGGCGTAGAGCGCGCCGGCGACGCCCGCGTAGAAGGACGCAATGCCAAAGGAAAGCGTTCGGTAGTAGGCCAGGTTGATCCCCATCATCTCGGCCGAGAGATAGTGGTCCCTAACCGCGATCAACGCCCGCCCATCCCGCGTCCGCATGAGGTTTGCCGCGGCGACAAACATGAGCACGACATGGACGAGGATGATGTAGAAATACGTGTCCTCCCTGTCGAAGCGCATGCCGAACACTTCGTAGGGTTCGGTGACGCGCCCGGCCACACCGCCCGAGAACCAGCGTGCCCGGGCGAAGAAATCCTCCAGGATGAACTGGGCGGCAAGCGTCGCGATGGCGAGGTAGAGACCCTTCAGCCGTGCCGCCGGCGCGCCGAAGATCAAACCCACCACGGCCGACATCAGTCCCGCGCCCCAGATGGCCAGCGGGACGGGCACGCCGTGTTCCACAAGCAAGGCAGAAGCAAAGGCACCGAACCCGAAGAAGGCCGCGTGCCCGATCGATATCTGCCCGGTAAAGCCGACCAGGATGTTCAGACCCAGTGCCGCGATGGCGCTGAAGCCGATGGTGATCAGAAGCCCGAGTTCATACCGCCCAAGAACGAGCGGCGCAGCGCACAGCACAAGAAGCCCTGCAAGCATCGCGATGCGCGCGTTACGCGTCGGGAAGATCGTCGTATCGGCCCGATAGCTGCTGCGAAAATCGCCGGCCGGCGTCATCGATGCCATGCCCGCGTCAGACCCGTTCGATGTTGCGCGTGCCGAATAGCCCATAAGGCTTGATCAGCAGGATCAGGATGAGGGCATAGAATGGGGCGATCTGGTACATGTTTCCCCAGTTCAGCCACTGTGAATCGACATACTGTGCCACATTCTCCAGCACCCCGACGATCAATCCGCCAAGCACGGCACCCACGATGGAATCGAGTCCTCCCAGGATGACCGCGGGAAACACCTTGATGCCGTAGAAAGAGAGCGCGGACGACACCCCGTTCACCACGCCGACAACCACGCCTGCGACGGCTGAGACAACCGCCGAGATCGCCCAGGACATGGCGAAGACCTTCGGTACCGAAATGCCGAGTGACTGCGCGACCTGCTGGTCGAAGGCCGTCGCGCGCATGGCAAGTCCGTGCTTCGAATAGGTGAAGAACCACCAGAATCCGAGCATGATGAACGCCGAGACGCCCAGGCTCGCGAGATAGACCGATTGCACCTCCAGCCCCAGGACGCGCACGCGTTCGACCGTGAACAGCGGGGGGAATGGCTGGGCAAAGACGCCGAAGATCCACTTCATCAGGGCCTGGAAGAAGATCGACAGGCCGACCGTGGCCATGATCACGCTGATCACCGGTTCACCGATCAAGGGTCGCAGCACGATCACCTGCAGCAGGATGCCAAAAATCGTCATGAAGGCCAGGGTGAACAGGAAACCCGCCCAGATCGGCAGCTGCCAATAGGTCAGCATCCACCAGCAGACCCAAGCTCCGACCAGCAGGAACTCGCCTTGCGCGAAGTTCACCACCTGCGATGCCTTGTAGATCAGCACGAAGGACATCGCGACAACGCCGTACAAGGCGCCGACGATCAGACCGTTCAGCACCAGTTGAAACAGCAGGGCTCCGTCCATCAGACCTCCTCCGTCATGGCGTCAGCCGCCTTTCGGGCGCCATCCATGCGCGCAACCGTCAGGACCGTCCTGATCCTCTGCTTCGTGCCGTCCTGGAACGCGATGGTGGTATCCACCGGAATGGCATCGGTACCGGCATAGATCGCGTCGATGATGTTGCCATACTTCTCGTGGATCACGCTGCGGCGCACCTTCCGCGTGCGCGTCAGCTCCTCGTCATCCGCGTCCAGCTCCTTGTAGAGAAGGATGAAGTCGCGGATGCGCTGCGCCGGAGGCAGAGAGGCGTTCACTGCGGCGACCTCCTGCCGGATTTTCTCCAGCACTTCCGGCCGCGCCGCGAGGTCGGTGTAGGTGGTGAAGGAGATCCGATTTCGCTCCGCCCATTTGCTGACAATCGGGAAGCGGATGCAGATCATGGCGGCCAGATGCGGTCGCTGGTCCCCAAGGATCACGGCTTCGGCCACGAAGGGGCTGAACTTCAGCTTGTTCTCGATGAACTGGGGCGAGAACCTGTCACCCCCGCTGGTGGTCGCGATGTCCTTGATGCGGTCGATAACGACGAGCTGTCCCTTCGGATTGAAGTATCCGGCGTCCCCGGTATGCAGCCAGCCCTCGCGCATGTCGGGCACGCCGTCGATCCCCAGATAGCCCGAAAACATGTTGGGGTGACGCGTCACGATCTCACCCACGCCGTTGCCGTCTGGTTCGTGGATCCGCAACTCGACCTCAGGGCCGAAGGCAACACCGACCGTGTCGAAATCAACCGCGCCAGGCCGGTGCAGGGTATAGGCCCCGAGCAACTCGGTCTGGCCGTACAACTGCCGCAGCGGCACACCCATGGCCTGGAAAAACCGGAAGGTGTCGGGCCCCAGCGCGGCCCCGCCGGTGGCCGCCGAGCGAAGCCGCGTGAAGCCGAGCCTGTCGCGCAAGGCGCGAAACACGAGCGTGTCGGCGATCATGGAATGTCCCCCGGCTTCAAGTGCCGCGAGACCAATGTGCATGCCGGAGTCGAAGGCCCGTTGCTTCAGCCGCGACGCATCCATGACCCGGGCCCGTACATCCGCAGCCAGGCCTTCCCAGACGCGTGGGGCAAACAGCACGAAGGTCGGCGCGATCTCTCGGAAATCGGCCATCATCGTCTCGGGTTCCTCGACGAAATTGACCTTCATGCGGGCGATCAGCCCCCAACCCAACACGTAGATCTGTTCCATGATCCACGGCAGAGGCAGGACCGAGACGTATTCGTCATCCGGTCCTTTCGGGTCGGCGGCGAGGTAGGCCTGGCAATGGCGGATCAGCGCCTGTCCCGTGATCTGCGCAAGCTTCGGACGCGCGGTGGTGCCCGATGTGGTGCACAGGATCGCGATATCCTCGCCGCGTGTGGCCTCGACGAGGGTGTCCCACGCCGCCGCATCCTGCTCTGCGGCCGTGGCACCGCGCCCGATCAGGGCGTCCAGCGACAGCAACCGGTCATCGGAATGCTTCCGCATGCCTCGTGGATCGCAATAGATGATGCAACGCAGAGATGGCACCTGGGCGGAAACGTTGAGCAACTTGTCGACCTGTTCCTCATCCTCGGCGATCACCGCGACCGCGCCGCTGAAGGACAGGAGGTAGGCGACCTCGTCATCCAAAGCGTCCCTGTAGATGCCGAGCGAGCGCGCGCGGATCGCGTGCGTCGCGATCTCTCCCATGACCCAGTCGGGACGGTTGTCGCCGATCAGCGCGACGACCTCGCCCGCACCGACGCCGATTGCACGTAGGCCCAGTGCGATGTCACGCGTTCGTGCCGACACATCGGACCAACGAAGGGAGCGCCAGATGCCGAACGCCTTCTCGCGCATAGCAATGTCGTCGCCATGCTCGCGGGCATTACGGCGAAGCAGGCGCGGCAGCGTTTCGTGATCCTTGCTCATGCGCTTGCGGGTTCGGCCTCGTCGCGCACGACGTCATCCGATTCACCCAGATAGGCGCGCCTGACATGGGCGTCGGCAAGCACGGCCTCGGGCGTGCCCTCGGCGATCTTCTTCCCGAAATCGAGCACCATGACGCGGTGGCTGATATCCATGACCACACCCATGTCGTGCTCGATCATCAGCACGGTCATGCCCCATTCCTCGTTCAGATCCACGATGAAGCGGGCCATGTCCTCCTTTTCCTCGAGGTTCATGCCCGCCATCGGTTCATCGAGGAGGATCAGGCGCGGCTTCAGAGCGATCGCCCGCGCCAGTTCGACACGCTTTCTCAACCCGTAGGACAGCGTGCCAGCGGTCGCCTTGCGGACATGTTCGATTTCAAGGAAGTCGATGATCTCCTCGACCTCGCGCCGGTGAGCGAGTTCCTCGCGCTGAGCGCCGCCGATCCAGTAGACCATGCCGCGCAGGAAGCCTGCGCCGAGCAGCGTGTGCCGCCCGACCATGATGTTGTCGAGAACACTCATGTGCCCGAACAGCGCCAGGTTCTGGAATGTCCGCCCGATCCCGAGCGCGGCGCGCCGGTTGGGTCGCAGCGGCGTGACGTCACGGCCCTCGAACAGTATGCGGCCTTCGGTCGGCCGGTAGCGGCCCGACACGCAATTGACCATCGAGGTCTTGCCCGCGCCGTTCGGGCCGATGATGGAGAAGATTTCCCCGCGTTGCACAGAAAATGAGACGTCGGACAGCGCCCTCACGCCGCCGAAACGCAGGCTGACTGCATCCGCTTCCAGAACAGCCGGATCCCCACTCAAGGCGGCCCGCCCTCCCCCAGTCATTCTTATGGGGATAGGTTAGGTGGCCGGGCTGCTCGCTGGCAACAACGACGCGGGGCCGGATCGAAGGAGCTATCCCCGCAGGTCGATCGCCAAGGGCGGATCATCCGTGGCCAGCAGATCGACCCCGAGGTCCAGCATGCGCCGGATCGACGCCTCGTGGTTCGCACCCCAGACCGAAATCCCGACATCGGCGGCGCGCAAACCCGCCATGGCCTCGGCATCCAGCATCGCCTGATGCACGCCGATTTCAGGGAAGCCATAGGCCCTTGCTACGGCGACTGCCCCGGAGAGGCCGAGCGACATCCAAGTTTTCCGCTCCAACAGCCAGCTGACTCCCGCCAGGCCACCGGCTGCGGCGGCTTCCGCCATGGTGGGGGCGTCGAAACCGATGATCCAGCTGCGTTGCCGCAATCCTGCCCGGTCCAGGTCCCCCAGCACACGGCCGACCAGACCAGGGTAGGGGCGACCATCGACGCCCTCCTTGATTTCGACGCGTGGCGCCACGGCAGAATCACGAAAGACGCCGAGCATGTCCGTCAGGCGCGGCACAGTTTCGCCAGCCCCGCCGCGCAACCGTATGATGGCAAGATGGTCGGCGCGCTGCGCTATGACCGGCCCCATCCCATCCGTGGTCCGATCGAGGGTCGCATCATGTATCACGATGGCTTCGCCATCGGCGGAGGCATGGACGTCGCATTCCGCCTGATCCAGGGCAAGGCGCGCCGTGGCGCGAAACGCGGCGAGCCCGTTTTCGGGCCACAGGAAGGCGCCGCCACGATGGCTGGCAATGGCGGTGCGATGTGTCTTCATGGCGACTGTACCGGATAGGCGCCCGGACCCGGCCCGACAGGCTCAGCCAGGGTGTGTTTCTTTGTTCGTGAGTGTGACACTGTACACCCTGGGGTAGCAAACTCCGCTCGGGTCCGCACGTCCAGGAGGCCGCTTTGTCGCGATCAGCGCTTCGGCATTGTCTCTCGCTGATGCTCCTTTCACTGCTGGCCACCATCTGCGCTGGAAGCGCCTCGGCGCAGCCAGCACCAGCGGAACCGCTGCGGCTGAAGATCGTAGGGGGTCTGGCCGATGTCAGTCAGTACCTGCGGTACGAGGAACCGTTTTGGCGGAACCGAATCCGGGAAGCATCGGGCGGGCGCATACAGGCGGAAATAGCTCCATTCGACCGCAGCGGCATCAGGGCGCAGGAAATGCTGTCATTGATGCGACTTGGCGTCGTGCCCTTCGGCACCGCGCTTCTCGCAGTCGTGAGCAACGAAGAGCCGGAATTCAACGCTGTCGATCTCCCGACCGTCAATCCCGATATGGCCGCCCTGCGGCGGACTGTCGCGCTGTACCGGCCTCACCTCGAAGAACTGCTTGCCGAACGCTACGATGTGGAACTCCTTGCAATATATACATACCCGGCGCAGGTGGTGTTCTGCCGCGACCGGTTCGGCGGCCTGTCGGACCTTGCAGGCCGGCGTATCCGCACATCATCCGTGGGCCAGTCGGAAATGTTCGCCGCGCTGGGCGCGACACCGGTGGTCATCCCGTTCGGCGAAACCTTGGCTGCGGTCCGCTCCGGTGTCGTCGATTGCGCGGTGACCGGCACCTTGTCGGCCAACGCGATTGGCCTCCACGAGATCACAACCTACATGCACAGCATGGCCATCACGTGGGGCTTATCGGTTTTTGGCGCCAATCGTGCCGCATGGGCCGCCTTGCCGGATTGGGCGAGGACCCTGATCCGCGAGGAGGTGGGCACGCTCGAACGCCAGATATGGGATGCCGTCGAGTTGGAGACCGTCGAGGGCTTTGCCTGCAATGCTGGATTGCCGAGTTGCGCCGGCGCTCGTCGCGGCCAGGCGACCATCGTGCCGCTTTCCGCCGCCGACCAGGAACGGCGCATCAGGCTGCTCACCGAAACCGTGCTTCCCGGCTGGGTACGCCGCTGCGGTGAACCCTGCGTCGAAGCCTGGAATACCCGTCTCGCCCCTGCTGTTGGCGTTGCTGCGCGTCTCGATTGACGATGCAGAATACGCAGTTCCTCCGGCGAGCCATCTTTTTCGGCTCCATCATCCTGCTGCTGGCGCAGACGGTGGCAACGCTGATGATCATCGAGCGTGCACGGGAGGCGCAGATCCGCGCCGCGGAGGATTCTGTCGAGCGCATCAGCCTGGCAAGCGAGACATCGATCAACCGGGCCTTCGTCCAGGTTGATGCAACCCTTGCGGGCCTTCCGGGCATCCTGGCGCATTTCGCTTCCAACGGTCATATGGACATCGCGGTGCTGAACCGTGTGCTGCGCCAGTTGAACAACCAGAACTTCACCTACCGCGACATTCTGCTGCTCGGTGCCAACGGCCTGCCGGTGGCCACGGCCCTGCAGGTCTCTCGCCGACGCCGTCTGCCCTTGCCGGTCGAGACCGGCTTTTCCGAGCTTGTCGAACGTGGCGGCGGTGTGTCCATCGGCGGACCCGTCCAGAACCCCTCGACCGGCGAATGGACCCTGTTCTTCGCGCGCAATGTGACGATCGTCGGCCTTGGCCCCGTCCTGGCCGTTGCAGAGGTTCCCATACCGTCGGTCCGCTCGCTTCTGTCGGCGGCAGGGGGAAGCCCGGGTCTGCGCACGACCCTCGAACGTGACGACGGCATATTGCTGACCTCGGTTCCCCATGACGAAACGCGGATCGGTCAGCGCCTCGAACCTCCGGCCCGCGCCATGAGCATCGGCGGCCGGGCCACCATGACCACCAGCCGCTTCACTGGCAGGCCGGTCTTCGCATCGGTCCGGGCGACACTGTATCCGACCCTGCTGATCACCACGACAATGGAGGTCAATGCCGCGCTGGAAGGTTGGTATCGCGACCGCATTCGGGCGTTCGCCGTATCCAGTGTGCTTGGCGTGGTCATCGTCGCGGTCGCGCTGGCGCTGATGATCATGTTGCGGCAACGCGACCGGGCCGAAGCTGAACGTGCGCGCGCGCGTCAGACCCTCGAGAGCGCGCTGGAATCGATGTCCGACGGCTTCGTGATGTTCGACCCCGCCGACCGGCTCACGGCCTGCAACAGCCGCTACAAGGATTTCTACCGGATCAGCGCGCCCTTCATCCAACCCGGCAACAGCTTCGACGACATCATGCGTGAGGGCGCCAAGCGTGGACAATACCCACAGGCCGGCGCCGACATCGAAGCCTTTGTCACCGAAAGCAAGGCCTTCCACCTCGGCGACCAGCCGTCGATGGAGCGGCTGCTTCCCGATGGGCGCTGGGTTCTCATCACCGAACGGCGAACGCCCGATGGCGGGACTGTCGGCATCCGCACCGACATCACCGCACTCAAGCGGGCCATGCAGGACCTCGCCACCGCCCGCGATGCCGCCGCCGCGGCCGGCGAGGCGAAGAGCCGGTTCCTCGCACGGGTGTCGCATGAACTGCGCACGCCGCTGAACGGGGTTCTCGGCTTCGCGCAGGTGCTGCTCCAGGACCCGCGGCTGGAGCCCGAACAGCGCGAGCAGGTCAAGACGCTGCATGAGGCCGGTCGCCACCTGCTCGATCTGGTGAACGGCCTGCTCGATCTTTCGAAGATCGAGGCCGGACGGCTGGATCTCGCGCCTCGCCCGGTGGCCTTGGGGCCGCTGTTCGAAGGCTGCGCCACGCTCCTTGCGCCCGAAATCGCGCGCAAGGCCATGTCCTTCCATCTCGACCTCGACCCGGCGCTGCCGGAGGCGGCCGAGCTCGACCCGACCCGGCTTCGCCAACTCTTGCTCAATCTGCTGTCCAATGCCGTGAAGTTCACCCCAACCGGTGGGCGCGTCGATCTGCGGGCGCACCGGGTCCAGGACGGGCGCCTGCGGATCGAAGTCCAGGATACGGGGCCCGGCGTGCCGGCCGACAAGCGGCATCTTCTGTTCGAGGACTTCGTACAGTTGGCACCGCAGGGCATTGCCGATGGGCAGGGCACCGGCCTTGGGTTGGCGATATCGGCCCGGCTCGTTGCGCTGATGGAAGGCGAGATCGGCTGTGAGGACGCCGCCGGCGGGGGGGCGCTGTTCTGGTTCGAAATCCCGCTGATCGGGACAGCCATGCCGGCCCCCTCCGATGCCGCCGGGGCCGAAGGCGTCGCCGCCATCGCCACAGACGCGCCCCTGCGCATCCTGGTCGTGGACGATGTGCTCGCGAATCGACAGATTGCGCAGGCCATGCTGCGGAATGCCGGCCATAGCGTGGAGGTCGCCGAAGGTGGTGCAAGCGCGCTGCTTGCCCTATCGAATCGTACGTTCGATGTTGTTCTGATGGACCTGCAGATGCCAGGGATGGACGGGTTCGAGGCGACCCGGCGCATTCGTGCGATGCCAGCGCCCGTATGCGCGGTGACCGTGATCGCGCTTACGGCCTCGGCCCTGCCGGACCAGATCGATGCGACGCGTCGGGCCGGCATGGACGCCCATTTGGCCAAACCGATCGATCGTCACGCGCTGTTGAATATCCTGAAGGACCTTCCGATGCGCCCAGCCAGCCCGGCAGCGACGCCCGAGGACACCACCACCCCCGCGGCGCCCTATATCGACACCACGACCCTTGACCTCCTTGAGCGTGAACTCGGCCACGCCGCCCATGGAATCCTCGCCGAATTCGTGGGCGAGGTTCGGCGTGCCTTGGCATTGCTGACCAACGCCTCGCAGGCGGAAAAATCCGACGCCGGCCATGTCCAACATGCGGCACATCGGCTGATCGGCGCGGCGCGCACCCTGGGTGCCAGCCGCCTTGCGGACGAGGCCGAGGCTCTGCAGAAGGCGGCGCGCGGAGGCGATCCCTCACCGGATCTCCAGGCTTCGGTCACCGCCATCGCACGGGCAACCCTGCCCGAGCTTGAGCGGCGCCTTGGCATCGAGGGCGTGCTGGGCGGGGCTCACACCCGTGCGGTGCCCGCCGCCTGATCGACCCTATCTGGACCGTTCCGCCGCCTGGCCTAGGATGGAAATGACCGGCGGGGGAAATGGGCGGCATGGCTTTTGGTGAATGGGTCGCGGACGCGGCACGGGACGAACCGCATGCGGAACTGCGTGCCTTGGCCGCCAGGGCACGGCGCACCGAGACACCCTGCGGCGCAGGCACAATGGTCTGGCGTGCATGGGGAGACGGCCGGCCACTGGTCCTGTTGCATGGGGGTTCAGGGTCGTGGCGCCACTGGGCGCGCAACATCCCGTTCTTCGCCGCGGACCGGCGCGTCATCTGCGCGGACCTGCCAGGCCTCGGCGACAGCGACATGCCGCCGATGCCGGCCACCCCCGAAAGCATCGCGGCGATCCTTGCCGACGGGCTTCGGTTCGTACTGCCTGACGATCAGGGCTATGATCTGGCCGGGTTTTCCTTCGGGGCACTGTGTTCCGGCCACTTGGCCGCGCTCGATCAGGCGCGCTGCCTTTCGCTGACGGTGGTCGGCGCGGGCGCGCTCGGGTTCGAACGCAGCCCGACGCAGTTGGTCAAGGTCCGCCACCTTGAAGGCACCGGCCGCGATGAAGCCAACCGCCAGAACCTCGCGGAGCTGATGTTCGCCGATGCGTCGCGCATCGATGATGTCGCGCTGGCGATGCAGGATCTCCATACACGCCGTGCCCGCTTCAAGAGCCGCGGCTGGGCCAATACTGATTCGCTGAAGCAGGCCATCGAACGAGGACGTGCTCCGCTCGCCGCGATCTATGGCGACCAGGACGCCATCGCCCGGCCCTATGTCGGGCTGCGCCTGGACCTGATCCGCGGCATGCGCGAAGGCGCGACCGCCGACAGCATTCCTGGTGCAGGCCATTGGGTCGCCTATGAGGCACCGGGGCCATTCAATGCGGCGTTGAACCGCGTGTTGGCGCGGGTCGCGGCATCGGCGTGAAGGACGCGACCGCGCGCCCGACACGCGCGGCGACACTGCGCGGCATGGCCTGGATGGCGGCGTCAGGCCTGTTGTTCTGCCTGCTCAACGCCATTGCGCGACGGCTGGCGCAGGACCTCGATCCGTTCCAGACGCAGTTCCTGCGTTACCTTGCAGGCTTCGTCGTACTGCTGCCGTTCATGCTGCGAACCGGCCTGGCGGCCTGGTGGCCGCACGATCTCAAGGGGCAGGGCTGGCGGGGCATGGTGCATACCTCTGGCCTGCTGCTGTGGTTCTGGGCACTGCCGCATGTGCCGATGGCGGACATGACGGCGATCGGCTTCACCGGACCGATCTTCATCATGGCCGGGGCGGTGATGTTCCTCGGCGAACCCGTGGTGCGTGCCCGCTGGGTTGCGGCCGCGGCCGGATTGCTCGGGGTGATGATTGTTATCGCGCCGCAATTCACGGGAACCGGCGGCGGATTCTGGTCGCTGATCATGCTGTCTTCAGCACCACTTTTCGCGGCATCCTTTCTGATCACAAAGGCGCTGACGCGGCGCGACCGGCCGGAGGTGATCGTCGCCTGGCAGGCCATCACCGTGTCGGTCTTCAGCCTGCCTTTTGCGTTGGCCGGGTGGGTCTGGCCGACACCCGAACAATGGGGCTGGTTCCTGATGACCGGCGTGCTGGGCAGCGCGGGACATTGGTGCCTGACCGAGGCCTTCAGGATCGCCGACATGTCGGCAACGCAGCCGGTGAAGTTCATCGACATGATCTGGGCTGCGACCCTGGGCTGGTTGGTCTTCGCCGAGGTGCCGGCGACGACGACCTTCGCCGGTGCCGCGATCATTTTCATCGCCACCACCTGGATCGCCCGGCGGGAAGCCGGGCGGCGCTGACCCCGGCTTGCGCTGGCGCCACGTCCGTCGGATCGTCGCGGCAAGTCGCCGCCGGGACGGGGACAGGAGGAACGCATGAACGCCACCACGATGCGCGGCGCCGGACCGCAGGCACCACGACTGACGCGAAGAATCCTGCCGGCCCTGGCCGGCGGCCTGCTGGCCACCCCTGCCGTGGCGCAGGAGGCATGGCCCGCTCGCCCCGTTCGATTGACGATCCCCTTCGCGCCGGGTGGGCCGATCGACACCGTGGGCCGATTGGTGGGGGAACGCCTGCGCGAACGTCTGGGTCAACCCTTCATCATCGACAACCGTGCGGGTGCGGGCGGTTCGATCGGGCTGCGCGCCGTGGTGCAGGCGCCGCCCGATGGATATTCGGTGATCCTCACCTCCTCATCCCTCGCCATCCTGCCGGCGATCTATGCCAATCTTGGCTTCGATCCGCGCACTGACCTCACACCGGTCAGCCTGGTTGCGGAAATCGCGACGACGATCGTGGTCCGGGCCGATCATCGCTTCACGAGCCTTGCGGACCTGGTCGCCGAAGCCCGTGCGAAGCCGGGCATCGTCACCTACGGCACGTCCGGGATCGGGTCATCGAACCACCTGTCCGGGGCGATGCTGGCGTCGGTGGCAGGACTAGACATGACCCATGTTCCGTATCGTGGCGCCGCGCAGGCAACCAATGCCATGTACGCCGGCGATATCGATGTCGTCTTCGCCAGCACGGTCGAGACCCTGGGTCAGGCACGGGAGGGTCGCGCGCGGATCCTTGCCGTCACCACGGCATCGCGAATCCCGGCGCTGCCCGACGTGCCCGCGGCGGTCGAAATCGTGCCCGGATACATCGCGCCGAACTGGTTCGCGATTGCCGCGCCCAAGGGATTGCCGGCGCCCATTCTGACGCGGCTTTCGGCCGAACTGGCGGCATTGCGGACCGACCCTGATTTCCGCGCCCGTTTCGCGACCCTGGGCGCCGAACCGCTGATGAGCGCCCCCGATGTCCTGGCCGCCCGCCTCGCCGAGGATGTTCCGACCTGGCGCCGCGTGGCCGCCCAGGCCGGCATCCGCGCCGAATGAACCCGCAGGAGACGACATGCGAAAACTAACCATCGGCGACACCACCATCACCAGCATCATCGAGCGCGACGGCCCCTGGCGGGCGCCCGAGGCGATGTTCCCCAAGGCCGCCGCGGCGCCGGGGTTGCTGGCCGAACGCCTGCGGGAGATCGAACCCGAGACCTTCGACATTGCCTCCGGCAAGATGGTCATCACCTACCAGACCTATGTGGTCCGAACGCCGCACCACACCATCCTGGTCGATACCTGCACCGGAGAAGACAAGGGCTACCCCGCGCCGATGGACTTCCCGAAGCAGCCCTGGCTGGACGGCTTGAAGGCCGAGGGCCTGTCGTTCGAGGACATCGACTACGTCTTCTGCACCCACCTGCACATCGACCATTCGGGCTGGAATACCGTGCTGCGGGATGGCCGATGGGTGCCGACCTTCCCCAACGCCAAGTATGTTTTCCACAAGCGCGAATACGCCGCGTGGGATGCCAGCACGAAGGCGGCCGAGGAACGCCCCGGCGGTGGCGGCAACGTCCATCGCTTCAACTGCGAACCCATCGTCGCTGCTGGCCAGGCGCTGCTGGTGGATGATGACTTCCAACTGGATGACCGCATCACCATCCAGCCGACACCGGGTCATTCGCCCTGCCATTGCTGCGTGCATATCCGAAGCGGCGGCCAGCATGCGGTCATCACCGGCGACCTGATGCATCACGCCCTGCAGATTCATCAGCCGGACTGGTCCACAGTGTTCTGCTGGGACCCGGCGGAGGCCGAGACAAGCCGCCGCAAGTTCTTCGCCGAAGTGGCGGACACCGATGCGAAGATCCTGCCGATTCACTTTCCCGACCCATCGGTCGGTCGGGTCGAGGCGCAGGGCGACCGTTTCCGCTGGCGATACCTGCGCTGACGCTTGACGAAGCGCGCCCCTGGTGGTCCGTTCCGGACCATCGGAGGAACGTCGCACCATGGACCACAACCAGCCCTACGCCGCGAGCGAAGAGACCCGGATGCTGCGCGACCTGGTCGCGAAATTCGTGGAACGCGACATGATGCCGCTGGAACCGGCGGTGCTGAAGCGGGAGGCCGAAGGCGGTGGTTTCAAACTCTCGGCGGAGGAGGAAGCAGGGCTTCTCGCCCGCTGCAAGGAGCTGGGCCTGTGGGGCCTGGACGTGCCGGAGGAGTTCGGCGGCGCCAACCTGCCGTTGATATCGCTGGCCGCGGCCGAGGAGGAGATGGCCCGCGCCTGCATCCCCTTCACCATCCCGCCTGACAGCCCGAACCTGCATATGATGCTGTCGGTCGCCAGCCCGGTGCAGCGCGCCAAATATCTCATGCCTTACGCCACCGGCGAATCCCGTTCAGCCATGGCGATCAGCGAGCCGGGCGCCGGCGGCGATCCTGCAGGCATGACCACCCGCGCGGTGCGCGACGGCGATGATTGGGTCATCAACGGCCGCAAGATCTGGGTCTCCAATGTCCCACGCGCCGACTTCATTATCCTGATGGCGCGCACCGGTGATGGGAAGCGCCAGGAAGGCATCACCGCCTTCATCGTCGAGAAGGGCACGCCCGGCTTCATCATCGAACGCGCCATCCCGATGATCGGCGGCCGCACCACCTATGAACTGGTGTTCGAGGATTGCCGCGTCCCGCATGAGAATGTCCTGGGCGAACTCGGCCGCGGTTACGCGCCGATGCAACTGCGGCTGAATGTGCGGCGCATGCAGATGGGCGCCCGCTGCATCGGCATGGCGCGCCGCGCGTTGGAGATGATGGCCGAATACGCGCAGAATCGGGTGACCTGGGGCGTGCGCCTGGCTGACCGTCAGGCCATCCAGTGGTTCGCCGCGGAGGCGGTGATGGAGATGCATGCTTGCCGGCTGATGGTGAACGACCTCGCTGCCAAACTGGATGCCGGTGCCGATGTACGGATGGAGGCCTCCATCCTGAAGGTGCGGGCGACCGAGATGGCGCAGTCGGTGCTCGACAACGCCATGCAGACCTTCGGCGCGATGGGCATGACCAAGGAACTGCCGCTGCAGCTCATGCACCAGCAGATTCGTGTCATGCGCGTCTATGAAGGCCCGTCTGAGGTCCATCGCAGCGCCATCGGTCGTCGCACCCTGGGTTCGAAGGTTTGACCATGGAGGATCTGCAACGTCCGCTGGAAGGTCTTCTGGTCCTCGACCTCGGGCATATCTACCAGGCTCCCTATTGCGGGTTCCTGATGGCGATGGCCGGTGCGACCGTCATCAAGATCGAGCCGCCGAACGGCGAACCGCTGCGCCGGCGAGCGATGGTGGCCGGCGGTTCCGTGCCGCAGGCGATGCTCAATTCCAACAAGCTCGGCCTGTCGCTCGACCTGAAGAACCCCCAGGCGCAGGAGGTGTTCCTGCAACTGGTTGATCGCGCCGATGTGCTGCTCGAGAACTTCTCACCAGGCGCGATGGACCGCCTTGGCCTGGGGCATGAAGTGCTGCGGAAGCGCAATCCGCGGCTGATCTACGCCTGCGGGTCCGGCTACGGCCAGACCGGGCCGGACCGTGATCGCCTGGCGATGGACCTGACCGTGCAGGCCGCAGTCGGCATCATGCACACCACCGGCTTCCCGGATGGACCGCCCACTAAGGCCGGCCCGACCGTGTGCGACTTCCTGGGCGGGACGCATCTGTATGGCGCGGTGATGACCGCGTTGTTCGGCCGCAGCCGCACCGGCCGGGGTGGCTATGTGGAAGTGGCCATGCAGGATGCGGCGTATTCCACGCTCGCTTCGGCCATCGGCATGCATTTCGGCGGCAAGACCGATGGCCTGCCGCCACGCACCGGCAACAGCCATGCCGGCCTCGCCATGGCGCCTTACAACGTCTATCCGGCGTCCGACGGCTGGATCGCCATCATTGTCGTCACCGAAGGGCATTGGGACCGGCTGCTGCGCGCTATGGGCCAGGATGCGCTGATCGGCGACGAACGTTTCCGCAGCAACCCCGACCGCGTGACGCACATGGCCGCGGTGGATGCGATGGTCACCGCCTGGACTTCCGGCCACACGCGGGCCGAACTTGAAGCGCTGACCCGCAAGCACGGCGTGCCCGCCGCGCCGGTGCGGACGCTGGAGGAAGTGCTGGAAGACCAAGGCATGCACGAACGCGGCATGCTGCGTTGGGTGGACCATCCCGAAGTGGGTCGGGTGGTGCTGCCTTCCACGCCATTGCGTATCGAAGGCGCACCGCCGCCCGATTTCGCGCCAAGCCCCTTCCTCAACCAGCATGAAGGCGATGTACTCGGCGGCATGCTCGGCATCACGGAAGCCGAGCGCGATGCGCTGCGGCAGGCTGGTGCGTTGGGGCCGCGCTTCAAGACGGACTGACGCTGCGCGCCAGCCCCCGAGAGATTTCAGCGGGGCGGAGCGCTTCTCGGAGACCTCAGCGCGACGGCGTGCGGGCGCGTTGCTGCGCCCATTGTTCATCGGTCCAGTCCAGCATCTCCTGCGCGCCGGCGCGGGCGCCGCCGAGCAGCCGGCGCCCGCCATCGGCCACCACGCATTCGCCGGTGATGTAGCCGGCGTGGTCCGAGACAAGGAAGGCTGCGAGGTCGGTCAGTTCCTCGTGCTTGCCGGCGCGACGCAGCGGAACGCCGGCATGTTCCACACCACCAGGGCGAAGCCGCGCGACGGCGGCCTCGGTCGGGAAAGTCCCCGGTGCTATGGCGACCAGGCGGATCCCATGCGGCCCCCACTCGACGGCGAGGCTCTGCGTCATCGCCAACAGCCCAGCCTTGGCCATGGCCGAAGGTGCTGTGAACGCGCCACCCTGCAACGCCGACAGCGTCAGGATGGACAGCACAACGCCCGGCGTGCCGGCTTCGATCCAGCGCCGCCCACAGCCGATGGTGCAATACGCCGCACCATGCAGCGTGGTGCCGAGCACGGCATCCACCGCTCGCGCCGACAAGCGATGCGTCTGGGCCAGGAAATTCGCCGCCGCGTTGTTCACCAAAATGTCGGGCGCGCCGTGTTTCCAGACATCATCGAGCATGGTTTCGACGGCCGCGGCATCGCGAATGTCGCAGACATGCTTCGTGACATCGGCATCCGGCACTTCAGCGCGAAGGGCCGCGACGGCCGCGTCCAGCACCGCCGCACGGCGTCCACAGATCACAACCGCCGCTCCAAGGCCCAGGAACCGCCGCGCGATGCTGAGCCCAAGCCCGGTGCCGCCGCCGGTGACCAGCGCTCGCCGTCCGGCGAGCAATCCGGGCGCGAAGGCCATCTCAGCTGCCCGTATAGGTCGGCTTGCGCTTTTCACGCATCGCCGCGAGGGCTTCCTTGTGGTCGGTCGTCGTATGCGCGACCGCCTGCATGGCGGATGACATTTCCAGCACGGTGTCGAGCCGGTTGTTCCATGCCTCGCGCAGCAGGCGCCGCGCCATACGGACCGCCTGGGGCGGATTGGCCGCGATGCGCGCCGCTAGCGCCTTCGCCGCCGGGATCAGCTCGGCATCGGGCACAACCTTGGACACCAACCCCGCCGCCAGTGCTTCCTGCGCCGTCAACGAATCGCCGGTCAGCGCCATCTCCGACGCCTTGGCGAAGCCGACCACGCGCGGCAGCAGCCAGGCGCCGCCATCGCCAGGGATGATACCGAGCTTCACGAAGCTTTCTGCGAAGCGCGCACTTTCCGATGCGATGCGCAGGTCGCACATGCAGGCAAGGTCACAGCCCGCGCCCATGGCCGGCCCGTTCACCGCCGCGATCACCGGCACTTCCAGCGTCTCCAGCAGGCGCGGGATGCGCTGGATGCCCCAGCGATAATACCCTCGTGCCTGCGCCGCAGTGCGTTCCTTGGGGCCGGTCGCGGCTTCCCCCATGCGACGGACATTGCCGCCGGCGCAGAAGGCGGTGCCGGCACCGGTCAGGATCACGACCCGCACCTTCTGCCCCGCATCCAGTTCGGACAGCGTGTCCAACAGCGCGTCCTGCATCTCCGGGTCGAGCGGATTGCGTGTCTCGGCACGGTTCATGGTGAGAAGGGCGATGCCCTCCTCGATCTCGACCTTCAGCGGCGCGTCCATTGGCGTTTCCCCATCACAGCGGCGCGGAGGATGGAACGCGGGCTTGGATGCGGCAAGCGGCGGTCAGCTGGCCTCGATGCCGAGGCGCTGGATCAGCGCGCCCCATTTGGTCGCATCGGCCGCCACACGCTGCCCGAAGGCCGCGGCCGATTCGGGTGCCATTTCGACACCCATGCCGCCAAGCCGGTCCTTGATCGCAGGCAGCGCCAGGACGCGGTTCAGCTCAGTGTTCAGCCGCTGGTGCAAGGCGGGGTCCATGCCCTTCGGCCCGAAGGCGCCATACCAAACGGCCATTTCGTAGCCGGGGACAGCCTCGCCCACCGTCGGGACCGTGGGCTGTCGGCTCCAGCGCGCGGCCTCGGTAACGCCGATCAGCCGCAGCCGCCCCCCCTCCACATGCGGCATGGTCTGCGTGGCGGCACTGAACAGAAGCTGTGTCTGGCCGGCGACGGTGTCCGTCACCGCAGGCTGGCCACCGCGATAGGGCACATGGACCATCTTGATGCCGGTCATGGACTCGAACAGCGCAGCACACAGGTGGTTGGTCGAACCAGGCCCTGCGGAGGCATAGGCCACCTTTTCCGGATTGGCGCGCGCATAGGCGATGAACTCCGGCACCGTCTGTGCCGGCACGGACGGATGGATCACCATGGTGTTCACCGCAAAGCCCAGCATCGCGAGCGGCGTGAAGTCGGTCAGGCCGTCGAAGGGCATGGTCCGCATCAGGGCATGGTTCATCGCATGTGTGGACATCGAACCGAACAACAGCGTCTGCCCGTCCGGTGCTGCCTTGGCGACGACGTCCGACCCGATATTGCCGCTCGCACCCGTGCGGTTTTCCACAACGACAGCCTGCCCCAGCGCCTGGCCCAACGGCTCGGCCACGATGCGGCCGAGGATGTCGGTGGTCCCGCCCGGTGCCCAGGGAATGATCAGCCGGATGGGACGGGCCGACGGCCCCTGGGCCACGGCGGGTGATGCAAGGGCCAAGGCCGGGGTAGCCAGAAGAAGCTGGCGGCGGCGCGGGGTGTTCATCTCTCTCTCCATCGTTTCAGCCCGCATCGATGGCGAGCAATGCCGGCGCGGCCATAGCAGCAAAGACCGCCCCAACATCAGCGTCGCGTTCCTGGAAATGCGCAGGCCCATGCAACAGGTTTACGGTGCCCAGCGTCAGTCCGTTCCAGCGCACCGGCAGGTTCATCGCACTCGCAAGACCCATACCGGCGATCTTCTCATGGTCCGGATAGGCCCAGGCGATGTCGCCCGCATCGCGCCCGATCCAGGCCTGACCATCGACCAGCACGCGGCGGGTCCAGGGATGATCCCAGCTCACCGGCTTGAAGCCCGAGACCGGATAGGCCTCCGGATCGCTCGAATACGCGCGGCGGTTGCGGCCGGCGACCGGGTCGTGGCGCATCACCGTGAACAGGCGATGGCCGATCGCCTGCGCCATGGCCTGCTGGAGTGCGGCGAAAAACATGTCGGGTTGGCCTGCGGCGGCCAAGGCGTCGGCAGCCTGACGAAGAGACGACACTGGATCCGGGCGGGTCATCGCGACGGCATAGCGCAGCCTTGCAGGAACATCACCCTCCAGGTCGGCGAGACATGATCAGCACCGGTATCAGCGCGACAACGCAAGCCACGGCCACCCACAGGAAGGTGTCGCGGAAGGCCAGCATGCTCGCCTGCGACAATACCATCTGGGCCAGGTAGTCCTGCGCCAGGGCCTGCCGTGTCCCTTCCGCGATGCCGTCCTGGGCCAGCAGCCCCTCGACTTGGCGCAGCACCTCCCGCGTCGCCGGCCCGCCTTCTTGCGTTGCATTCAACGCCTGGGCATGGACCTGCGTCTGCCGCTCAAGGTTGATGGACAGGAGGTTCACGCCGATCGCCCCGCCAAACTGGCGCGCGAAATTCACCGCGCCTGACCCCTGCCCCACCCATCGCGCCGGCAGGGCGCGCAGCGCGCCCGCATTCATGCTGGGCATCGCCAGGCCAAAGCCGATGCGCCCCACCATGATCCACAGGGCGAAGGTCCAGAACGGCGTGTCTGTCCCGACGCCGGTCATCAGCCATGTCGAAATCCCGAACAGGACAAGCCCAGCGCCGATCGGTGCGAAGGGCGGAAAGCGATCGGCGAGCCGTCCCGCGATCGGGAACACCAAGACCATCGCGAGGCCGGCGGGCATCAGCAGCAGGCCGGCCCGCGTTGGCGTGTAGCCCTGGATGGTCTGCACAAACAGCGGCACAAGATACGTCGAGCCGAACAACGCGGCCCCATAGACCAGCCCGACGGCGGCCGAGCAGGCGAAGCCGCGCACGGCGAAAAGGCGCGGGTTCAGCATCGGCGCGTCGGTGCGAAGTTCCCACAGGACGAAACCCGTTGCTGCCACTGCCGCGATGCCGAGTTCGAGCATGACGCGGTTCGATCCCCAGCCTTCGCGCTGCCCACTAGCAAGACCCGTCAGCAGCGCGAGCAATGCGATCACCAGCAACGCGAAGCCGGGTCCGTCGAAGCGTCGCCGCGGCCCGGCGCCGGGCGTCGGGCCCGGCAGGAACACCAGCCCAAGCATGAGGCCGAGCAGCGCGAAGGGAATGCCCATGAAGAACATGGCACGCCAGCCGAAGCCATCGACGATGAGGCCGCCCAGGGTCGGGCCCAGCGCCGGCGCCAGCACCACACCGACGGCATAAAGCCCCATGGCGGTCCCGCGTCGCTCCGCCGGGAAGACCTGGAAGATGATCTGCATGCCGAGCGGCTGGACCATGCCGGCCGCGGCCCCCTGCAGCACCCGTCCCACGATCAGCACGCCCTCATTCGGCGCGGAGCCTGCGACGACCGAACCGATCACGAACATGACGATCGCCGTGGCGTAGGTCAGTCGACAGCCGAAGCTGTCCACAAGCCAGCCATTCAGCAGCATGGTCGCTGTCACCGACGCTAGGAAGGCCGTCGAGATCAGTTGTGCGTGGTCCTGCCCGATGCCGAAGGCACCCATCACCTGCGGCAGCGCGACGTTTACGATGGTGGCGGACAGGATCGTCGCGATGGTTCCGATCATCGCCGCGAAGGTCACCAGCAGCCGGTAGGACGACCCCCAGCGCGCCTGCAATTCCGCGATGCCCGG
Organism: Acetobacteraceae bacterium; assembly: GCA_022842185.1. Taxonomy (GTDB): domain Bacteria; phylum Pseudomonadota; class Alphaproteobacteria; order Acetobacterales; family Acetobacteraceae; genus Neoroseomonas. The sequence goes on from JALHQB010000016.1 coordinate 39,860, forward strand.
CCCGGCCCAGCCACTGCGATCCGGCGGGCCAAGCGCGGCATCACTCACGCGCCGGCGCCTCCACCCCCACCATCATCCCGGGCCGCAGCAAACCGTCGGCAGCGCCGGCCCGCAGGGCGACGCGTACTGGCAGCCGCTGTGTGATCTTGGTGAAATTGCCGGACGGGTTCGGACTTGGCAGCAGGGCGAATTCGCTCGTCGCGGCGCCGCCGACGCGTTCGACAACGCCCTCGAAGCGGCGGTCCGGATAGGCATCGACCCGCAGCCGCACCGGTGATCCGGGGCGGAAGTAGCGGATCTCCGTTTCCTTGACGTTGGCCTCGACCCGCACCCGCGCCGGGTCGTGCACCAGCATCAGGCGCTGGCCCGGTGTCACGTATTCACCGGCATCGACAAAGATGCGGTCCACCACGCCATCGAACGGCATGACGATGGTGCGGTCCTGGATTTCGAGGCGAACGCGATCGCGCTGCGCCGCAAGCTCCTGCTGCAGGGGACCGATCGAATCGAGCTGACGGCGCAGTACCGTCAGTTCCTCCCGCGCCGCGCCCGCATTCACGAGCTGGGCTTCCACGTTGCGGATCTCGGCCGCGACGGCGAGCACGCGCTGGGTCGCGGTCTCCAACTGTGCGCGGGTCTGGTCATGGCGCTGTCGCGTGCCGCTGCCGGTGCCCATCAACTGCACGGCACGGGCAAATTCGCCCTCGGCGAAGATGCGATCGGCCTGGGCGGCCGGGAGTTGCGACCGCGCCGCCTCCAACCGTGCCCGCTGGGCGTCCTCCTGGCTGCGGGTCTGGCGGTCCACCATGGCAAGCCGTGCCTCGAGTTCCGCACCGCGGGTCACGAGGCCCGCGAGGCGCGCCTCGATCTCGAGCAACGTCAGCGCCGCCTCGCGGCTGTCGATTCGCAGCAGCATGTCCCCCGCGCGACCGGTGTCCCCGGCAATGACCCCGATTTCCGTCACCCACCCCGATAAACGGCTCGAAAGCGTGACCATGTCGGCGGCGATTCGGGCGTCATCGACAAAGACTGTGGTGACCTGACGATGGACCCAGGTGCCGGCCACAGCCACGAAGGCGAGCAGAACGATGGCCGCGGCGGCGATGCGCAGCCGGCGGCGCGCCGGTCCGCGGGTCTTCACGGTCAAAGGTGCGGCATCGGCTTTGCTGCTACCCGGGCCGATGTCCATCGCCCGGCCCTTCCTCCATTGCCACCAAGCCACCCGCGACGCGTTGCAAGACCCCGAGACAGAGGGCGAGTTCCTCCTCCGGAATGCCGGCCAGTATTTCGGCGCGAACGGCGGCGGCTTCGGTTTCGATGCGCTGCACCACGGGTCGCGCGGTGTCGGTCAGGTGAATGGTCTTGGCCCGGCGGTCATGGGGTAAGGAGCGGCGTTCCACGAACCCTTGCTGTTCAAGCCAGTCCAGGGTGCGGACCAGCGTCGGCGCCTCGATGCGCAATCGGCCGGCCAATGCCCTTTGGCTAATGCCATCGCCTCGGCGGGCGAGATTCAGCAGGACGAGCCAACGTGCCTCGGTCAGGCCGAAGGGCGCGATGCGCTGATCCAGGGTTGCCCGCCAGCGTCGCGCGATCTGGGCAATCGCGACGCCGAGTTCCCATCGCACCTGGGCGAGACTGGACCCATCAGGCATGGCCTGATGCTAGACCCGAAGGGTAGGAGGCGAATAGATAGATTGCTAAGCAAAGGTCCGCAGCGGGTCCTGAGCGGACATCGCCCGCGGTTCAGAGCAAGCGCGGCCTGACGACCACCTCTGTGACCTAGGAGTTGGACGGCAGCGGCGTGGCATTTAGGGTCGCCTAAACGGTCGTCCCCAGTGACAGAAACCGCTCCGACTGGAACATGTAGCGTCTGGCCTGCATCCGGCAGACGCATGCTCGCTCAAACAAGGGCACAAAGCGTCTTGCGTCGTAATCCTGTGCCCTGCGCCCAAGTTCTTGGACTGAGGCGCGAAAATCACGCTGAGGAGGAAAAGATTGGTGGGCGCCGTAGGATTCGAACCTACGACCCGCTGATTAAGAGTCAGCTGCTCTACCAACTGAGCTAGGCGCCCGCCGGGAACCGCATCGTCGGTCGGCTCCGAGGACGCGCTTCATAGACTGCACGGCGGCTTTGTCCAGCCCCTTTGCGCAAAGCGCTGGATTCATTCCCGCATCGGTCCCATTTCAGCGTCGCGGTGGACATAGGCCGACAGCAGCAGCCCAAACCCCAGCATCACCGTGATCATCGCCGATCCGCCATGGCTGATCAGCGGCAACGGTACCCCGCCCACCGGGATCGACCCGGTTACCATCGCGACGTTCACAAACACATACAGGAAGAAATTGGTGCCCAGCCCGACCGCCAGCAGCCGCCCGAACTGATGTTTGCTGCGGAAGGCAACCAGGTAGCAGAACGCGACCACCAACAGCAGCATCACCAGCGTGGTCAGCGCGCCCACCAGGCCGAATTCTTCTGCGATCATGGTGAAGATGAAGTCAGTCTGCTTTTCGGGCAGGAAGTTCAGGTGCCCCTGCGTCCCTTGCAGGAAGCCCTTGCCCCAGAGCCCACCCGATCCCAGCGCAATCTTGGATTGAATGATGTTGTAGCCGGCGCCCAGCGGATCGCTCTCCGGATCCAGGAAGGTCGTGATGCGGGCGCGTTGGTAGTCGTGCAACCGCTCATAGGCGATCGGCGCGGCCACCGCACCCGCCCCGAACACCAGCGCGAACTTCCACCAGCGCATGCCGGCCGACCAGAAGACCGCCGCGCCCACCATGCAGGTGATCAGTGCCGTGCCAAGGTTCGGCTGCTTCAGGATCAACCCTACGGGCAAAAGCACTGCGAGCGCGGGGGGAATGAGGAACAGCGGATTGCCGACCTTCTCCCACGACGCCCGGTGGAACCACGCCGCCAGCGCCAGTACGAGCATGATCTTCATCAGCTCCGACGGCTGCAACTGGATCGGTCCGATATCGATCCAGCGTTGCGCGCCCTTGCCGACATTGCCATGGATCAGCACCAGCACAAGCAATGCCACGGCGCCCAGATACCCGACCCAGGCGAACCGCGCGATGAGCCGGATGTCGATCATCGCCAGGCCCAGCATCATCACCAGGCCAAAGCCGAAGCGAATGGCGTGCTTCTGGGCATAGGTATCGGGATTGCCGCTGCCGGCCGACAGCAGCGCGACATATCCGATCGCCGCCACGACACACAGAAGGATCACGAAGGACCACGGAATCTGCCAGAATTTCTCGAGGATTCCGGCCCCACGATCGCGTGTCAGCAATCGGCGCTCGAAGATCATCGCCCTGCCTCCGCCACCCGCTGCCCTGGACGCTGAGGCCCCAGCCGCTGGAAGGTTTCGACCATGATGTCACGCGCAATCGGCGCCGCGGCCCCTGAACCGCTTGTCCCGTGCTCGACGACCACGGACAGCGCGTAAAGCGGATTGTCATGCGGGGCGTAGGCTACGAACAGCGCATGCGGCCGCCATTCGCGCGGGACCGAATTGACGTTGAAGCCGCGCTCCCGCTGTTCGCGCGTCACGCGCCGGACCTGCGTGGTGCCTGTCTTTCCGGCCATCTGGCCATACTGGGCCGGCAGCCGCGCGGCACCGGCCGTGCCGCCGCCATTGACCACGCCCCACATCGCTTCCCGGATCAGTCGCATGTCGGCATCGGGGATGCCGAGGCTCGGCCAATCCTCCGGACGGCTGCCGCGCACCGGCCTGCCGCCGATGCTGCGCGTGAGATGCGGCTGCACCGCGCGGCCCGTCGCAAGTCTGGCCGTCATCACCGCCAGCGACAGCGGCGTGAGCTGATAAAAGCCCTGCCCGATGCCATGGACGATGGTATCGCCGATCGACCAGGACTTGCCCTGGTTCAGGCGCCATCCGCGGGTCGGCATCAGGCCCCGCCGCGTGCCGGGCAATTCGATCTCAAGATCGACGCCCATGCCGAAGCGGTTGCCCATGGCGGCGATGCGGTCCATGCCGACCCGCCGGGCCATTTCATAGAAATACACGTCGCAGGACGCCATGATGGCCGTACGCATGTTCACGCCGCCATGGCCATTGCGGTTGTGGCAATGGAAGCGCGTATCGCCGAAATCGAGGTGACCGGGGCAGCTGACCACATCGCCCGGGCGGCACACCTTTGCCTCAAGCGCCGCCAGCGCGACGATCATCTTGAAGGTCGAACCCGGCGCGTACAGGCCGTTGGTGGCCTTGTTGATCAGCGGGGTGGAACGCGCCGCCGTCCATTGGCGCCATTGCGCCGCGCTGACACCTGAATTGAAGATATTGGGGTCGAAGGATGGCTTGGTCGCCATCGCCAGGACTTCCCCATTGCGGGCATCCAGCAGTACGGCGGTGGTGCCTTCCTGGATTTTCCCGCGAATGGCCTTCTGCAGTTCAGAATCGACGCTGATCTGGACATCCTGGCCGGGAATGCCCTCCCGCCGATCCAGTTCGCGAATCACGCGGCCGACGGCATTCACCTCGACCTCCACTGCGCCGGCGCGGCCGCGCAAGATGCGGTCGTGATGCCGCTCGACGCCGGCCCGACCCACACGGATGCCCGGCAACTGCAGCAGCGGGTCGTCTCCGACATCGCTTTCCGCCGGAGCAGCCACGTACCCCACGACATGGGCCAGATGCTCGGATTCTGGATAGATGCGCGTGGTGCCCATATCGACCGAGATACCGGGCAGGTCGGGCGCATTGACCTCGATCCGCGCCATTTCCTCCCAGGTCAGGAACTCTCGCAGGACCACCGGCACAAAGCGCCGGTTGCGCCGGATCTCGCGCTCGATCCGCACCTTCTCATGGTCGCCAAGCGGCACGATCTTCGAAAAGGTCTCAAGCGTCGCGGCGTGGTCGGCGGACTGCTCGGCCACCAGCAGGGCGCGCCAGTTCAACCGGTTGCCGGCAACCACCTTGCCATTGCGGTCCAATACGCGGCCGCGCGGCGGCGCGAACAGCCTGGCGCTGACGCGATTCTCCTCCGCCAGCGTGGCATAGCGCGCTCCTTCTTCAACCTGAAGACGATAAAGCCGCGAGCCCAGGAACCCGAAGGCGCCCAGTTGCACGGCGCCCAGCAGCGCCGCCCGGCGGGTGAAAATGCCGCGCCGCCGTTCCTCCTCCTTGCGGACGGTCCGCTCGCGACCCAGCAGCCCCGCCCCGTTCCAGGGCCGCCAGCTCATGGCGCGACCTCGGCATGAAGCATCGCTTCGTGGATCCGGCTGAGGACCAGCGCGATGGCCGGATACAGCCCGCAGGCGAGCAATGCTGCGTGCAGCGCCGGCGCGATTGGAGACAGCCTGATCGATAGCAACGACTGCAGCCCCCAATAGAAGCAGGCCGCCCCGAAGGCCGCCACGCAGAAGCAGAGCCAGACCGCCAGGAAGGATTGCCGCACCAGGAAATAGCGGAAACGCAATGCCGCCGCATGCAGGGCCAGCAACACCAATACTCCGGAGCCGAGCGGCGCCAGGGTGAGCAGGTCCATCAGCAAACCAAGCAGGAAGACCACAGGCGGCATCATCGCCCCCGGCCGGAACACCGACCAGAACCCGACGCACGGCAACACCACGGCAAAGACCGGCGATGGCAGGTTGATCGGCGTCGCCGCCAGGATCATCAGGAAGGCAGTCGAAAAACCCGGAAACGCCAGCCGCGCGAAGCCATCGATACGGCGCAGCAGGCCGGGCGCGGGCGCCGGCCTGCCTTGCGGGCGCCGAGCAGGGGGCATTGCCATGACATTCCCCTCAGCGTCGACCGGGCCGGGGCTCGGGCCGGGCCACGGCTTCGGGGGGAATGATGCCGCGCAGGCCATAGTCGAACAGCCGCACGGCATCCAGCCGATCGAGCCGGGCAAAAAGCTCGACCTCCGGCGCCCCCTGGGAGGAGAGCCGGACGATGCCAACCGGCAGCCCGGCCGGGAAGGCGCCGGCCTCGGCGCTGGTCACGATGCGCTCGCCATCCACCGGGATCACGCCTTCGGGCCAATGCGCCAGGCGCGGCCGGGTGGTGTTGTTGCCGGCCATGATGGCCCGCGCGCGGCTCGATTCCAGTGTCACCGGAATGCGGCTGTTCATGTCGGTGGCGAGGAGCACGCGGGCGGAACGACTGCCGACCTCCGTGATACGGCCAACGAAACCGCGTTCGTCGAGCGCGACCTGGCCCTTGCGAAGGCCGTGCTGCGGACCGGTCGCGAGCAAGACGGCGCGGGCATAGGTGCCACCGCCATCCGCCACGACCCGTGCTGTCACGAAGGCCGGCGCCGCCTCCGGCAGGAAGTTCAACTGCCGCCGCAGCATTTCGTTTTCGGTCTCGAGCGCGAGGGCGGAGGCTTGCCAGCGGCGCAGGCGCTCATTTTCCTCCCGCAGCCTGGCGTTCTCCTCGCGCAGGATCGTGAGGTCCTGGAGTTCCTGGACGGCTGACCGCACGGCCGACATGGGTTCGGCCAGCGCCGCGTAGATCGGCGACAGGGCATCCGAAAGGTGCGTCCGCAGCCGTTCGGCCAGCAGCGCGTCAGCCTTGCCAAGGAGCATGATCCCGAAGGCAGCCGCGATCATCAGCGGCAGCGAAAGCCGCGCAAGCGCCTGACGGAGCGGGATGCTCAGCCGGATCACGCGCCCTTCATCCCCCTGTCAGGACTGCAAAGCCATTGTCCCCGCCGGACCGGCGGGGCCGAGGCTGACATCAATACATCGAACTCAGGACGTGGCGAAGCCGCTTGATGTCTTCAAGCGCGCGGCCGGTGCCAAGGGCGACGCAGGACAGGGCATCCTCTGCCACAACGACAGGCAGGCCCGTCGCTTCGCGCAGCACCTGGTCGAGTCGATTGAGCAACGCTCCACCGCCCGTCAGCACGATCCCCTTGTCCACGATATCGGCGGCCAGTTCGGGCGGCGTGTTCTCCAGCGCAACCTTCACCGCCTCGACGATCTGGGCGACCGGCTCGGCAAGCGACTCGGCGATCTGGCGCTGGCCGACCACGACCTCGCGCGGCACGCCGTTCATCAAATCTCGCCCCTTGACCTCCGCAAGCGGTCCATCCTCGCCCTCGAGCGGCGGGGCCGCGGCGCCGATCTCAAGCTTGATGCGCTCGGCGGTGCTCTCACCGATCAACAAGTTAAAATGGCGGCGAATGTAGGAGATGATCGCCTCGTCCAGCTTGTCCCCGCCCACCCGGACGGATCGGGCATAGACGATGCCGCCGAGCGAAATGACCGCGACTTCGGTGGTGCCGCCACCGATATCCACGATCATCGAGCCGGACGGCTCCGTCACCGGCAGGCCGGCACCAATGGCGGCAGCCATGGGTTCCTCGATGAGGAGGACCTTCCGCGCCCCGGCCGACTCGGCGCTTTCCTGGATCGCGCGCCGTTCAACCGCGGTGCTGCCCGAAGGCACGCAGACGATGATCATCGGCGAGGCAAAGGACCGGCGGTTGTGAACCTTGCGGATGAAATGCTTGATCATTTCCTCCGCCACCTCGAAATCCGCGATGACGCCGTCCCGCAATGGCCGGATAGCGGCGATGTTGCCCGGGGTGCGGCCCAGCATCAGCTTGGCTTCCTCCCCTACGGCAAGCACCTGCTTGCGGCCGCGAAGGTCGGAAATGGCGACCACACTCGGCTCATTCAGCACGATCCCGCGGCCCTTCACGTACACGAGCGTGTTGGCGGTGCCGAGATCGATGGCCATGTCGGCAGACAGGAAGCCGAACAGGCGAGAGAACATGCGTACCGGACCTTCCGACGGGGCCGCACAGCACGGATGCGGGCCAGGGCCGCAGTCGCGACGAGTGAGGCTTGAGAGGAGGAGGGGGCTTTACCCCCCCCGGCCCGGACTCTCAAGCCGGATTCCCGCGCAGGCCGCCTTCATCGCCGTCACGCGGGCCGATACGGCCCGAAAGTGCCATGGCGGTGGCGCTCCCACGGCGCATGCCGGCCAGACCGTCAGAACGGCGGCACGGCCTTGACCTGCCCCACCGACAGGCCACCGACGTGGCGCAGGATGAAGGCATAGTCCGGATGCTGGCGGGGGTAGCGCGACACCGCGCGCCCCGCCACGCCACCATCATGCGTCACCAGGTCGAGCACGATCGTGCCGTCAGGTTCCATCCGTGCCGTTCCGATGGACCACATGCGCGTCTGCTGCGCCCCCGCCCTGCCGAAGGGCAGGGCGAGCGCGGCCGCGAGCAGCGCCCGGCGCGCCATCAGGCGCGCAGCACCACCGGCGGTTCGGTTCGCTGCCGCTTCACCAGCAGCTTGTTCAGCGCGTGCACATAAGCCCGGGCGGACGCCACGATGGTGTCGGTATCGGCCCCCTGCCCGTCCACCAGCTTGCCGTCTTCCTCCAGCCGCACCGTGACCCGCGCCTGGGCGTCGGTCCCGCTGGTCACCGCCTGCACGGCGTAGAGTTTCAGCGTCACCTCATGCGGGAAGGCCTGGCGCAGCGCTGCGAAGGTCGCATCCACGCCGCCATCACCGGTCGCCATGCCATCGGCGCGTTCGCCATCGACCTCGATCGCCACCGTCGCCATCGGCTTGGTGCCCATGCCGGTCGAGACATTCAGCCCCGTCAGGCGGATGCGTTCATTGGCGCGGCCGACCTCGTCATCGACCAGGGCAGCGATGTCCTCGTCATAGACCACCTTCTTGCGGTCAGCGACGTCCTTGAAGCGCTTGAAGGCGTCGTTCAGTTGGTTGTCACCGACCTCATAGCCCAGCGTCTTCAGCCGGTCGCGGAAGGCGGCGCGGCCGGAATGCTTGCCCAGGATGATGCTGTTGGTGGTCCAGCCCACGCTCTCCGGCGTCATGATCTCGTAGGTCGCGGCATCTTTCAGCACGCCATCCTGGTGGATGCCGGATTCATGCGCGAAGGCGTTGCGCCCGACGATCGCCTTGTTGGGCTGCACGTCGAAGCCGGTGATGGTGGCCAGCAGTTTCGAGGTCCGCAAGATGCGCTGGGATCCGATGCCGGTCTTCAGATGCAGCGCGTCATGGCGCGTCTGCAGCGCCATCGCCACTTCTTCCAGGCTGGCATTGCCGGCACGTTCGCCGATGCCGTTGATGGTGCATTCCACCTGGCGCGCGCCGGCCTGGATCGCCGCCAGCGTGTTCGCCACCGCCAGGCCCAGATCATTGTGGTTGTGGGTCGAGAAGATGACCTTCTCCGCCCCCGGCACCTTGTTCATCAGGGTGGAGAAGATCAGCCCCATATCCGCCGGCAGCGAATACCCCACCGTGTCGGGGATGTTGATCGTGGTCGCACCGGCCTTGATCGCAGCTTCGACGCAGCGGCAGAGGAACTCCAGGTCCGAACGCGACCCGTCCTCGGCCGACCATTCCACATCGGCGGCGTGGTTGCGGGCCAGGGTCACGCTTTCGGTGATGCGCGCCAGCACTTCATCACGCGTCATGCGCAGTTTCACGCGCATATGCAGGTCGGATGTCGCCAGCACGATGTGGATGCGCGGACGCGCAGCGAGTTTGGTGGCTTCGGCCGATGACAGGATGTCGGCGGTATTGGCGCGCGACAGGCTGGTGATGACCGGGCCGTCCTTGCTGAACCGCTTGGCGATCGACTGCACGGATTCGAAATCGCCCGGGCTGGCGATGGCGAAGCCGGCTTCCAGCACATCGGCGCCGAGTTCGTGCAGCGCCTCGGCCATGCGCAACTTCTCCTCGAGGTTCATCGAGAAGCCGGGGCTTTGTTCCCCGTCGCGCAGCGTGGTGTCGAAGATGATGACGCGACCTTCGGGCAGGTCGCCGAAGGAGGGATGGTTGATGGCCATGTCAGGCGTTTCCTGTTTGGCGAGAATGTGGATGCGCGCGTTCGGTCCCAGGCCCCCCTGAGCGAAACCCGGCCGAGATCAGCCGGGCGTCACGCCCAGGGGCGGATAAGTCGAAGAAGGAGGAGGCCGAGCGGGGCGCGCGCGGTGGCTGGGGCAGGAAGCCCCATCATCAGGCCGGCCGGGATGGCGCGCAGGTTCATCGCTGGCGGACATTAAGCAGGGCGCGGCGCAGCGGCAAGCGCCGATGTTGCGGGCCGCGCGGTCTGCGGGCAGGCTGCGGGCCAAGAAACACCGAGGAAACCCATGCTCCGCCGGATCGCCATCACGCTTGTCGCCGGGCTGCTCGCCCTGCCCGCCGCCGCCCAGGATTGGGTGCCCGACCGCCCTGTTCGCATCATCGTCCCCTTCCCGCCCGGCGGGGCGAGCGACCTGGTCGCGCGCATCCTGGCCGACCGTGCCAGCCGGATCGGGCCACAGCCTTGGGTGGTGGAAAACCGGTCTGGCGCCAATGGGAATATCGGCATGGAGGCCGTCGCGCGCAGCACGCCGGACGGTTACACGCTCGGGCAGTGCACCATCGGCAATTGCGCCATCAATGCCGCCATCTACACGCGCATGCCGTACGACATCGAACGCGACTTGGTGCCGGTGTATTGGAGCGGCAGTGTGATGAATGTGCTCGCCGTCCATCCTTCCATTCCCGTCACAACCTTGCAGGAATTCATCACCTGGGCGCAGGCCAATCGGGGGCGGGTGAATTACGGCTCATCCGGCTTCGGGTCCTCGAACCATCTCACGCCGGAATTCCTGAACGGCCGGCTGGGGCTGGGCTTGGTGCATGTGCCCTTCCGCGGCGGCGCGCCCGCCTTGCAGGCGCTGCTGGGCAATCAGGTGCAGGTGATGATCGAGAATGTGCCGACCAAGATCCAGGCGATCCGGTCCGGTCAGATCCGCGCCATCGCCGTGACGGGCCGCCAGCGCGATCCGGCACTGCCGGACGTGCCGACCTTCGCGGAAGCCGGCGTGCCCGACATCGTGGTCGAACCCTGGTTCGGCTTCATGGCGCCGCGCGGCACGCCGGTTGCGGCCGTCAATGCGTTGAACCGCATCCTGAACGAGGCGAATGCGGACCCCGAGGTCCAGCGCCGCCTGCGCGACCTTGGCGTGCGCCCCGAAGGCGGATCGCCGGAGCGCTTCGCGGAGCATGTGCGGTCCGAGGTCGCGCTGTGGCGGGACGTTGTCGAGCGCAACTCGATCGAAAAGATCAACTGAGCATCGCGGTTTGCGCCTGACTGGATGCGGTCAGGCGCGATCGGCTCTACCCGGTGGGCGGGTGCTCCGCCCACCAATGCCGCGCGATATCGGCGCGGCGGCAGACCCAGACATCCTTCTCCCGCGCCACGCGGGCCAGGAATCGGTGCAGCGCCGCCGCCCGCCCGGGGCGGCCGACCATGCGGCAATGCAGCCCGACCGACATCATCTTCGGGCTGCCGTCGCGCCCTTCGGCCAGCAGCACCTCGAACGCATCCGTCAGGTGGCGTTCCCAGCCGGCAGGGTCGCCGAAGCCAGGCGGCACCGCATATTTCATGTCGTTGTTATCGAGCGTGTAGGGAATGATGAGCTGCGGCTTGCCCGCCACCGTGACGTAGTGCGGCAGGTCGTCATCATAGGCATCGCTGTCGTACAGAAACCCGCCATGTTCCGAGACGAGGCGGCGCGTATTGGGGCTGATGCGGCCGGTGTACCAGCCGACCGGGCGGGTGCCGGTCAGGCGCTCGATGGTCTCGACGCAGCGGGCGATCTCGGCGCGCTCGGTCGCCTCATCCACCGCGTGGTAGTCGATCCAGCGCCAGCCATGGGACGCGATTTCGTGCCCCGCGGCGGCGAATGCGCGCGCGGCGTCCGGGTTCAGTTCCAGCGCTCGGCCAACGCCATAGATGGTCAGCGGAAAATCATGCGCTGCGAAGGCGCGCAGCACGCGCCAGACACCCGCCCGCGCGCCGTAGTCGAATTGTGATTCCACCGTGCGGTTGCGCTCACCCAGGATCGGTGAGCCGCCGGGTACCTCATGCAGGTACAACTCGCTGCCGGCATCGCCGTTGAGGACCGTGTTCTCGCCCCCTTCCTCGTAGTTCAGCACGAAGGACATCGCGAGCTTCGCCTCGCCCGGCCATCGCGGGTCGGGCGGGTTGGGGCCGTAGCCCTTGAAGTCACGGGGATAGAAGGTCTTGGGGTCGGGGATCATGGCGGCAAGAGTGGCCGGCCAATCCCGCCCCGGTCAACGCGGCGGCAGCGTCCCGTGAACAAGCGCCTGTATGAACCCGAGCTTGCCCACGACCGTGGGCGACAGAACGAAGGGGTAGAGGTCCGGCACGCCCATGCTGCGGTTCAGGCTGTTGACCGCGATGGTCAGCGGTACCCAGGCATCGATCAGCGCTTCGATATTCGTGCTGGCATGGGGGTCGAAGCCGACCACCGAGGTCAGGCTGCCGGATTGGTCGGTCTGTGGCGCGATGTTCAGGCCGAGCGACCCTGCCATCTCCAGCGTATCAACCATGTGCAGGTAATGCGCCCAGGTCTCGGCGAAATCCTCCCACGGGTGGCAGGACGCATAGGTGCTGACGAAATGCTGCTGCCAGTCGGGTGGCGGACCCTGCTGGTAGTTGCGCTGGAGCGCCTGATCGTAATCCTCGCTGTCATCACCGAAGACGTCACGGCAGGCATCGATCTGGCCGCCGTCACGCACCAGGCGGTCCCAGAAATAATGGCCGGATTCGTGGCGGAAATGGCCAAGCAGCGTCCGGTAAGGCTCCCCCATGGCGGTGCGGCGTTTCACGCGCTCGGCGTCATCGGCCTCGGCCAGGGCGATGGTGATGAGGCCGTCATCATGGCTGGTCATCACGCGCTGCGCGGCGCCGGGCATGTCGGCCAGGATATCGAAGGCCAGGCCGTGCTCGGGGTCCTCCGCGAGGGAACTCATCGGCAGGTTCAGGCGCACGAAACTGTAGAAGGCGCGGTGCTTGGCGGCCTCGATCTTCTGCCACAGGACGCGGTTGGTCGGATCGGACAGGTCTGGAATGACGCGGTTGTGGCGGCAAGCGAGGCAATGCGTATCCGGGCCATCGGCCGGGACCAGCCAGTTGCAGTTGTTCTGCTCGGCATTGTCGCAGCGGCGCACCGACCAATCATTCGCGGCGGCGGGCCTGAACACGCCATCTGCATCCAACGGTTCCAGCGCGGATAGCGCATTGATCTCCGGCAGGTATCCGAGTTCAGCGCCGCATTGTTCGCAGCGCGTATTTTCGAAGTGCAGCACTTGGCCGCAGTTCTGACAGGAAAAGAGACGCATGGGAGGTTCCGAATTCGGGTTCCACGCACAACGCCTGACATAAACAAAAGTTGCGCGGGGCGAGCATTGTGGCCCGCCCCGCATGCGGACGTCACGCCGCCAATGGCCGCGTCAGGGTCTTGGCCCGCATCGCCCAGCCCTGCGCCACCGGACTGCCCTCCTTGGCCGCCAGCCGCTCGGCCACCATCGCCTCGGCCATCGGCGCGTCGCCGGCGCGGATCGCCGCTTCGCACAGCGTCCAGGACAAGACGTCGCGCTGCGCGTGGCTGCCGCCGAAGCGGTTGGCGATGCCGCGCGTCGGCAGGATGTGACGCACCGCTGCGCCGTAGTCTCCCTGCCCGAAGGCCGCGAGGCCACGCGCCAGCGGCAGCCCCACGTCGCGCGACATCATGGCGTTGGTCCCCCGCCCGGACGCCGCCCGTTCCAGCGTCTCGATCGTCGCCTGCTGCGCGGCGCGATCGCCGCTTGCGACGAAGGCCATCATCGCGTGCACATCATTGAAGGCGTAGACGCCGTGGGACATGCGCGCGCCCCAGGGCTGCTGCAACAGCGACCACCGGTCGCCCACATCATGTCCGAGCACCCACAGCCGCCACAGCAGCGCCGAACCGTCGATCGCCTCCAACGCCTGGCCGAAGCCGCCGGCCGAGACGCGTTCATCGAAGAGGCACAGAGCGCCGGGGATGTCGCCCTGGTCGATACAGAACAGCGCCAGGTGCCACCAATTATGGTAAGCAAACATGCTGTCGGGCGACCAGCCCGGCGCGGTGGCCCGCATGAAGGCGGCCCCTTCCGCCGGGCGCCCCTGCATTTCCATCACATGCGCGACGGCATGCGCGGCCCAACCGTCGCGCGGGTCGAGTGCGATGGCCTCGCGCCCGGCGGCTTCGGCCTGCGCGTAGTCGCCGCATTCCTCCAGTCCGAAGGCGTGCATCCCCCGCAGGTAGCCATAGCCCGGCATGTCGCGATGCCAGCTTGGCAGCACCCGCGCGACGCGGTCGCGCAACATCTGCGACTGGCCCATGAAGAAATCGCCAAGCTGCGCGAACTGCACCGCGAGCAGGTCCGTTGGATGCGCGATGGCGATGCCGCCCCAGGTCTCGGTCGCCGCGGCGAGGTCGCCATCCGCCCAGCGCCGCACCGCGGCGACGTAGGCCCGTTCGCGGGCATTGCCCCGCGGGGCCAGCGCTTTGGCCAGCGCGAGGCTCCGCTGCACCTCCGCCTCGAAAGCCTTGTCCGTCGTGGTGGCGAAGACGCTGGCGCGCAACGCATGCGCCATCACGCAATCCGGCTGTTCGGCAAGCAGCGCGTCGAGCTCGCCGACCGGATCGGCCTGGTAGATGTGGAACTTGCCGATCGCGACATCGAGCCGACGCGCAGCGTCGGCGGTGCAGGTGAGCGGGTTGCCCCGAAGATCCGTGGTCATGGTGGTGATCCTTTCCGTCCTTGATGGTGGCGGTGGTGTCGCCCCGATTGGCCCGTGGTCTCTACTCGTCCTGTGGTGCGGTTGATCGTTCTTTTGGAAATGACTGGATTTCAAGGTGTTGGCGATGCTTCGGCGGTGACCAAACCCTTCGAGAGTGATTCGGCGCACAAGGCAGGTGCACCTGCGGTACAGTCATGCCATGAGCGCAACCACCCTGAAGCGGGAAAGCGCCCGCGAGAAGATCCTGGACCTGGCCGAGGCCGCCGTCCTGCAAAAGGGCTTCGGCGCGACTTCGATCGAGGAGTTGATCGTCGGCGTCGGCATCTCGAAAAGCGGCTTCTTCTACCACTTCCCGGACAAGGGCGAACTCGCGAAGGCGCTGCTGCTGCGCTACATCGAACGCGACCGGGTGATCCTCGACGAGCTGTTCGCCCGTGCGGATGAGTTGAATGACGATCCGCTGCACGGCTTCCTCGTCGCGCTGAAACTGTTCGCCGACATGATGGCCGCAATGACCGAGGTGCATCCGGGCTGCATGGTCGCCTCGGTCTGCTACCAGGAACAGTTGTTCGATCGTGAGGTGCGCGAGTTGGCGCGCGACGCCGCGCTGGCCTGGCGGGTGCGGTTCCGCGAAAGGCTGGACGCCATCGTGGCGCGCTATCCGCCCAAGGTCGCCGTCGATCTGGGCGACCTCGCCGACATGCTGACGGTGATCATCGATGGCGGCATCACCATCTCCCGCGTCACGCGCGATCCTGTGCTGCTGGCGCGGCAGGTGGTGCTGTACCGCGCCTTCGTGCGGTCGGTGTTCCTGGGCGCACCTCCGTAGCCGGGCGGGTCGCCCGGGCGGAACGGCATCGCGACGCCCGCTATCCAGGCGCAGGCAGGTCGCGCACGAGTTCCACGGCATAGGTGCGGAACCCGGCGCGGCGGTACGTGCGCTCCGCCCGGTCATTGCCGGCAAGCACTCCGATATGCAGGCGGCGGCAGCCCGCCTTGACGGCATGTGCCTCCGCCACGGCAAGCATGGCGCGAAAGGCGCCCTGGCCTCGCCAGGCCTCCTGCACGAAGGCGTCAGCGACCCAGGCTTCATGCCGATACGCCGATGCGAGATAGGGGGGCGCGGCGTCGATTGTCAGGACGAGGTGTCCGACAGCGCGCCCCGCGGCCTCGGCCACCAGTATCAGGCCGGTGTCGCCGACGCGCCGCGCGAAATGGTCGAGCGCTGCGACAGCACTGGCTTCGTCCAGGGCGCGATCCTGCGAGAACGCCTGCTCGAACCGATTGAGCGCGATGGTGTGGTCGAGCAGGACAGGACGGTCGGCCTCCCCCGCCGATCTGACGAGGAAGGCCGCCATGGCGTCAGTTCTTCGCCTTGTCCACCAGCGCGTTCTTGCTGATCCACGGCATCATGCCGCGCAGCTTGGCGCCGATCTCCTCGATCGGATGCTCGGCATTGCGGCGACGGGTCGCCTTGAAGGATGCCTGGTTCACCTTGTTCTCCAGCATCCAGTCGCGGGCGAATTTGCCCGACTGGATGTCTTCCAGAACGCGCTTCATCTCGGCCTTGGTTTCCGAGGTGATGATGCGCGGGCCAGTGACGTATTCGCCATACTCGGCGGTGTTGGACACCGAGTAGTTCATGTTGGCGATGCCGCCCTCATAGATGAGATCGACGATCAGCTTCACCTCGTGCAGGCATTCGAAGTATGCCATCTCGGGGGCGTAGCCGGCCTCGACCAGCGTCTCGTAGCCGGCGCGGATCAGTTCGACCAAGCCACCGCAGAGGACGACCTGCTCGCCGAACAGATCGGTCTCGCATTCTTCCTTGAAGCTGGTCTCGATCACGCCCGAACGGCCGCCACCGATGGCCGAGGCATAGGACAGCGCGATTTCCAGCGCATTGCCCGACGGGTTCTGATGGACGGCCACCAGGCAGGGCACGCCGCCGCCCTTCTGGTACTCGCCGCGCACCGTGTGGCCGGGGCCCTTCGGCGCGATCATGAAGACGTCGATGTCTTCACGCGGGTCGAGCAGGTTGAAATGCACGTTCAGACCATGCGCGAAGGCCAGAGCGGCGCCCGGCTTCATGTTGGCGTGCAGGTGGTCGCGATACAGGTCGCCCTGCAGCTCATCAGGCGTCAGCACCATGATGACGTCGGCCCATTTGGCCGCATCGGCCGGGGACATCACCTTGAAGCCGGCGGCCTCGGCCTTCTTCCAGGATCCGCCGGGACGGAGGCCGATGACGACATCCTTCACGCCGGAATCGCGCATGTTCATCGCATGGGCATGGCCCTGGCTGCCGAAGCCGATGACCGCGACCTTGCGGGCCTTGATCAGGTTCACATCCGCATCGCGGTCGTAGTAGACGCGCATGATTGCGCTCTCCCTTCTCTCTACAGAACGTCAAACAAACTCAATTGATGCCGCGCGGTCCCCGCGCGATCGCCACCGCACCCGTCCGCGACACTTCCACCAGCCCGATGGGCCGCATCAGCGCGCAGAAGGCGTCGATCTTGTCGGCATTGCCGGTCATCTCGAAGACGAAGCTCTCGACCGTCGCATCCACCACACGGGCGCGGAAGGCATCGGCCAGGCGCAATGCCTCCATCCGGAGTTCGCCCTTGCCCACCACCTTGATCAGCGCCAGTTCGCGCGTCAGGTGCGGGCCTTCCAGCGTCAGGTCGGACACCTTGTGCACCGGCACCAGCCGGTCCAGCTGCGCCTTGATCTGCTCGATCACCATCTCGGTGCCGCTGGTGACGATGGTGATGCGGGAAATCCGCCCCGTCTCATCCACCGGCGCGACCGTCAAACTGTCGATGTTGTAGCCACGGCCGCTGAACAGCCCGACCACGCGGGCGAGGATGCCCGGCTCGTTTTCCACCAACACGGCAATGGTCGCCGCGCGGGGCGCGTTCGCAAATTCCGACATGATACGCGCCCCTCAGACCAGAACCTTGCCTTCGTCGGTGACGCCGGCAACGCCGCCCTCCTGCTCCGGCCCGAGGATCATCTCGTTATGCGCGGCACCTGAGGGGATCATCGGGAAGCAGTTCTCATCCTTGGCCACCGCGATATCGGCGATGACGGGTCCGGGGTAGGCGATCATTTCACGGATGCCGGCATCGAGGTCCGCCGGATCGGTCACGCGAATGCCCTTGGCATGGAAGGATTCCGCCAGTTTCACGAAATCTGGCAGTGCCGAGGAATAGGATTCCGAATACCGCCCGCCATGCAGCAACTCCTGCCACTGGCGCACCATACCCATGTATTCATTGTTCAGGATGAACACCTTCACCGGCAGCCGGTACTGCGCCAGCGTGCCCATCTCCTGGATATTCATCAGGATCGACGCCTCGCCGGCGATGTCGATGCACAGCGCGTCCGGGTGCGCGATCTGCACGCCCATCGCCGCCGGCAGGCCATAGCCCATCGTGCCGAGGCCACCCGACGTCATCCAGCGGTTCGGCTTCTGGAAGCCGAAATACTGCGCCGCCCACATCTGGTGCTGGCCGACCTCGGTGGATATGAAGGTCTCGCGCCCGAGTTCGCGGGTGATCTCATACAGCCGCTTCACCGCATGCTGCGGCTTGATGATCTTGCCTTCCTGCCGATAGCGCAGGCAGTCGATGCCGCGCCATCCGTCGATCTGCCGCCACCAGGCGGTCAGCGCCGCCTTGTCCTGCGCCTGGCCATCGGCCTTCCACGCCTCGATCAGCGCGGCGAGCACACGCCCGGCATCGCCCACGATCGGCACTTCGACCGGCACATTCTTGTTTATCGAGGATGGGTCGATATCCGCATGGATCTTCTTCGACCCAGGCGAGAATGCGTTGAGCCGCCCCGTCACGCGATCATCGAAGCGCGCGCCGATGTTCAGCATGACGTCGCAATCATGCATGGCGAGGTTCGCCTCGTAGGTCCCGTGCATCCCCAGCATGCCGACGAACTGCTTGTCGTCGGAGGAGAAGGCGCCGAGGCCCATCAACGTGTTCGTGCATGGGAAGCCCGTCATGTGCACGAAGTCGGTCAGCAGGCGTGACGCCTCCGGCCCCGCATTGATGACGCCGCCGCCGGCATAGACGATCGGCTTCTTGGCACCCTTCAGCAGCGCGATTGCCTTGCGGATCTGCTCAGCATCCGGCTCGGTCTGCGGGCGGTAGGAGCGATGCTCGGTCTTCGGCGCCTCGGAATACGGCGCCTTGTTGATCAGGATGTCCTTGGGCAGGTCCACCACCACCGGGCCGGGCCGGCCGGACTTCGCCACATAGAAGGCCTCATGCATCACGCGGGCGAGGTCTTCGGACTTCTTGACCAGGTAATTGTGCTTGGTCGCCGGGCGGGTGATGCCGGTGGTGTCGGCTTCCTGGAAGGCGTCGTTGCCGATCAGATGCGTCGGCACCTGCCCGGTCAGGCAGACGATCGGGATGCTGTCCAGCAGCGCATCCACCAGCCCCGTCACCGCATTGGTCGCACCGGGGCCGGAGGTCACCAGCACGCAGCCCACCTTGCCGGTGGAACGCGCATAGCCCTCGGCCGCATGCACCGCAGCCTGTTCGTGGCGGACCAGAATGTGGCGGATGGCGTTTTGCTGGAAGATCGCGTCGTAGATCGGCAATACCGCGCCGCCAGGATAGCCGAAGATAACCTCGACGCCATTGTCCTTCAGCGCGCGCAGGACGACCTCCGCACCCGACATCGTCAGGGCGGCTTCGGTGCTGGCGGGCTTCGTGGCGGCGGACATCGGGGTGATCTTTCCTCATCGTTCGGCCACCCACGGGACGGTCCCGCGAGTGAGGCGCCGCTCTTAGACCCCAGGCTGTGCCGCGTCAACGCACCAGATCAATAAAAGTGAAGACATCGGCCATAAAACTTTCCGAAAATTGCGCGTCGCACGCGATACGCGCATGGATCGTATGCGTATGGGACACATCCGCGAGCGCATGGTGCCGAAACCACGTCGCCTGCCGCTTGGTGTATTGCCCGGTGTGAAGGACCGCACGCGCCGAGGCATCTCCCAGCGTCATGCCCCCGACCAGCGCCGCTGCCAGTTCCGGCACGCCATGCGCCCGCATTGCCGGCAATGTCGGGTCCAGCCCCTGCGCCACCAGTGCCCGCACTTCCTCCATCGCGCCGCCGGCCATCATCGCATCCCAGCGCTCAGCGATCGCCGCCCGCAGCGCATCCCGCGGGGGGGCGATCAGGATGGCGGCGAAACGCCAGGGGGCCGGACCCGTGCCGCCGCCGGCCTGCCAGGACGCCAGCCCCCGTCCCGTCCCGCGCCAGACCTCCCACGCCCGCGCGATCCGCTGGCTGTCGGAAGGCCGCAGCCGTGCCGCCGTTTGCGCGTCGGCCGTGGCAAGCCGGGCATGAAGCGCCGCCGCCCCCTCCTCGGTCAGTAGCCGCCGTGCCTCGTCGCGCGCCGCCTCGGGTACCGGCGGGATGTCCGACAGCCCCTGGGTGAGGGACGCGAAATACATCCCCGTCCCGCCGCACAGGATCGGCAGCCGGCCGGCCGCGCTTGCAGCCCGCATTTCGGCCAGCGCCGCCTCGCGCCACCACGCGACGCTCGCCGCTTCGGCAGCCGGGCGCACGCCATACAGCCGGTGCGGCACGCGCATCTCCTCCTCCAGCGTCGGCCGGGCGGTGATCACGCGCAGGTCGCGATACACCTGCATGCTGTCGGCATTGATCACCACCCCGCCGTATCGTTCGGCGATCGCCAGGGCCAGCGCGGACTTGCCGCTTGCCGTCGGCCCGGCGACCAGCAGCGCCACCGGTTGATCCGCGGTCATGGCAGGGGCATACCCCGGGCCACATGGACCATGTCTTGACCCTGATCGCGCCGCGCGGCGGCCTTTCGACCCCGATTCTGCACGCCGCGCGCGACGCGCTGGCCGACATCGGCGCCAGCACCTTCGCCCCCGATTGGCTTGCGTCGGACGAAGCCGTCGACCTGCCGTTCAGCGGCCTGGCGCCCGACCAGGCGGATGCGGCCGCGCGCGCGGCCCTGGCCGGCCAGGCAGTGGATGTGATCGCGACGGCAGCAACCGGCCGCCGCAAGCGCCTGCTGATCGCCGACATGGACAGCACCATCGTCACGACCGAAACGCTGGACGAACTCGCCGGCCAGGCCGGCATCAAGGACCGCATCGCTGCCATCACCAAGCGCGCGATGAATGGCGAACTGGATTTCGAGGCAGCCTTGCGCGAACGCGTCGGCATGCTGAAGGGCCTGTCCACCGAAGCCATGGATCGGACCTGGGCGGAAACCGAGCTGATGCCCGGCGCGCGCGAGCTGGTGGCGACCATGCGCGCGAACGGCGCCCGCTGCGCGCTGGTCTCGGGCGGCTTCACCTTCTTCACCGGCCGCGTCGCCGCGCTGGTCGGATTCCACGAACACCATTCGAACACGCTCCTTGAAGCCGAAGGCCGGCTGACCGGTCATGTCGCCGACCCGATCCTCGGGCGCAACGCGAAACTCGTCACGTTGAAGCGGCTGGCGGCGGAAGAAGGTGTCGGGCTGGACGCCGCGCTGGCGGTGGGCGACGGCGCCAATGACCTCGACATGATCCAGGCGGCCGGGCTGGGTGTCGCGTATCACGCCAAGCCCGTCGTCGCGGCGGCCGCGCGGGCGCGCGTCGAACATGCCGACCTGCGGGCGCTGCTCTTCGCCCAGGGCTATCGCACCGGTGAGATCACTGCCGGCTGACCATGCCAGCCGGGTGCCAGCACCCAGCGGTCATTGAAGCGGTCCAACAGGTCCCGCGCCGGATCCATCCCGGCCCGGGCGAGTGCCAGCGAGGCATCGTCCCCGAGCACATAGAAGGTGCGCGGTTCGTGATCCCCGGCGGCGAGCCGCCGCGCGACCATGGCGTTGACAGCTTCGACCGCGCGCGGGTCGATCCGTGCGAGATAGACGGCATCGGTGTGCAAGCCGAGCGTCGCGGCATAGACCGCCACTTCCTCCCAATTCGTCGCCTGCATGCCGGTCGGCACGACACGAACGAAGGCATAGCGGCGCGCCGCCTCGGCCCAGAACGGGTCGGCGAGGCGCAGCGGCACGGTGGGCGGCTGTGGCACGAAGTAATGATGGAGACGTGCCAGGCCCGGTCGAAGATCGGCCGCCTGGAGCATCAGCGCGGCGAACAGCACGAACCCCGCACGCCGGCCGCCAAGCTTGCGCACCAGCGCCGCGCATGCGCCGAACAGCACGGCGTACAGGACGGGCCAGAAGAAGCGCTCCGACGCGCGCAGCGCATCGGCCTGCGCAACGAACCAGCCCGGCAAGGAGATGACCTCGAACGTACGGCCCCCGACGGCGATGCGGTGCGTGACAGCGAGCAGCAGCAGCCCGGCCAGCACCAGCAGGAGCATCCGATATTGCCGCAGCGATCCCCGCGGCCCGACCGACCACGCGATCGCCCCGGCCGCGATGATCGCCAGCGCCCCCAGGCCGGGATAGGAGTTGCCGGCCTCCAGATGGTCGGCGGTCGTGATGTCGGGGAGAAGGCCGCTCCAGTACCCGCCATCGAAGGGCGCGAGCAGGTCAAGCTGCATGCGCCCATAGCCGCCCCAGGTGCCGCCAAAGCCGCCATCGAGCATGAAGAAGCCACCGGCCCAAAGTCCGAGCACGCCGGCGGTGGGCGCGGCCAGCGCCTCGGCCAGGATGCGCCATCCGCCGCGGCGGGCGGGATCTGTCGCCCGCGCCAGCCAATCCGCGGCCCAAAGTGCGCCCAGCATCGGCAGGATATAGGCATGCACCAGCGCGGCGACCGTCATCAGTGCCACCCAGGCCCAACTGCGTCGCAAGCCGGCGCCCGGCACGACGCACAGCCACAGCCCCGCCAACAGCAGGAACTGCCCCCCCAGTGCGAAATGACCACCCAGGCGACCCAGCAGCAATGGCTGCATCACGAACAAACCCGCCCCGGCCAGGCGCGCCAGCGGGTCCCGCGTGACGCGCCCGATCAGCGCCCAGGCCATCAGCGCCTGCAACGCACCGCAGGCGTAGATCCATAACCCCCAATACTGCGAGACCTCGATCAGGGGTCGCAGCGCCTTGAAGGCGAAGGCGAGCAACGGAATGCCGTCGGCATAGAAGATCGACGACGCCAACTCCATGCCCCAGCCGGGATTGGCCCCCGGCGGCCAACGCCAGTCGTCGCGCGCGAAGGCTGTCCAGCCGAGCCAGTACTGCACAGGATCGGGGCCAATCCGCCCCGAGAGCATCCAACCCGTATCGCCCGGCGGCAGGATGTGGAAGCCAAAGGCGGAGTGAATGACAAAAAGGCCGAGAGCGATCGCAGCCAGCCCACCGATCCAGTCGGCGGGTCCGGTGCGTTGCGCCACGTCGGATCGGGGGGGACGCTCCATCAGTCCAGCTATGCCGGCGCCGCGTGTCCAAACGACGGCGCCGGGTTGGAAGGTCCGGCGCTTTAGCCGCGCCGCGCGCATACGAGACTGAATAGACCTGGGCGAGTTTGGGCACGGGCTGCCCGCGGCACGCATTGGAGGGGCGCTGCCCCTCCAAACCACCCCGCCAGGAGCCTACGGGCTCCTGGACCGCGGGATTATGGCGCGACCGGTTCGGGCGGCCTTCCCTTTTACGTGTCCGAGGATGACAGCGCGGCCCGTGGACCGCCCTCCCCAACAGCACCAAAGGTGAGGTTTCCAAAGGCCTTAAGCCTTTGGTGGGGTGAGGTTCGAAAAGGGGCAAAGCCCCTCTCCGAGGCATCAAGTGAATAGGCCTCCACGCCCTCCCCGGCTCACATCGGTTCGGCTCAGCCCGGTGCGCCGCGTTCCCCGCGCAGCCGCAGCGGCACGAAGCGCTGCCCGCCCGCACCTTCCACGCCAAGCAGCGCGACCCCGCGGTTCTGCTGGCGCAGCCGGGCGATGCGCTCCTGCACCTCGGCCGGCGTCGTCACGCGTTCCTGCTGCACTTCGACAATCACGTCACCCGGGCGTAACTCGCGCTCAGCCGCGGGGCTGTTGGGTGCCACTTCGACAACCACGACGCCGCGCTGTTCCGGCCGCAGGCTGAAGCGCTGGCGCAGTTCATCGCTGATCGGCGCCACCAGCAGTCCAAGGCCGGCCAATTCAACCGGGCGTTCCGGCTGCGCCGGCGCGGGCGTACCGCCGCCAGCCTGTGCCTGTTCGGCCGGCAGCTCGCCCAGCGTGATGGTGACCGTCTCCTCCTTGCCGTCGCGCCAGACCACGACCGGCACCTGCACGCCGACCGTCGCATCGGCGACGATCCGTGGCAGGTTGCGCATCTCGCGCACCTCGGTGCCGTTGAAGCGCAGGATCACGTCGCCCGAACGGATGCCGCCCGAAGCCGCCGGGCCGCCTTCCTGCGCCCGCGCAACCAGCGCGCCGCGCGCACCGCCCGGCAGGCGCAGGGCCTCCGCAATTTCATCGGTGACCTGCTGGATGTTCACGCCCAGCCAGCCGCGGCGGACCCGCCCACCGTCGCGCAGCTGCGCCACGATGCGGCTGGCGAGGTTCGACGGAATGGAGAACCCGATGCCAATCGACCCGCCGGAGGGCGAGTAGATCGCGGTGTTGATGCCCACCACCTGGCCGGCCATGTTGAACAGCGGGCCGCCCGAATTGCCGCGGTTGATGGCGGCATCGGTCTGGATGAAGTCATCGTACTGGCCCTGCCGGATGTCACGCCCGCGGGCCGAGACGATGCCGGCGGTGACCGACCCGCCGAGGCCGAAGGGATTGCCGATCGCCAGCACCCAGTCGCCGACCTGCGCCTCGTCGGAATTGCCGAAAGTGACCGCGGATAGCGGCTTGTCGGTGCGGATCCGCAACACCGCGATGTCGGTGCGCGGGTCCGTGCCCAGCAGCTCCGCGCGGATCGACGTGTTGTCGGACAGGATGACGTTGATCTCGTCCGCGCCGTCGATGACGTGGTTGTTGGTCACGACGATGCCGGCCTGTGCATCGATGATAAAGCCAGACCCCAGCGACTGCCCCCGGCGCTGCGGGCGCTGCTGCGGGCCTTGCGGCGCCTGCGGTGCGCCTTCCTGGCCCGGGCGGCCGCGATTGAAGAAGTCGCGGAAGAATTCTTCGAAGGGGCTGCCGGGCGGGGCCTGCGGCATCTCCGGCGCATCCGGCCGGCCAGGCCGTGCCTGCACCGCCTGGGTGGTCGAGATATTGACCACGGCCGGCAGCAACTGGCGCGCCAGCGGCGCGAAGGTCTCCGGCGCACGCTGCGCGTCGGCGGGCAAGGAGACGGAGGCAACCGCCAGAACGGCGGACAGGCAGATGACGGCGAAGCGCACGGTGGGGAACCTCATGCGGAATGGGCCTGGTCGGGTCGGCAACAACGGATGTGGCGATCCGGACCTGGGAGGGAAGCCCTTATCATGCACCGAATTGCTGCCGGTGCACCATGAACGGCCATTTCAACCCTTCAGGGCCCAGGCGATGCCCACACCCAACACCGCCGCGACCAAGCCGCCGATGCGAAGTCGCTGGTCAGGCGCCGCGGCCAGGGTGGCGAGCGCCCGGCGCATGGCGCCGGGAGCCAAGGCATAGGCAATGCCCTCCAGGGCGAGCACGACGGCCACGCCCTGGAGAAGTCCAGTGAATGTCACCGCGGTGCCGGCGGTTCCGTGGCAGGCGCCGAAGGCATCGTCGTGCTCGGCGGTGCCGATGGTGCCTGCATCGGCGCAGGTGCCGGTGCATCCGGCCGCCCGCCGCTGCCGCGGAAGTAGCGGAAGAACTCGGAATCGGGCGTCATCACCATGCGGGTGTGCCCTTCCGAGAAGGCTTCGCGATAAGCCTGCATGGAGCGCCAGAACTGGAAGAACTCGATGTCCTTGCTGAACGCCTCGGCGACCAGCCGGATCGCTTCCTGCTCACCCTGGCCGCGCAGAACGTCGGACTGCGCCTGGGCTTCCGCCAGCAGCACGGTCCGTTCGCGTTCCGCACCGGCGCGTACCCGCTGGGCCACCTCGGCGCCTTCGGCGCGGGCTTCCCGGGCGACGCGTTCGCGCTCGGACTGCATGCGCTGGAGGATCGCGTTGGTGTTCTCCTCCGGCAGGTCGGCGCGGCGGATGCGCACATCCACCACCTCGATGCCAAACTGCCGCGACTCGTTGTTCACCTGGGTGCGGATCTCACCCATGATGCGCGCCCGGTCAGTGGACAGAACCGAAAGCAGTGGTTCGTTGCCCAGCACCCGGCGTAGGGACGACGACACGATCGAATTCAGCCGCGCCCGGATGCCCTGCTCCGTCGCACCGACGGTCTGATAGAAGCGCAGCGGGTCGGTGATACGATAGCGTGTGAAGCTGTCGATGATCAGCCGGCGCTGGTCGCCCAGGATCACTTCCTCGCCCGGGGCATCGAAATCGAGCAGCCGCCGGTCGAAGGTGATGACCGACTGGATGAACGGAATTTTCACATGCAGGCCCGGCGTTTCAATGACGCGGATCGGGTCGCCCAGCTGCGTGATGAGAACCTGCTGGGTCTGCTGCACGGTGAACAGCGACGACGCCGCCGTCACCGCCACCGCCGCGAGCACGCCAAGTGCTATGACCGAGCGGTTCATCGCGTTGCCCCCTGCGGGTTGCGGGGTTGGACGGCGGTGCCGCCACCCGGTGGCAGTGGCGCCGGCCGCGTCGTGGGCAGGCTACCCTGTGGTGGACGCGGCATGGCGGCATTATCGCCCAACGGCAGGAAAGGCACGACGCCCTGCAGCCGGTCATCGACAATGATCATCGGGTTGCGCCGCAGGATTTCCTCCATGGTTTCGAGATACAGGCGCCGCACCGTGACATCCTGCGCGAGCTGGTAAGCCGCCAGAACCGAGGTGAAGCGCGCCGCCTCGCCTCGGGCACGGGCGATCTGGCTTTCGCGAACACCTTCCGCTTCCTGGACGATCCGCCCGGCTTCGCCGCGGGCGCGCGGGATGATGTCGTTGCGGAAGGACTCCGCTTCGTTCCGGGCGCGCTCGCGGTCCGCATTGGCGCGCTGCACGTCGCGGAAGGCATCGACCACCTGGGGCGGCGGATCCACCTTCTGCAGCTGCACCTGCATGATCTCGATGCCGGCCTGGTACTGGTCCATGATCGCCTGGGTACCCGCGCGCACGTCCGTCTCTATCTGGGCACGCGCTTCGGTCAGGGCGGGCTGGATCGGCGTCCGGCCGATCACTTCGCGCATCACCGATTCGGCCGCCGCCTTCACGGTGGCTTCCGGGTTGCGCGTGTTGAACAGGAATTCCCCGGCATCGCGGATGCGCCAGAACACGGCGACGTCGATGTCGATGATGTTCTCGTCGCCGGTCAGCATCATGCTTTCGGCCAGCACGTCGCGCGACGGCTGCACACGACCCGACACGATGCCGACCTCGGGCGTGCCGATGAAGCCGATGTCGACGCGGTTGATGCGCGTGACCCGCGGCGTGGTCACCGTCTCGATCGGCCAGGGGATATGATAATTCAGGCCGGGCGGGGCGGTGCGGATGAAGGCGCCGAAGCGCATCACCACGCCCTGTTCGTCCGGCTGCACCCGATAGAAGCCCGAGACGCCCCAGAAGGCCACCAGAAGCACGCCGAGAAGGGCCAGCCCCTTGCCGCCGCCGCGCGGCAGGTAGCGGCGAACCGCCTCCTGCGCCTGGCGGATCATGTCATCGAGATCGGGTCCGCGTCCGCCGCCGCCGCCGGGGCCCGTCGGACCGCCGCCGCCGGGCGGGGGCGGGGCGCCCCAAGGCCCACCTGGCTTCGGGTTTCCCCAGGGACTCTGACCGCCGCTGTTGTTCCAGGGCATTAGACGTTGGGCCTCCGATACTCATTCCAGGTGGTGACGTCTCGCCCGGCGCCTGCCATGTGGGGATGCGTGGCGCGCCGAAACCGACCATATGCTGCCGGTCGGGTCGCTGGGGGGCGACCCGTTCGAAGCGTCAACCTCGCCCGGCGGAGGCGATATTGTCCAGTAACGAGGGCTTTTCAAGCGATGGCTGAGACTCTGGCGGAAGCTGTGACGGCGGCGCTGCGGTCCGTGAAGGACCCCGCGACGGGGCGGGACGTTGTTTCTGCGGGCATGATCCAGGGCCTCGCGGCCCGCGACGGGCTCGTGCAATTCAGCCTGGAAGTGCCGCGCGATCGCGCCGCGCAGATGGAACCGTTGCGGGCGGCCGCTCAGAAAATCGCCGCGGCCGTGCCCGGCGTGCTGAGCGCGACCGTGGTGTTGTCCGCACATCGTGAGGCGGCGCCACAGCCCGCGACGCCGCGCCAGGCGGCCAAGGCGCCGTCGGGCCAGGGGCCGATGCTGCTGCCCGAGGTCGGCGCGATCGTGGCCGTCGCATCCGGCAAGGGCGGCGTCGGCAAATCCACCACGGCGGTGAATCTGGCTGTCGCCCTGGCGATGCAGGGGCTGAGGGTCGGTCTGCTCGATGCCGACATCTATGGGCCGTCCCTGCCCCAGATGCTGGGCACCCGCGAACGTCCCCGATCGACCGGCAACATCATCACTCCGCTGTCGCGCTGGGGCCTGAAGGCCATGTCGATCGGCTTCCTGGTCGATGAGGAGACGCCGATGATCTGGCGCGGCCCCATGGTGATGGGTGCGCTGGAACAGATGATGGGCCAGGTCGCGTGGGGCGCGCTCGACATCATGGTCGTGGACATGCCGCCCGGCACCGGCGATGCCCAGTTGACGATGTCCCAGCGCGTGCCGCTCGCCGGGGCGGTGATCGTATCCACCCCGCAGGACGTCGCCCTTCTGGACGCCCGCCGCGGCGTGCGGATGTTCGAGAAGGTGAACGTTCCGGTCCTCGGGCTGATCGAAAACATGTCCTATTACTGCTGCCCGAACTGCAATCACCGCGCGGACCTGTTCGGCCATGGCGGGGCGAAGCGGGAGGCCGACCGGCTTGGCGTCGAATTCCTCGGCGAGCTGCCGTTGAAGTTGGAGATCCGCGAACTGGCCGATGCCGGCACCCCGATCGTGACAGCCAAGCCCGACAGCGAGGAAGCCGCCACCTATCGCCGGATCGCGGCGCGGGTGTGGGAGAAAGCCCGCGCCAAGGCCGAGGCCGGGCCGGCGATTGTGGTAGACTGACGGCAGGGTGAAGGTTGGAGGGGGTTTGCCCCTCCAAGCCACCCCACCAAAGGCTTAAGGCCTTTGGAAACCGTCACATGGCGCTGGGCAGGGCGGTGCGGACCAGTTCCATATTCGGTCAACGGCGTTACCCGCCGGCGCCAAGTCGAGGTGTCCAGAGGCCCTTCGGTCTTTGGTGGGGTGAGGTTTGGAGAGGGTGTTCAGACCGGAGACATCCCTGACGCCTGTTCGGAGACATGCTTGACGCTTTTGGGCTTGGTGTCTCGGGAGAGGGACGAAGCCCTGGAAGGCGTATTCTGTGATCGACACGCGTCGG
>JALHQB010000017.1 GCA_022842185.1 Acetobacteraceae bacterium
CGGTCCGCCGCCGGGCTGCTGCTGGCGGCGCCGCTGCGGCTGTGCCGCGCTGGCGGGCGGGCGCGCCGGTTCGGCCACCAGCACGGGGGCACCACCCGTCAGGCGCAGCGCACCGGATGTCACCACCCGCTCGCCGGGCAGCAGCCCGCGCTGTACCACGGCCTGCGTGCCGGCGATCATGCCCAGCACCAGCGGGCGCTGTTCCACGGTGTTGTCGGCCTGCACGACGAAGGCGTAGGCGCCATCCGGCCCGCGTTGCACCGCGACTAGCGGGATGGCGGTGACGCCGTCCAGCACCGCGACCTGCAACCGGATATTGACGAAGGCGCCCGGCCACAGGCGCTGGTCATCATTCGCGAAGGTCGCCTTCAGCCGGATCGTGCCGGTCGCCTGGTCCACCTGGTTGTCCACCGTGACCAGGGTCCCGACCGGATTGGCCGGTGGCGGCGCACCGTTCGGCCGCGGCGTGGTGGGTTCCGGCAGGCGCGCTTCCACCTGCACCGGCCCGGCGGCGATGGCGTCCATCACCTGCGCCAGCGCCTGCTGCGGCAGGGTAAAGGTGACGCTGATCGGGCGGACCTGCGTGACCGTGACGATGCCGCTGGAACTGGATTGCACCAGATTGCCGATATCAACCTGGCGCAGGCCGACGCGGCCATCCACCGGGGACCGGATGGTGGTGTAGTCCAGCTGGATGGTGGCGTTGTCCACCGTCGCCTGGTCGTACTGCACCTGGGCTTCAAGCTGTGCGACCGCCGCGCGCTGGGTGTCCAGCGTCTGCTGCGACGCGCCATTGCCGCGCACCAGCGTCTGATAGCGCTGGAGGTCCAGCCGCGCATTGGCCAGCTGTGCTTCCCGCTGCGCTTTGGTCGCCACCGCCTGGTCCAGCGCCGCCTGATAGGCGCGCGGGTCCAGCCGCACCAGCACGTCCCCGGCGCGCACGTCCTGGCCTTCGGTAAAGGCGATCTCGGTGATCCGCCCGGCGACCTGCGGCACGATCGCGATGGTGTTGAAGGCCTGCACCGTGCCGAGCGCATCGAACACGATCGGCACGTCGGTGACGGCCGCCTCCGCCGCCGTGACGGGCACGGGGATTCCGCCGCGGCCGCGCGGTCCGCCATTGGGGCCGAAGCCTGCCGGCTGGGTTGTCGCCGCTGGCTGCGGTTGCGGCAGCCAGGGCAGCAGGCCGCGCTGCCAGGCATACCAGCCGCCACCGCCCACCAGCGCGAGCAGCAGGACCCAGCGCCAGACGCGACGGCGGCGCGGTGGCGCGGCGGTGTCCAACCGGCTCGGCGCTTCGGGCCGGGGTGCGCGAGGCAGTTCGTTCATGGTGTCGATCCCGCTGCGGCGGCCTGTGCCGCGCGCACGCTTTCCATCGTCCAGCCACCGCCCAGCGCGGTGAACAGCGCCGCGGCGGCCTGCAACCGCGACGTATGGGCCTGCGCGAGCGCCGTGCGCGCGTTGAACAGCGTCGATTGCGTGATGAGAACGGTCAGCAGGTCGATCGTCCCGGCGCGGAACTGCGCATCGGCGATGGTATAGGCCCGTTGGGCGGCTTCGACGCGGCTGGTTTGCAGCGCGACGAGTTCAGCGTTGCGCTGGACCGCGGACAGGCTGGTTTCGGTGTCCTGCAAGGCCGATAGGATCGCCAGGCGGTAACTCGCCAGCAATTCCTCTCGCCGCGCGCGGGTCAGCGCCAGCTGGGCACGCAGCGCGCCGCCATCGAACAAGGTCTGGGTCAGCCCGACGGCGATGCTGTAGATCGTCGCCCCAGGCCGCAGCAGCGTCTGCAACGCGATGCTCTGCAACCCGCCTTCGGCGGTCAGCACGATGGCCGGGAACAGCGCGGCGCGCGCCGCGGTGACATCGGCGCTGGCGGCGGCGAGGTTCGCTTCGGCCGCGCGCACATCCGGCCGGCGCATCAGCAGGGCGGAGGGCAGGCCCGGCGTGATCGCCGGCACGCGGATCGTCGCGAGGCGCTGGCCGGACACCGTGATCTCGGCCGGCCGCAACCCCGCCAGCGTCGCCAGGGCGAAGGTGGCGGCATCGACCGTCTGTTGCAGCGGCGGGATCTGCGCGCGCTGCTGCGCGACCGATGTTTCCTGCTGCGCGATGTCCAACCCGGTCGCCGTGCCGACCGCCAGCCGCTGCCGCAGGATGCCCAGCGTCTGTTCCGCGAGGCGCAGATTGTCCCGCTGCGTGGCCAATTGTTCCTGCGCGCCCAGCAGGTCGAACAGGGTCGTGGCCACCGCCGCCTGGGTGCTGAGGATGACGGTGCCGACCCCGAAGCCAGCCACGGAGACCGTGTCGCGCGCCGCCTGTTCCTGCGCCTGCAAGCCACCCCAGAAATCGATCTGGTAGCTGGCCTGGATCGTCCCGCCATACCGCCGGCCGGCATTGGCCGGCGTGCCGGGGGTGGAGGATGTGCCACGCGCGCGCCCGACCGAGGCACCGCCGGTGACGAGCGGCAGCAACTCCGCGCCGGCGATGCGAAGCGCCTCATCGGCCTGGCGCAGCCGGGCGACGGACGCGGCGACATCGAGGTTGCCATCCATCGCCGCCGCCATCACGCGGTCAAGGTCGGGCGAGCCGAAGGCCCGCCACCAGGCCGGGTCGGGCGCGGGCGCGGGGGCCAGCGGCGCGGAGACGAACCGCTCCGGCGCGGCGACGCCCGAGTCAGCGGGTTCGATCGGCAGCGCGCAGGCGGTGATGGTCATGGCCATGATCAGTGCGCCGAGGCGCAGCTTTGGCGGGGCGGTAGTGGGTAATCGGAACATCAGGCTGCGTCGGGTCCATGGGCACACCCCTTCGCGTTCTTGTTTGGCGCGGAGTGGGCCGCGCCGCCAGTGTCGAATGGCAACCGCCTGTTACAATCCGTCGTGGGCGCGATGCGGTCAGCGATCCGCCAGTGCCGCGCTGACCAGCAGGGTGGCGGACCGCCGCAGCGCATCGGCG
The DNA here is from genome assembly GCA_022842185.1 of Acetobacteraceae bacterium. Taxonomy (GTDB): domain Bacteria; phylum Pseudomonadota; class Alphaproteobacteria; order Acetobacterales; family Acetobacteraceae; genus Neoroseomonas. Next base: position 2,956 of record JALHQB010000017.1, read on the forward strand.
GCGCGCGCTTCGCCCAGATAGCTGCGGGCGGCGATGGCGCCTTCGATCACGACGGCGATCTCGTCGGCCAGCAGGTCCGGGTCAAGCGCGCCAGCCTGTTCCGCCAAGGCGCGGATCCGTTCCCGGCAGCCCTGCTTGAAGGTGGCGACAACCTGATAGGTGGGGTGGGCGGGGTCGCGGAATTCGGCCTGCGCCAGAAGCATGGGGCAGCCACAGACACCGGGTTCGGCCACCGCCTCGGCGGAAGCCTCAATGACCGCCATCAGACGGTCCGCCGGCGTCGGGGCCGGCGCCATGGCTTCCTCCATCCAGGCGTCATGCTCGGCGGCGTCCTCGGCGAGGATGGCGGCCACCAGCGCATCCTTGCTGGGATAGGTCCGGTAGAGGCTCATCTTGGTGGCCTCGGCCACGCGGCAGACTTCCTCGACGCCGGTGGCGCGGATGCCCTGGCGTTCGAACAGCGCGCGCGCCGCGTCCTGGATGCGTTCGGCCGCCTTTGGCTTGGGGGCGATGGTGCCGGCCATGGTGCTCAACCCTCCTGCTGCCCAATGCTTGTCGCAGCGCATCAAAAAGACACTTGATGATACCGACCGGTCACTCTAGTTAGGGACGAACCGGTCGGTATCATTTGGAGATAGGCCATGGCCTCCCCCTCGCGCAAGACCCCTGAGCCCAACGACAGCCTGTGGATGTCATGGCTGGCCCGCATCCAGGGCGCGGCTGTCGGCGCCGCCCTGACCGCCGCCGCCCCGGTTGCCATGGCCCAGCCGGCGCCGCCGCCTGTGACGGTCGCGGCCCCACTCGCCCGGCCGGTCACGGAATGGCAGGAGCACACGGCCCGCATCGAACCCTCCGCGCGGGTCGAGATCCGCGCCCGCGTCTCGGGCCAAGTGGACCAGGTGCATTTCACCGATGGCGCCATCGTGCGCGCCGGTGATCTGTTGTTCACCCTGGACCAGCGTCCCTTCCAGATCGCGCTGGACAATGCCCGGGCCGAGATCGAGCGCAACGAGGCACGGCTGCTGCTCGCCGAACAGCAGGTCGCGCGGTATGCGCCGCTGGCCGCCAGCCGCATCTCCCCCCAGGCGGAAATCGACACACGCCGGGCCGCGCTGCGGGAGGCACAGGCCGGCTTGGCGGCCGCCCGCGCGGCGGAACGCCAGGCCGCGCTGGACCTCGAATTCACCGAGGTGCGGGCACCGCGCCCCGGACGGGTCAGCGATCGCCGCGTCGATGCCGGCAACCTGGTGCAGCAGGGCCAGACGCTGCTGACCACGCTGCTGGCGCTCGATCCGGTCTATGTCACCTTCGACCCCAGCGAGGCGGAATACCTGCGCCAGGCGCGTTCCGCTCGCGCCGGCCTGCGCGGCTCCAGCCTGGCGGTACAGCTGCGCCTGCTGGATGAGACGGAATTCACCCGCGAAGGCCATGTCGATTTCGTGGACAGTACCTTCGATCCGCGCAGCGGCACCATTCGCGCCCGCGCCGTGGTGCCCAATCCGGACCTCTTCCTGACCCCCGGCAGCTTCGCCCGCATCCGGCTTTCGACCGGCGAGGAGCCGGCGCTGCTGGTGCCTGACGCCTCCGTCATGGCGGACCAGACCGGGCGCATGGTGCTGACCGTGACGGCCGACGGCACGGTCACACCGCGTCCGGTGCGGCTTGGTCCGCTCAGCGAAGGCCTGCGCGTGGTGCGCAGCGGCCTTGGGCCCGAGGACCGCGTCATCATCGGCGGCCTGCACCGTGCCCGCCCCGGCAGCCGCGTGACCGCCGAACAGGGGCGCATCGGGCCGAGCCCGCTCGCCTCCGCCGAGTAACGGCGTCACGCGCCTGGCCGATCACGGCCGGGCGCGTGACGCAGACCCGCCTTCCCCGACCCCAGGCTGCGCGCATCGCTCGCGGCCACGCCCAAGGCATGCCCCGATGCGCCTCGCCCGTTTCTTCATCGACCGTCCGGTCTTCGCCGCGGTGATCTCCATCGCCATCACGCTGATCGGCGGCATCGCCGCCTTCCGGCTGCCGATATCGGAATATCCGCAGATCGCGCCGCCCAGCGTGACGATCACCGCGATGTATCCCGGCGCCTCCGCCGAGACGATCGCCGAGACCGTCGCCGGCCCGATCGAACAGGAGGTGAATGGCGTGGAGGGGATGCTCTACGTCTCCTCCCAATCCACCGGCGATGGCCGGCTGGTCGTGACCGTCGTGTTCCGCCAGGGGATCGACGCCGACCAGGCGCAGGTGCTGGTGCAGAACCGCGTCGCGGTGGCCGAACCCCGGCTGCCGGAGGAAGTGCGCCGCCTGGGCATCACCGTCCGCAAGGCCAGCCCGGACTTCCTGATGGTGGTGCATGTCACCTCGCCGGATGGCAGCCGCGACCATGAATACATCTCGAACTTCGCCACGCTGAACATCAAGGACCGGATCGCGCGCATCGACGGCATCGGCGATGCGCAGGTGTTCGGCGCGCGCGACTATGCGATGCGCGTCTGGCTGGACCCCGAACGCATCGCCGCGCGCGGCCTGACGGCCGGCGAGGTGGTCGATGCGCTTCGCCGCGCCAATGTCCAGGTCGCCGCGGGCGCGCTGGGGCAGGCACCGCGGGCCGCGAATGCGGGGGCCTTCGAATTCTCCGTGCTGACGCAGGGGCGGCTTGCCACGCCCGAGCAGTTCGGCGAGCAGGTCATCGCCACCGGCGAGAACGGCGCGCTGCTGCGGTTGCGCGATGTCGCGCGCATCGAGATTGGTGCCGCCGACTATTCCGTGAATGCGCTGCTGAACAACCAGCTCGCCACTGCCATCGGCGTGTTCCAGCGCCCCGGCAGCAATGCGCTGGAGACTGCCGCGGCGGTGCGCGCGACGATGGCCGAAGCCGCGCGGTCCTTCCCGCCGGGCATCGGCTACAGCATCGTCTATGACCCGACGCGCTTCATCGCGCAGAGCATGGAAGCGGTGCTGCACACCTTCATCGAGGCGATCCTGCTGGTCGTGCTGGTGGTGGTGCTGTTCCTGCAGAACTGGCGCGCGGCGATCATCCCGCTCGCGGCCATCCCCGTGTCGATCATCGGCACCTTCGCGATCCTGCTGGCACTCGGCTTCACGCTGAACACGCTGACCATGTTCGGCCTGATCCTGGCGATCGGCATCGTGGTGGATGACGCCATCGTGGTGGTGGAGAATGCCGAGCGCCACATGGCCGATGGCCTGTCGCCGCTGGAAGCCGCGCGCAAGACGATGGACGAGGTCGGCTTCGCGCTGATCGCCATCGCGCTGGTGCTGGTCGCGGTGTTCGTCCCGACCGCCTTCATCCCCGGCATCTCCGGCGCCTTCTATCAGCAATTCGCGGTGACGATCTCGGTGGCGACGCTGCTGTCGGCGCTGGTGTCGCTGACCTTGTCGCCGGCGCTGGCGGCACTGCTGCTGAAGCCGCATGGGCATCACGACGGCAAGCGCCCGCTGCTGCTGCGGCCCTTCGGCGCCTTCGCGCGCGGCTTCAACTGGCTGTTCGACCGGCTGTCCATCGGCTACGGCAGCCTGACGCGCCGGCTGATCCGCATCCCGGTGCTGCTGATGCTGGTCTATGGCGGCCTGCTCGCGGCCACCGGCTGGACCGTGACCTCGACGCCCACCGGGCTGATCCCGCCGCTCGACCGCGGCTATGTCATCGCGGCGTTCCAGCTGCCGCCGGGGGCCAATTTGGCGCGGACGGATGCGGTGATCCGTCGGGCGTCGGATGCCATCCTGGCGACGCCGGGCGTCGAAAGCGCGGTCGCCTTCGTCGGCTTCGACGGCGCCACCTTCACCAACGCGCCCAATTCCGGCGTGGTCTTTGCCACCCTGAAGCCCTTCGAGGATCGCGCCGCGCAGGGGCTGACCCTGACGGGTATCCTCGGCGACCTGCAGGGGCGGCTGATGGGGGACCCGGATGCCATGGTCTTCGTGCTGGCGCCGCCATCCGTGCCGGGCATCGGCACCGGCGGCGGCTTCAAGCTGATGATCCAGGACCGCGCCGGGCGCGGCCCGCAGGAGATGGAGCGCGCCATGCAGGCGGTGATGATGGCGGCCAACCAGACGCCGGGCATCGCCTTCGCCTTCAGCCTGTTTAACACCAACACGCCACAGATCCGCACCGACATCGACCGCGCGCGGGCCGAGATGCTCGGTGTGCCGGTCAGCCGTGTGCATGAAGCGATGGGCGTGTATCTCGGTTCCGCCTTCGTCAACGACTTCAACCTTCTGGGGCGCACCTGGCGGGTGACTGCGCAGGCCGATGCACCTTACCGCACGGGGGCCGAGGACATCGCCCGGCTGCGCACGCGAAGCGACAGCGGGGCGATGGTGCCGCTCGGCAGCATCGCGACCTTCCATGAGACCTCGGGGCCGTATCGCATGCCGCGCTACAACCTGTTCCCGGCGGTGGAATTGCAGGGGGCGGCGCTGCCGGGCGTATCCACCGGGCAGGCGCTGGCGATCATGGAGCGCGTACTGGCGGAGAACCTGCCGGAAGGCTTCGGCTATGAATGGACCGAGATCGCGTTGCAGGAAAAGCTGGTCGGCAATACCGCGCCGATCGCCTTCGGGCTGGCGGTGGTGTTCGTCTTCCTGGTGCTGGCGGCGATGTATGAAAGCTGGCTGCTGCCGCTGGCGATCGTGCTGATCGCGCCGATGTCGGTGCTCGCCGCGCTGCTGGGTGTGCGCTGGGCGGGGCTGGACAACAACGTGCTGGTGCAGGTCGGGCTCGTGGTGCTGGTCGGGCTGGCGGCGAAGAACGCGATCCTGATCGTGGAATTCGCCCGCGCGGCGGAGGAGGAAGGTGCGACGCGCTGGGATGCCGCGGTGGCTGCCGCGCGCACCCGGTTGCGGCCGATCCTGATGACCAGCCTGGCCTTCATCCTGGGCGTGCTGCCGCTGACCATCGCGACGGGGGCGGGGGCCGAGATGCGCCAGAGCCTCGGCATCGCGGTGTTCTACGGCATGCTGGGCGTGACGATCTTCGGCTTGATCTTCACCCCGGTCTTCTACGTCGTCGCCCGCGCCTTGGCGCGGCGGCGGCGGGTGGAAGCGGCCGTCACACCACGCGCCACCGCCGCCTGATCTGCGTCAGGCGATCGCTTCACGCTGGCCCGGCAGGGCCAGCGTGAAGACCCAGCACACCAGCAGCATGACAGCGGCACCGGTCAGGCAGGCGACAATGCCGCCCCAGCCATACAGCAGCCCCGACAGCAGCGTGCCGCCAAACCGCCCCGCCGCATTCGCCGCATAGTAAAAGCCGACATCCTCGGCCGCCTTCTCGCTGCCCGCATAGGCCAGCACGAGATAGGAATGGACCGAGGAATTCACCGCGAACAGCACGCCGAACACGCACAGGCCGAGCGGCACGAACAGGTCCGGCCGCGGCACGCCAGCCAGGATCATGGCAGCAAGCACGGCCGGAACGAATGTCAGCGCCAGCGACCAGGCCCGCGCGGCAGGCACTTCCGAGGACAATCCATCGGTGCTGCGGCGAACCAATGCGGGTGCGGCGGCCTGGATCACGCCATACCCGATGGTCCAGACCGCGAGGAAACTCCCTACCATCGTGAAGGTCCAGCCGGAGGCGTAGAGGAACACCGGCAGGCCGACCACGAACCACACATCGCGCGCGCCGAACAGGAAGACGCGCGCCGCGGCCAGCAGGTTGATGGCGGGGGATTTGGCGAAGAGCTCGCGCGCCGAGCGCGACGCGCGGGCCTTGCCCATCAGCGGCGGCAGGGCGAACAGCACACCCGCCAGCACCAGCAGCAAGGCCGCGGCCATCGCCCACAGCGCCCGGCGAAAACCAAGCGCTTCAAGCAGCACGCCGCCGAGGAAGAAGCCCACGCCCTTCATGGCATTCTTGCTGCCGGTGAAGAAGGCGACCCAGCGGAACAAGCGGCCGGAGCCTTCGCCGGCGGTCAGCTTGATGGCGCTCTTGCTCGCGGTCTTGGTGAGGTCCTTGGCGACGCCGCAGATGCCCTGCGCGACCACGACCCAGGCCACCGACATCACCGCACCCCAGTCGGGCGAGACCGCCGAGAGCAGGACGAAGCCGAGGCTCTGCATGGTCAGCCCCACCGCCAGCATCCGCGCGATGCCGAAGCGCGTGGCAAGCCAGCCGCCGATGAGGTTGGCGCCAATCCCGGCGGCCTCATACAGCAGGAACAGGAAGGCCAGGGTGAAGGGCGAGTAGCCGAGCCGGAAGAAATGCAGCAGCACCAGCATCCGCAACGCGCCATCGGTGAGCGTGAACCCCCAATAGGCCAGGGTCACGATCAGGTAGTTGCGGGTGCCGGCGGCGATCATATCCCGACCGCCTGCATGTGGCAGGCGAGATCCACCATGCGGCAGGCATAGCCCATCTCATTGTCGTACCAGGCATAGACCTTCAGCAGCGTGCCGTCCGTCACCATGGTGGACAGCGCATCGACGATGCCACTGCGGGTGTCCCGGGCATAGTCCGCCGATACCAACGGGCGTTCCTCATATCCCAGGATGCCGGCCAGCGGCCCGGCGGCCGCGGCGCGGAACAGCGCATTGACCTCCTCAGCGGTTGTCTCGCGCCGCATCTCGAACACGCAATCCGTCAGGCTTGCATTGAGTACCGGCGCGCGCACCGCGTGGCCGTTCAGCTTGCCTTTCAGATCCGGGTAGATCAGCGCGATGGCCGTCGCGCTGCCGGTGCTGGTGGGGCTGAGCGAGAGCATCGCGCTGCGCGCCCGCCGCAGATCCTTGTGCGGCGCGTCCACCACGACATTGGTGTTGGTGGGGTCGTGGATGGTGGTGATCTGGCCGTGGCGAATGCCGATCGCGTCATGCACGACCTTCACCACGGGCGCGAGGCAATTGGTGGTGCAGGATGCCGCCGTGACGATCGGGTGGCGCGCCGGGTCGTACAGATGATGGTTCACGCCCACCACGACGTTCAGCACGCTGTCGAACTTCACCGGAGCGGCAACGATGACGCGCTTCGCGCCGCGATCCAGATGGCCCTGCAACGTGTCGGGTGACAGGAACTTGCCGCTGCAGTCGAGCACGACGTCCACGCCGAGGTCGCCCCAGGGGATGTCGCCCGGCTTGGAATGCTCGCTGAAGGTCAGGCGATGGTCACCGATACGGATGGCGTCCTGGCCATCTGCCTGGATCGCACTGCGCCAACGGCCCTGTACGCTGTCGAATTCGAGAAGATGGGCGGTTGCCGCCACGCCGCCCTTCAACTCATTCACATGGACCACGTCCAGGCGGTTGCCGGCGCGGGGGTCCTCGGGCTGGCGGTCCGCCGCACCCATCGCCGCGCGCAGCGCCAGCCGTCCGATCCGCCCCATGCCATTGATGCCGACTCGCATGGCGGTCACGCCGGCTGCCGCAATGGGTTCGCCAATTCGTCAAGCCGCGTCTTGAGCGCGATCCGATCGAGCGAGGCAATGGGCAGGCTGGTGAAGATCTCGATGCGTCGGCGCAAACCGGCATACAACTCGTTCAGCAGCGTCGCGCGTTCGGCCGCCGATCCGTTAAATTTCGCCGGATCGGGCAGCGGCCAGGCCGCGGTGACCATCGTCGTGCCGAAATCGGGACAGGTCTGGCCGGCCAGGATGTCACACAAGGTGATGACGAAATCCATCCGTGGCGCAGCCGGGGCCATGAACACATCCCATGGCTTGCTGAGCAGCCCCGAGACGTCGTGTCCCAGCGCGCTGAGCTGCGACACGACCTCCGGCATCGGCCCGTCCGGCGATGCCTCCGATCCGGCGGAGAAGGCACGGAATCTTTGCCCGCCAATCTTGGTCAGGATGGCCTCCGCCATGATGGAACGGGCGGAGTTCCGGGTGCACAGGAACAGCACGTTGAAGGGTGTCGGCGGGGTCATGTCGGGGTCCTCGGAGAACAGGCGCGCCAGGTCGCCGCAGCGGTCGGGGTCCCCGCCGCAACAGGACCCGGCAAGGAAGGTCAGCAAGTCGCGCAACCGCGCCAGTTGGGCGGCGTAGATCAGATGGCGGCCCTGGCGCGTCGCACCGATCAGCCCCGCCTGCTCCAGCGCCTTCAGATGGAAAGAAAGGGTGGAGGGCGGGATGCCCAACCGCGCCGCAAGGTCGCCCGCGGCCAGCCCTGACGGACCGGCCGCCAGCAAGGCGCGCAGCAGGTCCAGCCGGGTTTCCTGCCCCAAGGCGGCGAAGGCGAAGGCGGCGCTTTGTAATTCCATGATTCGAGTAATATCAAAATGATCGTGACGCCGGTATGAAGGTTCCATGACCGGCCCCCGTCTGGACGAGACGCACCACCCGCGTCTCAATGCCGCGACATTTTGGGGAGCCATCGCGCCATGACCGCCTATTCGCCCGGGGAATTCCGCGCGCTGTCCTTTCACGACGCCACGCCACGCTTCGCGGATGGCACCGACACGCCCCGCGCCTATCTCGAACGCTGCCTTGAGACCATCGCCCTGCGGGAACCGGTGGTGCGGGCCTGGGTCACGATCAATCAGGCCGGCGCACGCGAAGCGGCGGATGCCAGCACCGCGCGATGGAAGGCGGGGCAGCCGCTCTCGCTCATCGACGGCATGCCGATCGGCATCAAGGACCTGCTCGAGACGCGCGACATGCCGACGCAGATGGGTTGCGAGGCCTGGCGCGGCAATTTCCCCAAGCGCGACAATGCCGGCGTCTGGGCGCTGCGGCAGGCGGGCGCGGTGGTGCTCGGCAAGACCGTGACGACCGAACTCGGCGGCGCGCATCCGGGTCCGACCACCAACCCGTTCGACCAGGGGCGCACGCCGGGGGGGTCATCCTCCGGGTCGGCCGCCGCCGTGGGCGCGCGCATGGTGCCGGCCGCGATCGGCACCCAGGTCGGCGGGTCGATCATCCGGCCGGCCAGCTATTGCGGGAATTTCGCGCTCAAGCCGACGCAGGGCGGCATCAACCGCGGCGAGCGCCAGGCCACCAGCATGAGCACCCACGGCCCGCACGCCGGTTCGATCGAGGATATGTGGCTGGTCGCCATTGAGATCGCGCGCCGCGCCGGCGGCGACCCGGGCCGGCTTGGCCTGTTCGGCCCGGCCACGCCGCCTCCGGCGCGGCGCCCCATGACACTCGCGGTGATGGAGGCCGAAGGCTGGCGCAGGCTGGACGATGCAAGCCGCGCCGCCTTCGAGGCGATCGTGGACGGCCTGCGCGCGGAAGGCGTGACGGTGCTGCGCCGGGCCGACCATCCGATGGTCGAGGCGTTCGAGCAGTCCATCGAGGGCGTGCAGGCGCTGACCGGCACCATCACCGGCTGGGAAAACCATTGGGGCTTCCGGAACATGGTGGCGAACAATCCCGATGGCGTCAGCGCCCGGACCAAGGCCGTGCTGTCCGGGGCGGAGAAGATGACCGCAGAGGACTACCGCGCCGCCATCCTGCGGCGGGAACAGATGCGCCGCGCGCATGAAGCCCTCGCACCGCTGGTCGATGCCTTCATCGCCCCGGCCTCGCCGGGACCGGCGCCGCGATGGACCGGCGACATTGCGGGCCAGCCGCAGGTCAAGCGACCGACCGGCGATGCGGTGTACAACACGCCCAGCTCGGCCCTGGGCACGCCGGTGGTGACGGTGCCGATGACCTCGGTGTGCGGCATGCCGATGGGCGTCCAGGTGATGGGGCAGCCCCATGCCGATGCCGAGGTCACGGCGATTGCGCGTTGGATGTTCGAGACCATCCCCGCCGTCGCCGCCTGAAGCTCAGCCGCACCACCACCGCACCCCAGGGGGAAACGCCATGGAAAACAACGAGACCTATCTCTGCACAACCGATGAGACGTCGGTCACCATCCGCGGCAAGGACCTGGTGACGGAACTCGTCGGCCACCTGACCTATACGGAGATGGTGTTCTTCCTGCTGCGCAATCGCGTGCCGACACCGGCGGAAACCCGCGTGCTCGATGCCTGCCTGGTCATCCTGATGGAACATGGGCTGACCCTGAACACCCTGGTCGCGCGTTTCGTGGCGAGCGCGGTGCCCGATCAGATGCAGGTGGCGATGGGCGCGTCCCTGATGACCATCGGCGACACCTTCATGGGCACGATGGAAGGCTGCGCCCGCATCCTCCAGGCCGGGGTGAAGGCCGGCGGCGACCCGCGCGCCTATTGCGCCGAGGTTGTGGCGAAGCACCGCGCCGAGAAGAAGGCCGTGCCGGGCTTCGGCCATCGCTTCCACAAGCCCGATGACCCGCGTTCGCCGCGCCTGTTCCAGATTGCCGAGGAAGCCGGTGCCGCCGGCCCCCACATCGCCATGCTGCGCATCCTGGCCGAGGAGGTGGACCGCGCCGCCGGCAAGCACATCACGATCAATGCCACCGGCGCGATCGGCGCGGCCTTCTCCGATATCGGCTTCCGGCCGGAGGTGATGCGCGGCCTGGCCGTGGTGTCGCGCAGCGGCGGCCTCGTCGCGCATATCGCCGAGGAACGGGAGAGCGGTTCGGCGCGGCTGGTCGAGAAGCTCGCCAAGCAGAACGTCCAGTACCGCGATCCGCCCAGCGAATAGGCGCGGCGGGATCCAGTCGTCAGACGTCTGGATATCAACGGAACACGTATTGGCGAGGTCCGGCCGACCACCCGTAGGATTGCCGCGCATTGCTGCATGACCGGATGGATATGATGTCTGATTCGCCTGGCGCCGCCCTCGACCCCATTACCCTGGAGATCTTCTGGAACAGGCTGATCTCCGCGGCGGATGAGGCGGCCACCGGGCTGCTGCGCACCGCCTTTTCGACCATCGTGCGCGAGTCCAACGACTTCGCCACCGTGCTGATGGATCGCAACGGGGACAGCGTTTCGGAGAATACCGGCGGACTTGCCTCCTTCTCCTGCATCCTGCCGCGCACGACCAAGGACTTCCTGCGCCGCTTCCCCGCCGAAACCTGGAAGCCGGGCGATACCGTCGTCACCAACAACCCCTGGCTGGCGACGGGGCACCTGCCGGACTTCACCGTGGTCACCGGTATCTTCCATCGCGGGGCGCTGGTCGGTTTCTCGGGATCGATCTCGCATTCCCCGGATGTCGGCGGTGCCTTGTGGTCGGCCGATTGCCGCGAGATTTTCGAGGAAGGCATCCTCATCCCGCCCTCGTACCTGCTGCGGGAGGGCCAGTGGAACCAGCAATTGCTGGACATCCTGCTGGGCAATGTGCGGGTGCCGCGCCAGGTGCTGGGCGATTTACAGGCGCAGGTCGTCGCGGCCGAGGTCGGCGCCCGCCGCGTCGCGGAATTCCTGGAGGACACCGGCCTGCCGGATTTGCAGGACTTGTCCGCCGCGCTGTCCGAACGCGCCGACCGCGCCATGCGCCGCGCCATCGCCGAAGTCCCCGACGGCACCTGGCATTCCGAGATCACCGCCGATGGCTTCGACGACAAGCACACGCTGATCCGCTGCGCCGTCACGGTGCGTGGCGAGACGATGCACATCGACTATGCCGGCACCTCGCCGCAGATCGACCGCGGCATCAACTGCGTGATGAACTACACCCATGCCTATTCGGTCTATCCGGTGAAATGCGCGCTCGATCCTTTCACGCCGCGCAATGAAGGGTCGTACCAGGCCATCACCGTGGCGGCGCCGGAACGCTCCATCCTCAACCCGCTCTATCCCGCCCCCGTCAGTGCGCGACAATTGACCGGGCATCTGTTGGCGGGTGCGATCTACAAGGCGCTGTCGCAGGTGATCCCGACGCGCGTCATCGCCGAATGCGGTGGTGCGCCGACGATGCGCGCGCTGTTCAGCGGCACCAAGCATGATGGCGACAGCTTCTCGCAGGTGCTGTTCGCCTCCGGCGGCATGGGCGCCTGCCCGCACAAGGACGGCATGTCCGCGACGGCCTTCCCCACCAATGTCGGCGCCGGGTCGATCGAGGCCTATGAATCCGTCGCCCCGATCATCGTGCGCAAGAAGTTGCTGCGGACGGATTCCGGCGGCCCCGGCACCTTCCGCGGCGGCTTGGGGCAGGAGATCGTGATGGAGTTGGATTCCGACCAGCCGGCACGGCTGTCGCTGCTGTCCGACCGCCACGACAATCCGGCCGGCGGTATCCTCGGCGGTGGCGCTGGCGGGCCGTCCGTCATCACCTTTTCCGATGGCAGCAAGCCCCATCCGAAATCCCGCACATCGATGGAACCACGCCAGAGCGTGACGCTGCTCTATGCCGGCGGCGGTGGCTATGGCGACCCGAAGAAGCGGTCGCGTGAATCGGTGAAGGACGATCTGCGCCACGGCTACATCTCGGCCGAAGCGGCCCGCACCATCTACGGCGTGGAGTGACGCGCATGACCACCACCCAATCCGCGCGCGTCGGCGTCGATGTCGGCGGCACCTTCACCGACCTGGTCCTGCATGACCCGGTCCGCAACATCGTCCGCACCGGCAAGCTGCTGACCACGCCGGATGACCCCTCCGAGGCGATCCTCGCCGGCATCGCGCGCATCCTGCGCGAAGCCGACCTCAAGCCGGAGGATGTGCACAGCGTCATCCACGGCACGACCTTGGTGACCAACACCATCATCGAGCGCACCGGCGCGACCGTCGGCCTGCTGACCACGGACGGCTTCCGCGACAGCATCGAGATCGGTCGCGAGACGCGCTACGACCTCTACGACCTGTTCCTCGAAACGCCGACGCTGCTGGTGCCGCGTGCGCTGCGCCAGGAAATCCCCGAACGCATCGCCGCCGATGGCCGCGTGCTGACGCCGCTCGACGAAGGCGCCGTGGCCGCGGCCGCGAAGCACCTCGTCGAAGCTGAAGGCATCGAGGCGATCGCCGTCGGCTTCCTGCATTCCTACCACGCGCCCCAGCACGAAAAGCGCGCCGGGGAAATCATCCGCGCGCTGTATCCGGCGTTGCCGATCTCGCTATCCGCCGAAGTCGCGCCCGAGATTCGCGAATTCGAACGCACCTCCACCGCCTGCGCCAACGCCTATGTGCAGCCGCTGATGGCGCGGTACCTGGACCGTGTGCAGACCTCGCTGGAAGCGACAGGCTTCCGCGGCAATCTGTACATCATGCTGTCGGGCGGCGGTATCACCACGGTGCGGGAGGCGAAGGACTTCCCGATCCGCCTGATCGAATCCGGCCCGGCGGCGGGTGCCATGGCCTCGGCCTTCATCTCGCGCCTGGCGGGGCTGGACCATGTCGTGTCCTTCGACATGGGCGGCACCACGGCGAAGATGTGCCTGGTCGACCACCACGAACCCAACCACAAATTCGACTTCGAAGCCGGCCGCGTCCGCCGCTTCCAGAAGGGGTCCGGCCTGCCGCTGAAGGTCTCGGTGGTGGACATGATCGAGATCGGCGCGGGCGGCGGCTCGCTCGCGCGCATCGATCCAGGTTCGGGGTTGATGAAGGTTGGGCCGCGCAGCGCCGGCGCGAAGCCGGGTCCGGTCTGCTACGGCCGCGGGGGAACTGAGCCCGCGGTGACGGATTCCGATCTGATCCTTGGCCGTCTCGACCCCGCATATTTTCTCGGCGGCGAGATGTCACTGAATCTAGAACCCGTGCGGCAGGCCTTCGAGGCGCGCATCACCGCCGAGACCGGCATCGATGTCGAGCAGGCAGCCCTCGGCGTGCAGCGCATCGTCGATGAGACGATGGCCTCCGCGACGCGCATGCATCTGGCGGAGAAGGGCAAGGATCCGCGCCGCTACACCATGATCGCCTTCGGTGGCGCGGGGCCGGTGCATGCCTGGAACCTGGCGCGGCTGTTGAAGATCAAGACCGTCGTGGTACCGCTGGGCGCCGGCGTGGCCTCCGCGCTCGGCTTCCTCGTGGCGCCCCCGGCCACGGACATGGTTCGCTCCTATGTCGCGCGGCTGGAACGCATCGACTGGGCGCGCGTCAATGCGCTGTTCGCCGAAATGAAGGCCGCCGGCAGCGCGCTGCTGACCGAAGCTGGCGCCGCGCCCGACCAGATCACCTTCCGCCCTGTCGCCGAGATGCGCCATGTCGGCCAGGGCTTCGAGATCCCGGTGGCGCTGCCGGGCCTGGAACTCAGCGAAGCCAATGTGCCGGCGATCCGCGCCGCCTTCTTCGACCAGTACCGCGACCGTTTCGAACGCGTCGTCGAGGAAAGCCCCATCGAGGCGCTGTCCTGGCGCCTGTCCTGCGCCGCCCCCGGCTGGACCATCGACCTTGCCGGCGCGGTGCCCCGCACCGATGCCCCCGCCACACCGGCACCACGTACCCATCGGCGCGTGCTGTTCGAAGGCGCCGGCTGGCAGGATTGCCCGGTCTATGACCGCTACGCGCTGCGCACGGGCACGCAGCTCCGCGGCCCGGCGCTGATCGAGGAACGCGAATCCACCTGCGTCGTCGGCCCCGACAGCGAGATTTCGGTCGATGCCTTCCTCAACCTGGTGATCAGCCTGCCATAGCGGGACGCGCGGCCGCCCAGGGCCGCGCCGCTTCCAGCAGGGCGCCGACGCGCAGGATATCCGCCTCGGCGCCCCAGCGCCCGACCACCTGCACGCCAGTCGGCAGCCCGTCATCGCCGAAGCCCGACGGCAACGACACCGCCGGGTGGCCGGTCAGGTTGAAGGGATACTGCGGCGAGGTCCAACCCTGCCGCGTGATGCCGCACTTCTCGCCATCGATGATCACATCATCATTGGCGGCATCGAAGCCAACCGGTAGCGCGGTGCGCGCCATGGTCGGCGTCACCAGCACGTCATAGCGTTCGAACAGCGCCTGGATCGCGCGGAACAGCCGCGTGCGGGCGAATTGCGCATTGCGGAAATCGGCCAGGGTGAATTGCGCGCCGCGTTCCATGAAGGCAAGCGTCACCGGGTCCATGCCGTTGCCGTATTGCGCGACATATGGCGCGCAGAACACCGCGAAATTCGCCTGGTACATCACGCGGCCTTCGTACTCGATCCAGTCGATCGCGTCGGTGACGTCCTCCACCACCGCACCCATCGCCGCCCAGGCATCCAGGCAGGCGCGCGTATTCGCCGCGACATCGGATGCCACACGCGGATTGGCGCAGCGCGGGATATAGCCGACGCGCAGCGCCGACAGATCCTCCCCCATCAGTGCCGGCGACAGCGGCCGGGCGACGCCCGCGCCGCCGAGGCTCCACGGGTCATGCGGGCTGGGGCCTGCGATCACCGCATGCATCACCGCCGCATCCGTCACCGTGCGCGCCAGCGGCCCGGCGTAGGTGTTGTTACCGAAGGTATCCCGCGCGCTGTTGCCGGGCACCGCGCCGAGCGTCGGCTTCAACCCGACCACGCCGCAGCAGGCCGCCGGCCCACGCACCGACCCGGCGCCATCCGTGCCCAGCCCGATTGGCCCGATGCCCGCCGCCACCGCCGCCGCCGCGCCGCCGGACGAACCGCCAGAGGTGCGGTCGAGGTTCCACGGATTGCGCGTCGCGCCGAAGGACGGCCCATCGGTCAGCCCCTTCACGCCGAATTCCGGCGTCGTCGTCTTGCCGATGATGATGGCACCCGCCGCGCGCAGGCGCGTGACCAACAGATCGTCCCGCGTGGCCGGCGCGGCATCGGCGAAGATCGCTGAGCCGTGCCCGGTGCGAAGGCCCGCGACATCGATCAGGTCCTTGATATGCACCGGCACGCCATGCAGCGGCCCGAGCGGCGCGCCATCGCTCACCGCACGTTCGGCCGCGATCGCCTGGCTGCGCGCGCCGTCCGCATCGATCACGGCGAAGCAGTTCAAGGCAGGCTGCGCATGCGCGGCGGCATCCAGGACCGCATCGACATAGGCGACAGGCGAGAGGTCGCCGCGGCGGATCAGCGCCGCCGCGCGTGTCGCGGGCATGAACAGCAGGTCATCGTCGGGCATCGTCGTTCTCCGGGGTTGGCACAGCACAGCGCAGACCGCGCGGCCGTGCAACGGATGGCGCGACGGGCGCGGCGGCGATACGCTTCCGCTGCACCACCGGAGCCCCACGCCATGCCGAACGACCTCGCCAACAGCCCCGATGCGATGCTGCGCGCGCGGGCGCGTCAGGTCATCCCCGGTGGGCTGTGGGGCCATCTCAACGCCGCCAACCTGCCGGATGGCTATCCGCAGTTCTTCGTCTCGGCCGAGGGCTGCCGCCTGCGCGATGCCGATGGCCGGGAGTTCATCGACTTCATGTGCGGCTGGGGGCCGATGGTGCTCGGCTATCGCAACCCGGCCGTCGAGGATGCCGCCCGCCGCCAGGCTGCCCTGGGCGACGCGATGAACGGCCCCGCGCCCGTGCTGGTGGACCTGGCCGAGACGCTGGTCGGCATGATCCCGCACGCCGATTGGTGCCTGTTGCAGAAGAACGGCACCGACGCCACCACCGCCTGCGTCACCATCGCGCGCGCCGGGACGGGGCGACGCAAGGTGCTGGTGGCGCGCGGGTCCTATCACGGTGCGGCGCCATGGTGCACGCCGTCGCTCTCTGGTGTAACGACTGAGGACCGCGCGCATCTCCTGCATTTCGACTACAATGATGCGGCATCGTTGCAGATGGCGGCGGAACAGGCGCAGGGCGACCTCGCCGCAGTGATCGTCACCGCCTTCCGCCACGACATGGGCCGTGATCTTGAATTGCCCGACCCCGCCTTCGCCCGCGCGGCGCGCGACATCTGCGACGCCACGGGTGCGGCGCTGATCATCGACGACGTGCGCGCGGGGTTCCGGCTCGATCTCGGCGGTTCCTGGGAATGCGTGGGCGTGCGTCCCGATCTCGCGGCCTATAGCAAGGCGATCGCCAATGGCTACGCGCTGGCGGCGGTGACCGGCACGGATCGGTTCCGGGAGGCCGCGACGCGCATCTACAGCACGGGGTCCTTCTGGTGTTCGGCCGTCGCCATGGCGGCGGCGCTGGCGACCCTGAAGGAGCTGAAGCGCATCGATGGGCCTGCGCGGATGCGCGCGATGGGTGAACGGCTGCGCGAGGGCATTGCCACGCTGTCTGCACGGCATGGCGTGGGCCTGCAGCAATCCGGCCCGGCGCAGATGCCGCTCGTGCTGTTCGATGACGATCCGGATGCCCGCAAAGGGTCGGCCTTCTGCGCCGCCGCGCTGCGCGCCGGGGCGTATTTCCATCCGCGGCACAACATGTTCCTGTCCTGCGCGCATACCGAAGCCGACATCGATGCGGCGCTGCACGCCGCCGATGCCGGCCTTGCGGCCGTGGCGCGCATGGGCTGATCAGCCCGGCATCAGCGCCTGCCGCGCGGTGGCCGCTGCCGCGATGCCATCCCAGCCATAACGCATCGGCACCATGCGCGCTGCCGCCCAGGCCGCATGCTGGTCCGCATAATGCGGGCTGCCCGGATGGCCGGAGGCGCCGTGGAACACCGTCCAGCGCGAATTCTCCCAGGCGCCGACATCGAAGGCGTAGCGCGCCAGCGCGCCATAGGTCGCACGCGGCCCGGCCGATGGCAGCAGCCCATTGGCGAAGACCGTGTCGCCATCGCCACCGATGGCGAGTGCGACCGGGTCGAGCCGCGACGCCGCATCCGGGAACACGGCCGAAAGCGGGTGCGTGAAGCGCGGGCGATGCGCCTCCCCCCAGGGCTGCGCGGCCAGCGGATCGGCCGCGGCGGCAACCAGCGCGGCGGTCAGCGCCTGCGCCCAGGTCCAGCCGCCAAGCAGGGACGCATCATCGGCCCGCAGCAGCGCCGGCAGGGTCCACCACAGCTGGTTCAGCGGCACCACGCCCGGCGGCACGGCCAGCAGAGGATCGCCCGCCAGCGCCCCAAGGCCGCTGCGTTCGGTGAGGATGCGCGTCAGCGCCAGCCGCACCGCGATATAGCCACTCGCGGCCAGGCTGCCCGCCGCCATGCGGCCATCCCAATCCAGCAGGCGTTGCCGCAGCGCCGCGGCCTCATCCGGCACGCGCAGCGCCGCGATGTGGTCGCGCAGCAGCACTGCGTTCACCGACAGCGTATCGCCATGGATGGCGGCGGATTGCGCGTTCGCATCCGTCGCTGGCTGCGACAGGATCTCCAGGATCCGTCGCGCGCGATTGGGCGGATGGCAATCCGTGCACAGATACTCCGCCCCGCCATCGGCGACGACGCGGTTGTTGGCGGTGACGATCACGCCATCGGCCGGGTCGATCTGCTGCGGCATGGCCTCGAAGGGAATCCAGCCATCCCATTCATGCTCCCCGGTCCAGCCGGGCACCGGCAGCCAGCCATTCGCGCGCGGCCGGCGCGGCACCATGGCCCGCACCAGATGGCCGATGCGCCCCTGGGTATCCCCGGCGACGAGGTTGTGGTCGATCAGCCCCCAGCCGCGCGTCGCATCGAACAGCGCGGGCACGGTGGCCGCGCGCAGCATGCGCGGCAGGCAGTCGAAGGACAGGTCGGTTTCGGCGAATTGCACGGACCGCAGCGCGATGGCGGTGCCCGAAATCGGATCACCGGCGATGATCGGTCCGTGCGAGGTCTCGATGATCTCGACATCGCGTGTTCCGGCGCCGCGCACGGCAACGGTTTCGTGGCGGCGCGTGACGGGTGTCCATGCGTCGTGGAAGCGCACATGCGTCGCGTCGGCATCGAAGCGTTCGACGAACAGGTCGTGGATATCGACGAAGGCGTGCGTCACGCACCATGCGACATCCCCATTATGCGCGAAATGCGGGAATCCCGGCACGCCCGGCACGGTCAGGCCAATGACGTCGAAGGCGTCGCAGGCCAGATGACCCTGCGCGTACATATTCGGAATCTCGAACAGGCGATGCGGGTCGCCTGACAGGAACGGCCGCCCGGTCACACTACGCGCGGCGGACAGCGCCCAATTGTTGCTGCCCCCCCCGGTCGCGTCCGGTGCCGCCTGGTCCAGCAGCGCGGCGATGGATGGCGCGAGCTCGTCCAGCGTCGCCATCCAGCGCGCCGCCTCGACGCCTGGCGGGATGCACAGCAGGTCGATGCCGCCATCCTCGTAGCGCAGCTTCATCGCCTGTTCGGCGCCGATGCGCGGCAAGGCTGCGGCGCGCCACAGCTTGAACCACACCGACCCCATCAGCAGGCCAAGTCGCCGCATCACCGCGATCGGGTGCCAGGGCTCCCAGCGCAGCGGCGTGGCATCCAGCAACTCGTATTCCATCGGCAGCGGTGCATCGGAATCGACGAAGGCATTCACGCCGGCGACATAGGCTTCCAGCATCGCCCGCGCTTCATCGCCAAGCGCCGCGAAGTCCCGTCGGCAGGCGCCCTCCATGTCCAGGCGCCGGCACAGCACATCCATCTCGACCGCGGGCGCGCCGAGCCATTCCGCGCTGCGGCCCACGCCACGCCGCAGGTTCAACTCCATCTGGAACAGCCGGTCCTGCGCATGGACGAAGCCCTGCGCGAAGAACGCATCGCGCTGCCCCTGCGCGCGGATATGCGGCACGCCTTCCGGATCGCGCAGCACCTCCACGGGTTCAGCCAGGCCATTCACGCGCAGCGTACCGCCGGTCGGCGGTGGTCCGAAGGTCACGCCGCCAGCTCCACATTCCAGAAGATGGGATAGGAGGACTGCACCAGGTTGCGCAGGGACGTGCGGTACCCGGCCGGTATGGTGAACTGCCCCCACATCACCGCCGGCGTCAGCTCATAGGAGATGGTCTGGATTTCGGCGGCGACACGCGCGCGCGCGGCTTCATCCGGCGCGCGGGCGAAGGCCTGCAACAGGCGCGGGATGCGCTCGTCACACGACCAGCCGGGAAAATCCGCGCAGGTGGACGCGACATAGAAATGCGTCAGCGGCGAGAACATGTCGGTGCCGTTCGAATAGACCGAGAACATCGACCAGCCATCCCGCCGCACGCGCCGCGCCAGCACCGTGCCCCAATCCATCACCTGCTGATCGACGTTGAAGCCGGCATCCTTCATGTTCTGCACCAGCACCATCGATGCGGTCTGGCTGATGGACCCCGAGACCTCCATCGCGATCACCGGTTCGCCGCGATACCCCGCCGCGCGCAGTTCCGCGCGTGCGGCTGCGATTTCGAGCTTGGCATTCTCGCCGCCCGCATTGGTCGAATACGGCGCGTCGCACATCCAGAAGGATGCGCATTGCGGCGCGCGGAATCGTTCCGGTACGCCCAGCGCCGTGAGGATCGCGCCCTGGTCCACCAATTTCCACAGCACGCGCCGGATGGCGGGGTTGTCGAAGGGCGGCGCCGCATGGTTCAGCCGGAAATTGCCCTGGAACTGATGCAGTCCGCCAAGGCCCAGCAATTGCACGCCGCGCGCGCGTTCCAGCCGCGGCAGCATGTCGAAGGGCAGGTACTGCATGTAGTGGATTTCGTTCTGCATCAGGGCATTGGCGCCGGTCAGCTGGTCGGGCAGCACGCGCAGATTCAGTTGATCGACCTTCACCACCTTGCCGCCCGAAAGGAAGCTGGGGGCCTCGCGGCGCGGCACGTAATCGGCGAAGCGTTCCAGCACCATGATATTGCCCGGTCGCCACAGATCGGCGCGGAAGCGGAAGGGACCGGAGCCGATAATCTCCGTGATGCGCTGCGTATTGGGCACGCGGGCGAGCCGTTCGGGCATCATCACCGGCAGCGGCGCGTTGGGCTTGCCCAGCACCTGCAGCAGCAGCGGGAAGGGTTCCTTCAGCGTCAGCGTGAAGCTGCGCGCATCGGTCGCCGTCATCGACGCGGTCGCCGCTTCCAGCATGCGGCCCAGGGGATCGCGCGGTGCCCAGCGCTGCAATGACAGCATGCATTCGGCGGCCGTCACCGGCGCGCCGTCATGCCATTTCAATCCCTCTCGCAGGCGGAACCGCCAGGTCAGGTTGTCGGGCGATGTCTCCCATGCTTCGACCATCTGTGGCTGGATCTGGCCGTTGTCGTCCATCGCGAACAGGGTGTCGAAGACATGCGTGGCGAAGGTGCGAGTGATCGCCGCGGTGATCACATGCGGGTCGAGGATCACCACCTCGGATTCCAGCATGATGTCGAGCGTACCTGCGGCGCGTGCCTCACGCGGGCGGATGATGCCGGAGGAAGCGAGCGCCGCGCCCCCCGCCAGGATGGCCCGTCGGCCGGTGCCGTTGTGCAGCATGCCCGTCTCCTTCGCGTTGGTCCGCGCGAGCCTAGATCGGTTTACGCAGGCGAGGAAATGCCGGCGTCGTCATCCCAGCGCCCGAGCGTCCGCGCCGCCGCGCGCACGGCATCGAGGATGCCCTGGTACCCCGTGCAGCGGCAGAGATTGGAGGACAGGATCTCTCGCAGGCTGTCTTCGTTCAGCCGTTCCGACCGTTCCAGCATCCAGGTGCCGAGCATCAGGAATCCCGGCGTGCAGAAGCCGCATTGCAGGCCGTGATGATCCTGGAAAGCCTGCTGCAACACATCCAACGCGCCATCGGGCGCGGCCAGGCCCTCGACGGTGCGGATCGAGGCCCCTTCGGCCTGCACCCCGAAGATCAGGCAGGATCGCAGCGGCACATCGTCCACCAGCACGGTACAGGCGCCGCAGACGCCGTGTTCGCATCCGACATGCGTGCCGGTCAGGCCGCAATTCTCGCGCAGCGTCTCGGCCAGGGTGCGCCGCGCCTCGACCTCGACGCGGCGGGCGATGCCATTGACCGTGAAGGCAACGGTGTGGCGGCTCATCGCGGCGCCTGCGCGGCGCGGATCAACGCCCGGATGCGCGGCGGCGTCGCCGGGATTTCGGTGATCTCGATGCCGAAGGGCGCCAGCGCATCGCTGATCGCATTGGCGATGGCGGCCGGCGCACCGATCGAACCGCCTTCACCGAGGCCCTTCGCGCCGGTCAGCGTCGCATCGCTGATCGTCTCGCGGTGGTGGATCTCGATGGCGGGGATCTCCGCGGCGGTCGGCGGCGTGTAATCCGCCAGCGTGCCGGTCAGGATGTTGCCGTCCTCGGCATAGATGACTTCCTCGAACAGCGCATTGGCGATGCCCTGGGCCACGCCGCCGCGCACCTGGCCATCGGCGATCAGCGGATTGATGATGCGCCCGGCATCCTCCACCACCAGATAGCGTTCGATGCGGACATGCCCGGTCTCGGCATCGACTTCGACGATCACGGCATGGCAGGCGTTGGAGAAGGTGCCGGCCGGGTCATAGGACGCGGTTTCTGCCAGGTTGAAGCCCTCAAACAGGTCGCTGCGCTGATGCACCTGCCTGGCCAGCGCGGCGATGGGCACGGACGATCCATTCGACGCGATGGCGGCCCCGTCGCGCAGCACGATCTCCTCCGCCCGCGCCTGCAACACCGTCGCCGCCGCCGCGCGCAGCCGCACAGCCAGCTTGTCCGCCGCGGTCTGGCAGGCACCACCGCTGATCACCGTCGCGCGGCTGGCGAAACTGCCCCAGCCATAGGGCGTGCGGTCGGTGTCGCCATGGATGATGCGGATGGCATCAGGCGCCAGGCCCAGCCGGTCGGCGACGATCTGCGCCAGCGCCGTCCGCAGCCCCTGCCCATGCGGCGATGCGCCGATGCGGACCTCCACCTCGCCACCCGGCGTCATGGCGATGTCCACGACCTCATAGCCCGGCACGATGCCCATGCCGCGCGCGGCGAAAGCCGGCGTGCCGTATCCCGTGCGTTCGTTGAACACCGCAAGGCCAAGGCCGAGGTACCGGCCTTCCGCCCGCGCCGCCGCCTGCCGCGCGCGAAAGGCCGGGATGTCGAGCAAGGCGACGGCATCGTCGAGTGTCTCGACATAGGACGCATCGTCCAGCGTCAGCCCCGTCACGGTCTGGTGCGGAAATGCATCCACCAGGTTCCGCCGGCGGATCGCCACCGCGTCGATGCCGATGGCCTTCGCCGCGCGGTCCATCAGGCGTTCCAGCCCGAAGGTGATGACCGGGCGGGACACGCCGCGATACGGCGCCATCGGGCAGGTATGCGTCAGCACGCCGCGTGCCCGCGCGCTGTAGGCCGGCACCTTGTAGGGGCCGGGATATTCCGCGAAGGCCATCAGCGGTTCGACGCCGCATGTGGTCGGATAGGCGGAGAAGGCACCAACATTCGCCAGGATATCCGCCTCCAGCCCCAGCAGCGTGCCGTCATCGGCGAAGGCGCCGCGCAATACATGCGCCTGGTCGCGCGAATGGGCCGAGGCGATCAGGTTCTCGTAGCGATCCTCGATCCAGGCGAAGTCGCCGCGATGGTGGCGCGCCAGCCAGACCAGCACGGCGTATTCGGGAAACAGCGCCATCTTCTGCCCGAAGCCACCGCCAACATCGGGCGCGATGACCTGGAGGTCGCTCTCCGGCATGCCCAGCAACTCGGCTATGCCGGTGCGCAGCATATGCGGCATCTGCACCGAAGCGGTCAGTCGCACGCGCCCGGTCGCGCGGTCATACGCCGCGCAGCCTGCCCGCGCTTCCATCGGCGTCGCGTTCTGCCGGTGCGACCGGATGGCGATCTCGACGACATGCGGCGCGCTGACGAAAGCGGTATCGCATTCCGCCGATTGCACGATGCCTTCGACCGCGACATTGCCGTGGGCGATGCCATGCACCAGCGCCGCACCCGGCCGCAGCGCATCGTCCATCGTCACCAAGGCCGTCTCCGCCTCGACTTCAAGCTCGATGGCTTCGAGCAGATCCTCCGCCAACTCGGCGGTTGGCGCGACGATGGCGGCAATCGCCTGGCCGACGAAATGCACGCGATCCGCCGGCAGCACGGCCTGTTCGACCGGGCGGTAGGCGAAGCGGTGCAGCATCGGCCGGATGGTGGCGGTGCCGTTCAAATCCGCCGCGGTGATGAACAGCGCATCCGCCGGCATGTCGGGCGGTGGCCGCAAGGAGACGATGCGCCCGCAGGCGAGCGGGCTGCGCAGGAAGCGCACGATGCGGGCGCCGATGGCGACATCCGCGGTGAAGCGTCCTTCGCCACGCAGCAGCGCGGGGTCCTCGAAGCGACGGAGGCTGCGCCCGACCCAGGTCATGCCGCAAACGCCCGTTCGAGCGCGTGGCGTGTCATGGTGCGGACAAGGTCCCGGCGGTACTCGGCCGGGGCGTGGATGTCATCCTGGGGCTCGCAGGCCTCGGCAGCGCGGCCTGCGGCATCGCGCGCGGTGTCGGCGCCCGCCGGCCGTCCAACCAGCGACGCGGCCGCATCCCGCGCCAGGATGGGCCGGCCCCCAATGCCACCCAGCGCGATCCGCGCCTCGCGCACCATCCCGTCCTCGACGCGCATCGCCACCACCGCCATCGCCAGGGCGAAATCCCCCGCGCGCCGGCTGAACTCGGCGAAACCGTAGCGCCAGCCAGGACGTGGCAGGTTCAGCCGCACCTCGGCCAGGATTTCGCCGGCCGCGATGGCGGTGGTGAAGACGCCATGGAACCAGTCCTCAGCCGCGACCTCCCGCCGGCCGTCGGGCCGCGCGAGCAACAGCGTCCCGCCCAGCGCCAGCGTCGCCGCGCACCATTCGGAGGCCGGGTCGGCATGCGCGAGGGACCCGCAGAAGGTGCCGCGCTGGCGGATCGGCGCATGGGCGATGCTGTGCGCGATGGTGGCGAGCAACTGCCCGACCGGATGCGGCGTGACCGGCGTCTCGAACCACGCATGGCGCGCCAGGGCGCCGATGCGCAGCTCACCCTCCTCGACGTTTGTATAGGCCAGCGCGGCGATACGATTGATGTCCACCAGCACGCTGGGGCGGGCCATGCGGAAGGCCATGGTGGGCACCAGGCTCTGTCCGCCGGCCAGGATGCGCGCCTCCTCGCCATGGTCGCGCAGCAGCGCCAGCGCCTGGTCGAGTGTCTCCGGCGCATGATAGTCGAAGGCGGCTGGCTTCATCGCGGGCCCGGCATCTGCGGAAGTCGCAGAGTAGGGGCGGCGGGCCGGCGCGGTCCACCGGCACGAACGCCGCAGCGCCGACCGAACGGTCGGCATTCCGGACCGGGGAGGCTTGCCCAACCGCCACTTCATGAGAGGATGCGCGGGAAGAATGGTTGGGGAGAAACGGTTGGCCCGCGCCGCACCGAAGGTTTCGTCCGCGAACGCGCCAGCGCCGGTGGCGAAGCCGCGCGCACGCACCGCCGCGGCGATCCAGACCGAAGACCTGGTGTCGCTGCTGGAATTCGGCGGCCAGGCCCAGCCGGCCCAGGGCCGCATCGTGCAGATCTTCGAGGTCGCCTGCCGGCTCTTCGCCCTCAAGGGCTTCGACGGCGTGTCGATGCGCGACATCGCGCTGGAATGCGGGATCTCCAAGGCGACGCTCTACCACTACTTCCCCGACAAGGATTCGCTGCTGCGCCCGCTGGCGATGGGCGTGACCAAGGCGCTGTACCTGCATGTCTCCCGCCTCGACGATCCGGGCTTGAGTGCGTCCGAGCGCCTGCGCCTGTGCGTGGGCGAGACCGCCCGCTTCTTCGAACGTCACCGCTGGGCGTGGATCGCCTCCTCGACGAATTTCTGGAACGACCCGCAGATCCGCGCCCGGCGCGAAAGGATCGGCTGGCGCGACCGCTATGAAAGGCTGGTGCGCGAAATCCTCGAGGCCGGGGTGGCGGCGGGCGAGATGCGCGACATCGACGTGCCGGTCGCCGGGCGCATGATCCTGGGGTCGGTCAACTGGATGTCGCGCTGGTACGACCCCAAGGGGGCGATGTCCGCGCCGGACATCGCGCTGCGGTTCTGCGACATGGTCCTGGGCGGCATCCTGACGCCGCCCAAGCGGGCGTCGCGCGCGAAGCCGTAGCGGGCGGCCTGGCGCCTTGGAGAAGGGCTTTGCCCCTCTCCAAACCTCACCCCACCAAAGGCTTAAGGCCTTTGGGAACCTCTATTTTGGTGCTGAACGGCGGCGGTCGGTGCCAAGATATGTGCAAGATTCTAGATACTGAACCGGTTGAGGACCGCCCTGCGTGAAATGCGCCAAGGTCCCGCGGTCCAGGGACCCGTTGGTCCCTGGCGGGGTGGTTTGGAGGGGCGGCGCCCCTCCAATCGGGCCTCGCGGGCGTCTTTGCGCGGGCGTCCGGCAACCCCACCTCCTGCCGCAACGGCCGGACAGGCCACCACACCTCACGGCGCCGCGGTCGCGGCCCGGCGCCTGACCAGGAGCATCCCCATGACCAGCCGGCGTCGCCTGCATCTGGGCGCCTTCATGCGGCCCGTATCGATCCATACTGGCGCCTGGCGCTATCCCGGCGCGTGGCCGGATGCGAATTTCAGTTTCCCGCGGCTGAAGCACCTGATCCAGCGGCTGGAGGCCGGCAAGTTTGACGCCTTCTTCATGGCCGACCACCTGGCACTGCTGAACATGCCGATCGAGGCGCTGCGGCGCAGCCATACCGTGACGTCCTTCGACCCGCTGACTCTGCTGCCGGCGCTCGCCGCGGTAACCGAGCGGATCGGGCTGATCGCCACGGCTTCGACCACCTACAACGACGCCTATCACGTGGCGCGGAAATTCGCCTCGCTGGACCATATCTCGGCCGGGCGCGCGGGATGGAATGTGGTGACCACCGCCAATCCCGACGCGGCGCTGAATTTCGGCCATGATGCGCACATGGCGCATGGCGAACGCTACAAGCGCGCCCGCGAATTCTACGACGTCGTCACCGGCCTGTGGGACAGCTTCGCCGATGATGCCTTCATCCGGGACGTGGACAGCGGCATCTTCTGGGACCCGTCCAGGATGCATGTGCTGGACCATGACGGGGAGGAACTGAAGGTGCGCGGCCCGCTCAACGTCGCGCGTCCTGTGCAGGGCTGGCCGGTCATCGTCCAGGCCGGCGCGTCCGAGGCCGGGCGGCAGTTGGCCGCGGAGACGGCGGAGATGGTCTTCGCCGCCGGCGGGCCGATCACCGACGCGCAGGCCTTCTACGCCGATGTGAAGGGCCGCGCCGCGCGGGCCGGTCGCAACCCGGACCACCTCAAGATCCTGCCCGGCGCCCTGGTCGTGGTCGGGGACACGATCGAGGAAGCGAAGGCCAAGCGCGCCCATCTCGACAGCCTGGTGCATTACGACAGCGCGATCGGCTCGCTGTCCATCGCGCTGGGCGTCGATGCGCGCGCCTTCGACCCCGACGGCCCGCTGCCCGACATCCCCGATACCGAAGCGAGCAAAAGCGGCCGCGAGCGCGCCATCGCCATGGCGCGGCGGGAAGGCCTGACGGTTCGGCAATTGGCGCAGCGCCTGGGTGGGTATGCCGGCGCGGCCCTGGTCGGCACGCCAGCGAGCATCGCCGACACCATGGAGGAATGGCTGGAGACCCGCGCCTGCGACGGCTTCAACGTGATGTTCCCGCATGTCCCGGTCGGGCTGGACGAATTCGTCGATCGCGTGGTGCCCGAACTGCAGCGGCGCGGGCTGTTCCGCACGGAATATGAGGGGACGACGCTGCGCGAACATCTGGGGCTGCCGCGGCCCGAGAACCGGTTCTTCGCGGCGAAGGCCCGCGCCGCGGAGTAACGCGCGAAGGCAGCGGACAAAAAAACGGCTGCCCCATCGGGGGCAGCCGTTTCGCAGTAGATGTCTTGCTGTGCCGTCAGGCGCCGATCGCGCCCGTCAGCCAGGACTTCAGCGCGCCCTTCGGCAGCGCGCCGACCTTGGTGTCCACCGGCTTGCCGTCCTTGAACAGGATCATCGTCGGGATGCCGCGCACCGCGTATTCGGTCGGCGTCATCGGGTTCTCGTCGATATTCACCTTGGCGACGGTCAGCTTGCCGGCGAATTCCTCGGCAAGTTCGTCGAGGATCGGGCCGACCATGCGGCAGGGGCCGCACCATTCGGCCCAGAAATCCACCAGCACCGGCCCCGGCGCTTCCAGCACATCCTGCTTGAAGGTGTCGTCGGAGACAGGCTTGGTCATGTCACCCATGGGGGGTCTCCATCCATCGTAAATGGGGGGCGACAAGCCCCCCGTTGCAACAGAGATCGGGCGTCCCCACCCCCGGGTCAAGCGTGGGGGTCGGGGATGACGGGCGCCGGCC
Source organism: Acetobacteraceae bacterium (assembly GCA_022842185.1). GTDB lineage: Bacteria > Pseudomonadota > Alphaproteobacteria > Acetobacterales > Acetobacteraceae > Neoroseomonas. The sequence goes on from JALHQB010000017.1 coordinate 30,841, forward strand.
CGAAAAGCCGGGCCTTGATGCGTTCACGCACGGACTGGAACACGACGTAAAGCATTGGGATCATGAAGATACCCAGCGAGGACGCCGCGATCATGCCCCAGAAGACCGGGGTGCCCACCGCGCGGCGGCTGATCTCCGATGCCCCGGTCGCCACCACCAGCGGATACAGACCGAGGATGAAGGCGAAGGACGTCATCATCACTGCGCGGAAGCGCAGCTTGGCGCCCTGGATGGCCGCATCCTGGATCGACAGGCCCCGGTTCTCCCGCTGGTCCTTGGCGAACTCGATGATCAGGATGCCGTTCTTCGCCGCGAGCGCGATCAGCACCACGATGCCCACCTGGGCATAGAGGTCGAGCGAGAGCCCCGCCGGGCCGATCGCCATCATCGCCCCCAGCACGCCGACCGAAACGGACAGCAGCACCGGCACCGGGATGGTCCAGGATTCGTACAGCCCGACCAGGAACAGGAAGGCGAACAGCACGGCCAGGGCCAGGATGGTGCCGGTCTGGCCCGATGCCGCCTTCTCCTGGAAGGCGGTGCCCGTCCATTCGAAGGAATACCCGCGCGGCAGCGTCTCCCGCGCCGCGCGCTCCATCGCCGCCAGCGCATCGCCCGATGAATATCCGGGCGCCGGCGCGCCGATGATCGTGAGGCTGCGGACGTTGTTGTAGCGCATGATGGATTGCGGCCCCAATTCGATGCGCGCCTCGGCCAGCGCACGCAGCGGGATCATTTCCCCGTCGCGGTTGCGGATATTGACGCGGTAGATGTCGGGGATGCCGTCGCGGTCGAGCAGTTCGGCCTGGAGGCTGACCTTCCAGGTTCGGCCGAACAGGTTGAAATCATTGACATAGGCCCCGCCCATCGCCGCCGAGACCGCGGAGAAGATGCTGTTGAGCGACACGCCCAGCACCTGCGCGCGATCGCGGTCGATGTCGAGGAACACCGACGGGTTGTTCGCCGCGAAGGTCGAGAAGACCCGCGCCAGCGCCGGCTCCTGGTTGGCCGCCATCACCAGCGCGCGCATCGCCGCCGCCATCTCGCCGACCGGGCGGCCTTCCAGGTTCTGCAACTGCAGTTCAAAGCCCCCCGCAGTGCCCAGGCCGATGATCGGCGGCAGGTTGAACGGGATGATCTGCGCCGGCACCGCCGCCGTCTGCCGTGCCATGGACGCGACCAGGGCATTGACGCGCAGCGCCGGCGTGGTCCGTTCGTCGAAGGGGTCGAGCGTCAGGATCAGGAAGGCGGAATTGGACTGCGCCAGGCCATTCAGCATGGAATAGCCGGTGATGGTGATGACATCGCGCACGCCATCCAGGTTGCGCGCAACCTCCTCGACCTGCTTGGCGACATCCAGCGTGCGGTTCAGCGAGGCGCCTTCCGGCAGGCGGATCTCGACGAAGAAGGCGCCCTGGTCTTCCTGCGGCAGGAAGCCGGTCGGCGTGATGCGGCCGACGCCCACGATGCCGAACATGAACAGCGCCAGCAGCGCGATGGACACGACCGCCACGCGCACCAACCGCGCGACGATGCCGGCATAGCCGTCCCGCACCCAGTCGATCCCGCGCGACACCCGGCCCATGATGCCCTTCTTCGGGCCGTGATGCGGTTGCAGCAGTACGCCACACAGCGCCGGGGACAGTGTCAGGGCGTTGATCGCGGAGAAGAACATCCCGACGCTGACGGTGACCGCGAACTGGCGGAACAACTCGCCCGAAATGCCGGGGATGAAGGCCAGCGGCACGAAGACCGACAGCAGCACCAGGGTGATGGCGATGATCGGCGCGGTGATGCCTTCCATCGCCTTCTTGGTGGCGTCCTTCACGGAAAGCGTGGGGTCTTCCTCCATCGTGGCCTCGACGGCCTCGACCACCACGATCGCGTCGTCCACCACGATGCCGATCGCCAGCACCATCGCCAGCAGGGACACGGTATTGGCCGAATACCCCATGGCGTTGAGCACGATGAAGGTCGCGATCAGGCTGACCGGCACCGCGATCAGCGGGATGATGGTCGCGCGGATCGAACCCAGGAACAGGAAGACCACCAGCACCACGAGGATGAAGGCTTCGATCAGCGTGTGGATGACCACCTCGATGGTCAGCTTCACGAAGGTGGTGGTGTCGTAGGTGACGGCATATTCGAGGCCGGCGGGGAAGCGCGAGGCCAGGTCGGCCATCGCCCGCGCCACGCCATCGGCGGTGCCGACCGCATTCGCACCCGGCGCGAGGTAGATCTGCACGCCGATCGCGTCCTGGCCGTTCAGGCGTGTCCCGACATCCTCGTTCCAGGCGCCGAGTTCGATGCGAGCGACATCGCGCACCCGCAGCACCGACCCATCCGGGTTCGATCGCACCACGATGTTGCCGAACTCGTCCGGATTCTCGAGCCGCCCGGTGGTGCGGATGTTCAATTGATACGACGTGTCCGTGCTGGCCGGCTGCGCGCCCACGCGCCCGAGCGGCGCGACCTGGTTCTGCGCCCGGATCGCATCGACGATGTCGGCCGGCACCAGGTTCAGCGCTGTCAGCCGGTCGGTCCGGAACCAGATGCGCATGGCGTAGTCGCGCTGGCCGAACATGATGGCATCGCCGACGCCGGGCACCCGCTTGAGCACGTCCATCACGTTGATCGTCGCGTAGTTCGAGATGAACAACGGATCCTGCGTGCCGGTCGTCGAGCGCAGCGTGATCACCTGCAGCAGCGCCGAGGACTTCTTGCGCACCGACAGCCCCTGGCGCTGCACTTCCTCGGGCAGCTGCGCCAGCGCCAGCTGCACCCGGTTGTTCACGTTGGTGGTGTTCTGGTCCGGGTCGGTGCCGACGCGGAAGCTGACGGTCAGCGTATAGGACCCGTCATTGCCCGCGGTGGACCGCATGTAGATCATGTTGTCCACGCCATTGACCTGGCTTTCGATCGGCTGGGCGACGGTCGCCTCCACCACCTCGGCCGAGGCCCCCGGATAATTCGCCGTCACCGTGACCTGCGGCGGCACGATGTCGGGGAATTGCGCGACCGGGATCGACCGCAGCGCGACGATCCCCGCAATGACCATGACGATGGCGATGACGACCGCAAGCCGCGGCCGGTCGACGAAGACCTTGCTGATCATGGGTTCAGCCGCCGCGACGGGCGTCGGTGGGCACGGCGCCGGTCGGCGGCGGTTCCTCGACGCGGGTCGTCACCGGTTGGCCGGGCCGGGCGCGCTGGGATCCCTCGACGATGATGAGCTGCCCGACCTCCAGGCCCTGGGTCACCACGACCCGGCCGCCCGGTCCGGGGCTGGTGGTCACGCGCTTCACCTCAACCTTGTTGTCGGCACCGACCACGAGGACGAAGGCCCCCTGCTGGTCCACCTGGATCGCCGATTGCGGGATCACCATGGCTTCGACCGGCGTGGCGGCCTCGATCACCACGGCCACCGCCTGGCCATCGGTCAGCAACCGATCCGGGTTGGGCAGCATCGCCTGGACCAGTACCGAATCTGTCGAACGGTTCGCCGCGACATCGATGAATTCAAGCCGCCCCGGGGGTTCCATCAGCGTCCCGTCGGGCAGGCGCGCGCGCACCAGCATGCCTTCGCGCGCCCGGCCCGCCGCTTCGCGCCGCACCCGCAGCAGATCGCGCTGCGTCACCGGGAAGGACACGCGGATCGGGTCTTCGCGCACGACAGTCACCAGCACGCCCGAATCGGGGCCGACGAGATTGCCCGGGCTGATCGGGGAACGGCCGGCGCGACCGTCGAAGGGCACGCGGATTTCGGTATAGCCGTATTGGATGCGCGCCTGTTCCAACTGGGCGAGCGCCGCGTCGCGGCTGCCCTTGGCCTCGCCCTCGGCGGCGATGCGTTCATCGAGGGTCGATTGCGGGATGTTGTTGGTCCGCACCAGTTCGCGCCCGCGCTGCACCTGCAACGTCGCATTCCGCAGGTCGGCCTCGGCGCGTTCCACCTGCGCCTGGCGCAGCGCAACCTCGGCCGCGAAGGGTGGCTGTTCCAGGGTGAACAGCAGGTCGCCCGCCTTTACCGAATCGCCCTCGGTGAAATGGCGGGAGACAAGGAAGCCCGTGACGCGAGCGCGGATATCGACCTTGTCCACCGCCTCGACCCGCCCGATGATCTCCGCCCCCTGGGAGATCGGCTGGAGCGCGACGCGGGTGACCATCACCGTCGGCGGCGGGGCGGCCGGTTGCTGCGGCGCCGCGGGCTTGTCGTCGCACCCCGCCAGCGCCAGCGCGCCCGAGGTCACAAGGACCAGCAGCGTCATGCCCCTGCCGCGCATCCCGCGCTCGCACCGACCCAGCATGCCGTCCATCCCTGTCACATGAATTCCGCCACACACGGCGTGGTTGAGTGTCGCACGCCGAAGGTTGCAACGAAACTACCGAGGCGGTGCGATCCGAGCCGCCGCTTCGCCCGTCCGCCCGGGCATGCTAGGGCCGCTGGCGTGACCGAAACCGCTCCCTCCGCCCGATGGCCAAGCGCCTGATCCGCCACCCCGCCGTGCAGGGGATGCTGGCGCGGTTGGTGGCGTTGTATCTGCGCCTCGTCTGGGCCACCACGCGCTGGACCCTGGTGGGGGAGGACCATGCCCGCCCTTTCGCCGGCCAGCCGATGATCCTCGCCTTCTGGCATGAACGCTTGCCGCTCGCGGCGCTGGGCTGGCGGCTACTGGCCCGGCAGGTGCCACAGACCGGCGCGCGGCGGGCGCAGGTCCTGATCTCCCGCCACCGCGACGGGCGGCTCATCGCCACGGCCGTACGCCCCTTCGGCATCGACGTGGTGCATGCGTCATCGTCGAAGGGCGGCGCGGCCGGATTGCGCGGGCTGGCGCGCATCCTCTCCGGTGGCGGTGTCGCGGTGATCACGCCCGATGGCCCACGCGGGCCGGCGCGGGTGGCGGCGCCGGGCGTGGCTCAGTTGGCGGCGCTGGCCGGCGTGCCGGTGCTCCCCTGCGCCGTCGCCTCGTCCCGCATGCGGCTCGCCGGGTCGTGGGACCGGATGCGATTTCCGCTGCCCTTCGCCCGCGGCTTCGCCGTGGTCGGCGCGCCGGTGGTGGTGCCGCGCGACGGGGCGGAGGAAGCACTGCCGGCGATCGCCGCCGCGCTGACGGATGCCTGCGCGCGCGCGGATGCGATGGCGGGCGCATGAGCCAGAATGAAGGAGGGGCCTTGCCCTATGGGCGGGACGATTGGAGGGGCGCTGCCCCTCCAAACCACCCCGCCAGGGACCAACGGGTCCCTGGACCGCGGGACCTTGGCGCTTGTCACGCAGGTCGGTCATCCGGGCACCGACCGACGGCGCTGATCACCAAAATGGAGATTTCCAAAGGCCTTAAGCCTTTGGTGGGGCGTGAAGCACTGCTTCGCGGTTTGGAGAGGCGCGACGCCCCTCTCCAAGGAACACCATCGCCATACATTCACCCGCATGGGGCAAAACCCCTCCGGTATCCATGACCCCGCTCGCCTGCATCTGGCACTGGGCGACGACCGCGGCCGCGCCGCTCCTGCCGGCCTACCTTCGCCGCCGCGCCCGCCGCGGCAAGGAGGACCCCGCCCGCCTGGCCGAACGCTTCGGTGCCGGCGCTGCTCGCCCGCCCGGCCCGTTGCTCTGGCTGCACGCGGCAAGCGTGGGGGAGACGCTGTCGATCCTGCCGCTGCTGGAAGCGCTCGGCGCGGCGGCACCGCGCCTGTTCTTCCTCGTCACCACGGGCACGCTCACCTCCGCGACCCTGCTCGGCCGGCGGCTGCCGCCGCATCTCGCATCGCGTGTCGCGCATCGCTTCGTGCCGCTCGATGTGCCGCGCTGGGTCGGACGGTTCCTCGATGGGTGGCGGCCGGATGCGGCGGTGTTCGTCGAATCGGAACTCTGGCCGAACCTGATCGCCGCCGCGGCGCGGCGCCGCATACCGCTGGCGCTGATCAATGGACGGATGTCGAAGGCATCGGCGCGCTGGTGGGCGCGAGTGCCGGGCCTGGCGCGCAAGGTGCTGACCCCGTTCAGCCTGCTGCTGGCGCAGACCGAGTCCGATGCGGCCCGCTTCCGGTCGATCGGCGCCGCGGTGGAATGCTGGGGCAACCTGAAGTACGCCGCGCCGCCCCTGCCGGTGGACGCTGCCGAGCACGATCGCCTGCGCGGATTGCTGGCCGGCCGCCCGGTCTGGGTCGCCGCCAGCACGCATCCCGGCGAGGAAGCGATCGTGCTTGCCGCGCACTCGCGAATCGCCGCCGCACATCCCGGCCTCCTGACCATCATCGTGCCGCGCCACCCCGAACGCGGACCCGCGATCGCCGCGCTGGCCGGGACATTGCGCATCGCCCGACGCGCGGCGGGGCAGGACCCGTTGCCCGACACCGACGTGCTGCTGGCCGATACGCTGGGCGAGGTCGGGCTGTTCTATGCCCTGGCGTCGCTGGCCTTCGTGGGTGGCTCTCTGGTGCCCCATGGCGGGCAGAATCCGCTGGAGCCGGTGCGGCTCGGGCGTCCGGTCCTGCTCGGCCCGCACGCCTGGAATTTCGCCGAGATCGTGGGCCGGTTGGAGGCCGCCGGCGGCCTGACCCGGATCGCCCCCGGGGCGGACCCTGCCGCCGCGCTGGCCGAGGCGGTTTCCGTCATGCTAACGGTGCCGGACCGGGGGCGGGCTCAGGCCGAGGCCGCCGCCGGGGTAGCGGCCGAGGAGGCCGGGCTGCCCGAGCGGATTGCCGCGGCGTTGCTGCCGCTGCTGTCCCTGCGGGATGAAGCGGCGGCTGCGTCGGGCAGCCGGGAGTAGGCGGGACCGGAAACCTCCGGGGCCGCCAAGAACAGGCATAGTGGACGACAGGTACTGAATGCGCGCTCCAGAGTTCTGGAGCGGCGGCGGCGGGGGGCTTGTGCCCATGCTGCTGTCGCCGTTCTCCGCCCTTTATGCGGCAGCGACCGCCCGGCGCATGGCGCGCCCCGGCTGGCAGGCCCCCGTGCCCGTCATCTGTTGCGGCAACGCGACAGCCGGCGGCGCGGGCAAGACCACCGTGGCGCTCGACCTCGGGCGCCGGCTGGGCAATCGCGGCATCGGGGCGCATTTCCTGCTGCGCGGGTATGGCGGGCGCATCAAAGGCCCGGCGCGGGTCGATCATGTGCTGCACGACAGCACCGCGGTGGGCGATGAAGCGCTGCTGCTGGCCGCCGAACGCCCGACCTGGGTGGCCGCCGACCGCGCCGCTGGCGCGCGGGCCGCGATCGCCGCGAATGCCCAGGCCATCGTGATGGATGACGGGTTGCAGAACCCGACGCTGGCGAAGGACCTGTCGCTGCTGGTCATCGACGGGGTCTCGGGCTTCGGCAATGGCCGCGTGATCCCGGCGGGGCCGCTGCGCGAACCGGTCTGGGCGGCCGCGTCGCGCTGCAACGCTGCGATCATGATCGGGGAAGACGAGACCGGCGCGCTCGCGCAATTGCCGCCCGGCCTGCCGGTGCTGCACGCCCGGCTGAAGCCGGGACCGGAGGCCGAGTTGCTGGCCGGCCAGCCCGTCTTCGCCTTCTGCGGCATCGCCAATCCGCGGAAGTTCTTTTCCACTTTGCAGGAAGCGGGGGCCTTCGTGGCCGGGCGGCAGGCCTATGCCGACCATTACCCCTTCGACGAGGGCGACCTGCGCGAATTGCTGGCCGAAGCCGACGCGCTGCGCGCCACGCCGGTGACGACGCGCAAGGATTTCGTGCGCATCCCGCCGGCCTTCCGCAACCGGGTGACGGTGGTGACCGTGCTGCTGGAATGGGTCGAGCCGGCGGCCATCGAGGGGCTGCTGGACCCGGTGGCGGCGCGGGTGCCGGTGCCCGCGTAAAACGCATCGCGCCTGACTGGGATCAGTCAGGCGCGTGACGATGCTCGCTCAAGCAAGGGCATGGAGCGTTATGCGCCAGTACGGTCTGGCGCATCCCGGTTTAACGACAACGCCGAGCCTCTCACCCCGCCTTGGCCCGCGCCCCCAGGATATGCGCGATCGCATAGGTCAGATCCGGCCGGTTCAGCGTGTAGAAGTGGAATTCATCCACACCGTTCGCCTGCAGCAGCCGCACCTGCTCGGCCGCGACCATCGCCGCGACCATCCGCCGCGTCTCCGCATCCTCGTCCAGCCCTTCGAACAACTGCCCCATCCAGCCCGGCACGGACGCCCCGCACATGGCGGAAAACCGCTGGACGGAGGCGAAATTCGTCACCGGCATGATCCCCGGCACGATCGGCACCGTGATCCCCGCCGCATGGCAGCGGTCGAGGAAGCGCAGATACACCTCGGCATCGAAGAAATACTGGGTGATCGCCCGCGTCGCCCCGGCATCGATCTTGCGGCGCAGGAAATCCAGGTCCGCCTCTGCCGAAATCGCCGCGGGGTGCATCTCGGGATAGGCGCCGACGCTGATCTCGAAATCGCCGATTCGCTTCAGGCCGCGAACCAGGTCCTCGGCCTGGGCATACCCGCCCGGATGCGGTTCGTACCGTACCGCGCCGGCCGGCGGGTCGCCGCGCAGCGCGACGATATGGCGCACGCCGGCGTCCCAGTACTGGCGCGCCACCGCATCCACCTCCTCGCGCGTCGCACCGACGCAGGTGAGGTGGGCGGCGGGCGTCAGGGTGGTGTCGGACACCAGCCGCGCCACCGTGGCATGGGTGCGTTCCTGGGTGGTCCCGCCCGCGCCATAGGTGACGGACACGAATCGCGGGGCCAGCGGTTCCAGCCGGCGGATGCAGGCCCACAATTGTTCCTCGAGCTTGTCCGTCTTGGGCGGAAAGAATTCGAAGGACAGCCGGGGCACCGGCATGGCGGCGGGTGCCGGCAGTCCGGCGATGCGCGGTCCGGTCAACCAGCGGGCCAGGGTTCCGCTCAAGGCCTGGTTCATCACGCGTCTTCCTCATGCGCTGGCGCCGGGTCGCGGCGGCGGGTTCCTCTCGCCTGTCCCGGCCGGGCTGGCAAGACTTCGTCACATGGTGTGATGCAGGAATTGGGTACGTCCACGCGAAGTGATGATAGGATGGTTCGCCCGGTCGCCGGGGCAACCCCCCGGCCCGAAGGGTGGAATGCGGCGGCAGGCACGCCATGTCATTCAGCACCAACACCGGTTCCAAGGGCCTGCGAGACATTGTATTCCGCCACCATGTTCCCGAACCGATCCGGCTTGGTGCGCGTCACCATGCTCGCCGCGGCCCTCATGGCCAGCGCCTGCGCCACCCGCCCCGGCGACGATGACCCCGAGGGCCAGGCCGAATTCCGCGAGACCAACGATCCGCTGGAACCGACCAACCGCGCCATGTTCGCGGCGCATGAGGCGGTTGACCGCAACGTGCTTCAGCCCGTGGCCGAGGCGTACCGGGACCTGACGCCGCAGGGCATCCGCATCGCCATCCGCAACGTCCTGGGCAATCTGCGCGCGCCGGTGATCCTCGCGGGCGACCTGTTGCAGGGGAACATCCCGCGGGCGCGCATCACGCTCAGCCGCTTCATGGTCAATTCGACCATCGGGGTCGGCGGCATCATCGATGTGGCCCGCGAATGGGGCGTGCCCGGCCATACCGAGGATTCCGGCCAGACCCTCGCGGTCTGGGGTGTGGGGGAGGGGCCCTACATGTTCATCCCGCTGTTCGGCCCGTCCAACCCCCGCGACATCGCCGGCCAGGCGATGGATTTCGCCATCAACCCGCTGTCCTGGTTCGGCCAGGGGCTGCTGGTGGATGCCGCCGGGTGGACGCAGCTGGGTCTGACCGTGGTGGACACCCGCGAAGCGCTGCTCGAACCGATCGACCAGGTCCGCGCCACCTCGCTGGACCCATACTCCACGCTGCGTTCGGCCTATCGGCAGCGGCGCGGTTATGAAATCCGCAACGAGGAAGAGCGTGGCCGCGTTGTCGGCCCATCGGGCGTCACCGGTTTCGGCCAGGGCGTCACCGGCCCTGCCGGTCCCGATGCACTGCCGCCCACGCAATGACTCGGAAACCCGCATCCGCACCCTATATGAGCGCCATGAAACGACGCCTCCTGCTCTCCGCCCCGCTCCTCGCCGCTGGCCTGGTCGCGCTGCCGCGCCCCGGACGTGCCCAGGTCGACGCCGCCGGCGCCACCGCCTTCATCCAGACGGCCGGCAATGAACTGGTCGCGGCGATGAACGACCCACGGCTTGACCTCGCGACGCGGCGGGACCGCGTGGCGGCGACGCTGCGCCGGACCATCGATGTCGAGGGCACTGGCCGCTTCATCCTTGGCCGCTATGTGCGGCAGGCCAGCCCGGCGGAGCTCGCCGAATACACCCGGCTGTTCGACGACATCATCGTGCGCAACCTGTCCGCCCGATTCGGGGAATTCCGCGGGGTGCGGTTCTCGCTCGGCCGCAGCCAGCAGCGCACCGAGGAAGACGTGCTGGTCAACACCATCGTCGAACGCCCGAATTCGCCGGCCTTCTCTCTCGATTGGCGGGTCAGCGAAGTCGGCGGGCAGCCGCGCGTGGTCGATGTGATCGCCGAGGGCACGTCGCTGCGGCTGACCACGCGCAGCGAGTATTCGGCGGTGATCCAGCGCAGCGGTGGGCGCGTGTCGGCGCTGCTCGAGGCGATGCGCAACCAGATCGCGCAACTGGCCGCGCGCGAAGGGCGCGGCTGACGGCGCCGCGCCGGACCGTTCCGGCGGTTCGGAAAGCGGGTCTCGGCACGCCTGGCGCGCCCGGTCGCCTCCGGTAGCGAATCAGGGCGGTTTGCCGGGTCCGACCACGGTGCCGGCCTCGCCGAATCAGCCGAGGCTTTCGAACATCATCATCTCGTGCCCCTGGTGCCGGAATGTGCCGGCCGGGGCCATGCCGATGTCGGTCAGCACCGCCCGCGACGCGACGTTTTCGTCGCGCGCCACGGCGATGATGCGGGCCAGCCCGGCCCGATGGCCGAAGCCGAGCGACGCCTTCGCCGCTTCCCGCGCATAGCCCTTGCCCCGGCATTCGGGCCACAGCGCGTAGCGCAGCGCGACGCCCCGCCCGTCCGGCCGTTCCATCAAGCCACAGATCCCCAGGAAGGCGCCGGTGTCGCGTTCGAAGACGCACCAGGTGCCATAGCCCCGCACTTCCCAGAAATCGATGTCGTCCTCGAGTTCCTCCCGGGCACGCTCGGCCGACCGCACCCCGTGCAGCATCCAGCCGAAGACCCGCTCATCCGCCTTCAGGCGAGTCAGGTCGGCGAGGTTCTCCCGCCCCGGCGGGATCAGCATCAGCCGTTCGGTGTTGAGGATCCGGGTCGATCGCAGGGGTATCATGGTGGCGGACAAACACGTCTCCGTCGGGGGGGGCTGGCGCATCCGCAGGTAGGCGCGAGCATCGTCACGCGATCGGGCGATGCCCATCCGTTGCAGGGCAGGCCGCGACATAGAGCAGATCGCCCCTGACTGGAATCAGTCGGCTTCGTGTCGACGCCCGATCAGGCAAAGGCAGGGAGCGTGTTGCGCCAATACAGTCCGGCGCAAAACGCTCTACCCCTTCATCCGCGCCACCGTCGCCGTCGTCGAGTTGCCCGGCAGCAACTGCGCCAGCCGCACCTCGCCGCCATATTCCAGCACCATGTCGCCGCCGACCACCTGGTCCACGGTGTAATCCGCGCCCTTCACCAGCACGTCCGGCTTCAGCAGGCGGATCAGTTCGACCGGCGTGTCTTCCTCGAACACCGTCACGCAATCGGCGGTCGCCAGCGACGCCAGCACGGACGCGCGCGCCGCCTCGGGCTGGATCGGCCGCGCCGGGCCCTTCAGGCGCTTCACGGATGCATCCGAATTCAGCCCGACCACCAGCCGGTCGCACCAGGACCGCGCCTGTTCCAGCAGATGCACATGGCCCGGATGCAGCAGGTCGAAGCAGCCATTGGTGAAGCCGATCCGCCAGCCGCGCCGGCGCCAACGCTCGACCTGCTCGGCCGCCGCCGCGCGGGACAGCACCTTGCGCGCCGCGCCACGCTCGGGCGCCAGGGCCTCGGCCAGTTCTTCCTCGCGGACCACCGCCGTGCCGACCTTGCCGACCACGATGCCGGCCGCGATGTTCGCCAGCCGCGCCGCCACCGGCAGTGGCAGCCCCGCCGCCATCGCCGCGGACAGCGTGGACACCACAGTGTCACCGGCGCCGGAGACGTCGTGCACCTCCTCCGCCTCGGCCGGGAAATGATGGACGCGCTCGCCTTCCAGCAGCGTCATGCCGTCCTCGCTGCGGGTCACCAGCACGGCACCGAAGCCGTGGGCTTCGCGCAGCGCGCGCATCGCGGCAACCACCGCTTCCTCGGTATCCACCGGCATCCCGGTCGCTTCGGACAGTTCCGCGCGGTTCGGCGTGATCAGGTTCGCGCCGGCATAGCGCGCATAATCGCGCCCCTTCGGGTCCACCACCACGGGCCGGCCGGCGGCCTGCGCGGCGTCGATCAACTGCTTCGCGGTGGTGCCATCCAGCACGCCCTTGCCGTAGTCCGACAGCACCAGCACCGCCGTCGCCGCCACCGCATCGCCGGCGATCTTCACCATGCGTTCGGCCAGCCGGGGGTGGATCGCCTGCACCACTTCCTGGTCGGCCCGCAGCATGTGCTGCCCATTGGCGATGAAGCGCGTCTTGGTGGTGGTGTGGCGGCCGCCCTGCACCAGCAGCCAGGGCTCGACGCCCAATTGGCCGCCAATCAGCCCGGTCAGGTCGCTGCCCGCCTGGTCGTCCCCCACCACGGACACGAAGGCCACCGCCGCGCCCAGCGCCGTGAGGTTGCGCACCACATTCCCGGCACCGCCGGGCATCGCCACCTCACGCTCGACCGCCAGCACCGGCACCGGTGCTTCCGGGCTGATGCGGCGGACGGACCCATAGACGTATCGATCCAGCATCGCGTCGCCGACGACCAGGACGGATGCGCGGCGCAGCCCGCGGATCGCCTCGGCAAGATCGGCCACGGGGATGTCCGGCATGGGACGGTCGGCTGTTGCCACGGGGCCTGTCATGGTCAAGCCCCTAGCCCAGGGTTGTGCTGCAACGCAAGGTAACGGTCACGAACCTGCCATGGTCAGGCCTTCGATCCGCACCGTCGGGCTATCCGTGCCGCGGCGGAATTCCAGGTCATTGGCCGGGGTCATGTTCATGAAGATGTCGCGCAGGTTGCCGGCGATCGTGATCTCGCTGACCGCCTCGGCCAGTTCGCCGTTGCGGATCATGAAGCCAGAGGCGCCGCGGCTGTAATCACCGGTGATGCCGTTCACGCCCATGCCGATCAGGTCCGTGACGTACAGGCCTTCCTTGATGTCTGCCATCAATGCCGCGGGCGTCAGGTGGCCGGGTTCCAACCACAAATTGGTCGCCCCCGGCCCCGGCGGCCCGCCGGTGCCGCGGCTGGCATGGCCGGTGGACACCAGCCCCAATTGCCGGGCCGAGCGCCAATCCAACAGCCAAGTCTGCAACACGCCATCATCGACGATGGTGCGGCCCTGGCCGGGCATGCCTTCCCCGTCGAAAGGCCGGGACCGCAGGCCACGCCGGCGCAGCGGGTCATCCCGTACCACCAGCCCCTTCGCCAGCACCCGGCCCCCCATCCGGTCCTTCAGGAAGGACGTCCCACGCGCCACTGAAGACCCGTTGATCGCCCCGGACAGATGCCCCAGCAGGCTACCGGCGATCCGCGGGTCGAACACCACCGGGATGCGTGCGGTTTTCGGCCGCGTCGGGTTCAGCCGCCGCACCGCCAGTTCCGCCGCCCGCCGCCCGATCGCCACCGGATCCCCCAGATCCGCCAGATGCACGGTCGAGGACCAGTCATAATCCCGCTCCATCCCCGTCCCCGTCCCGACCACCGCGGTGGTCGAGATGGAATGGGACGTCCGCGCGTAAGCCCCGGCAAAGCCGTTCGATCCCACCAACGCGATCTCATACCGGCTCCAGCCCGCAACGGCGCCGTCGGAATTGGTCACGCCAGGCACCGCCAGCGCGGCCTCCTCGGCCGCCGCGGTGCGGGCCAGCAGCGCATCGGCGCTGGGTTCCTCGGTATCCGCCAGGTCCAGGTCGCCCGCCGCGACCGGCACCACGTCGGGCAGGCCGGCGAAGGGGTCCTCAGGCACCACCCGCGCCATCGCCACAGCGCGTTCGGCCAGGGTGTCGAAGCCCTTTGCATCCGGATCGGTGGAGGAGACGATCGCCACGCGCTGCCCGATGAAGACCCGCAGGCCGAGATCGAAACCCTCGGAGCGTTCAAGCTGCTCGATCGCGCCCAGGCGACGCCGCACCGAAAGCGAGGTAGAGGCGACGATCAGCGCATCAGCGGAGTCAGCCCCGGCCCGCTTCGCGGCGGCGATCAGCTCGGCGAGTTTGGTGAGGCGGTCCATCGTGATTCCCCGAAAGCAAAAAGAAATACGGGGGAGGAACACCTCCCCCGAATCCCCCTCCGTTTTTTGGCACTTGGCGCTGACCTTGGAGACCGGCGCCAATCGTCAGAAAAAAGAGGGGGTCCCGGCCCGTTCGGCGTTGCGCAGCAACGTCGCTGGGCGACCGGATCGGGGGGCGTTCTCTCCCCCGACCTTCACTTGAACACGCCGCTCGGCTGCTGGCGCCCGCCGAGCGCCTCGCAGCAGAGAGAGATGGCCTCATCGTCCGAGGCCGTCTGCAGCACCTTCCGATGAGCCTGGAGATCGATCCAGGTCATGCGGGAAATGGCTTCGAGGCTGTCGAACACCGGCTTCCGCGCCAGGCGTTCGGCCCGCCACACCAGGGTCTGCGGATTGCCGGCCCCCATGATGGTCCGATAGTCGAGGAACGGGAAGAAATCATGGATCAGGAAGACGATCTTGAAGACGTCGCCATGCCATGCTCCCCCCTTTCCACCGGCTTCCCTGCGCAGGCGGATCGCCATGCCCTGCTGGCGATGGGCCGAATACACATCCACCGGCACGGTATCGTCGATCAGCATGACCGTTCGCGGGGTGCTGCGCGCCAGCGTGTTCGTCAGGTCCCGCGTCACCTGCTCGAAGACATGCAGCCCATCGATGAAGGCGATATCGAACGGCCGGGCATCGGCAACCTCGGCGAAATACTGGTCGCTGGGGATGGCATGCAGATGCGTCGTCTCGTTCGCCACCGCCGTGGTGTCGAACATGAAGCGGGGATCGACGCCGATCCGTTCGGCCATCTGCACCTCGCGGAAGGTGCTGCCGGTCCTGACGCCGATCTCAAGATAGCGTTGCGCACCCAGGAGTTCTGCCAGGGTGTTGATGCGGCGCGCGGTGCGGCTGACCAGCGGCGTCGTCCCGGCGGATGCTGTGTCGGGCGTCATGCGGCGAGCTTTTCCATGATCTCCGCTACCGACGGCACATGTTCCGCCGGGCCCATCGCGGCCAGCGTCGGCGCCGCGCGGAACATCTGCGCCGCGGCTTCCTGCACCTGTTCCACCGTCACGGCGGCGATCTTCGCCTTGGTTTCCTCGACCGGGATGACGCGGCCGAACACCTGCAACTGGCGGGCAAGCTGCTCGCAGCGGCTGCCGGTCGATTCCAGCGACATCAGCAGGGACGCGCGCAGCTGCGCCTTGGCGCGGTTCAGCTCATCCTCGGTCACGTCGCGCTGCACGGCGCGCAGCGCTTCGATCGTCACCGGCATCAATTCGCCGGCTTCCTTTTCGCCAGTGCCGGCGTAGATCTGGAAGATGCCGCCATCGCGGAAGGGTGAGGCGAAGGAATAGATCGAATAGACCAACCCGCGCTTTTCCCGGATTTCCTGGAACAGGCGGGACGACATGCCGCCGCCGAGCAGTGTGGAGAGCAACTGCGTCGGGTAATGCAGCTTGTCGCCGTGCTGGACCGACGGGAAGCCAAGCACGATGTGGACCTGGTCGAGTTCCCGCGTCTCGCGGAACTCCCCGCCGCCATAGCGCGCGGCTTCGGGGCTGGCGGGGCCGGTCGCGGGCAGATCGGCGAAATGGCTGCGGACCATGTCCAGCAGCGCATCATGTTCGAGCGCGCCGGCGCCGGCGATCACCATCTGCCCGGGGCCGTAATGGGACCGCATGTAGCCGGTCAGCGCATCGCGGCTCATCGCCTTAATGGTGTCCTCGGTGCCCAGCACCGGCCGGCCCATCGCCTGGGATGGGAAGGCTGTCTCCTGGAAATGATCGAAGACGATGTCGTCGGGCGTGTCGTTGGCCTGGCCGATTTCCTGCAGGATCACGCCGCGCTCGCGCTCGATCTCCTCGGGGATGAAGGTGGAATGGGTCAGGATGTCGCCGATGATGTCCACGGCGAGGCCCGTGTCCTCCTTCAGCACCTTCGCGTAGAAAGCGGTCTGCTCGCGCGAGGTATAGGCGTTGAGGTGCCCGCCGACGTTCTCGATCTCTCGCGAGATGGCGGCGGCATCACGCCGCGCGGTGCCCTTGAACGCCATGTGTTCGAGGAAGTGGGAGACACCATTGTCCTCGGGCGTTTCATGCCGCGTGCCGACGCCGATATAGGCGCCGACCGAGACGGTCTCGACGCGCGGCATGGTCTCGGAAACGACGGTCAGGCCGTTGGGCAGGCGGGTGACGCGGACGGCATCGGTCATGATGGGGCGGGGGGCCTTTCAGGCGGCGTTGCGGCGGGCGTGAGCAC
This sequence comes from Acetobacteraceae bacterium, assembly GCA_022842185.1. Taxonomy (GTDB): domain Bacteria; phylum Pseudomonadota; class Alphaproteobacteria; order Acetobacterales; family Acetobacteraceae; genus Neoroseomonas. The sequence continues at coordinate 47,434 of JALHQB010000017.1, forward strand.
GGACGGCGGCTTCAATGGCGCCAAGGTCGTTAGGCAGGACGCCGAAGCGTTCTTCCCGCTCATATAGGTCGTCCAGCCGCGCGGGCAGAGGGGGGCGGATGCCGGTCGCGCGTTCCACCGCATCGGGGAATTTCGCCGGATGCGCGGTGGCGGCGACGATGACCGGCGTGGCCGGGTCGGCCGGCGGCAACGCGCGGGCGGCCGCGGTCCCCACGGCGGTGTGCGGGTCAGCCAGATACCCGGCGGTGGTCCACAGCCGGCGGATCTCGGCCAGCGTGCCCGCATCATCCAGGGTGAAGCCGCGAAACAGCGCGGTCGCCTGGCGCCAGGCGGCATCGGGGACCGGCATGCGGCCTTCGGCGCGGAAGCGCGTCATGGCGTCGGTGGTTGCCGTGGCGTCGCGGCCCATCAATTCGAACAGCAGGCGTTCGAAATTCGACGACACCTGGATGTCCATCGATGGCGACAGGGAAGGTTCGACCGGCTTGGCGGTCATGTCGTTGGACGCCAGGAACCGCGCCAGGATGTCGTTGTGGTTGGACCCGATGACGAAGCCGCTGATCGGCAGCCCCATCCGCCGCGCCGCCCAGGCGGCCAGCACATTGCCGAAATTGCCGGTGGGCACGGACACCGCGACGTCACGGTCCGGCGCGCCCAGCGCCAGCGCGGCTGCGACGTAATACGGAATCTGCGCGGCGATGCGCGCCCAGTTGATCGAGTTCACCGCCGAGAGGTGCATCTCGGCGCGGAACGGCGCGTCGTTGAACATCGCCTTCACCAGGTCCTGGCACGCGTCGAAATCGCCCTGGACGGCGATGTTCTTCACATTCGGCGCCAGCACCGTGGTCATCTGCCGGCGCTGCACTTCGGAGGTGCGGCCCTCGGGATGCAGGATGACGATGTCGATCGCCGCACGGTCGCGGCACGCCTCGATGGCCGCCGATCCGGTATCGCCCGATGTGGCGCCGACGATCGTCAACCTCTCCCCGCGCTTGGCCAGCACATGGTCGAACATGCGGCCGAGCAGCTGCAGCGCCATGTCCTTGAAGGCCAGCGTCGGGCCGTGGAAGAGTTCCAGCGCGAAGATATTGTGGTCGGTCTGCACCAGCGGCACCACGGCCGGATGCCCGAAGCCTGCGTATGCGTCGCGGCACATCGCATCCAGCGGCATGGCGCCGGCACCGAACAGGCCCAGGATGCGGGCTGCGAGCGCCGGATACGGCAGGCCGCGTAGGGCGCGCCATTCGGCGGCGGACAGTTCCGGCCAGGTTTCCGGCACGAACAGCCCGCCATCCTCGGCAAGGCCGGCGAGCAGGACGGCTTCGAAATCGCGCGGGGCGGCTTGGCCCCGGGTGGAGACATAACGCATGGAACCGTCTTTACCGGGTCGGGGCGATGGCGGCGAGGGGCGTTCCAGGGTAGCAGGATGATGGACATGCTAGCGTGTTCGCGCTACGTTCTTTTCGTCCGGGCGTGTAATCTACGCCCGTTGCCCCGCGAACAACCAGGCGCCTCTCGGTCGGGCTGCCGCTTCGTCTCTGTCGCGACATACAGCCGCCGGAAGTGGTGATCGGGATGCTTGTCACCACAAGTTGAGTAACGTCGGCCGTTTTTCGCGTCATAATGGCAAGCCCGATCCTGGGCGGAGACCGAAACATGGAAGGCGTCTACGAACCTCGATTCGATGATCAATTGTCGCCTCCGGCGCGCAAGCGGCGGCTGACCGACAAGATCCTCGTGTCGTTTCACCAAGCCTGTGATCAGGGTGATCTCGAAAGCGCGCGGGCGCTGCTCGCGATCGTCGAGAAGCTCTTGTTCCGCCCCATCGCGTTGCCGCGCGACAATCTGCGGAAGAACCGCGAAAGCCTCGTGGCCGCCTATGAGCGGCTGTGGATGTTGCAGCATCCTGAAAAGAGAGACGACTGAACCGCGCCGCGCCGCGAAGCATCGTCTCGCGCGCGGTGGTTCCGGGCCGCAGCCGCTTAAAGCGATAAAGCGATAAAGTAATAAAGCAATACAGTAACATCGTCCCTAAAGTCCGAACCGCAGCATATCCGCGCCGAACGTCGCGAATCCCAGCCGGATATCCTCCTCCGACAACAGCGCCGGATAACGCAGCGCCGCCGGCTCCGCCCCGACGAAGAAGGCACCGAGGCCCCGGCGCACATTGTCCGGCGCCATCTGCGCCACCGCGCGGCGAAGCTGTTCCTCGGACCAAGGCAGGCCCAGCGCTTCGGCCGCGGCCAGCAGCCGCGGCACCGGTTCCCGCACGGTCCGGTCATAGGACATGATGGCGCAGGGCAGGCCGGATGCCGTCATGGCCGCACGCCAGGAGGCCAAGTGGTCCGACCAGGTGCCCCAGGCCGGAATGAAGTTCGGCGCGCCGCGCTGGTCGCAGAACAGCCGGAAGAACGCCGCGACATCCCCCCGTTCCGCGGCCGCCTCGTAGGAGGTCTCGGCCCTGCCGGTGCCGGGGATGAAGCCCTGCGTGGCGATGACGTAGCGACAGACCGACAGCGCCACCTCGAACGGGTGGCGCTGGACATAGACGATGCGCGCGATGCGGTCCCACACTTCCGGGTACTGTGCCCGAACCGCCTCCGGCGGGCTGTGGGTGCGGACCGACAGCCGTTGCAGGCTGGCGACGGACCGATCGAAGGCCTCCCGGTCCAGCCCGGCATCGAGCTGGAACCCGGTGCGCGGCCGCCCCTTGTCGCGCATCGACAGGATGCCCGCGCCATGATGCCACCAGGCTTCGGACGCCGCGCAGCAGCCGGCGGTGAAGGTGGTGCCCGATCGCGGATACCCTGCGACCAGGGTGATGCTCGCCCCGGCCTTCACGCGGTCAGATAACGCGCGGTGAGGTGCTCGATGAAGTCGGACGGGTCCAGCGGCTTGCCCGTCGCCGCCCGCAACAGGTCCTGGAAGCCGAGAAGCGAGCCGCGGCCATGCACATTCACCCGCAGCCAGCCCAGCAGCGGCGCCATATCCCCTCGGCCCAGAGCGGCATCAAGGCCCGGCACCGCCGCCCGCGCCGCCTTCATCAACTGCGCGGCCGCCATCGCGCCGAGCGTATAGGACGGGAAATACCCGAAGGCCCCGTCATGCCAGTGGATGTCCTGCAGGCAGCCGCGCGTATCGTCGGGCGGCGTGATGCCCAGCATCGCCCGCATCCCGTCGTTCCACGCGTCCGGCAGGTCCGCCACGGCAAGGTCTCCGCCGATCAGCGCGCGTTCCAGCCGGAAGCGCAGGATGACATGGGCGGGATAGGTGATCTCATCCGCATCGACGCGGATGAAGCCGCGCCCGACATGGCGCCACAGCCCGGCGAGGTTGCGCGCCTCATAAGGCGCCGCCGGCCCCCCGAAGGCCGCGCGCAATTCGCCGCCCAGGAAGCCCAGGAAGGCGTCCGATCGGCAGGCCTGCATCTCGACGATCAGGGACTGGGATTCATGGGCGGCCATCCCCGCCGCCTCGCCGACCGGCTGGCGCGCCCAATCCTGCGGCAGGCCGCGTTCATACAGCGCATGGCCGGTTTCATGCAGCACGCCCAGCAGTGCCTTGGCGACGTCGCGCTCGTCATGGAAGGTGGTCAGGCGGACATCGGCCGGCGTGCCGCCGCAGAAGGGATGCAGCGATTCGTCCAGCCGCGCATGGTCGTAGTCCAGCCCGATCCGCTCGGACAGCGCGCGGCACAGCCGGCGCTGGATCTCGACCGGGAAGGGGCCGGGCAGCGGCACCGGGGCAGGCTTGCCGGCCTGGATCGCCTCGGCGCGCGGCAGCGCCTCGGCGAGGAACGCCTCATAGGCGGTGAAGACCGGTTCGACATCGGCCGCCGTCACGCCGTGCTGGTAGCCATCCATCAGCGCGTCATAGGGGTCCATGCCGAGTTCGGCCGCCAGCGCCTGGGCGGCCTCCCGTTGCAGGCGCACCACTTCGGTCAGCGCCGGGCGGACCAGGGCGAAATCGGCGGTGGCCTTGGCGTCGCGCCAGATCTTCTCGCAGGCCGAATTGGCCCGGGCGGTGGCTTCCACCAGCGCGGTCGGCAGCGCGGTTGCGCGCGCATGGTCGCGGGCCATCAAGGCGAGGTTGGCCTGTTCCCACTCGCCCTCCGGCAGCGAGATCTCGAGGTCGTCCCGGACCACCGGGGCGGTCAGCAATTCATGCGACAGGCCGGCGAGCGCGGCGAGTTGTTCCCCGCGCGAGGCGCCGCCGCCCGGCGGCATCATCGTCGCGGCGTCCCAATGCAGGATGGATGCGGCTTCCCCCAGGGCGGCGATCCGCGTGAAGCGGGCCTTCAGGCGGGCGAGCGCGGCATTGGGCATCAGCGATCCTCCTTGAAGCGACGTCGGGCCCAGACGGCGAAGACGCCGACCAGCGCAAGCGCCAGGCCATACCAGGTGATGACATAGCCGAGATGGTTGTTGTTCGGCCGCGGCAGGGTCCGGGCGGGTTCGGGCAACCCCCCATCGGCGGCCCCCAGGACGACCAGGCCCCAGGGTGCGACGCGCGGCAGGCCGAGCGCGGCGCCGATCGTCGTGGGATCGAAGGTGTAGAAGCGCCGGCCTGCCACATCGTCGGTCGCGGCGGTCCAGCCCGCCGTCTCCCCGGGGCGCACCCAGCCGGTGACGGTGACCTCGCCTTCAGGATGCGCGACGGGGCGGTCGCGTTCGAAAGGCACCCAGCCGCGATCGATCAGGATCGGCACGGCGCCATCGCGCATCAGCGGCGTGACGAGCCGACCGCCCATGGTGGTGCCGCGGAGCTCGATGCCGACCAGCGCCTCGCGCGCATGGTCGAAGCGACCGGTCACGGAGACCTTGGTGAAGGGGACCGCCGGCTCGACCAGGGACTCGGCCGGTGCGGCCTCGGCGGCGGCGAAGCGGGCGAGCAAATCGGTCTTCCAGGCCAGCCGTTCGACCTGCCATGTGCCGAGGCCGATCAACGCCAGCAGCACCGGCAGGGTCACCAGCACCGGCAGCAGCAGGCGGCGCCAGCGACGGTTCGGGGCAGGGGTGGCGGCGTGCTGTGGCATCCAGGGCAGATCCCGTGCGGGTGGGAATCACCCGGCCGGGTGACGATGCTCGCCGAGGCGAGGCGAGAGCGGCCGCCACCCGCGGGGTGACCGCTCCAGGTCGGGCATACGGCGTCGGGCGACCGGCCGGAAGCCCTTGTGGCGTTCAGTCACGGTCACGCCGATGGCGCCATTGCAGGCCGACCAGCGCGGCCTTGGCGACTCGCATGGTCAGGATCGACAGCGGCAGCACGACCGCCGGCCAGATCAGCGCATGCACCCACAGCGGCGGGCGGAAGCGCACATCGACCCACAGCGCCAGGGCGACGACCACGGCGCCGATGACGAAAATCCCCGCCACCGCCGGGCCATCGCCTGCATCATGGGCACCGAGGTCGAGGTCGCAGGCTTCACAGCGTGGACGGATATCGAGCAGGCCACGGAACAGATGGCCCTTGCCGCAGCGCGGGCACCGGCCGAGCAGAGCCGCCGTGACGGCAGAAGCGCCCTCGCTCACCGGAATCACCTCCCCGAAACAAAACGGCCGGGCCAAAAGGCCCGGCCAGGAGCGCAAGGCGCGACCGCGCCAAAACCATCAGTCACCCCTGGCGCGACCGCCCAGGACGCGGAGGCAAGGCGGGCGGATGCCCGTCGCCCGCCGCTTGAGGGCAAACCTAATGATGCGCGATTTCGCCTGCACCCAGCCAGTAGATGCACACGAACAGGAACAGCCACACCACGTCCACGAAGTGCCAGTACCAGGCCGCGGCTTCGAAGCCGAAATGGCGTTCAGGCGTGAAATGGCCCTTCGAGGCACGGATCAGGCAGACGAACAGGAAGATCGTGCCGACCATCACATGAAAGCCGTGGAAGCCGGTCGCCAGGTAGAACACCGACGAATAGACGCCGCCATCGATGAACTTGAACGGCGCCATCGAATATTCCCACGCCTGGAGCGCGGTGAAGGACACGCCGAGCACGACCGTCAGCGTCAGCGCCTTCACGACCGTCTTCTGGTCGTTGTTGATCAGCGCGGCATGCGCCCAGGTCACCGTGCAGCCCGACAGCAGCAGGATCATGGTGTTGAGGAAGGGCAGGCCCCACGGGTCGAAGGTCAGCGTGCCGCGCGGCGGCCACACCGCCGGCGCGATCGACCCCGACACATGTTCCGGGAACAGCGCGAAATGGAACCAGGACCAGAAGAAGGCGACGAAGAACATCACTTCCGACGCGATGAACAGCGTCATGCCGTAGCGCAGGCCGATCAGCACGATCGGCGAATGCAGGCCCGGCGTGCGCGATTCCTTCACCACGTCCCGCCACCAGAAGAACATGGTGGCCAGCACGCCCATCACGCCCAGCCCGAACACCCAATGGATGTTGCTGTGGGCCCACAGCACGATGCCGAGCACCAGCGCACCACCGCTGAAGGCCCCGATCAGCGGCCACGGCGACGGATCCACCAGATGGTAGGGGTGCTTGTAGTGAGAGGCGGACTCGCCCGAGTCGGCGTGTGCGTGGCTGGTGCTGGCCATCGGAATCCCTGGACCTGAAGGTCGCGCGCGTACGGCCTGCGCCGCCCGCCCGCATCGCGGCGCATCAATCCCGAAAAGCCCTGCCGGATCAAGCCCGGAGGGGGCGCGAGCGTGCGTTGGGCCGTGGCGCGCGACGAAGGCTGGAGGGGCGCCGCCCCTCCAAGCCACCCCGCCAAAGGCTTAAGGCCTTTGGAAACCCTCACTTTGGCGGCGCGGGGGCGGTCCTATCGCCCTCATCCGGCCAGCACCCGCCGCAGCGCGAAGACCCGCAGCGTGCTGGCCAGGGGGGCGCCATCTTCGGCACGCGCGGCATCCAGTTCCGCCACCAGGGCCGCGAGACCTATCGACCGGGCCCGCGCGGCCGCCTCCAGCACCGTCCAGAAATCAGGCTCCAGCGCGACGGAGGTGCGATGTCCGGCCAGGCTGAAGGAACGCTTGGCCAGATGCGGCTTCAACCGCCACCCTCCAGCGTGCCCCCCGGGCGCAGCATGTCCTCGGGGCGCACCCAACGGTCGAAATCCTCGGGCGTCACATGGCCAAGCCGCCCGGCGGCATCCTTCAGCGTCAGGTCCTCGGCCAAGGCCAGCTTGGCGATCTGCACGGCCCGGTCATACCCGATGCGCGGGTTGAGCGCGGTGACCAGCATCAGCGACTTCGCCATCTGGTCGGCGATGCGCGCGCGGTTGGGTTCCAGCTTCGCCACCATATGCGCCGCGAAGGACGCCGCGGCATCGCCCAGCAGCGTCGTGCTTTCCAGCACCGCCTGGATGATCACGGGCTTGAACACGTTCAGTTCCAGATGCCCCTGCGCGCCAGCGAAGGTCACGGTGGTCTGGTTGCCCATGACGCGGGCGGCCACCATGGTCAGCGCCTCGGACTGCGTCGGGTTGGTCTTGCCGGGCATGATGGAAGAGGACAGGCCATCGGCGGGGATCACCAACTCCCCGATCCCGGCGCGCGGGCCGGACCCCAGCAGCCGTACGTCATTCGCGATCTTGGTCAGCGAGACGGCGGCGGTGTTCAACGCGCCATGCAACTCCACGAAGGCATCATGCGCGGCCATGCCTTCGGATTTGTCGGGGTTGGGGGCGAAGGCCTCCCCGGTGCGTTCGGCCACGATGGCGCAGAACGTCTCGGCGAAGGCGGCGTGGGTGTTCAGGCCGGTACCGGCCGCGGTGCCGCCCTGCGGCAGCAGCAACAGGCGGGGGATCGTATCGCTGACGCGCGCGATGGCGTTGCCCACCTGGCGCGCCCAGGTGGCGAATTCACCGCCGAGAGTGACCGGCACCGCATCCATCATATGCGTCCGGCCCAGCTTCACGATGTCCGCGTATTCGGCCGCCTTGGCGGTCAGCGCCGCGTGCAGGGCGGCAAGGCCCGGCAGCAGCCGGTGCCGCACCGCCTGGATGGCGGCGAGGTGCATCACGGTGGGGAAGGAATCATTCGACGATTGGCCACGATTGACGTGGTCATTCGGATGGATCGGCTTCCGCGTGCCCAGCTTCTGGCCAAGCATTTCATTGGCGCGGTTCGAGATCACCTCGTTCGCGTTCATGTTGGTCTGGGTGCCCGACCCCGTCTGCCAGACCGGAAGCGGGAAATCGGCGTCGCGGGCGCCGGATTCGACCTCGGCCGCGGCGGCCTTGATCGGTTCGGCGATGTCCTCGGGCAATTCGCCGAGCCGGCGGTTGGCCTCGGCAGACGCCCATTTCTGCAACCCCGTGGCGCGGATGACGCCAGGGTCGAACCGCGCATCGCCGATGCGGAACAGCGCGCGGGCGCGTTCGGTCTGGGGTCCCCAATAGCGGTCGGCGGGGATCTCGATGGTGCCGAGGCTGTCGGTTTCGGTGCGGGTGGCGGTCATGACGGCTCTCCGTACTGGCGCGCGGCCGGACCTGCGTGTGTGGTCCCGGCCCCGGCATTGAAGCTGGTCCGGACCACGCGCCTGCTCAAGCCTGTCGGCGGGTGATGGCGGTGGCGCGGGCGCTCACCGGCCGCTGCCTCAGTCCATCGACCCGTAGGTCGATATCTCGATCAGGTTGCCGTCCGGATCACGGCAGTACACCGAGGTGATCGGACCCAGCGCGCCGGCCTTGGGCACGGGTCCCAACGCCACGGCAACGCCGCATTGCTGCAGATGCGCGATAATCTGGTCGGCATCGACGGTGACGATGAAGCACAGATCGGCGGTGCCGGGGATGCCGCCGGCCGTGCCGGTCCACCATTCCTGCTGCGTCGCTTCCACCGGGCGGAGGTTGATCTTCTGACCGCCGAACTTCAGCGCGGTGCGGTTCTGCTCGCCGAATTCCTCGACCTCCATCCCCAGCACGCGCTGGTACCAGGATGCCGAGATGGTCACGTCCCGGCAGGTGACGACCAGGTGGTCAAGGCGATCGACGGCAAAGCGCATGTCGGTTCCTGGAACAAGGGCGGCCCCGCCCTGTACAGGCCCGGGGCCGCCGTGTCACCCGCGGTCAGTCGCGGTCCCAGCGGCCGGGCTGGTAGCGCCAGCGGTCGCCATCCTGGTCCCAGCGCGGCTGGGCATAGCGGCGGCCGCGCCGGTCGCGGACCCAATGGCCTTCCTGCCAGACATGGCGGCGGCCGTTCCAGCGGTAATGTCCATCGACCCAGGTTTGGCCGCGCCGCGGCGGGGGCGGGCGTCGCGCATAGGGCGGCGGCGGTGGGGGGCCGAGGTTCAGCGTGATGCTCTGCGCTTCGACGGTCGTGGGCAGGGCAAGGCCGGCCGCAGCCGCGACAAACGCGGGAAGTGCGGCAAAGAGGCCTCGGCGGCTGGTCATGAAATCGTTCTCCTTCGGCGGGCGGTGTGACTCCGCCCATACGCGACAGCCTCCGCCCGTCCTGGGGCGATGCGGAGGCAATGTTGCTGCGAAGGGTAACGACCTGTTGCGAAGTGGGTTGCCCGTTGCGCCTTGCGCGCGGTCCGGCGCCGGCGCCTGGCGGCGGGTCGTCAGGCCGTGGCGCGACGGCGGGCGGTGACCTCGATCTCGATCTTCATCGCGTCCGTCTGCAGGCCGGCATGGATCAGTGTCGAGGCTGGCTTGGCGCGGCCAAGGTACTGCTTCAGGACGGGCCAGCAGGGTTCCCAATCGGCGCGGTCCGGCACGATGAACAGCACGCGTACCACGTCATCCAGGGTCGCATCGGCCTGGGCCAGCGCGGCGGCGATGTTGCGGAAGGCCTGGTCACATTGCGATACGACATCGGGCTCAATGGTCATGGTCGTGTAGTCGTAGCCGGTGGTGCCCGACACCCAGATGTCGTCGCCGATGACGACGGCGCGGGAATAGCCGATCTCATCCTCGAACTTCGAACCGGAAGAGATGTGGCGGCGGTCGGTCATCGGGGTGGTCCTTGCAATGCGGTCTGGCGCCAGCGCGCCGGGCTTCAGGCGACGACGGGACCGCCGCAGCGGTCCGGGCGGTGGATTCGGTCGGTCGAGGCGGGGAATTTTGCGAGCTTGTCTGCCGGGCGGATCGGGCGCGGCACCAGGTTGCCGCCGCAGTTGGGGCAGAGGCTGCCGGGCAGCTTGGTGCGCGCGCAATCGACGCACCAGGTGCATTCGAACGAACAGATCAGCGCGGCCCGGCTTTCCGGCGGAAGGTCACGGCCGCAGCATTCGCAATTGGGGCGGAGGGCGAGCATGGGCCGTGTTCTCCTTCGTCAGGGCGGGGTCACGATGCGGGCGACGAGCCGGCGGACGGCCGGCAGGACGACCAGCATGGTCGGAAAGGCGACGGCCCAGGAACTGGCCCAGGCCAGCGGCCAGCGGCCATCGGGCGAGGAAGTCCCACCCGGGCCCCAATGCGAGCAGCGTCGAGATGCCGGAGATGACGCACGTCATGACCATCGTCAGCAGCAATACCGTCAGCGGCCCGGTGAAGCGGGCCGGCAGGCGCCGATCGATGGTGGCACTCACTCCAGCCCCTCATAGAAGTCATTCCCCTTGTCATCGACGACGATGAACGCCGGGAAATCCTCGACCTCGATCTTCCAAACCGCTTCCATGCCGAGCTCCGGATACTCCAGCACCTCGACCTTGCGGATGCAGTCCTGTGCGAGGCGTGCCGCCGGGCCGCCGACCGAACCGAGATAGAAGCCACCGTACTTTTTGCAGGCGTTCAGCACGGCCTTGGACCGATTGCCCTTGGCCAGCATGACCAGCGAACCACCATGGGCCTGGAAGGATTCGACGTAGGAATCCATCCGCCCCGCCGTGGTCGGACCAAACGAACCGGTCGCCATGCCTTCGGGCGTCTTGGCCGGGCCGGCGTAATAGACCGGGTGGTCCTTGATGTATTGCGGCAGGCCCTGGCCGGCGTCGATGCGTTCCTGCAACTTCGCATGGGCGATGTCGCGGGCCACCACGATGGTGCCGGTCAATGATACGCGGGTCTTGACCGGGTATTGCGACAGCGTCGCACGGATCTGGTCCATCGGCTGATTCAGGTCGATCTTCACGACCTCCCCGCCCAGGATGTCATCGGTGTGCTCGGGCAGGTAGTGAGCCGGTTCGTGTTCCAGCTCCTCCAGGAAGATGCCCTCCGGGGTGATCTTCGCCTTGATCTGGCGGTCCGCGGAACAGGACACGCCGATGCCGATGGGCAGCGACGCGCCATGCCGCGCCAGCCGCACCACCCGCACATCGTGGCAGAAATATTTGCCGCCGAACTGCGCGCCGATGCCGAGATTCTGCGTCAACTTGTGGATCTCGGCCTCAAGCTCCGTGTCGCGGATCGCGTGGCCGGATTTGTCGCCCTTGGTCGGCAGCGCATCGAGCCATTTGGTCGAGCCCAGCTTCACCGTCTTGAGGTTCATCTCCGCGCTGGTGCCGCCGATCACGATGGACAGGTGATAGGGCGGGCAGGCGGAGGTGCCGAGCGTCTTTACCTTCTCCTCGATGAAGGCGAGCAGCTTGGGCTTGTTCAACACCGCGCGGGTCTGCTGGTACAGGAAGGTCTTGTTGGCCGACCCGCCGCCCTTGAGGATGAACATCAGGTGCATCTCATCGGCGTGGTGGTCGCCGGGCTGCGCCATGATGGAGAATTCGACCGGCAGGTTGTTGCCGGAATTGGCTTCCTCGAACATCGAGATCGGCGCCATCATCGAATAGCGCAGGTTGGTCTCGGTGTAGGTGCGGGCCACGCCCCAGGACAGCGCTTCCTCCTCATCGCCCTCGACCCAAACGCGCTGGCCCTTCTTGCCGAAGACGATGGCGGTGCCGGTGTCCTGGCACATCGGTAGCACGCCGCCGGCGGCGATATTGGCGTTCTTCAGCAGGTCGAGTGCCACGAAGCGGTCATTCGCCGAGGCTTCCGGGTCGCTGAGGATCGTGGCGAGCTGACGCAGATGCGCCGGGCGCAGCAGGTGGGAGACCTCGTGGCAGGCGTGGAAGGCGAGTTCGGACAGCGCCTCCGGCTTGACCTTCAGGACACGCTTGCCCTCGACCTCGATCACCGAGACGCCGGCGATGTCGAGCTTGCGATAAGGCGTGGTGTCCTCGCCCAGCGGGAACATGGTCGAGAATTGATATCCGGCCGGCCGTGCGGGAGCGGCGGCATCGTCGAGCGGCGGGGTCATGCGGTTTCTCCGGGGCGCGGGACTGGGCCGCGCATGGGATGGTCGTAGCAAAGGGTGGGGTGGGGCGGCAAACCACGCGCTTTACGACCGGCCCCAAGCAGGAGAGCACGGCGCGACCGTGAGCCGGCGACAAGGCGCCCTGCGCGCGCCAAGGCGCGCGGCCCGGATGGGCCGCGCCCACCGTCTGAGGGCTCAGAAAAGTATCAGCTTTCCTTGGCGGGCTTGCGCCGGAAAGCGTCCAGGCTGACCACCTGGGCTGGACCGGCGGGCGGTTCCTCGGCGGCGGGCTCGGCAGCGACCTCCGGCTCGTCATTCGCCGGGGCTGCGTCCATTCCCATCACCGGAAACCGCAGCCCGAAGCGCACATGCGGGTCGTGGAACATGGTCAGCGCGCCGAACGGCACCACGAGACGCGAGGGCACGCCGCCGAAGAACAGGGTCACTTCGAAACGGCCGGCGGCGCGGTCGACGATCAGGTTCTCATACTGGTGCTGCACGACGATCGTGATTTCCTGCGGATAGCGAGCCTTGAGATGGCCCGGCACCGAGGTGCCCGGATGGTCAGTCCGGAAGGTCAGGTAGAAATGATGCTCGCCTGGCAGGCCCTGGGCCTGGGCGTACTCGATCGCGCGGATGGCGACCTCGCGCAGGGCTTCCTCGGCCCAGACATCATAGGGCATCAGGCTGTCGGGCGGAGGGGCGTCGTCGCTCATGCGGCCATCTATGGCAGGTCGGTGGCGGTTGCCAAGAGAAGTGGGGGGCTTCTGTTGCCCGGTGCCCCCCGAACCGCGCTTACCTATCTCTAGGCAGCGAGCGCCACGTTCTCGCGAACGTTATCATTGGCACTTGTGATTTAGCCCGATAACGGCGGTACAATGCCGGGCAAAAGACGGATCTTTACCGCGCGCGTCGAGCCTATTTCGCCCCCATCTGCCGCTGATAAGGCGGGTTGATGGTGGAGGCGCCGGGTACCGCCCCCGGGTCCGCAACGCTTATTCCAGCCGCCGTTTATCACCATAGTCACCGAAGTGACCCTCGATATATAGGCCAAGGCCGCGTGGATTTCGAGGGGGAATTATGTGCCCCCGCCATCGCGCGTCAGCCCGCGTTCCACCACGCGGGCATACAGAGCCGCGCCATAGGGAATGGTCTCATCATTGAACTGATAATGCGGGTTGTGCGGCATCGCACCAGGCCCGTTGCCGACATGGATGTACGCCCCGGGCACCTTCTCCATCATGAAGGAGAAATCCTCCGACCCCATGCCCGGCGGGTTGTCGCGCGCGACCTTCTCGCTGCCCACCAGCTCGGCGGCGGCCTCGGCATAGGCTTCGGTCTGCGTCGCGTCGTTGATGGTGGGTGCGAAGATGAGCCGCCACGACAGCGTGGCGGTGGCGCCGAAGCCGGCGGCGACACCTTCGGCCACGCGACGCATCGAATCCTCGATCTGCTCGCCGACCTCGCGGGTGAAGAAGCGCGCGGTGCCGGAGATCGTCGCGGTTTCGGGAATGACGTTGTAGGCCTCCCCACCCACCACCTTGGTCACGGAGACCACGGCTGGGTCGCGCGGGGACAGGGTGCGGCTGACGATGGATTGCAGCGCCGTGGTGATGTGGCAGGCCGCCAGCACCGGGTCGATGGACGCTTCCGGCCGCGCGCCATGCGACCCCTTGCCATGCACCAGGATGTCGAAGAAGGCGCCGCCCGCCGCGGTCGGGCCGGTGCGGATGCCGTATTGCCCGACCGGCATGCCAGGGCGGTTGTGCATGCCGTAGATGGCGTCGCACGGGAAACGCTCGAACAACCGGTCCTCCAGCATCGCCAGGGCGCCGCCGCAGCCTTCCTCCCCGGGCTGGAAGATGAAATGGACGATGCCGTCGAAATTGCGGGTTTCGGCCAGGTATTTGGCTGCACCCAGTAACATGGTGGTGTGGCCGTCATGGCCGCAGGCATGCATCACGCCCTTGGTCGTGGAACGGTAGGAGACGTCGTTCAGTTCCTCGATCGGCAGGGCGTCCATATCGGCGCGCAGGCCGATGGCGCGATTACCGGTGCCGTTGCGCAGTACGCCGACCACGCCGGTGACGCCGACGCCCCGATGCACCTCGATCCCCCAGGATTCGAGTTTGCGAGCGACGATCTCGGCGGTGCGGTGCTCGGCCATGCCGAGTTCGGGATGGGCGTGGAAATCCTGCCGGATTGCGGTCAGTTCAGCCTGGTCGCGGCGGATGGCGTCGAGGGGGGACATGGCGGTTCCGTTTCCTGGTTGGCGCCATGCTGCACCGGCTTCCGGCGGCGGCCCAGCCCCCGGGGCGCGTCATCTCCCCTTGGCGGGCCGGCCGGTGCCCGCCTATTACGCGCGCTGAAGCGGCGTCCTGCCGCTCCCGAAGGGGATGGGCATGGCGCTGACCACCGACCAGCAACAGGAAATCGACGCGGCGCGCGCCGCCGAGGGCCGCACGCGCCGCCCGACCGTGCCGGCGTTGGATGCGATGCTGTTCCAGGCGATTCCGGTGCTCGACCACGGTTTCGTGCGCGTCATCGACTATATGGGCGACGATGCCGCCATCGTGCAGGCGGCGCGTGTGTCATACGGTCGTGGCACCCGCGCGGCGAATGAGGATCGCGGCCTGATCCGTTATCTGATGCGGCATCGTCATTCGACGCCTTTCGAGATGTGCGAGATCAAGTATCACATCAAATTGCCGATCTTCATCGCCCGCCAATGGATCCGCCACCGCACCGCCAATGTGAACGAGTATTCGGCGCGGTATTCCATCCTGGACCGGGAATTCTACATCCCCGCGCCGGACCATCTGGCGGCGCAGTCGGCGGTGAACCGGCAGGGCCGCGGTGATCTGCTGCAGGGTGAGGAAGCCGCCCGGGTTCTGGACCTGCTGCGGGAGGATGCGACCCGCAACTACGACCATTACCTGGACATGCTGAATGAATCGGAGGACGGGTCCCCCCGCGACCCCGGCCGGCAGGGCCTGGCGCGGGAATTGGCGCGGATGAACCTGACGCTGAACGCCTATACGCAATGGTATTGGAAGACCGACCTGCACAATCTGCTCAACTTCCTGTCCCTGCGCGCCGATGCCCACGCCCAGTATGAAATCCGTGCCTATGCCGAGGCGATGCTGGACACGGTGAAGGCCTGGGTGCCCATGGCCTTCGACTCCTTCAGCGACTATCGCCTGGGTGCCGTCACGCTGTCCGCCCAGATGATGGGCATCGTGCGGCGCATGCTGGCGGGGGAGGCGGTGACCCAGGACGGGTCCGGCCTGTCCAAGCGCGAATGGCGGGAATTGATGGACATGCTTGGCCGCGGCGCCGCCTGAGGCCATGAGCGGCAACGCCAAGGGGCGCGCGACCCCGAAGCGCGCCGCCCCGCGCGGGCGGGCCAAGAAGGTCGCCAGCCGCTGGGCCGCCCTTGGCCCCGCGACCCGGCGATGGGTGTTCATCGGCGGCTTCACCCTGGCGCTGCTGGTCGGTCTGCCGCTGATCCATGCCCTGATGGGGGAGGTGGCGGCGATCCTGATCGGCACCTTCATCTTCGGCTTCGTCGTCGGGCGGATGACCCACAAGTAATCGAGCCTGTGCTGTTGCGCCGGTGCCTGCCGCATGAATTGCGCCCGCCGCTCGAATCCGGAATTCTGCTCCCGGCGCTCGTCGCGGTCGACCTGGACGCCCCCCCCTTTGCCGGCGTCGGCCGCGCACAGAAGGCGCAGGGCGTCGCCACAGCCGAGCATGTTTGAAGGGGACTCGACCATGACGCTGGTTTTCAACACCCACGGCAAGGGCCGGGTCCGCATCATGCGCGTCCACAAGGATGGCGACCGCCATGAGGTTCGCGAACTGACCGTGATGGCGATGCTGAAGGGCGATTTCTCCCGCGCCTTCACTCATGCCGACAACGCGCTGTGCGTCTCGACCGACACGGTGAAGAACATCATCAATGTGGTGGCGCGGGAAAACTTGGCCCTGCCGAACGAACCCTTCTGCCAGGCGGTCGCGCAGCGATTCCTCGATCTCTACGAACAGGTCGAGGAGGTGAGCATCTCCGCGCTCGAGACCAGATGGACGCGGCTTGCGGTCGGCGGCGTGCCCCATGGGCACAGCTTCGTGCTCGACGGCAACGGCAAGCCGCTGACCGAGGTGAAGGCCACGCGCGGCGCCATGGCGACGACGTCTGGCGTGTCGGGCTTCACCTTCATGAAGTGCACGGAATCCGGCTGGGCCAACTATCTCATGGACCCGATGACGACGCTCAAGGAGACCGACGACCGGATCGCCGCCACCGCCATGGAGGCGCGCTGGCGTTGGCAGGCGACGCCCGCCGATTGGGAGGCGGCGAATGCGACGATCCTGTCCACGATGCTCGACGTCTTCGCCACCACCTACAGCAGCAGCGTGCAGGACAGCCTGTACCGCATGGGGACGGCGGCGCTCGCTGCGGTGCCGGAATTGCTGGACATCACCATGGCCTGCCCCAACAAGCATTACCTGCTGATCAATCTCGCCCCCTTTGGCCTCGACAACGACAATGCCGTCTTCCTGCCCACCGATGAGCCGCATGGGCAGATCGAATGCAGCGTCGGCCGGGGCTGACGCGATGCCCGAGCGCGTGACACTTGATGCGCTGAATGCCGCATCGGCGGAGGAGTTCGCCGCTGCCCTCGCTGGCATCTTCCAGGATGCGCCCTGGGTCGCCGAGGAAGCGGCGAGTTCGCGCCCCTTCGCGACCGTCGCGGCGCTGCACGACGCGTTGATGGCGGTGATCGCCGCGAGGGGGCCGGACCGCCAGGTCGCCTTCATCGGCGGCTTTCCGGACCTTGCGGGCAAGGCGCAGCAGGATGGCACGATGGGTGCGGCATCCGAGGCCGAGCACGCCGGCCTTGGACTCGACCGCCTGTCCGCCGAAGAATTCGCGACCTGGGGCCGGCTGAACGCGGCGTATCGCACGCGCTTCGGCTTCCCCTTCATGATGTGCGTCCGCCGCCAGACGCGCGATGCCGTGCTCGATGCCTTCGAGCGGCGCCTGGGCAACGACCGCGTGACCGAGCTGGCCGCCGCGATTGCCGAGATCGGCCATGTCAGCCGTTTGCGGCTGGTCGATGCGGTGGCAGGTCCGGGGGCGCCGCCCGTCGCAGGCGCACTGACCACGCATGTGCTCGACACCTATCACGGCCGCGCAGCAGAGGGCGTCCGGATCGAGCTGCATGAGGTCGGTCGCAGCGCGCGCGCCCTGTTGGCGACGACTGTCACCAATGCGGCCGGCCGGACCGACTCGCCGCTGCTGGGCGGTGCGCCGCTTCGTGTCGGGACCTACGAATTGTCCTTCCACATCGGGGCGTATTTCGCGGCGTCCGGCATCGCACTGCCGGTGCGACCGTTCCTCGATGTGGTCCCGCTTCGCTTCGGCATCAGTGAACCGGAGGGGCATTACCATGTACCGCTGGTCGCCACGCCGTGGAGTTTCTCGACCTATCGGGGTGGGTAGGACGGGCCTCCGTACGATGGCGAACCGCCGCGGCACAGCGGGCCGGCACACTCCGCGTTGGTCGCGACCCGGTGTGATCGGCTCAACGGCGGCCGCGTAACCTTCCCCGACTGGTTGGCGAACCCCTGGGCAGACCGCCCTTGGGGATGCCACCATGACCCGCACCGACCGTATCCTGCGACTGCTCGCCTGGCCCGCGGCGATCTGGATCGCGTATGAATTCACCTGGTACCAGCAATACAAGCTGACCGGCCATCCGGGATCGGTGGACTTCATCTTCCAGCCGCTGGCGACCTGGTTCGGCATCCCGGCCTATGAAAAGCCGTTCAGGCTGGGCGTCGCGAGCATGGAGATCCTCGCCTCGATCCTTGTGCTGGTGCCGCTGACCCGCGTCTGGGGTGCGCTGCTGACGATCGGGTTGATGTCGGGGGCGATCTTCTTCCACACGATCGGGCCGATCGGCATCGACCCCTACGGCGATGGCGGTGCGTTGTTCAAGGAAGCGATCTTCACCTGGATGATGGGCGTGTTCATCGCCTTCGCCCATCGGCAGGAGATCCTGGCGGCAGCGGCGCGGATCGGGGTCAGGCTGCCCGGCGCGCGGGCGGCCTGACGTGGGGGGCGCCCAGCGGCGCCGCATGCCCGAGACGTGGCGCATCGCGCCGCGCTGGTGGCCAGCATGGCATGCCAATTCAGCGCGGATATCGCCCGGCGCACGCACCGATTGAGGATAGCCGCGCCGATCTGCCGGGGGACGACGTGCCTGGGCGCTATAGCGCGGCCGAACGGTCGGCGGTGACGCCAACGGCTTGGCTACCGGAAGGATATGCGATGCGCTACATGGCCGATCCTAAAAGGGGGTCCCATGCGGCGCGTCATGATCGTCGGGCAGCCGGGCGCCGGCAAGAGCACGCTGGCCCGGGCAATGGGCGAGCGCACCGGACTTCCTGTCGTGCACATCGACCATATCCACTGGCAGCCCGGCTGGGTCGAGCGCAGCCGGGAGGAGAAGACACGCCTCTGCCGCGAGGTCGAGGCGCGGGAGCGATGGATCTTCGAGGGCGGCCATTCCGCCACATGGGGCACCCGTCTCGCACGCGCCGACCTTCTCATCTGGCTCGACCGGCGGGTGTCGTTGCGGATATGGCGAGTTGCGCGCCGGAGTTGGATCGATCTCGGCCGCAGCAGAGCCGACCTGCCGGAGGGTTGCCCGGAGCGACTCTACGCACTCCCGGCCTTCCTGCGGTACATCTGGACCTCACGCAACGCCGAGCGGGCCAAGACGAAGGCCCTCGCGGCGGCGCCGCCGCCGGGCTGTCGCGTCGTCCTCCTGCGATCGGACCGTGATGTCGCAGCGTTCCTGTCGAGCCTATCGCGGCCTCATGACGCGCGGACCGGATAGGTCGCTCCGCGCTCAGCGCCGGCGCAGCATGCTGACATCCCGCACCGCCCCCCGCGAAGCGCTGGTCGTCAGCGCAGCATAGGCCTTGAGCGCCGTCGTGACCTGCCGCTTGCGCGGTGCCGCCGGTTGCCAGGCGGCCGCGCCGGTCGCTTCCATCGCGGCGCGCCGGCGGGCGAGTTCATCGTCCGAGACGACCAGCCGAATGGTCCGGGCCGGGATGTCGATCTCGATGACATCGCCCTCCTCCACCAGGCCGATCGTGCCGCCCTCGGCGGCCTCGGGCGAGCAATGCCCGATCGACAACCCCGACGATCCGCCCGAGAAGCGCCCATCCGTCACCAGCGCGCAGTATTTCCCCAGGCCCTTCGATTTCAGGTAGCTGGTCGGGTACAGCATTTCCTGCATGCCGGGTCCGCCGCGCGGACCTTCGTAGCGCACCAACACCACGTCGCCGGCCTTCACGGTGCCGCCGAGGATACCCTCGACCGACGCATCCTGGCTCTCGAAGACCCGCGCCGGGCCGGTGAAGCGCAGGATCGCGGCATCAACGCCGGCAGTCTTCACGATGCAGCCTTCCTCGGCGATGTTGCCGTAGAGGACGGCGAGCCCGCCATCGACCGAGAAGGCGTGCGCCATGTCGCGGATCACGCCGGTCTCGCGGTCGAGATCGACGCTGTCCCAGCGTGCGGACTGGCTGAAGGCGACGGTGGTCGGGATACCGCCCGGTGCCGCGCTGAAGAAGGTATGGACCGCCTCGGCGCTGGTGCGGCGGACGTCCCATTGATCGAGCGCTTCGGCGAGCGAGGGCGCATCGACGCGCGACACCGACGTGTCGATCAGCCTGGCGCGGTCGAGCTCACCGAGGATTCCCATGATGCCGCCGGCGCGGTGGACGTCCTCGACATGCACATTGGCGACCGATGGCGCCACCTTGCACAGCACCGGGACGCGGCGCGACAGGCGGTCGATATCGGCCATGGCAAAGGCCACCTCGCCTTCCTGGGCGGCGGCGAGCAGGTGCAGCACCGTGTTGGTTGAACCGCCCATCGCGATGTCCAGCGTCATCGCGTTCTCGAACGCGGTGCGCGTGGCGATGTTGCGCGGCAGGACGGTGAAGTCGTCGGTCTCGTAGTGCCGGCGCGTGATCTCGACGATGCGTTGCCCGGCTTCGAGGAACAGGCGCTCGCGATCCGAATGTGTGGCGAGAACGGTGCCGTTGCCCGGCAGCGCCAGGCCCAGGGCTTCCGTCAGGCAGTTCATTGAATTGGCGGTGAACATCCCCGAGCACGACCCGCAGGTCGGGCAGGCGGAACGCTCGATGACGGCCACTTCCTCATCGGTCACCGAGGCATCCGCGGCGACGATCATGGCGTCGATCAGATCGACCGAACGCTTCACCCCGCGATGCACGACCTTGCCCGCCTCCATCGGCCCGCCGGAGACGAAGATGGTGGGGATGTTGAGCCGCATCGCGGCCATCAGCATGCCCGGCGTGATCTTGTCGCAGTTGGAGATGCACACCAGCGCATCAGCGCAATGCGCGTTCACCATGTATTCCACGGCATCGGCGATCAATTCGCGCGAAGGCAGGCTGTAGAGCATGCCGTCATGGCCCATGGCGATGCCGTCATCGACCGCGATGGTGTTGAATTCCTTGGCGACGCCGCCGGATTTTTCGATCTCCCGCGCGACCAGCTGGCCGAGGTCCTTCAGATGGACATGGCCGGGGACAAACTGCGTGAAGGAATTCGCGATGGCGATGATCGGCTTGCCGAAATCACCGTCCTTCATGCCCGTCGCGCGCCACAACCCGCGCGCGCCGGCCATGTTGCGGCCGTGGGTGGTGGTGCGGGAACGGTATTGCGGCATGGCGCGGGGTTTCCTCGATGGCGGCGGCTGATGGCATGGCCCGGGGCGGATGTAGCGCAGAAGGTGCCGGGTGCCAAAATTGCTCGGAGATGGGCTTCGCCCCTCTTGTTCAGACCGGAGAGATGCTTGACGGGTGTTCGGAGACATCCCTGACGGTTGAGATGATGGCATCTGTTGCGCAGATGTCGATCTTGCCGAGTGTGAAACGCATGAAATGGAGGCTGA